>PSLL01000004.1:128366-137166 GCA_040289575.1 Candidatus Dadabacteria bacterium | reverse complement strand
GGATAAGATCAAAGAATGGTCATCCGGTGAGGTAAAAAAACCTGAGACTATAAACTATAGGACATTTAAACCCGAAAGGAGCGGCCTGTTCTGTGCAAAGATATTTGGTCCTGTAAAGGACTATGAATGCCTCTGCGGAAAATATAAGAGGCTAAAACACAGAGGTCACACATGCGAGAAATGCGGCGTTGAGGTAATATCAAGCAAGGTAAGGCGCGAGAGGATGGGTCATATTGAGCTTTCATCTCCAGTCGCACATATCTGGTTTTTAAGAAGTATTCCTAGCAGAATCGGTATGCTTCTCGACATGACTCTTAAGGACCTAGAGAGAGTTCTCTACTATGAAGCCTATGTTGTTCTTGATCCAGGTGCATCGCCACTTAAATTTGGCGAGGTTCTAAGCGAAGACAGGTATAGAAAGGCGCTTGAAGAATATGGTCCATCATTTAAGGTCGGAATGGGTGCCGAGACAATAAGAGAAATGCTCAAGAAGATTGACCTTGTTGAGCTTTTTCAGCGGCTGAGATGAAGGAAACCACTTCTCCGGTAAAGAGGGCGAGGATTGCAAGGAGACTGAGAATCGTTGAAGCATTCAGACAATCCGGAAACCGTCCCGAGTGGATGGTTCTTACAAGGATCCCCGTACTTCCTCCGGATCTAAGGCCCCTTGTTCCTCTCGATGGCGGAAGATTTGCTACGTCCGATCTGAATGACCTCTATAGGCGCGTTATAAATAGAAACAACAGGCTTAAAAAACTCCTTGAGCTCGGGGCGCCTGACATCATTATCAGGAATGAGAAGAGGATGCTTCAGGAGGCAGTAGACGCCCTTTTTGAAAACGGACGGCGCGGCAGACCGGTTCTTGGTCATAACCACCGGCCGCTTAAGAGCCTAAGCGACATAATAAAAGGGAAGCAGGGAAGATTCCGCCAGAATCTCCTTGGAAAAAGGGTAGATTATTCAGGACGTTCCGTCATTGTCGTAGGCCCAGAACTCAGGCTTCATCAGTGCGGCCTGCCTAAGCAGATGGCTCTTGAGCTTTTTAGGCCCTTTATATATCAAAAGCTAGAAGGATGGGGAAACGCCCAAACCATAAAGATTGCAAAAAAGCTGGTCGAACAGGAGGCTCCAATTGTCTGGGATGCCCTTGATGAGGTTGTAAAAGAGCATCCAGTGCTTCTTAACCGTGCTCCCACACTCCACCGACTGGGAATTCAGGCATTCCAACCGATTCTCATCGAGGGTAAGGCGATCCGCATTCACCCGCTGGTGTGCTCGGCGTTCGGAGCAGACTTCGACGGCGACCAGATGGCCGTACACGTGCCGCTTTCAATTGAGGCTCAGACCGAGTGCAGGGCACTCGTTATGTCAACAAACAACATTCTTTCCCCTGCTCACGGAAAGCCTATAATACTTCCCACTCAAGACATTGTCCTCGGCGTCTACTACATGACAAGGGAGGTGCCATTTGAGAAAGGTGAAGGCAAGGTATTCTCTTCAATCGAAGAGGTGAGAATGGCTTATGATTCGGGTGAAATAGGGATTCATGCCAAGATTCGTGTGAGAATTGACAGGAAGATGTATGAAACCACGGTGGGGAGAATCCTGCTTTATGAGATTATACCAGATGAGGTTCGTAAAGGGGTTCCTTTTGAGCTTGTAAATAAACTGATGACAAAACGTGCTATTGAGGAGTTAATAGATAGTTGCTTCAGAATAGCGGGAGGCAAGAGCACTGTGATTCTTGCAGACCGCCTAAGGACACTCGGATTTCAGTATTCGAGCCGTGCCGGTATTTCAATATCGATTGATGATATGAGGGTTCCAGAGAGAAAAGAAGAGCTGATACAGAAGGCCTATGACGAGGTAATGAGGGTTCAGGCTCAATACTCTCAGGGACTCATTACGGACGGAGAAAGATACAACAAGGTAATAGATATATGGGCAAAGACAAGCGATGAAGTTGCCCAGGAGATGATGAAGGAGCTCTCCGTTGATGTTCTAAAGGGCGATGGCGACAACGAAGTTAGTATGCCTAGCGCGAATCCCATATACATGATGGTAGACTCAGGGGCAAGGGGAAGCCAGACACAGGTGCGCCAACTTGCGGGAATGAGGGGACTTATGGCAAAGCCCTCTGGGGAAATTATTGAGACACCTATTACGTCGAACTTCCGCGAGGGGCTTACAGTGCTTCAGTACTTCATATCAACTCACGGTGCAAGAAAAGGTCTTGCCGATACGGCGCTAAAAACCGCAAATGCCGGATACCTTACAAGGAGGTTAATTGATGTAGCTCAGGACGTTACAATAACCGAATATGACTGCGGCACAATTGACGGCATCACTGTAGGAGCGCTTATTGAAGGTGGAGAGATAATAGATAGAATTGGGGAGAGGGTACTTGGACGTGTTGCGCTTGAAGATATAAGGGACCCCGCCACAAGGAAGATAATAGTAAGAGCAAACCAGGAGATAGACGAGGCGGCGGCAAACGCTATTGATGAGGCGGCGAGTATTACCGAGGTAAAAATCAGGTCTGTTCTTACATGTGAGGCCCGGCACGGCGTATGCGTGCTCTGCTATGGAAGGGATCTCGCTAGAGGAACACTTGTAAATATTGGAGAGGCTGTGGGAATCATATCGGCTCAGTCAATCGGGGAGCCGGGCACACAGCTTACTATGAGAACGTTCCACATAGGAGGCGCGGCGAGCCAGAGAGTCGCGGAGAGTACGCTTGAGAGCAGACATGAGGGTATTGTGAGACTCATTGGTGTAAGATCTGTTAGAAACAGTGAAGGGAAACTCGTTGTAATAAACCGTACCGGAATTCTGGCAATAGTGGATGAGAAGGGGTATGAGCGTGATAGGTACCCGGTTGTGCTTGGCGCAAAACTGAGTGTTGAAGGGAGCGACCGAGTGAAAGCAGGAGCCCTTCTTGCCGAGTGGGACCCGTACACGACGCCGTTTATTTCAGAGGTTGATGGATACATAAGTTTCCAAGACCTTGAAGAAGGGGTAAGTATGAAGGAACAGGTAGACGAGGTTACAGGGATATACAAAAAGGTAGTTGTTGAGTCGAAGAACCCAGATCTCCACCCTGCAATAGTGGTTACAGACAAACAAGGTGTAGCCTCTCAGTATTCGCTTCCCGTGGGAGCGATTATTGAAAAGAACGAAGGCGATACGGTTCATGCGGGAGATGTATTTGCAAAGATTCCAAGGGAAACATCTAAGACCAAGGATATTACAGGTGGACTCCCAAGGGTTGCAGAGCTCTTTGAGGCAAGGATTCCCAGAGACCCTGCGATTGTGAGCGAAATTGATGGAATTGTATCTTTTGGGAAGGACTTAAAGGGGAAAAGAAGGATCGTTGTAACACCTGATATCGGCGAGCCGAAGGAGTATCTTGTGCCGAGAGGAAAGCACGTTCTTATTAGAGATGGTGAGCGTGTAAGGGCGGGAGATCAGCTTGTTGACGGGGCTGTAAATCCGCATGACATTTTGAGGATTCGGGGTGAAAAAGCCCTTGCCAGGTATCTTGTAGATGAGATTCAACAGGTCTACAGACTCCAGGGTGTCAAGATTAACGATAAGCATATAGAGACTATAGTAAGACAGATGCTAAAGCGCGTAAGGATTAAAGATCCAGGTGATACCACATTCCTTGTGGGAGAACCCGTCGAGAGGCTTGTCTTCTTTGAAGAGAATGAAAGGGTATCTTCCCAGGGTGGAAGACCTGCTACAGCAGAGCCGCTTCTTCTTGGTATTACCAGGGCGTCCCTTAGTACCGATAGCTGGCTCTCTGCAGCATCATTCCAGGAAACCACGAGGGTACTCACCGAGGCGGCATGTGAAGGTAAAGTGGATTATCTCAGGGGACTCAAAGAGAACGTGATTATGGGAAGATTAATTCCTGCTGGCACCGGGCTTCCCATGTATAGAAATATAGACGTGGAGGTTCAGGTGCCGGAGATACCGGTTCCCGCTCCCGTTGAACAGAAACAATAATTTGGTTTTCGTTTATGTAGGGGCGGACCACCGTGTCTGCCCTATATACCCTAATAACGGGCAACCTTTTATCATTATTTGATACACCACTGCACATCAAATAATGAGGAGATTAGCCCCTATCAAGAGATGGAAGATATTCCTAAAACCGAGATAGAGAAGACCTATGACCATAAAGGTGTGGAAGAGAAGTGGTATAGATTTTGGATTGAAAGGGGGTATTTTCATGTCTCTACCAAATCTTCTAAGCCACCATTCTCAATTGTCATTCCTCCCCCAAATATAACTGGATCTCTCCATGTAGGACATGCTTTAAATAATACGCTTCAGGATATATTAACTCGATATAAAAGAATGAAGGGTTTTAATGCACTCTGGATTCCAGGAACGGATCACGCCGGAATTGCCACACAGACGGTTGTTGAAAGGGAGCTTCATAAGGAGGGAATCAATCGGGAGGATTTGGGCAGAGAGGAGTTTATAAAAAGGGTGTGGAGGTGGAAGGAGCTTTATGGAAAGAGGATTATAGAGCAGCTAAAGAGGCTCGGTGCCTCTTGCGACTGGTCGAGGGAGAGATTCACTATGGACGGTGGGCTCTCGATTGCAGTGAAAGAGGTCTTTGTGAGGCTCTATAAAGAGGGGCTTGTATATAGGGGGTATTATCTTGTAAACTGGTGTCCCCGTTGTGGGACGGCTCTTTCCGACCTAGAGGTCACACGTGAGGATACAAAGGGGAAGCTCTATTATCTCAGGTATCCGTTTGCATCTGGAGGGGGATATATGGTTGTTGCAACAACGAGACCCGAGACGATGATGGGGGATACCGCCATTGCTGTTAATCCCAATGATGAAAGGTTTAAAGGGGTTGTTGGTAGGGAGGTGATACTCCCCGTTGTAGGCAGGAGGATTCCCATAATTGCGGATGAGGGCGTAGATATGGGTATGGGGACGGGTGCTCTAAAGATCACTCCGGCTCACGATTTTGCGGATTTCGATATTGGAAACAGGCATAATCTTCAGAGAATCCAGATTATGGATTCTAAGGGCGTGATGAATGAGAATGCCGGAAGGTATACAGGACTTGATAGATTTGAATGTAGGAGACGGATTGTTGAGGATTTTGAGAAAAAGGGTATTCTCGAAAAGGCAGAGGATTATTCTATTCAATTAGGAAAATGCTACAGGTGTGGCACAGTAGTTGAGCCGATGCTTTCTCTACAGTGGTTTGTACGGATGAAGCCTCTTGCTGAGCCTGCGATTCGGGCAGTAGAGTATGGCAAGACGAGGATTATTCCGGAGGGCTGGAAGAGCACATATTTCGAGTGGATGAGGAATATAAGGGATTGGTGCATATCGAGGCAAATCTGGTGGGGACACAGAATCCCGGCCTGGATTTGTAAGGATTGTAATGGGATAACCGTTTCAATAGATGAGCCCAAGTCATGTGAGTATTGCGATTCCAAAAACATAGAGCAGGAAACCGATGTTCTTGATACGTGGTTTAGCTCAGCCCTTTGGCCCTTTAGCGCTCTGGGATGGCCCAAACAGACAGAAGAGCTTCGAATATTCTATCCGACGTCTGTTCTCGTTACGAGCTTCGACATCCTCTTTTTCTGGGTTGCGAGAATGATGATGATGGGGCTCAAATTTATGGGGGACGTGCCATTTAGGGATGTTTATATTCACGCCCTTATAAGGGATGAAAAAGGCGAAAAGATGAGCAAAACTAGGGGAAACGTTATTGACCCGCTTGATATAATGGATGAATTTGGAGCCGATGCCCTAAGGTTCAGTCTCACCGCACTTGCCGCTCAGGGTAGGGATATAAGGCTTTCTCTTTCTGTTATAGAGGGCTACAGAAACTTTATGAATAAAATCTGGAATGCCTCGAGATTCGTGTTTATGAATCTGGATGGAAATGCAGGGGCAAGGGATACCTCGTCCCTATACTCAAATCTCTCTACCCCCGACAAATGGATTCTCACAAATCTTAATAGAGCCGTAAAGGAGGTAGAAGAGGCTCTCGATAAGTACGAGTTTGATAAAGCAGCACGCACAATCTACCAGTTTATATGGAGCGATTTCTGCGATTGGTATATAGAGCTTGTAAAGCCGATGCTGAATGATTCGGGGACAAGGGAGAGAACCCAAGCCGTATTAGTAAAGGTCCTATCATCTGCTTTACGGATCCTCCATCCTATTGCTCCTTTTATAACCGAGGAGATCTATCAGAGACTTCGTGGATTTAGCAGTGATGCCCCTGAGAGTATATCTATTAGTTCTTATCCCGGTGTTAATAAGGACGAGATTTATGAAGAGGCCTATAATGAGATTGAGTCTATAAAACAGATTATAGTCGCCATAAGGAATCTAAGGGCTACAGTCGGCGTACACCCTTCAAATCGGGTCAGTGTTATTCTTGTTCCTGATAATGAAACGGTTCTGGAAATGATTAAGAGGCACGAGAGCTCTATCCTCGGCCTAGCAAAAGCATCAATTGAGTTTTCTACGAGGGAAAGGCCGAAGAAGGCCATTGCCCAGATAATAAATGGTCTTGAGATTTTCCTACCTGTAGAGGGGTTAATTGATATTCAAAAGGAAACCGAAAGGATAAAGCGTGAAATTTCAAAGGTTTTAAAAGACATAGAACTCTCCCAAAAGAGGCTCTCCAACCCCGACTTCCTTGGGCGTGCCCCGGAAGATGTAATTGAAAAAGAGAAAGAGAGATTCGAAGAGCTTTCACTAAAAAAACAGAAGATGGAAGAGGTGCTTGAGAAACTCAGTGGGATTTAATAGTTCAATATATGGCTGGCCTTGCCTGTAGAATTACATAATTCGGAGAAGGGATTGATGAAGCTCTTTAATCTAATTCAATGTGCCATCATGATACCAACCCTTGTGAGTCTCTTTGGCTATTCGATGGTAGTGACTGGACATGAAACGGTTTATGAATGGCGATGTAACAACGGTATGCCGGAGATTGTGCGTGAGTCTACCCAGCCCGACGCACGCGGCTTTTTATCTAATATTTGGTACGAGATTAGTCCAAACTAAGTGTGGATTCTCCCGAAACTATCTATCAAAAAGGTGGAGCTGTTTGAGCTTTACCTTTGAGTCGGTTATCTCCACCGGGTAGTTTCCTGTAAAGCAGGCGTCACAGAAGCTTTCTTTCCCTTCTAAGGTCTTGTAGCTTTCTAAAGCTTTCATAACGCCTTCAAGGCTCAGGTATCCGAGAGTGTCTGATGTTATGTATTTATTTATCTCTTCTACATTGAGAGAGGAGGCAATAAGTTCTTCTCTAATCGGCGTGTCCACCCCATAATAACATGAAAAGCACATAGGGGGCGAACTGATTCTCATATGCACCTCCTTCGCTCCAGTGGCACGAATCATTTTTACAATCTTTCTGCTCGTTGTGCCTCTCACAATTGAATCGTCAATGATTACCACACGCTTTTCTGAGAGAACATCTCTTATTGCATTTAGCTTTAGTTTTACACCGAAGTTTCTGATTGATTGCTGTGGCTCAATAAACGTTCTTCCCACATAGTGGCTTCTCAGGAGTCCGAGTTCAAGCGGAAGCCCGGATTCCTCAGAATACCCCATTGCGGCAGGGACGCCTGAGTCGGGAACGGCTACAACGATGTCGGCGTCGGAGGGTTGCTCGCGCGCAAGCTGCTTTCCGAGTTCCTTCCTTACTTGGTAGACATTCCTTCCAAATATAAAGCTGTCGGGCCTGGCAAAGTAGATGAACTCAAAAACACAGTGCGCGCATCTTACCTCAGGAAACGGCTTAATTGATTCGGTTCCTTTAGGGCTTATGACCAAAATCTCGCCCGGCTCCACTTCTCTTACAAACTCGGCTTCAATCAGATCAAACGCGCATGTCTCAGATGCAAATACTGTTGCGTCTCCAAGTCTTCCCATCACGAGCGGTCTAAATCCATAAGGGTCTCTTGTTGCAATCATAAATTCCGGGGAGAGAAAGAGAAGCGAATAAGCCCCTCTACATTTTATAAGAGCCTCGATTATTCTCTTTATGGGACTTTCCTCTTGAGACCTTGCAATGAGGTGCACTATTACCTCTGTATCTGTTGTAGACTGGAATATTGCTCCACTATGCTCGAGCTCTTCTCTAAGGGCTCTGGCGTTTGTGAGATTGCCGTTGTGGGCGATTGCAATCTCGCCGCGGGAATATGTAACAACTATTGGCTGAGAGTTTTTAATGTGACTTGAACCTGTGGTTGAATACCTTACGTGGCCTATTGCATTCCTTCCCGGAAGCCTTGAGAAAACCTCTTCTGTAAATATGTCGGATACGAGCCCCATCTCGCGGTGCGTGTAGAGATGTGTACCGTCTGATGTAACGATTCCTGCGCTTTCCTGCCCCCGGTGTTGAAGCGCATGAAGCCCCAGATATGTGAGATTTGCCGCCTCCGGGTGGCCATAGATTCCAAAGACCCCACACTCTTCTTTGATTTTAATCATATTATTGACCACGAATAGACACGAAATATGGCTAAATCATTATCTCAAAATACCTTCAAACCCAAAAACCCAAGCCTCGTAGGCTCTTGAAATTGGGATGTCAATTAATCCCTCTATAAACAGCCTATCTCCTCCTACCTTGCCTATTACTTGCATGGGAACGCCGTGTTTTAGAGCTATATTTTCTAATATATGGACGTTTTCCTTATTCAACGACACTATTGCCCTCGACTGAGATTCCCCAAATAAGAGTGCATCCTCTCTAATTTTACCACATAATGAGTCCATACTCACCCCAATC
>PSLL01000004.1:119892-128313 GCA_040289575.1 Candidatus Dadabacteria bacterium | reverse complement strand
CCGCCAGTCCCCCCTCGGATAAGTCGTGTGCCGAATTGAGTATTCCGTATTCAGTTGCTTCGATTAGAGTCGTAATTAAATTCGATTCGGCTTCTATATTTATCTGTGGGGGAGGACCGGATGTCAAGCCGTGAATCAGATTCAGATATTCAGTTCCACCGAGTTCTTCTTTCGTTTCTCCAATGAGGACTAATATATCACCCTCATTCTTGAACCATTGTGTGGTGTAGTTTCTTATGCCACTTATGAGTCCCACCATTGCAATAGTTGGGGTTGGGTATATAGCTCTACCCTCGGTTTCGTTGTAGAAGCTCACATTTCCACTCACAACAGGGGTTCCCAATCGTCTTGCCGCCTCTGATATTCCCTCTACTGATTTTTTAAACTGCCACATAATTTCTGGTTTCTCGGGACTGCCAAAATTTAAGCAGTCCGTAATTGCAAGGGGTGTGGCGCCTGAGCACGCAAGGTTTCTCGCACTCTCCGCTACGGCAATCTCAGCACCAACGAGAGGATCAAGGTAGCAGTACCTTGAGTTACAATTCGATGTAATTGCTATAGACTTGTCGGTCCCCTTAATTCTTATCACCGCTGCATCGGACCCTGGAGGGATAATTGTGTTTGTCCGAACCATATAATCATACTGTTCATAAATCCATTTTTTATTCGAGAGATTAGGAGAAGAAAGGAGATTGAGAAGAACTGTGCCCAAGTCATCCGGCACCGGAATAGAGGATAATTTCAGTTTGTTTATGTTTCGTATGTAATTCGGTTTTCTGTAGGGTCTTCTATAAACTGGTGGCTTCTCCGCAATTGGGAGGATAGGGAGGTCAACGGCTATTTCCCCACTCTCGATCACCCTTAATCTTCCGCTATCTGTGACCTCTCCAATCACGGCAAAATCCAGCGCCCACTTTCTAAATATCCTTTCAACGACCTCTTCCTTCCCCTTTTGAACGACAATAAGCATCCTTTCTTGGGATTCCGAAAGCATTACCTCATAAGGCGTCATTCCTGTCTCCCGCCTTGGCACACTGTCTATATTTAGATTAATCCCTGTTCCTGCGCGACTCGCCATCTCAACCGAGGAGGATGTAAGTCCAGCCGCCCCCATATCCTGAATACCAACGACGGCTCCGGTTTTAAAGAGCTCAAGACACGCCTCAAGCAGGAGTTTTTCAGTAAATGGGTCTCCTACCTGGACGGCGGGTCTCTTTTCTTCCGCCTCTTTAGTGAATGACTCAGACGCCATAACTGCCCCGTGAATCCCGTCTCTTCCGGTTTTTGAGCCGACATATATTACAGGATTTCCAATGCCTCTTGCGTGACCCTTGAATATCTCGCCTCTTTTTGTAACCCCAATGGCAAAGACGTTTACGATGGGATTTGTGTTGTAGCACTCATCAAAATATACCTCCCCGCCCACTGTCGGAATTCCTACGCAGTTTCCATATCCCGCAATTCCTGAGACCACACCCTCGACTAGATATTTTGTCTTGGTTAGTCCCAGATCCCCGAACCTCAGGGAGTCGAGAAGGGCAATGGGTCTTGCCCCCATTGTGAAGATATCCCTAAGTATTCCGCCAACCCCAGTTGCTGCTCCTTGATAGGGTTCAATAAAAGATGGATGGTTGTGGCTCTCCATCTTAAATGCAATGCATATGTCATTGCCAATGTCTACAATACCCGCATTCTCACCGGGGCCCTGAACTACCCTTTCTCCGCGTGTGGGCAGCTTTTTTAGATGGACTTTAGAGCTTTTATATGAACAGTGTTCAGACCACATAGCGGCAAATATGCCGATTTCGGTGATATTCGGTTCCCTGCCTAATTCCTCCACTATTCTCTTATATTCATCTTCTTTTAGCCCGTAGCTCAGGGCGATCTCTAGGTTGTTCATTGCTCTTGGCTTAGAAAAATATACCTGTTAAATAAGCCGTGGTATATGTTCACTTAATTTTAGGGGAATTAGGGCATTTCGCTCTGGCATACCTCACGCTTTTCCAGGTACCCTGAAGAGGACGCGAGAACAGATTTGCACAACATTCGAGGGGTACATACAGCCTTTTCTGTATAATATATATTCAGTAAGGGTGATTGTACAGCGAGAGCGTAATTAAACTAGGGTCATCTAATACATGGTATTAGAAAAACGTGGGAACCCGGCGTGGAGTATCAACAGGGAATGAGTGATCACCCACTGAGGGTATTTATGTTCGGCGGTTCCACAATGTGGGGCACAGAAGCGAGAGATGATTTCACAATCCCTTCCATCTTGTCCAAAAAACTCTGGAGAAGAGGGATAAGATGTGACATTGTCAATTTTAGTGGAAGTGGCTACGTGAGTACGCAGGAGGTAATTGCATTGCTTATCGAATTGCAGAGAGGAAATATTCCCAATCTTGTAATTTTTTATGACGGTATTAACGATACATATTCTGCCTATCAACACAACAGCATATCGCGGGATCGCCTCAGAATGAGTTCGACCGGGTGAGGGAGTTCAATCTGTCAAGCCCCGATAAACTCAAGCAGTTAAAGGGAATGGTTATTCAAGATACGGTGAATAACCTTGCGACAGTCCGCTTTCTCAGGGGTTTTCTTCGCCGAATGGGTATACAGCGCGACTCCGAACCTATCACTGAGCAAACAAACATTAACGATTCGGATTCTGGCAGTGAGTCTCTGGCCAGTAAGGTGGTTGCGACGTATCGAAACAATATGGAACTTGTGAAGGCTCTGGCAGAGCACTACCATTTCAAATGTCTTTTCTACTGGCAGCCCACCATATTTCAGAAGGTATACTTGACAAAATACGAGAGATTAGAGCGATATATATAAGGAGCAGGCCTCAGAGCAGTTTTTTCAGTTGGTATATGACCTGGTACGACAGAGTAATCTTGCCGAGGGAGGCTTGTATCCCTTTCATGATCTGAGTCTGGCTTTATCCGATATGAGAATGCCCCTTTATATAGACTCGTTTCACCTGAGTGAATCGGGAAATGAGATGATTGCCGAGAGAATGGTAACCGACGTTCTTTCGGTCATCGGTAGAGATACACACGCTATGCCCAACAATCATTAATTAACCCGCTGCTTGAATCAGCATGTTTGCCCTAAGACTAGGCAAACTACCCAAGAATGGCTTAGCAAATTCAAGTTGCTAAAAGGGCTAAGACCCGAGGGCTTCTTCTAGGTATTTATGTGCGCTGAGATATGTTTTGGGATTTCTCATCCTTCTTGCCACATTAAAGATTCTGACTGCCGCCCAGGGGTTTCCGCGCACCATTCCTATGATTACCTTCTTTACAAACTCCCAGCCCAGTTTTGTGTTCTTATGCCCCTGATGACATAGATCTGCAAATCTTGTATAAAACTCCTGTGGGGGAAGCTTTGTCGGAAGAACAAGGTGGAGCAGGTCAAAGAGTTGATAATTCCGTGTGAGTAGATCATTCTTTCTTTCGTCATAAACTTCTGTTCCGGGAAGGGGGGTAAGAATCGTAAATGAAGGGGTAACGAGCTTATGCTCAATAACATATCTCTTTAACTTCTCGAAGTCCCCTTCGCCCCATTCCGGGTCAACAATGAACGTAGCCATAGGCCTTATGCCGAGCGAGTTTACAATATCGAGCGCCTTTTCATTCACACCCGCCTTTGTGTGTTTATTTACCGATTTTAACCCTTCGTCATCTATCTTCTCAAGCCCAAGGAATATGAATTCGAGGCCAACCTCCTTCCAGAGTTCTATCACGTCCTTGTGACGGACAACGACATCCGCCCTCGTCTCGCACGTGAACCTCTTTTTCACACCCATTTCTTTAAGCTTCAGTGCGAGTTGAATCGCCGGTTCCTTATGGAGAAACGCGATGTCGTCTGTTAGAAATATGTACTTCTCTTTTATATTTGCGATTTCATCGGCGAGTTTGGCAGGGGATTTCCCCCTTATCTTCCTTGAATAAAATACCCAGACGCTGCAGAAATTGCACTCATAAGGACATCCCCGGCTTGTCTCAACAGAGGCCATAGGCCCATCGAATCCTATATGATAATGCCTTCTCAGATCCTTTGTGATGTGTCTTGCGGGCAGTGGTAGCGTGTCAAGATTTTTTATTATCTCCCGCGGTGTAAAGCCGTCGCGTGTCATAACCCCTTTGACCTTGGTAAAGTCTCCTCCGCGTTCGAGTTCATTAATCATCTCCCTGGTTGTAATCTCCCCCTCTCCGATTACAACCGCATCCACCTGACTTTCGAGGAGGTCCGATGGAAGTAACGATGCGTGATGTCCCCCAACGAATACAAATATGTCAGGGTTGAGTTCTTTTACCCCTTTAGCAACCTTTAAAGTGGGGTATACATCTGTCGTAAACGAGCAGCTTATCCCCACCGCCTGTGGAGAAAAACGGCGGATTTCTTCAGAGAGCTTATTTGGCTTTTCAATTCTGAGATCGAGTATTCTTACGTCGTGAAGGTCTTCAAGGAGAGGAGAAGCGATATTTTCAAGCCCCAGAGGTTCGGTAATTAAGACCCTACTAAGCCCCAGATTTGTACCTTGAGGGGGCTGTATGAGAAGTACTCTCATGGCTGCCGCCTCCTGCTTCGTAATTTTTCAGGTATTTGTTATGCGTCTCCAGATAGTAACTGGAGTTTGTCATCATCTGCATTAATTTATAGACTTTTATTGCTATATCTACATTTCTACGCGTAAGGTTCTTGAGAATCCTCTTAAAAAATTTAAGCCCTAATCTTGCCGTTGGGTGTCCGAAGTTGTAGAGATCGGCAAACCTCTCATAAAAGCGTTCAATCGGGAGACTTGTGGGAAGAACGGCATGGTAGAGATCATACATCAGGTAATTTTTAGAGATGAGCTCCGCCTTTCTTTCGTCGTAGACCTCGGTTCCGGGGAGTGGGGTGAGTATTGAGTACGTCGGCGCCACCAAATTATTTGCGATGGCGTACTCTTTCAGTCGGTTAAAATCCTCTTCCGAAAACATCGGGTCAACAATGAACGTAGCAATCGGTCTAATCCCAAGAGATGTTAAAATCTCCAATGCCTTTTCATTCGTTGTCGCTTTTGTACGCTTATTTACGGATTTTAATCCCTCATCGTCTATCTTCTCAATCCCTAAGAATACCGTTTTAAGTCCGACCTCCCTCCAGAGCTTGAGGAGGTCTCTATTTCTTACAACCAAATCCGTTCTTGTTTCACACGTGTATTCTTTCTTGATTTTGTTTTCTCTGAGAAGAAGGGCGAGCTTCTCAGATTCATTACGGTTTACAAAGGCTATATCATCTGTAAGAAATACCTCTTTCTCCTCAATCCCCACTATCTCAGCCAGGGCCTTCTCCGGTGATTTTATCCTGGCCTTTCTCTGGAAGAAGACCCAAACGCTACAGAAATTGCAGTCAAAAGGACATCCCCGGCTTGTCTCCAGTGCCGCCATCGGGCCGTCAAAGGCCATGTGATACTTGTTTCTCAGTTTCTTTGTCAGATGCCTCGCGGGTGCGGGAAATAGATTAATATCTCTTACAAGCTCCCTTGGGGTAAATCCCTCGCCTCCTATATGGGCATGTGTCATAACCCCTTTTACCTCAGATGGGTCTTCGCCCCTTTGGAGCTGATTAATAAGCTCTTTGGCTGTGACCTCTCCTTCTCCAATTACCATTGCATCCACCGAGGGTTTTAAGAGGTCTGATGGGAGAAGGGACGCGTGATGCCCGCCCACAAAAACAAAGGTATCCCTCTTTGAGTCCTTTATGTAGTTCGCTACCTCTAGGGTTGGATAGACATCGGTGGTAAACGAGCAACTTATCCCGACCGCCTGAGGGGAGAACTTCCTTATCTCTTCGTCCAGTCTCGACGGTTTTTCTACCTTCAGGTCTAGTATACGGACATCGTGTCCGTCGGCGAGCATAGGAGAGGCTATTGATTCAAGCCCTAAGGGTTCTGTTGTAACGATCTTACTTATCCCAAAACTCGTGCCTTGCTGGGGTTGAATGAGGAGTACTTTCATGGTGGTTTATGATTATATAATTCGGGTTTTTAAAAATCAAGAGGGAGTTTTAATTTGAAATGAGATCGTTTAAGATAGGAAAGTATCCGCCACTTTTACATAATTTGCTCACTCACCTATGATTTTAAATACCTGCTTAGCTATCTTTGGATGTGCTGACTGGTTCTTTCCTTTCCTCTTCTGGTAACGTCTCTAAGTAGAGTTCGGTAGCGTCTTTTATATTGCTCATAACTTCTTCTAAAGGGTCACGCTGCGATAGTCCACTGCCAGTTTTAAGGAGCTCAAAGTTGACTTAGCCCTTAACTTAGTTTATTGTCAATAATAAATGAGGTAAATAAGATGTCCAAGACGGTTAATATCCATGAAGCAAAAACCCACCTTTCTAGACTTTTAGCGCAAGTGGTAAGTGGAGAAGAAGTTATCATCTCTAAGGCGGGCAAACCTATTGCTAGGCTCTCCCCTATAGCTGATAGACCCAAAAAGCGTACTCCTGGGAGTGCGAAGGGGAAAGTTGTTATAGAGAAGAACTTTGATGTCCCGCTCCCGAGGCATATACTAAAAGCGTTTGAAAAATGAGAGTACTTTTAGATACGCATACTTTTCTATGGTGGATTACTGATAGCCGCAGGTTGTCATCTCACGCTCGTGAAATCATTTCTGAAGGCGATAATGAATTATTAGTTAGCGCTGCAACAGGCTGGGAAATCGCCATTAAAGCCCAACTCGGTAGAATACAGCTGCCCAATAAACCAGAATTTTTATTGTGGAGTAGTTAAATCTGAATAGTATTCAAGCTCTGCCCATACACATGAGTCATACTCTTCATGTATATAACCTTCCTAAATACCATAATGATCCTTTTGATCGTATGATTATTGTTCATGCTCAACTAGAGGATTTACCGATTTTAACCACGGATCGTCAGATTGCGAAGTATGAAATCAATGTCATTTGGTAAGTCAATCATTTATAACTATATCGGGAAATTCTAGGGCAACTCCTTTAAGCTGAATGTAAAGCTCGAATATCATCTCGATCTCTTTTATCTATGTGTGTATGGGTCATAGTGTATTTAAAAAGACTTGGATTTTTGTATTATAATGATGCTCGATCCCTTTCAGGTTTTGCAAAAAAATGAGAAAGCTTAAGTTTCTTTTATTCCCAACCTTAACCAAGGTTTGAAGCATGCTAGACTGGCAGTAGCTCATTTAGAAGATGATCATAACTTAACGCTCTCTTTTACAGGCCCAAAAGTATACGGAGCCGATCTTCAACCACCGCAAGTGTAGAATGTGAAACCGCGCCAAATGGTCTCACAAGCCTCTCCTTTGTGATGGAACGAATCACTTCACGCAAGATGACGCTAGGAGTTTTGAGTCCTCCCTCCAGCGGCGTGATAGGAATGTGAGAGAATATTCCCCGATATGTAGAGGTCATGGGTAAGACAATGACTAGGCCGGTCGGACCTTGGTTGAAAATGTCTTCGGAGATTACGAGCACTGGACGCCGACTCCTGAGCCGCCAGTTTCCGAAGGATATTACGACTGGCATCACTGATTCTTACTGTCGCACCGGGCATAAAAGTCAGCCTCCTTTGTCTACTTACTAGTACACAATTTTGTCAACGCCTATTGAGACTATATTTGGAGTGATCTTAAGTCTCAGGTAGTCTTTTAAATCAACATGAAGAAGAGAATTCTTGTTGCGATGAGCGGTGGGGTGGATAGCTCTACTACGGCTGCCATTCTCAAGAGGGAAGGGCATGACATAATCGGTGTAACTATGCAGCTTTGGGACTACGGGGATGAAGAAGGGGGCTGTTGTTCCGCCGATGATGTGAGGGATGCAAGACGCGTCGCAGACCAGATTGGCATTCCTCATTATGTCGTGAACTATATGGACGTTTTTAGGAAATACATAGTCGAGGATTTTATCGGCAAATACCTATCTGGAAAGACACCAAACCCATGTGTGCTGTGCAATCAGCTTATGAAATTCAATTTTCTCCTTAGGCGTGCAATGGAACTGGAAGCCGACTATCTGGCTACGGGTCATTATGCGGGTATAGAAGAAGAGGGGGGAAAGTTTTACATATGTAAAGCAAAAGACGAAATTAAGGATCAGTCCTATTTTCTCTTTGCCCTAACTCAGAAGGAACTCAGGCGTATCATCTTCCCACTCGGCTCGATGACGAAGAATGAGGTTAGAGCAGTCGCAAAGGAGATGAATCTCAGGGTGGCAAATAAACCCGACAGTCAGGAGGTGTGTTTTATCACAGGCGGCGATTATAGAGATTTTCTTAAAGTCCATACCAAAATTGGAAATAAAAAGGGTGAGATTGTTGATGCAGGTGGAAATGTGTTGGGCTACCATGACGGAGTTTTTTCATTTACAATTGGACAGAGGAGGA
>PSLL01000004.1:112063-119858 GCA_040289575.1 Candidatus Dadabacteria bacterium | reverse complement strand
GCTTTACGTTGTAAAGGTTGAGCCTGAGGAAAATAGGGTCGTAGTCGGAGAGGAAAAGGATATTTTCAAAACGGTGCTCATTGCAGATAACGTGATTTGGGCCAATGAACCGCCTTCGGGTGAGGCTCAAATAAAAGCTAAAATAAGATACCGGCACAGAGAAAGCGATGCTGTAGTTCATGCCAAGTCGGACAAAGAGGCACTGGTGGAATTCAAAACCCCTCAGCGTGCAATGACGCCGGGGCAGGTTGTTGTTTTCTATGAGGGCAATAGGGTCTTAGGTGGAGGGTGGATTAGGGAGGTTCTGTAGTGAAGAGGGTTTCATTTGTCACACTGGGGTGCAAGGTCAATCAATACGACACCGCCGCAATATTGAACATGCTCTCTCATGACGGCTATAGAGAGGTTCCGTTTCCTGAAGAGGCGGATATATATGTGATAAACACATGCACTGTTACGCAAAAAGCCGATGCCGAGACGAGAAACTACATAAGCCGGGCAAAGAGGATAAACCCGTATGGTGTTGTTATTGTCACAGGATGCTATGCTCAGGTTTCGCCGAGGGAGATTGAGAATGTGAGGGGAGTTGATTATATACTTGGCAACCCCGACAAGTTCTCTTTGATAGAGGTCATTCGGGATGGGGAACCTCAGATTCATCCCAAGGTTGTTGTTTCGGATATTTTTAAACTGAGAAAATTCGATTCACCTGAGATTAAAAATTTCCCTGAACGGACGAGGGCATTCCTCAAAATTCAGGACGGGTGCAACTACAGATGCACGTTTTGCATAATCCCATACGCAAGGGGTAGATCGAGAACCCTTCCTGTGATTGAGGTCTTAAGGCGTATGGAAATCCTCTCTCAGTCTGGATATAAAGAAGTGGTTCTCACGGGTATTCATCTTGCAAGCTATGGAAGGGATATCGGAACGAATCTTTTAAAACTCCTTCGTGAGATAGACAGGGCAAAGATCATAAAGAGGGTGAGATTGAGTTCGCTTGACCCCGCAGATACCACAGATGAACTCATCCATTTCGTCGCAGATTCGGAAACCATATGCCCGCAGTTTCACGTTGCTCTTCAAAGCGGTGACAGAGACGTGTTGAAGAGGATGAGGAGAAGATACACGCCTGAGAGATTTATCCATTGTACGAATCTCATTAGGGAAAAGATGCCCGATGCGGGAATCGGCACAGACATTATGGTTGGATTTCCGGGGGAGACGGATAAAGAGTTTGAGAACAGCTTTAATTTAATAAAAGAATCTGCGCTTACGTATTTTCATGTTTTCCCGTATTCGAGAAGAAAGGGTACTTCCGCTGATACGATGCCCAATCAGGTACATCCTAAGGTTATAAAAGAAAGAAGCAGGCTTCTTAGGGAATTAGGAAGTAAAAAGAAAGAGGAGTTCTACCGTAGATTTATAGGAAGAAAATTTCCTGTTCTTGTTGAAAGGGGGTCTAGAGGGACTACGCCGAATTATATGAGTGTGCGTATTTTGGGCGGTGATTTTAAAGTTGGCGATGAGGTTAATGTGGAGATTAGGGAAGTTAGAGACGAAGAAGCCTTAGGAGTGGTAAATTCACAGTAAGTTCTCTGATGAAGGTATTTGGGATAGTACCCCGAATTCACTCAAACTCTGGGTGCTCTCGGATATTCAACCTAAAAAGCGTAAACGGAGAAGAGAATTCGAAAGGGCGATTCAAGACATTAATCAAAATGTTCGAGGAATAGACTTTGCCATCGTTGCCGGAGATATTCTTCAGGAAGTCAATGAGGAGGATTTGATCGGTATATTCGGACGAGAAATCTGTCTTATATAAAGCAGTGGTATGAGATTATGGGAAACCATGATTTGTGAACCCTGATGGTGGCAGGGCTTTATCGGAAGAAGATAAGGAAGAGCTTTCACTATTTTGTTGCAAAGGGAAACATACTTTTTATATTTATGTCGGATGGGGCTAAAAGCTCGGCGACGGCGGAATACCGTTTTCTATATTTAGCAGAAGGCAGATTAGGGATTCTGAGCACTTCACTAATATGCTCAAAAAATATAGAGTCGACATCTGACTCTCGGCGCATATACATATCCCTCAATAGTTTCCGAATGATATAAACAGAGTAGAGTATTATAACGGGACAATATTTATGAGCGTTGCAGGAATTCGCACCGAGGCTTTGAGTCTCAAGCAATCCGAATCACGGGTTATTACGTTTATCTGCGGCTCAAATAGAGTTCTCGTGAGGTCAAGAAACCACACTGAAGAGAAGTGGAATAAAAATCTTGATACTGTGTTTAGACTTTCAAAGAAATACAAGTATGAATCGTAAGGAGTTAGGTGTGAAGATATCTTTAGGAGTGTATGATCATCTTTTTATCTCCTTACACCTAAAGCTGTTTCTTTTTTCTCTTCATATAGTCAACGAGCAGATATTTCCCTAGTTGGCTGGGCGTTGTAAAAAACGCGCGCCCCTTATTAATCCGGGTCATTTCATCTACGAATCTTCTTAAAGACGCGCTGTCGTCGAGCATAAACGTATTTATGATAACACCCATTCTCGTAGAGCGCTTTACCTCCTTTAGGGTTTCAAACGTTGCCCTCGGGCTGAGTCCCCCAAAAAACATGGGGAGTTCAACCTGGAGGTATCCGTCCAGAAAATAAGCCGTAGGCTGACCGTCCGTAATGAGGATTATTTGTTTATTCGGCGTCTTGTGCTTTGAGACTAGCCTTGAGGCAAGCATCAGCGCCTCTTGTATGTTTGTAAACGGATCGTTTGAATCCCAGCTTGTCGTCGCAAGCTGCTCAGGCGTGAGTGTTCTTGCCCTTGTTGAGAATCCAATTATGTAGAAATTATCCCTCGGATACCGTGTTCTTATGAGATGGTCGAGAGCAAGAGCTACACGCTTTGCTGCAGGAAACCTTCCTTGAAAACTCATTGACCAACTCAGGTCCAGAAGAACAGCGGTAGTAGACTGCGTGTGGTATTCCATGTCATAGACCTCGAAATCCTCTGGGGCAACTCTTATGGGGCTACCCTGGCTTCCACGAAGAAGGGAGTTTTTAAGCGTTCCGACCACGTTTAGGTTAAACGGATCTCCGAATTCGTATTCTTTTGTATCTTCGGGTCTTATAGCCCCGATTCCGCGCTGTGCGGTTTCGTGCCCACCGAACTGGTGTTTCTTAATGGAAGAGAATATGTCCCTTAGAGCCAACTCTCCGATTTTTCTAATTCCCTTTGGGGTAAGCTCCGTGTACTGTCCGCGAATCTTTACAAGCCCCGAGTTCTCAAGGGTAGATTTAAAATCTCTAAGCAGGATAAATGAATTGTATCCTCCCTCACTCACCATATTCTGAAGGTCTTCTAGGCTTATCTCCTTGAAGTTTCCCGAGGTGAGGCTGTGTTCAAGACGCTCTATCTTTTCAAATTCCTCTATAAGATCGAGGGTTTCTCTAAATCCAAGCGGGGTTTTTCCCTTAAATCTCTCTCCATATCGACTTACAAAATTTTCAACCTTTTTGATGCCTTCTAATTTTTCCTTAATTTTTTCGAACCTTTCTTTTGCATTAGAGTCCATAAAATCGTAGTTCGAGAGCTTCTCGACTGCCGCACTCAGCTTCTGGGGAAGGTTTTTGAGGAGATTTTTTCTTCTCTGGTACTCAGGGGAGATTCTTGAGAGATTCTCCTTTAAAGTGCCGAGTTCCTGATCAATGACCTCATCGAGTTCTTTCTTAATTTCAGAAAGTGATGATCGGAGGTTGTATGTCTGAAACTGCATCTCTTTATATTTGGCAATCTCAGAGCGGAGTTCATCAATCCCCATGATCCTTATATTTCCCCCGTGAATCCCCTGCTTCATAATCCACTCAAACGCCTCATCGGGTGTCCATCCTTCCATAAGGAAGTTGGAGAACTCACGGAAAAGCTCTTGAGCCTCTAATTTAAACTCGCTTTGAGTTCCATTCCATTTTAGGTATCTGTATGTTGTCGTCATCTAACCGTACCTAGGAACTAGGCGTGAAGGCATAAATCGTGAGGAGTTAGGTGTGAAGATATCTTTAGGAGTGTATGATCATCTTTTTATCTCTTTACACCTAACTCCTCACCCCCTACTCATTAAGATTTACGCCTTACAGTATTTGCTCAATTCCTCATTTATATATTATTCTCCCTCGAACCTTTTCTTTATTGAGTTTATTGCTAAGGTGTAGTCCTTCAAGCATAAATTCAATCGCCGAGGCTGTTTGAGCGGGGGTTTGCTCAATGCCAAGGGCCTCAACGCATTTTTTTAGCCCTTTTATCTCCCTTATTCCTACAAGATAATCTTCGGAGGGCATTGTGTCTGAAACCTCGACATAGCCGTGCTCAAAGCTCTCAAGAAGGTCAGAAAAGGCATTAAGCGACGGGAAATAAGAATCGAAAACTACCTTTATTGCACGCTTTATTATCTTCTCTACAACATTTGACTCGGCCATATCCTCCCCAAGGTACTCAAGCTCAATCTTTCCGATAGTGGAGGGGAGAATCGCTGGAAAATCCGTTATTCTTGGAGAAATCTCGCGCTCCCCCATCTTAATCCCCCTTTTTTCCGCGGCTGCAATTATACTCTCATAATTTGCGATTGTAGTCCTTACGCTTACACCAGAGCGCTGATTTATCTCATGTGAACCCCTTGCCTGGAACGTTATCTCGGCGATTATCTCCTTTATAAACTTGGGTACCTTAATAACATATCCTTCCCTCCTTAAGACCCTTGCCTCCTGCTCCATAATCCTTATTTCCGTATCGCGCAAAGAGGGATAATGGGTTCTAATCTGCGACTGAAATCGGTCTTTAAGCGGGGTGATGATTCTTCCCCGGTTTGTGTAGTCCTCGGGGTTTGCAGTAGCCACTATGCAGATGTCCAATGGGAGTCGAATTTTATAACCCTTGATCTGCACATCCTTTTCCTCCATTATATTAAAAAGCCCGACCTGTACCTTCTCAACAAGATCGGGAAGCTCGTTTATCGCAAATATGCCCCTGTTGCTTCTAGGGATGAGGCCAAAGTGAATTGTAAGTTCATCTGAGAGGTATCTTCCCTCCGCGACCTTTATTGGGTCTATCTCTCCAATAAGATCGGCAATAGAGGCATCGGGGGTCGCGAGCTTTTCTCCATATCTGTCCTCGCGTCTTATCCACGAGATTTCTACCTTATCGCTAACCTCTTTTACCATGTCGCGGCACATCCTGCAGACCGGGGCATAGGGATTGTCGTTAATCTCACAGCCTTTTATGACTGGAACCTCTTCATCAAGTAGATTTACAAGTGCTCTAATTACCCTTGTTTTTGCCTGTCCTCTTTCCCCAAGGAATATCATATCATGCCCGGCCAGAATCGAGGTCTCAATCTCCGGAATTACACTCTCTTCATACCCGATGATGCCGGGGAAGATCGCTTCACCGCGGCGCATCTTATCTATGAGGTTTTTTCTCATCTCCTCCTTCACAGAGAGTACCTTATATTCACTGGCTTTGAGTTCCATAATCGTTCTTGGTTTTTGAGGCATATATATCACTCTCTCCTTAATGTCTACGTCGGCTTAACTGTAACTATTATTATAGAGAACGACGGGTTAAATGTCTATGGATGAATATCTAAATATTGTAAAGTATCCCCATCCGCCTCATCGACTCTAAGGTGAGGCATAACTTGAGCACCCCTTTTTATAGAGTCCAATGCATTTGCAATCTACAAGTCGCCTAATCCAAAACGAGGTTGAACACCGATGAATCAATATTAATCACGTTTCTTAGTTTTTCATGCACTGTGATGTAAATCCTATCGCCATAACGGGAAAGGCGACTCAGCAATTGGTTCAAATGCTGAATTTGAGCCTCATGGAAGTCTTCTATGTGAAGGGTAATAGACGAGGTCGTATTTTGAAGAATCTTCTCCAAGTGGTCTGCGGCGGAGATAAAAAAATCCCACTCCAGGTGCCCTTTAACGGAGATCGAAAGATTGGCGGCAGCGTTTCTCACCTGGTTTATGGATACCTCTAGAGCGCCGCGACTGAGGTGTCGCTGAAAGGTCTTTTCAATCAAACCCAGGTATCTATCGGATAGACGGTTTGCTTCGTCAAATTCCTCAATAAAATGACGGTCAACGTAATCCCGCATTGCCAATCCCACAATCCAGTCCTGTATTACCAGTGGGATCTGACTCGGCTTGGAAAGGGGTATGGTTCTCAAGAAATGAAATATACGCGAAATGCCACCAGGAATTAATCCATGGATGAAGAATCGGTTTAAAATTTTTAACTGTTTTCCTAACGGATATGGAGTTCTGTAGAGTGCTCTGTTGAGATAACGGGTCTTATTTCTTATGCGGTCTGCGATGCTGCGGTCTCTTAGCAGGCGATAGTAGAGCGTGCGGTAGCCCTTCACCATCTCTATATATCCCATTTGCTTGGGGATAATATTTGTGCTGAGCTTCGTATTATCTATGTTGTTTGCATCGGGAATGAGCCTCCCCTCCCTTTTCAACCGTTCGTAAAGGGGTGTTTTTGGCGGTGCGGTCAAAAGTCCGATCATCGCCGATTGGATCCCAGATTTCATAATAAACTGATATTGCTTATCGAATGTCTCAATCGTGTCGTTATCGAATCCGACTATAAATCCCGCAAGAATCTCAATTCCGTATGAGTATATCTTCTGAATCGAGGAAAGCATATCCTGGCGGGTATTCTGGAACTTCATAGTTTCTTTTAAGCTATCCTCATCTGGGGATTCGATTCCTATGAAAACCCATCCAAAATTCGCATCGCGGAAGAGTTGAAGAAGCTCATCGTCCTGAGCAAGATTTAAGGATGCCTCCGTTCCAAAATGAAACCAGTAATTATGCTCTCTCTGGTATTTGTTGAGAAACCTCAGGAGCTTTTTTGCAACGGGTTTATTCCCTATTAAATTGTCGTCTACGAAGAAGACGTTCTTTATATTTAGCCTTCTTAATTCGTCTAACTCTTTACCCACCTGTTCCATAGATTTAGTGCGGGGCTTGCGTCCGAACATCACGATAATGTCGCAGAATTCGCAACGGAAGGGACAGCCTCTTGAAAATTGCAGGCTCACCGCCTGGTATTTATCCAATCTCAACAGATCAAAACGCGGAGTAGGGGAATCGATAAGGGCTACCTCGCCTGTTTCTTGGTACAGCCTTTTAGGCTTCCCCATTTCAAAATCCCGACAAAAGTCCTTCCATATATACTCGGCTTCGCCCGCCACAACAGTATCCGCCAGAGATTCGTACAGCTCAGGACACAAAGAGGCGTAGCTCCCCCCAGCAATGACAAAATATCCTTTCTTTCTATAGAAGGTCAGCAGCTCTTTTTGACGTTTAAATTGAACCCCCATGCCACAAATCCCAATAATATCTGCCCTTGGATTCAGAGGAATGGACTCTATGTTCTCATCAACGATTTCTATTTCCCAGTTCTCCGGGCAGAGAGCCGCCAGGGTAATCAACCCTAAAGGCGGGTGTATGGCTCTTTTATCCGGTAAAATTTTGTCAAGTGTCCATTTAAAACTCCAGAAGCTCTCAGAGAACTTGGGATTGATTAATAGTAGCTTCATAGACTCCTCCACCCACTTTTATTTACCTGATTTGTACAGCCCTCTATATTAATCGGTATAGCTATTTATATCACAATATACAGCTTAATGTCAAATAAAAATCCTTGACACTTTTTTGTGGCTTAATTAACATAAACCCTGTGGGTCTGGATTTGGAGAAAAAGTGAGAGAAACTGGATTTA
>PSLL01000004.1:101241-112053 GCA_040289575.1 Candidatus Dadabacteria bacterium | reverse complement strand
GAGGCATTGCTGCGGGGGGAGGGGACGTTCTTCTTAAAGTAGATACCATCCCGGACGAAAAGCTCATTGGGCTTTTCAACGCCACAAACGACAAAAGCGCATTTGAAGAAATTGTCAACCGATATGAGGATAAAATCCATGGGTTGGCATTTAGAATTACTCGCGACCATCATATTGCGGAGGCTGAAAAGAGATATGAGGGCGATATAAGTCTTGAGAACTACGCTCCATATAATGAAAGGGGATTTCTATCTGACAAAATGGTATCCAAGGACTGGGCTAATAGACCAGATAAGGCTCTTTTTAATAAAGAGGCGATGGAGGAGATAGAAGTAGCAGTGGGTGAACTGCCAGAATCCTATAGAGTTGTTTTTTCATCTAATGGATATTGAGGGACTTTCTAGTGAGGAGACGGCAAAGATATTGGGGCTTTCTGTATCTGCGGTTAAATCTAGGCTTCATAGAGCAAGACTTTTTTGAGAGATAGACTTTCAAACTACTTTAGTGGTAAGTAAAAGAGATGACTATTTGTAAGGATGTTGTTGAAAATATAATAGAGTACATTGAGGCGGAGCTTGATTATAAGACGCTTGAAGAGCTTGAGAAACACCTCCATGAGTGTCCTGAGTGCCAGGCGTTTGTAAGAACGTATAGGAAGATGCTTGAGCTTACAGGAAAACTCAAAGAAAAGACCTTTGTCACCCCTGAGATTAGAGAGAGATTAAAGAAGCTATTAAAATCCCGACTGGATCACAATTGAGGAAATCTCCCTAGAGTTTTATTGTCCTTTTTGGGGAATTATTTTGCCAGGGCTAGAAGAAACGAGCCTGCGGCTTTTAGGGCAAGCTCCCATGAATACAGCGGGAATATCCCCAAAATAAGGGTTCCTATTGTGAGAATGGTGAGTGCAATGGCAGAAGTCGGCTTAGGGGAAGGAAACTCGACCTTTCCCTCTCTCATATAGGCATAGACAAGAACCCTGAGGTAGTAATAAGCCGAAAGAACGCTGTTTAAGACCCCTATTACGACAAGCCAATAGAACTCGGCTTTCACACCTGATAAGAATACGCGGTATTTTGCAAAGAACCCTATTGTTGGTGGAACACCCGCAAGGGAGAACATGAATATCCCTAGAGCGACGGCGGTAAGAGGCTTCTTTTCCCAAAGCCCCGATATGTCATCTAGTGTCTCGCATTCCTTCCCGTTCTTTGAGAGGTATGATAGAACTCCAAATGCCCCTAGATTCATGAACGTGTATGAAAAGAGATAATAAAGCACACTGCTTAAACCCAATTCTTTTTCACCATAAGCCGCAACGACTCCGACGAGGGCATATCCGGCATGAGCAATGCTCGAATAGGCAAGCATCCTTTTTACGCTCCTCTGGGCTATGGCGGCAAGGTTTCCTATTGTCATGGTAAAGGCCGCGACAACCCATAGAACGCGTGTCCAGTCAGCCTCAATATCAGAGAACCCTCCGAAAAGAACCCTGAGGAGGATTGAGAACGCGGCGGCTTTTACGCCTACGGACATAAACCCGGTCACGGTCATGGGTGCTCCTTCGTATATGTCTGGAACCCACTGATGGAGAGGGAAGGCTCCGATTTTGAATATAAACCCTACGAGTATTAGAGCAGTACCCGCAAGGTATAGGGGGTTATTTACATCAAATTTCGCGGCAATTTGGCTGAGGAATATTGTTCCGGAGGCCCCATAGATTAGAGCGATTCCATAGAGGAGTATAGCCGAGGAGAATCCCCCGAGGACGAGGTATTTTACCCCCGACTCGGATGAGCGCACCGATCTTCTGTTAAAACCTGAGAGTATGTATACCGAAACCGACATGATTTCAAATCCGAGAAAAAGAGACATAAATTCCTCTGCAGAACTGAGGATCATCATCCCAGATGTCGAGAAAAGAACCAGGGCGTAGTACTCATTCGCCTTCAGATTCATATTTGAGACGTAGTCTCTTGAGAGCACAAGGGCGAGGAAGGCGCCGTTAAAGTATGCGGCGAATTCATCTAAGGAAAGTGCCCCGGAAAAGGCACTCCCTCCGTGATGGAATCTTTGGAGGTTTAGTACAAAACCCAATGCAAGTCCAAGAAGCGCTACCCAGAAAAGTCTCTTTTTTGTTTCCCCTTTTATCAATGGATCAATTACCATCACAATAATCCCTGTAAGTATCAGGGCAATCTCCGGGCCTATAAGGAGCGTGCTCTTAAAGATTTCGTTTAAATTCATACTGTCTCCTCAAATGCATTATAGAGCGATAGTTGAATAGTTTAGTATGTGTAAGGCCAGGGAGAGTGTCAAGCCGTAGGGGCAAGACATGTCTTGCCCCTACTTGGGTCTTAGTATAACCAATCCGGGTTTATTTGAGATGTAGCTTGTTAAATCCTCATCAACTACACTTCTATTCTCATCCCTTGATGAGGCGTGTCTTAGATAGGTTCTATTCCCCTTTTTAATAATGATCCCCGTATGAGAAACATCCAGTCCCTGTGCCTCGGAATATATTCCAACATAATCTCCGGTCCTAAGCCGTCCTATAATTGTTCTGTCGAGAGCATATGAGGGAATGTAATGAATCTCTCTCTCTTTGACAGGAATCCCCGGAAGAAAATGGGTCCCATCCTCTTTTTGGTTAAGCGCTTTCTCTACTGTCTTTGTCTTTTCTCCACCGACTTTCTCTGTAACGTCATCAATGTGCCCTGAATTAAATTCCCGCCAATCCGTAAAGAAGTGGTTCCTGTTTTGGAATGCGACCTTACCATATCGGTATCTCACCCTCCTTAGGTTTTCCTTAAACTCAGAAAAAGAGTTCGACAGGCGCATTGCTTCGATATAATCAATATATGTAAAGCAGTCCATACCCTCCAGATTTATAACAAAGACCTCCGGTGTGTTTATGTTTCCAGTTAAAGTTGACTTTTTATACGGCACTCGTAGGAATTGTCCTGAAAGAAAGTCTATTCTTTCGCCCAAATCCTGAATCTGGAAGCCTTTGCGTATGATACTGTCTAGCTGATTCTCATTCCATTTACCCAGAATAATAATCTCCCTTTTATCTGTATGGACATTGTTAGATGCGTGTACGCATGGTGTCATACATGCAAGTATTCCAATTAAGCTGAAACTCACAATTGACTTTAGAAATCTCAGAGCCTTTTTAGTTAAGATTTCCGAGCAATTAATTCTTGACATCCTTACCTCGTAGGTTACTATTTCAGAAGTATCTTTTTCTCCTATATTTTGCCGGGGGTTCTAACATGACTCAAGGACACAAATTAAGAGAGGTTCTTTCAAAATCTGGGATTCTGGTGCTCCCCGGCGTCTATGATTGTATCGGGGCTAGGCTTGTTGAGCAACTCGGCTTTTCCGTTGTATTCACAAGCGGGTTCGGTATATCAGGTTCGACACTGGGACTACCGGACTACGGATTCCTTACTGCTACTGAGATGCTCTGGAGTGTCGGGCGCATCGTCCGATCTGTGGGCATTCCTCTCGTTGCCGATATTGATACGGGCTATGGCAATCCTCTGAATGTTATACGGACCGTAACGGATGTGATAAGCATGGGAATTGCAGGGGTCATATTAGAAGATCAGGAGTGGCCCAAAAAGTGCGGTCATTTTGAAGGCAAAAGGGTAATTCAGATGGAAGAACACGTAGAGAAGATCCGTGCTGCGGTATATGCACGCGGCGATAACGGGCTGGTTATTATTGGTCGTACAGATGCCCGTGCCCCTTTGGGACTCGACGAGGCGATTCGCCGGGGTAGGGCTTATTTCGAAGCCGGAGCGGATGTGGTTTTTATTGAGGCTCCGCAGTCTATTGATGAATTAAAAGAAATCGCAATGGCTTTTCCCGATGCCCCTCTATTTGCCAATATGATTGAGGGTGGAAGAACCCCCAATCTCAGTGCCAAGCAATTAGAAGAAATCGGCTTTAAGATCGTGGTATTCCCACTTTCGGGTTTATTTGCCGCCACAAGGGCGATGGAGGCCTGTTTCCGTCACCTGAAAAATCATGGTACAACGGCGGGTTTTGAGAATACACTTTCATTTAAAGAATTTGAGAAACTTATGGATGTCCCTAAATATCACGAGATTGAAAAGAAATTCGCCGTATCAACTCAGGACCCAAGCTCCGATTGAGTGTGAATAAGTCACTATTTGCCCCTACTGAATTTAGGATTCGTACAATAGAAAGACTCTTCTAAGCTGTCGTGCCAGAAGCTCCTTTTTCCTGTTATTTCTCTTGATAGCTCATATCCATTCTTATCGGAAAGAGAAATGTCGGCAAAAACTATATCGGGCTTTATCTCTTTTGCTTTTAAAATGGCATCTGCTCCGTTTGATGCGGTCACAACTCTATAGCCCGTGCAGTTGGAAAGCCTGAGGCTTATGGATTCCCTTATATTGTCATTTTCATCAGCAATAAGGACAGTTATCATATTTTGGTACCTTCATTTTTCTATGTATTGACTCTGAATATGTAAAAAATATACCTTCGCGTATGTCCGTTTTCACGTAATATTTTAGTCAGAGAAGAAGGCTCGATGTTTTCTCATCCAGAAATATTGCGCAATTGATAATCTCCCATATAATATCCTATGTGCCCCCCATAGCTCAGCCCGGACAAGAGCGTTGGACTTCGAATCCACAGGTCGGGGGTTCAAATCCCTCTGGGGGCGCCAATGATTTCAGGGAGTTGCGAAATGCCGGGGTCGTTTGGTGTGGGGGATGGAATTATAGCAAAAGAATCGTGATCTTGTGTGAAGGCTGTCTCTATGGAGAATCGAATTAATAGCTAGCATCTAATTTGAAGGCTCTGACGAATTAAATATGAAGAAAAAATGAGGGAGACAGGGTTTTTAAGAAAACTTATCAGCGCCTTTAGCGGTGATCCGCCTTGGCAGTGCACTGGAGTGGGCGAAAAGAAAGGCAATTTTCTTAAGACAACTGCTATGCAGGATGAAAAGCTCATCGAGATTTTCATTACTAAAAATGACCAGAGTGCATTTGAAGAGATTGTTAAGCGCTATTGTGAGAAGATCTACAGGCTTGCACTAAGGATTACCCGTAACTCTAGCGATGCAGAAGAGGTTCTACAGGAGGTATTGTTTACACTCATGATGAAGATTGACACATTTCGTGGAGAGTCCAAGTTCTCAACCTGGCTCTATAGGGTCACAGTGAATGCAATCTATATGCACCTCAGGACTGAGAAGAAACACGAGAGTGATGTGAGCCTTGAGGATTACGTTCCTTATGATGAACATGGAACCCTTATGGGAAGGGTTAAAGAAAAGGACTGGAGCAATAGACCTGATAAAGCGCTTTTAAGCAAAGAGGCGATGGAGATAATAGAGAAGTCGGTGAATGAACTTCCGGAATCCTACAGGGTTGTTTTTCATCTAAGTGATATTGAGGGCCTTTCTAACGAAGAGACAGCGGAGATATTAGGGCTTTCAGTTCCTGCGGTTAAATCCAGGCTTCATAGAGCAAGGCTTTTTTTGAGAGATAGACTTTCAGACTATTTTTATGAATGGAAAAAGTGAGGGGAGGAGGAAATTTTTTTAATTTTTATCATCGTCCTTACAAAGTGATTTACATAATAAAATCACCTGATGTGGGCATAATATCTTGCGAGTGTCCCAGGGGATGTGCCTAGATAATAGAGGATTCTTAGAACCCACATCGTGATAAGCGTCTTTAAGATTCCCGATTTTTCAAACCGCCTGACGCTTGTTTGAACAGGAGATCTAATCTCAACCCCTTTTGAGACGAATTTGACTCTTCTTACAAACTCTAAATCCTCCATCAGGGGAATCTCCGGGAATCCGCTAACCCTAAGGAAGATGTCTTTTCTTACGAATATGCCGTGATCGTCAAGAGGGGTTCCAGTGATCATGGTTCTCAGGTTTGCTCCCATTTCTATTATTCTAAAGACCAATTTAGAGGAGTTTAGCCTTATTGAAAACCATCCCCATTTGGCATCATTTAAGGTAATTTCATTTTTCAGCTTACTTATGCACTCTGCGCTTAACGAAGTGTCGGCATGTAGAAAAAGGATGTATTCATTTATGGCCTTTTCCGCTCCCAGGTTCATCTGTGCCGCGCGTCCCCTTCGAGAAGTGAAAAGCTTTGCCCGGGGAAAGGTACTTACGATTTCTCTTGTATTATCCTCGCTCGAACCATCAACTACAATCACTTCATCTTCGGGTGAGATCAATTCATAGAGGGTGGTGAGTGTGGCTTCTATTGTAGCAGACTCGTTATATGTAGGGATTACGATACTGATCATCGGTTAAAATGTATTTTAATCCCTAATTTTAAATCTATTTTCTCTTAAATGGAAATCCGTGAAACCTTTTATAATTTCATGTATCTAAATTGTGATAAAATTTTAGAGGAGGTGTGTTATGGCTAGAATTCCGTATATAGAAAAGGATCATGCACCGGCTGAGGTAAAAGCCATATACGAACAATTAGAGAAGAAATTCGGGATGGTGCCAAATGTTGTAAAAGCGATGGCAAATAGCCCCGGTCTACTCCAGGGGTTTATGCTGTTTCTTGGAGCGGTTCTTGGTCCAAGTGCCGTGGATGTTCCCCTTAAAGAGCTTGCGATTCTCACGACATCGAAGATTAACGGATGCAGTTATTGCACGGCACATCACACCGCAGCCGGCAAGAGAGCTGGTCTCACAAAAGAAAAAATCGAAGTTACACCCGACCCCAATAGTGAGGCTTTGGATGAGAAAGAAAGGGCAGTTGTGAGATTCGCGAAGGAGGTGACCGAGAGGGTTTCTGCAAGCGAAGAGTCTATTAATGAACTCCGCAAGTACTTTAATGATTCTCAAATTGCAGAGCTTAATCTTGTAATTGGAGCTTTTAACGTTCTAACTAGGTTTGCTGATACATTTAAGGTTGATCTGGAACATTGAGTTCCGAATAAATCGGGAAAGTATTAAAACGCACCGCGAAGCAATTGTTATCTATTTTATCTTACTGTGGTCTAAAAAAGAATGGTGTCTGGGATTAATATAGGTTGTGTGCAGAGGTGTATAATCATACAACCGAGCGAAGAAGAGATTATCTAACCTCTAAATCATAGCAACAATTAAGAGGATGAAATGAACGGAAATTTTGTCTCATTTTCTAGGAATCTCTTTAGGCGAGAGACCACAACAAGAGCTGTTAAGGTAGCCGCTATTATGGCTCCTATACTAATAGTTAGGAATCACTATGATGAAATTATGGATTTAAGATTTACCCCCGTTTTTTCTTTAAATCAGTTCTTACTTTTTTGTCCCCTACTTTGTGTCTGCCTACTCTTCTGCAAGGGCTTATTCGGACCCTAAATCTCTAAACAATTCTCTTTCTAGAAACTAATTTCACCTAAGACCATCTAAAGGCTGATAATAATTGGGCGTAGGGCCATACACTCCCACAGTCACTCGCAGACAAAATAGCAAATTATTTTACGGCACTAATTGAGGGATTGACCTAAGTGGATATGGCTAATACATTGACTGACGTGAACAGAAAGAAAATAGCACAGATACTCGGATTGGTTGGAATTCTGATTGCGGTGTCTTTCTTAATCAGAGCTTCGGATATTAAGGATTTAACACCTTCAAAAATCAGAGACTATCTTCTGAGCTTCGGAATGTTAAAAGGAGCGATTGTCTATCTTGCCATATACACGTTTTCAATAAGACCCTTTATTCCCATACCGCCGACGCTTTACACATTCGCGGGAGGGTTTGCGTTCGGCCCTCTGTGGGGAACTGTTCTAACTGTATTTGGAGCAACGCTCAATGCCAGCCTATGCTTTCTAATAGCGAGGGTACTCGGTAAGGATTTTGTTGAGGAAATATCGAAGGGAAAATTAGACAAGTTCAATAAAAAGTTAAGTAATAGTGGATTTAAGACACTGCTTATAATCAGAACCTCTCCTGTTGGACCCCCGTTTGATTTGGTTAGTTACGCCTCAGGGGTTTTAAGAATCTCATTCTGGAATCACTTTGTCGCTACCATCATTGGCATCATTCCGACCACTGCCGTGTATTCGTATTTCGGTGGCTCAATCACAAAAGGCGGATTTGCGGTTCTTATTGCATCTTTTCTGGTTGTTGTTTCAATTCTTGTGCCATGGTATTTAAAGAGGAGAAAGAAACAAAAAGAGGTATTTTAACTTACCATAGATCGGAATAACAAAGATAGCATTTTGAAGGAAAGTTGTATGGATAATTACGATATTATAGTAATAGGAGGAGGGGCGGCGGGACTTACAGTCGCAAGTGGCTCTGTGAAATTCGGGCTTAAAGTCGCGCTCATTGAAAAAAGAAAAACTGGGGGCGACTGCACCTGGTCGGGATGTGTGCCGAGCAAAACTCTTATTCAATCCGCCAAGGTAGTCTCGCTAATTCGACGCGCAAAAGAGTTTGGGCTAAACGAAACCCCTGTTTCATTTGATTTTGCAAATGTAATTGGTCATGTTCAGGACGTAATAAACAAGATTGGGGAACACGACGACCCTGAGAGATTTAAAAAGATGGGGGTGGATGTAATATTTGGCGAGCCTAAGTTTCTATCGCCGATGGAGTTAGAGATTAATGGGAGAAAGATTAAGGGTAAAAAATTTGTCATATCTACAGGCTCCAGGTCTTTTACACCACCAATTGAGGGGCTGAAGGAAACGGGTTTCATCACACACGTTGAGGCGTTCCACCTAAAAACCCTGCCGCAGTCAATTATTATAATCGGCGGGGGACCCCATCGGAATTGAATTCTGCCAAGCGTTCTCAAGATTCGGCTCCGATGTCACTGTGATAGAGATGATGGATCGGGTTCTTTCAAAAGAGGATGAAGATATTTCAAAGGCGCTTGAGGAGATTTTAAATAAAGAGGGAGTCAAACTCCACACAAGAACAAAGATTAAACGGATTCTTACAGAAAATGGGAAGAAGTCCGTCATCTGTGAGAGAAACGGACAGGAAATCGCATTTAGAGCGGATGAAATCCTGGTTGCTGTAGGGCGCGCGCCGAATGTTGAGGGGTTGAATCTTGAAGCGGCAGGGGTTGAATATAACAAAAATGGGATAGTCGTAAATGATAGGCTTCAAACCACTGCCAAAAACATCTGGGCATGTGGAGATGTAGTGGGGCCTTATCTTTTTACACACACGGCTGAGTATCAGGCCGGAATTGTAGTGAGAAGCTCTATTCCTCAGGCTTAATCCAGAAGCTCCTTAAACTTTTTGTGAAGATACTTAACTGAAAGGAGCCAAGCAATTCCATTGTATGGAGTTTTACGGTGAATACGTAGATAAAGAGATGGAAGCATCTTATTTAGATGCTTCCATCCGATGTGTGCAGTTAATTAACTTCCCTTAACCTCTTCGGGAGCAATGGCGTGTATTCCATCCTTCTCAAAAACCTTACCCTTTACTGTGACTGTCTGTTCTACATGATCCCAAAGAAGCTTATTGGGGTCTGTTGTGGGGGATGCTTCTATAACCTGGTAAAGGACACCGGATTTTTTGTCCAGAATGCCAAAAGCCTGTCCAGCCTTTGCACAGGCGGTGGCACACTGCTTGTGTGTTTCCCCATTTAAACCCATACTCACATAACAAGCAGGGTCAACTACTTGCCCTGTAATAGTCGCTTCCTTTCCCATCATCTCCTTCTTCTCTGCTGCAGAGGCCAGAGAAGAGGCAATGAGAAAAGCCCCCACAATTAGAGCCGCAAAGAACCCAAGATACTTAGCCATGGTTTCTTACCTCCTTTTAAAGGTTTTATATTGTCTATCGGCTTATTTGATGAGTATAATTTTTAAAAGTTTCACTGAAATTTTGACTCATTAGTATGGTTATTCCCCTTAACTAATCCTAGTCAAAAACCAAAAAGCGAGGAGCGCAATCAATGCAGAGACAGGAAGGGTGACAATCCACGCAAGAACCACCTCCAAAACGACTTTCCACCTTACCGCTTCTTTTCCACGTTTGAGTCCTATTCCGATTATTGCACCGCTTGAGAGATGCGTTGTTGAAACAGGTAAACCGAATCTTGCCGCTGTTGTCACGAGTAGTGATATAGTAAGATTTGATGCAAATCCCTCTTGAGGATTCATTGGAGTGACCTTCTCTGCGAGCGTTTCTGTGACTCTCAATCCCGATACAATGCTTCCAATACCCATTGCAAGAGCGATACCTGCGAAGTAGAGAATAGAGTGCAGATGGGTTTCAAAACTACCTATACCGAATGCAAGAGCCGCGATTTTGGGAGCATCGTTCAGTCCCCTTGCAAAGCTTGTCATCCCTGAGGATAGCCAGTGAAATAAATCCGGGACCCAAGTCTTATGAGTGGGGAAAGAGACTCTGAACAGGCGTTTTTCTCTGCAGCCATTGAAGTAGCTTGTGGGAATGGGTTTATTTGGGATACAGTGACAACAGCTCCTGATTTATCCAAAATAGACTTGCGGTTCCCTAAAAACCCTCCCTCTTTATCGCTACCCCAGATCTCGTATGAAACTCCCTCCCTTACTTCAAGGCACACACAATAGCGCTCTGCCCGTGAAGACGCCATTCGGATTATTGGGAAGAATAGCCAAGAAATCCCCAGTGCGACAATAGGACTAAAAGCAAGTGGGAGAAAGATCTTTTTGCCTAAGATCGGCCATGTTACTCCACTGAAGCCAACTGCTACAATTCCTGCTCCACAGAGCGCACCCGTTATTGCGTGGGTTGTAGAAACTGGAAGCCCTGTTTTTGATGCAAAAATAACCCATATAAATGTCCCA
>PSLL01000004.1:50001-101218 GCA_040289575.1 Candidatus Dadabacteria bacterium | reverse complement strand
GGAAACATTTGATTTAGATTAGTGGTTGATTTTACTACCCCACTGGCGGAGAAGGTTTTTGCCATCTCAAGTGCAAAAAACGCAGAAACTATTGCCCCGGCCATAGTCCAGATTGTTCCCCATATAATGGCTTTTCTGTAGTCGGTTATTCTGCTTCCAACGAGTGTTGCAATCCCCTTTGAAACGTCATTTGAACCGTTTGCAAATGAAAGCATGACTACAAGTACGATAAGAGCAGCGGTAATCATTCCCCGTCCTCCCTTTCTCGAATCTTAAGTAGCAACTCATCATTAACATCGCTGATTGTGTCAATGTCTTTTAAAGTTTTTAATAGTTTGAACTTTAACCCTCTTCCCTTTAGCTTCTTTAATGTTTGATTCAGGACGAGGTTTGTACTCCAGTGAATGCCGCTGAAAATCTCAGGTCTTTGAGTCCTAGAAGGTAGTACCCACCGTCCTCTGCCGGACCCAATACGACATCTACCCTGTGAAGTGTGTCAAAGGCTTGAGAGATTATCCGATCCGAAATCTCAACACAGTCAGTTCCGATAATAACGGCCTTTTTGGCTCCGAGAGAAAAGGTCTTGGTAAATGCGTTTGCCATCTTTTCACCTAGGGATTTTCCCTTGAATTTCTCCTTATGTTTTGAGTTAAATTCACTTGATCTAACAGCAGAATCCTGCTTGTTCTAAATAGGAGACAAACTGTTCCTCCGTCAATGCCCCAGCTATACACTCGCCCCATAGCTTGTCATTTGTAACTATGTGAGGAGGAACCTCTACCTCCGACACAATATCTGAAATTACGATTCTTCCGTGATCCTTGAGAATTCGCCACATTTCGGAGAAGACCTTCTTTTTGTTGGGTGAGAGGTTTATTACGCAATTTGATGTAATTAGGTCAACCGATTTATCCTCAATCGGTATTTCTTCTAAAAACCTTTCTAAATTCTACGACGTCGTATCCGAGATTATTGGCGACTACAGAGCGGCACTCATTTGCAACGCTAAGCATCTGATCTGTCATATCTACTCCAATTACTCGTCCACTTTGCCCTGTCTTCTTTGCGGCAATAAAGCAGTCAATTCCTGCTCTTGAGCCGAGGTCAACTACGCCTTCTCCGGGCTTAATATCGGCGATACTCATTGGACTTCCGCATCCATAGAACCTGTCAATGACCTCTTGAGGGATATGGCTTATGTCTTCAGTGGGATAGCCTGTAGAGCAGCACAGTTCTTTCTGCGGTTCTTCAGCCGCCTTTCCATAAAACTGCCTGACAATCTCGCGTGATTTGTCTATATCAAACGAAAGCACGCAGTTTGAGTGTGATACTTCTATGCTAAAATCCAGGGAGCCTTTTAACTTGCCATTTCTGTTTCCATTTGTACCGCACGACAGAGCGCCTTCTCCCATGCTGAGAAAAACGGTGGGCGCGTTAAATCCGGATTTGAGGTTGTGGGCTTTGCGCTTTTCTTCAGCCATTTCAAATAAGACCGATCTAATCATGTCCTGATGGAGATCGCAATAAGGATCAAGCCCATGTACACTTCCTTCGCCAAATGTGGCGGCTGAGTAGAAATATGAATGTTCAATATCGCCGCCTCCACATATGAATTTCAGATAGCAGTTATTGCACTTTGTCTTTTTCTGAACCGTTGCGCTTCTAAACATCTGGCAGATAGGACTTCTTTGCCAGATTTCTCTGAGGGATTTCTCTTTTACGTTCCCACAGCTTAGACCGTCAAAATTTGCAAACGCGGCAGACGGGTAAACCTCTCCGTTTGAATAAACGCATAGGCTTTCCCAGCAGGCATTGCTGAGATCAAATCTCGTAAATTTTTTTGACCTGAGTTTTTCCTTGTAATGTTTGGAATGTCTTCGGCGTTTGCCGCCGTGACCACTGTGGTGACCGTTGGATTTAAACCTGATTCCGCGGCTATTTTTATCCCTTCTATGATCTTCTCAAACGTGCCTTTCCCGCGAATCGGATCGTTTATCTCAGGGGTTGAGCCGTCGAGGCTGATTTGAGGTTTAAAGCGACCTCTGGCTAATTCGAGAAGCTGATTGAGCTTTTCTTTTTGGTTGAAGAACATTCCGTTTGTAAGAACGATAAGCTCTGAATTCTCGTCACGAGTGACGTAGTCTATTAGCTCGTAAATATCCTTTCTTATAAATGGTTCCCCGCCCGTGAAATAGAACCGAAACACTCCAAGCTCACGTCCCTGGTCAATGATGCGTTTTATTTCTTCTTTTGGCATTCCTCTGTCTTCCCAGGGGGCCGAGCTTACAAGACAGTGGGCGCACTGGAGGTTGCACGAGTTGTTTGTATGTATCCAAAGCTCGCTTAGATGATCTGCTTTTAGATTCCTAGGCATCGGATCCGATTTAAACCACAGGCGGGGAATGGAGCCGTCTTTTCGCTGATGCTCTCTTACAAGAGAAATGGCCAGCTCAAGCTTCTGATGTGCTTGGTGCCAGGGGCTTCGAAACTCATCGGGAGAGAGGCCAGTCTTTTTCATATAATTTATTATAGCAGTTGCTAAACCTTCCATAACGTGCGTTCCCATACATGAACCAAATCCTATTTCCAGTTCATTAGCATATGCCACTATATCCTTAAGACCGACTTCTTCCCCTTTAATATTTTTCCATAACCCCTGAGGGTAGATACCTGCTAAAAGCAGTAATCATCCAAGTAGGCTCTTCTTTATCTTCTTTCCACTCAGAAGGAAAGGTATAAAGCATGGCCCTCTCCAAAGCTTTTCTAAGTGGATATTCATTTACCAGATTGGTTAAAACGGTATTTGAATCTAGGTCTACATCAATAGTTGAGAATTCCCCAAGAAAGAGATTTAGATGAATATCGGCTTCTAACCCTCTCTCTTTCTCTATAAAATACGGATAGCCATTTTCATCCTCTCGAACAATGCCTCCAGGAATTGGATACCATTCTACATTTGTTCCGCGTAGGAGAAAATCCAAGGCATTAATCTCGTTATCCCATGGGTCGGAGATTTTGTATTCAATTCCGTTTGCTAAAATACCATGCTGAATCTCCCAGGGGTGATGGTTTGTTGTTAGCTTGAGTTCTTTAACTAAATCAATTGCCTTATCTATATAAGGAATCATTGTATTTATCTTAGAATTTTATAATGTACAGAGAGAATCAAAAAACTTTTGAAGCCAGACAGTTACTAAAGCCATATACTCAGGGGGTTGTGAGACATAACCCGATTCGGCTTTTCACTACTGAATTACTTTATATCCTATATCATTGCTCGTAATGTGTTAATAATAGTGCCTTTCACTTTATCCTCTTGAATTTTAGACATTTCATCCGCCTTTATAATCCAGACATTTTCTCCCCTTGGGCACCAGACCCGAGGATTTGTGGGGCCAAAGAGTGCAAGAACACGCGCTCCGGCCGCGGCGGCAAGATGAGAAATTCCCGTATCGCAGCCAAAATAGAGATGGGAGGATCTGAGAACAGCGGCAATCTTGGGAAGAGAGTAGAATTGAAGAACAGGGGAAGAAGGAAGATTTGATTTGATTAGGGTTATATTTTCCTCTTCTGCCGGACCTATTATCCAAATTGATTTTCCATTGAGTGTGTTTTCAATCCACGTCGCTATGTTAATAAACCTCTCGATCGCCCATCCTTTAGGACCAAAGGTTCTTGGGTGTATTGCCACCAGGGGTTGATATTCCATAAAAGGGAAAAGAAATTGAGATGAAAAGTTGAGGTCTTCTCTACTTAGATGGATCTTAGGAAATAGTGGAGGATTAACATTGATGCCTATTTTTCGAAGAATAAGGGCTGTGTAATCAGCTGCATGATGGCTCTCTCCTCTGGGAAAAGGGGGGTAGATAATGATCCTCTTTGCACCGATTTTCGTTAAATTCTCAAAGACGATTCCTTCGGGATCACTTACATATGCGAAGATTAGATCAAATGAAAAAAAATAGTCAATAGTCTCTTTGCTGTATTGCCCATCTCTTAAATAAATTTCATGTAGGAACCGAGTTTCTCCACTTGAGACGGCATCTATGTAATATCTATTGTGTGCTATCTCCCAATATTCACAGTTGCCTATAGCCTCTATGTAGGCATCCGGATAGTTTTCTCTCAAAATCTCGAGTGTGGGTAGTGTAACAACAGTATCCCCGATTGCCCCCCGTCTTATCACCAGGATTCGCATTGACTGTTATGTTTCTTCCTTAGATTAATTTCACGGATGAAATTTTACCCGATTATCACATAAAGAATATCCATATTAAGTGAGTTTTTTCTCCAAAGCTGTTTATCTTTCAATTGAGTTAATCCTAATTGCTCTTATGGACACAAGTGGATTTAATTGGCAATAGGGATAAAATTATTTAAAATAACCCCTAATGTCAGGAATTTGGCTCCAATATAAGGAGGAATAGATAATGAATCCCATACCCGTTAGAGAAGAAGACTATGGAGTCTTATGGGATTTGCAAAAGTCCATACAGAAAGCTGTGCTTGCTAATGATAGGGGCAAGGTTGCGCAGTTGGATAGAGAGATGATCGATAAAATATACAAGCTCTATCCTGAGTGCGCCGGCCGCAAAGTCCGTTTTGACGTATCCGCAAAGAAGATATTTATCTGGGGATAGTTGTCTTTATGGTGTAAGCACGACCTTTATTGTATTCTCATCTTTGCTATCCATGAGCCTATATCCATTTGGTGTATCACTTAACCTGAGATCGTGCGTAATTACAGCAGTCGGATCGAGTTTTCCTTTCTCAACAAGAGGCATGAGTTTTAGTATATAGTTCTTCGCAGGGCAGACACCTCCTCTTAGAGTAAGATCCTTTAGATAGAAATCCAACATCGGAATCGCTATAGGCTGAGCAAAGAACCCAATAAATGAAATCGTTCCTGCAGGTCTTGTTATTTTAATAGAATCAAGGAGTGCTCTTTCAGAACCTATGCACTCTAAGGTTCTATCCACGCCTTTTCCATCTGTCATATCAAATATTTTTTCAATCGGGTTTTCTTTATTCGAGTTTATAGTAACATCGGCTCCCATCCTTTTTGCCACATTGAGTCGAAAGTCATGCCTCCCGATTGTTATTATCTGGGATGGCCCAAAAAGCCTTGCAGAGGCTGTAGCAAGGAGCCCGAGCGGGCCATCGCCAAATACGGCGACTGTATCTCCTGGCTTTATATTCGCCCATTCAGCACAGAAATAGCCCGTCGAGAGTATATCTCCGAGAAATAAAGCTCTATTGTCTTCAATCCCTTCTGGAACCCTCTCAAGTGTGCTATCCGCAAATGGAACCCTTACATATTCAGCTTGACCGCCAGCGAATCCTCCAAAGGCATTTCCAAAGCCAAAGCATCCGCCGCCTCCCGTGCACGATGTCGGAACCTGATTTCGGCAGCTTGTGCAAACCCCGCAGCTTACCCAGAAGGGGGCTACTACCCTGTCACCCTTCTTAAATAGTTTTACACCCTTCCCAATATCTTCTATAATCCCCATAAATTCATGTCCTACTATGAATCCATCATCTATAGTCACGTGACCGCGATAAAAGTGTAGGTCGGAGCCGCAGATTGCGCTCTTTGTAATCTTGAGAATTACATCATTCGGGTCTTGAATCTTAGGGTCAGGAACCGTTTCAACCCTTATGTCTCTTGGACCATGATAAGTCGCCGCTTTCATTTAGAATCTCCTTTTTGTTTTATTTATCCCTTATGCTCTGTTGTAAAGATCATATATAACACGATAGATGGGATTTTCTAACCTCTTTAGATTCTATACCAAAATGTAGGGCTCTTTCACCAAATGATAATTATGGCTGATGAGGGCATCAGTCCCTACAATACAACGATGCCTATCCATAGAATTAATATTGAGCAAGCAACCCCTAAGAGACGATGTTTGCAACAAAGCATATCCATTAAATTATATGATATTAAAGCAAGTTTCCAGTGTAAAAACTTATACGAGGAGTCCGTCATGGTCTTTTAAAAAATCCAGCACAATCCTATTGAATTCCTCCGGCTTTTCGAGTATGGGCACATGGCCACAATCTTTTATAACGACGAGCCTTGAGCCTTCAATCTTTTCATTCAGTATTTTTGAGTACTTAATGGGAATGAGGATATCCTCCTCGCCTACAATAATAAGCGTCGGAGATTTAATCTCTCGGATTCGGTCATCAACGTTATGTTTGAGACAGCTCTTTGCCAGGTTTATGATGGGTTTTGGAGGATTGTTTTTTACACTGATTTCTTTCATAGATAATATGACTTCCAAATTTTTCTTTATAAAACTCTCTGCGAAGAGGACCGGAAGGGATACATCATATCTAAATTCACTCCCTCCAATCTCTGTTGCCCTTATCCAAACCTTTATTATCATCTCAAGGAGGGTGTCTATGTGGCTGCATGTATCAACGAGAACCAAAGCACCGACTCTCTCCGGGTACTTTAGTGTGAAGTGCTGGGCTATCATACCGCCGTTTGAGATGCCAACCAAATGGGCTTTTTGTATCCCAATCTTATCCATTAATCCCTTTAAATCGTCTGCGTGCATTTCCTGGGAATATTCTGTATCAGGTTTGTCAGACTGTCCCTGACCCCGACAGTCGTATCTTAAAACTGTATACCTTTCTGAAAAGGGCTGGACCTGCAAATACCACCCGTTTACGTCCATAGTCAGGCCGTTTATAAGCATAACTGTTGATCCACTACCATTAAGCTCGTAATTAAGGCTGATACCATTGATTTTTATTCTAGGCATTGTTATCCCCTTTTGAGTCCTGAGATTAAAATAATTTTAGCCAAAAAGTCTTTTATTACATTTCCATTAGCAAATCCCTCAGATCATCAATAACGTAATCGGGGATAATGTCAGCTCGAGAGAGTTCATCTCTATCTGTAGAGCCCGAGAGGGCGAGTATCGTGGCAATCCCTGCGCGTTTGCCTCCCGCAATATCTGTGTCGAGCCTGTCTCCTATAATTGCGATTCTCTCTTGAGATGAAAGGAGCCTCTTTGCCACATCAAACATTATGGGCTCTGGTTTCCCGGCTGTAATTGCCTTTTTCCCTGAAGCAAATTCGATTGATGCCACTATTGCTCCCGTTGCGGGAACTAGCCCTTCGGGTGTGGGAAAGAGCGGATCACGGTTTGTTCCGAAGAAGTGGGCGCCGCCCCTTATTGCGATTGTGGCGAGTTTCATTTCCTCATAATTGAATTCCGGATGTCCGCCGACTATAACAAAGTTTGCTTTTTTGGATTCCTCACCGTCGGCAAGCTTGAGCCCAACCTTTTTGATCTCTTCTTTAAGCGCGGGGCTTCCGACAACATATGCTTTGCCGCAATCCGGTCCATAGTGTTCTTTAATGTAGAGGGCAATTGCCATCCCCGATGTTATTACGTCATTTGGGGTTGCATGGATGCTCATAGACTTTAGCCTTTCTGCGTATTCGCCGGATGAGCTTCTTGGGTCATTCGTAAGAAAAACCACACTCTTTCCCATTGCTCTTAGGGTTGCAATGGTTTCTTTAGCCCCGGCAGTTGGTTTATCTCCGACATAGACCACGCCATCTAGGTCAATTAAAAAGTGGTCAAATAAATCGGCAATTTTCATCTAAGTAGGAATGTAGCGATTAACCTCAGAAGTTACCCCCAGATATACTGTTTTAATATCTCTTGCTTGTCTTCTTCGGTAATTTTCCGCTTTATGAGAATTGTTTTCATCTCATCATCCTGTATCATCTCGACACCGATTAGCTCTAAAACATCCTTTGAGGCCTTTCTATAGCCATCGTAAAACTCAGTGGTCTCACCTGCCGCTCGAACAGTTAATGAGTCCAGGTAGAGAGCTATTGCCGCAAATTCCCTGGGTACATCCTCGTCAATCTCTAGAGAGTAGCCCCAAAGGGCATCCACCAAAATGTGGCTTTTCCACGCTTCTACTATCTTATCAAGATCTTTTACTTTCATCTCTTTTCTTCTCCTCCTAGTTGATTGACCTAGTACTTTTGGGCTGGCTGAATATTATATCTGAGATTGGGTAGAAGCCAAAATTTCGATTATTTTGAATTTACCCCTTGACATTTAAAGTAAATGGCTTTATTTTTATATTATAAGTTAATAAAACAACTTAACTTTAATGTCATCCTCCATCCTCCTTTAAGAAAGTGGGGAACTCCTAAGTAGGGTTCCCCTTCTAATTTTTCATGATTCTCTTTTGTAACCTTCTATGAATATTGAAAAATCAAGAAACAAACCGGTTGGTATGGATACTGCGAGATGAACGTAATATATTTCAGGATAATCTAAATCTTATTGGTTCTTAAGACCCTTACCTTCCATGTGTTTCCTGTAAAATCCACAATGCACTCAAGAGAGGTGAAGAACATAAACATAAAGTCGAAAAACTCATAGGCAGAGCTCGTAAAAACGGGCTTTTTAAGAAAATCTGAAACCTGCATATTGTCAAAATCTAGGCACTCACACGGAGACAATTCGAAATCTATACCATCCTCCTCTATATCTTCTTCGGCTGTAGATACTAGGACCGATATATAGCCTTGGGTTCCCTCTTTACAGATTTCAATCCTTAGCGGTTTTTCTCTACTTACAAATGATGCAGCAAGAAATTCATCCAGGTTGATTGTATGAATTTCTTTTTTCTCCCGAGGTTCTTCATTCATTTAAACAATCCTTATCACATCTCTCAAATAAGTAACATATAATTTTGTTTTGGCTGCTCTTGAAATCCTTCTGATTGGAGATGCAATAACTCTTCTCGAGGGTTGCCTTAGAGAGCCTTTGAGGATCTGTAAATTCTTCATGGCTGTATATAAGCCATACTCTTTTATAACCCTGTATTGACTTTTTCAGTTCGGGCAAGCTCTCTAAATCCATTCTTTTCTCGCTGAGGTCTTTCGGAACGCCGTGCTCTTCTGTATTTAGCTTATGATATCTATCAAAATAATAATCAAATGGAATCTGTCCAAAGCCCGAATTAAAGAGAATCAGATCATTCTTGTCTAGGTTTTTGGCAACGTAATGGGCGGCAAGGTCCCAGCGCTCTTTCTCAAAATCGGCGTAGTATTTATAAAGGGCAGAGGAGCTAAATATGGTAATTAAAACGATTCCCATACCAACCGTCCATCTGTTTCTTAATGCAACAATTCCATTTGCGATTAAAACATAATAGGGCACGGAAGCCCATATAAGGGTTTGTGTGGTGAGAATAGGGCGCTTTAAACTTATTAAAACCTCGGCTCCTATCGGAACAAAGAGGGTAAGCAAAAGAAACACAAAAGGCTGAGGATTATGGCGCGCAGAAATAACCCCGATTAAAAATAGAGTACCGAATAAGATAAGGGTTAATAGAACCAACCTTCCTCGGATGAGATTTAAATGGTCTATTCCCATCCAATTAAATAACCAAAAAGCAGGGCCGTTATCAAAAGTGGCGAAAACGTCGGCTATGCTCCCCCATGTGATCCGAGGGGCATAGAAATCTTTGTGCACCATTGAGGTTTGTTTGAAGAAAAAAGAGATCCATGGAGTCCACAGAATCAGGATTATCAATACAGACGGTATCCAAAATTTTAACAGGGACTTATATCTCCTCCAAAAAAATATAAAAAAGAGATTTTGGGCTACGGGCAGAAATAGTGCAATATTGTGGCAATAGAGAGCCGCTGCCGTAGAGAGGACATAGCCGATAAAGTAAAGAAACGGACTCTTTCCTACCTCCTTTTGATTGTCTATAGAGAGCATCTTAGCCATAAAGAGAATTGATAGAAGAACAAAGAATGTAAGAGGGCTATACATTCTCGATTCTTGTGAATAGTAGACATGAAATGGAGATATGCAAAGAATAAGTGCTGAAACTAAAGCCACCGATGGATTTCTAAATAGGGTTCTTACAACGATATAGAGCAAAGGGATACTTGCAATCCCGAAGATGGCCGGAATGAGCCTCACTTGAAACTCCCTGATTCCAAAGACCTTTATCCATAGGTTGAGAATCAAGTAATAGAGAGGCGGATGAACATCCCCACTTGGCTGCATCAAGAGCACGTCTCTTAAGGAGCGGTTGGCAAACCAAACACTCACGGCTTCATCAAACCATAGGCTATTTGAGCCGAGCCTGTAGAGTCGGAGAAATATTCCCAATAAAGTGATAGGTATAAGTAAGATAGCTATTTGATCTTTGTTGGATATGACTTTTGTGCTCCTGTTAGGGCCAGTAAAACTAACTACTTTACCAAATGGATTTGTAATAAACAAATCTTATATAGCCTGGGGTATATGGGGGATTATAAGGGCGTTCTATAAAAAAGGGGAAGTACCGTGCAAGGTACTTCCCCTTTTTTATCTCTGGTTATTTATTGGATTAACCGTTCCGATCGATTTGCTTATGGTTTCGGCGTGAATCCAGGTTTCTGTTGTTTGGGTGCTGTCCAAAGTCCTTCTTCTGGAACTTCTGTCCTTTAATGTCCGAATTAAATTGATAATGTGGAGCCTCTTTCTCGGTATTTCTATATACCGGCTGGCGGTTTTCTGGACGTATAACAGGGCTGTGGGATTTAAAGGTATCTTGCATTACAAAAGGATTCCCTTTTCTATTATTATCATCCCGTCTCATTGGGTACTGTTGATGCGGCTTCGGGTTCTGAGGGTTATTCCGGTTTTCAATTCTTTCCTGTTTCTTAATCTTTTTTTCATTTGGGTTGTAGACTTCTTTATTTTTATTCTTGATTTTCATAGGGTTGTTTTCGGCATCCCTATTAAATACCGTATGCCCTTGATTAGGTGTGAGGTAGCCCTCGTTTCGGATTTCTACATTTTTCCTGTTTTTATTCTCGATTTCTACATTTCTGTTTCTGTTTTGGATAGTATTTTTTTCAACATTCTTTTTAATTACGGGTGCTTCATTTCCCTTCCTAATCACATCGGGACGGTATACATAAAAGTCCTTTCCTTTTATTTGGTTAATTTTACCGCCTCTGATAACCGTACGCTGGTCTACATCTCTATCAACCAGATTCACCTTTTGAATCCTTGCTCTTGTAGCTCTCTCAACAAAATTCACATCAGGGCCCCGATTTATAACCCTGTTATTTTGAATTGTTATGTTGTTTATGACTTTCGTGTTTCTGATAATAGTAATATTTCTCGATCGCGGAACGATTACATTACGAATGTGAGTACTTAGGAAAGCGTGCGAAGGAACAAACACAACATCCCTGTATGGTACATAGTAATTACGGTTGGAAAAACTTATGCCTACTTCGAGCGAGAATCGCTCGTCGGGTGGAAGGGGTGCCCATCCTATGTAGTCAGGGCTTTTATACCATGTAACCCATGCAGGTGCCCAAACAGTACCGGGTATCCAGACCCATCCATAATAATCGGTATATACCCATCTTCCATAGTGAAACGGGGCCCAGCCCCAAGGCTCATAAGAGACCCATGTCCATCCGTAATCTGTCCAGACCCAGTATCCGTTAGTGTAAGGCTCCCAATCAGGTCCCACATCAGTGGGAGACCATACATATCCGTAGTCCGGCGTTGATACCCAGTTGCCATAGGGGGCAAGGGCATCGAAAAACAGATTGAAGCTAACTGTCGTGTGGGCTTGAACTTGCCTTGCATATTCAATGCTAAAAAGCATCGCCAATGCCAAGCCAATCATTATGAGTTTCTTTTTCATCTTTTTAATCTCCTTATTTGAAAGACTAGTTTGGTATTTTGACCCTTTCAGGTATTTAAACTGATAGGGTCGGTATAGGTTTCAGTCTGAGCGAATTTACAATCTCGCTTAGTATATATCACAATAATCTGGGAATAATGAAGAAACTAATAAATACGGGCTACTGCAAATAATGACGGCGCACCCTTCTTAACAGTACTTCTTGCGCTCGAATTTATTATTAGATGGTTTCTAAAAAGCATATCCTGTTAAAGGTATTTAACCGGAAACTTTTTCAAAGAGCGAGAGAACCCTTATGAGGCTCTCTTTTTCTTTTAAAGTCTATTCCTTAGCCACTTCTCCATCCATACTTTTGTCTTTTCAGCCAACTCTTTACTCGATGTGTAGGAAACGTATTTGTCGTCTATGTAGATTCCCCAATAGGTAAGAGAATTCTTTTGAGTAGGTTTCTCCTTCTCTGTATCTCCAACTAGCGGTGCCGTGTAGCTGCCTTTTGAGTCAACCGTGAAGGGAGCTATTGTTATTGTCATTTATTTTTGCCTCCTAACTTTATCATCTGTGCAAATTCTGTGCCAGTATTTAATCTAATCATGATATGAATCTTTTCAAGTACTTATAAAAATAAGGGATTATTCCCTATAGCAAATTGCGCAGATTTAGGGTACGATTAATGGTCTTATGGCACATGATCAACAATAGCTCCTGCCGCCAGTTTCAATTTGATTTCATTCCATACAATTTTACTGGTGCTTAACGTCCTGCGCTTTTATCTCTGTCCCGACCTGGGTCTCCAGCGTCTGTCAGCTTGGTATTATTTCCACACATGCATGGGGCAAGCTGTCCTTCAGTGACATAACCAACTGCCCTGGGTCAAGCCCATCCCTTCTAAAATCTATGGTTGTAATGAGATTACCCGAGTGCTTTGATATCTCCACTCTATCTACATCATAGAAGGCATAGAACGTCCTTTCGATCTCGGTTATCTCGCTTTTATCCTTTATTCCAGAGACCTCAAGGATCACCCTCTCAAGCCTCTTCTTCCTAAATGGACGCCTTACTTCATACCCCCCTCCTCCAGAGCTATTATTATTTTCGTCTCACTTACAGATTCCAGATCAAATGTCACAAAGAGTTTCTTTTTGATAAGATCAAGATTAGCCTCAGCGACTCCGGGAATGCTTAAGACCCTTGATTTGACATCGCTATCACAGGCCGGACATACACCAAATATCCTGAGCTCTAGGGTTTGCCATTCTTCAGCTGATTCGGTGCTGAGTCCAGCCGATAAGAGAAAAATCATTCCAATTATTAATCCCCAAACAAAACCTCTCATATCTGTTTACCTCTAAGGTTTAGACGCTTTTTATGACAGTGGAGTTGCAAACTCCATACCAGAATCTAAGTTTCTAAAATTACTGAATTGTGCCTGAAAGCCCCCATTTGTAGTGGGGGATGAAAGGCACACTCAGTGTGATACAGTTTTGTATGACACTGAAACGTACCCCACATGATACCAAATATCACATTGTTTGGACTCCTAAATACAGGGGGTGGATAGATAGGAAAGAGATAAGAAGTCGAGTTGAAGAAATCTTTCAGGAGATAGCTTCAAATCACCAGATGGAGATTGATAGATAGGAAGGAGCTAAAGCTATGGCGAATCAATTTCTGGGAGAGAGGGTATTTTGTAAAGACAGTGGGAGATGAGGTTACAGCAGAGCAGATACGCAAGTACATAGAGTATCATAAGTATGAGGAGATTTCTTGTAGACAGTTAAGTCTTTTTTAGAGGCTACTACGCTGCTCATAAGGATTTTTTAAAGAAGTCCCCACCTGTGGTGGGGGAGCTTCACTAAATCTATCCTAATCCCAATTTCCCATTGAGATGTATCATTAAGGCACTTTCACGTTTAAGACAATGGGCAGACTCGTAGTCTATCTAAGTATATGTGAGGACTATATTTATTAATGTAATATTTCAAAATGAAAATTGACATATGCATGACTTTTAAGTTTGAACTAAGAGTTCTTATTACGAACGAAAAGTTCGTATTTAATCAACTGGTATAAATCATGTCCATCATAATTGCCAGTAAATACATGAGAATTTCTCGGTATTGAATCTTCTTTATTCTGGCATGGCCTATGCACTATGTTAGAGGAGCATAATATGCTCGGCTCATAATGCCCGGACTCGAACTTGAGCTTACCATACAACTGGAGACGACTAGACAGTATGGCTTCTTATTGCTACCTAGTCATAAAAAAATCCTATTCAAAGTTCTCATAACACCGGGTGTGGGGGGAGCGGGATTTATTGATTTTATAAGACAGTTAATTTAGGGGGTTGGACAAGTTAAGAAAAATAGAGGATGAATATTTTGTTAGAGAGAATGCAGAAAAGATAAAGCGTCTCAAAGAGAAAATAAAGCAGGAGATTTTGGAAAGGCAGGAGCGGGCTATAAAGGAACTCTGCTATATGAGGTGTCCGGGGTGCGGCAGAAAAGGAATATTTATTGGCACTTCTTAAGAGGTTTAAAGGGAGCGTGAGGCTTGTTGCCGAACATTCCGGCATGAGGCAAAGGGGTATTTATAAGAAGATGAAAAGGTACGGTGTATGCAAAATACTAACGGTGTAGGCAGTTATCCGGGATTGAGAAATGGCCATCCGATGATTTAATTAAGCTTATCCATAGAATAGGGTAAGAAGGAGGTAAGTCCGATGAGATTGTTACTTATATCTATTTTTATAGCGGCGGGGCTCACCCTTGGCGGAGTAAGCTCGTTTGCTAATGGTACAAAAACAGAGACAAACACCCGGGAGATAACCCTTATGGGTCAGATAAATGATATTGAAGGGGATAGTCTCGTAGTCAAGGACAGCAGGGGTACAATACACATAGTTATACCCGCTGCACCATTACAACTCGAAAGGGCTCGGGTTGGTGATAATGTCATTATTGGAATGAGAAATAGAAGGGCAGCCGTGATCCACAATATCAAGAATATGGGTGGTTCTGAGGGTATGGAGAATTAGCCAATGGGCTAAGTAATTAAAATTTGAGAAGGAAGGTGGGTGTAATATACATATACACCCACCTCACCATAAGAATTTGTTATGACACAATACAACGGAATATACGCCGAAACTTATGTCAGAAGTATCGAAAGATATAAAAAGTCAGTTGAAACACATTCGACTTAAGGTAGTCTATTATATTAGTCGTTTAGCTTTTTAGAATCTGAACGGTGGTTCCTGCGATGAGGGTTTTCCTTTCTGTAATAGCCGTTCTTTGTATAGCACTGGCCATGTCTCTATCATTTTTTTTCATTAAGGCGGGTTCGAGTTTGTATCCTCAGGAGGTTAAAGAGGAGGCGCTCAGAGCGAAGGAGATTTCATTTAGAACCGCTAAGGTAAAAGAAATAGATTCAGCAATAGATGCCGCAGTGGACGGGCTTAAAAAGACAAAGATGGAAGGAGAAAAAGTAGAGGGTCTGAAAGAGAGACTAGAGGAGGTGAGATCAAACGTTGGCAAACTAAAACAGGTTCTGCCCAAAGATGAAAACAACAGTCTAGTCGAAGGCACCATAGCCCTTCTGTCCAACGGATCACATCCAGATATTCCACAAATTGAGGATATTAAAAACCTTTTGGGAGAACTAGAGATATACTGGGAGCCTGATTTTAAACTCATGGAAGAAGGGCAGAACCTTTACGAATACCGGTGTGTATCGTGTCATGGCGAGAAGGGAAACGGCCATCCGAGGACCCCTGAAAAACTCGCGGTTGCCCCAAGGGATTTTACCGGTGAATCCCATTTTATTAGAGGTGATGGGAATATAGTAAAAGACGGAAAAGTGGTTTTTAAATTTAGCTCGGCCCAGCAAGGTCCCGCTCTGGAGGAAGATATAGAGGATACGATAAGAAATGGTCTTCCTGGAACCCCTATGCCGGGGTTTGCCGATCTAACCGAAGAGGAGATCAAAGCGCTTACTGAATATGTTATGGGCTTCGGATACATGCAATGGAGGTTCGGAATGAAGAAACCAGACCCTGCCGTCGTTGACCTGAAGGTGCCGGATGACTTGGCTGAGGCTTTGAAAACCGACAATTTTAAACCTGTAGATGATAGGATACAGAAGGGCAGAACGTTTTTTCAAGCCGCATGCGGTGTGTGCCACGGTGATATAGAGGATTTAGGGAAGAATGCGAAGCGACTTGATCTGGAAACCAATTGGCTTGGGCAAGACGGCAAGCCCATAGATATATTGCCGAGGAATTTTGCAACCGAACCATTCAAAAAGGGGTCGCCAGAACAGATATACAGAACGATACGGCTTGGTATAAAAGGGACACCGATGCCTGGTTTTTCACTTCCCCCTGATCAAATATGGAACCTTGTCTCTTATGTAGAATTTCTACATGAAAAGTATCATAAGGAGAACTCAAGCTAGATATGTGGCCAAAGGATATTTCTGCATACGGGTATTGGATTGATAATACTATGATCTTAGTATCTGTCATAACCGTTGCTGTAGCTATACTCTCATTTGTAATAATCGGATACTCTCTGATTGCATTCCGTAAATCTAAAAATCCCAGAGCAACGCGCAAATTAGGGCTCATTTCTAAGCTCGTATACTTGGATGTAGTTTTGCTTATACTTGACATTGTTATGGTCTCTTTTAGTTCTGTAGGGTGGAGCCATGTGATACAGGGTAGAAAAGAATTGATTGAAGAACATAAAAATTACGTAGAGACAAGGGTCATTGGAAGGCAGTTCTTCTGGAGCTTTGTTTATCCCGGACTGGATAGAAAATTCGGGACCAATGATGACTTTACCCTTGGTAACTATCTTGTAGTTCCTGTAGATACAACGGTAATTCTCACACTTACCTCCGGGGATGTTATACATTCACTCTTCATACCTAATCTAAGAGTGAAATACGATGCGGTCCCTGGCAGAGAAACCACGGAGTGGTTTATATCAAAGAAGGTGGGCGATTATCCTATTACATGTACACAGCTTTGCGGTCCGGGGCATTTTATGATGCAGGCAAAATTAAAGGTTGTCAGTAAAGACGAATATGAAAGATTTTTAAAGAATTATAGGGCGTGGTTGGAGGAAAACGATAAATCGGAGTATACAGCTTATGGAGAGTATAATCACAATTGAAGATGCGCACACCGAACACCAGGGTTTTATTAGGAGATATATATTTTCAACAGACCATAAGGTAATCGCTATTCAGTACCTTATTACTGCCCTTATATGGGCGCTAACAGCGGCTCTACTAGCGTTGTTTTTCAGGACCGAGCTTGCATCACCCGGAGCGATACTTACCCCGGAGTCATACAATGCGTCTGTTACAATGCACGGAGCAATTATGATCTTCTGGGTTGCCATGCCGCTTTTAATAGGCGCGTTTGCGAATCTCTGCATACCGCTTATGGTGGGCGCAAAGGATATGGCATTTCCAGGATTGAATATGCTCTCATACTGGGTGTTTTTCATCTCAAGTATAGTTCTCTTTTCATCGTTCTTTGTCCCCGGCGGCCCGGCGCCCTTTGGTTGGACAATCTACCCACCGCTTTCGGCGGATCCGCGATTTACAGGAGCCAAGATGGGGGGGATCCTTTTTCTTTTCGCCCTCATTCTTGAGTTTGCCTCCATGCTTATGGGCGGAATAAACTACATTACTACGACTATTAACCTTCGTACAAGGGGCTTGAGTATGATGCGGCTTCCTATAATTGTATGGATGCAGTTTATTGCTGCCCTTATTTTTCTGCTTTCCGTAACCCCGCTTGTGGCCGGAGTTGGGTTTCTTTTGCTTGATGTAATTGTGGGAACCTCATTTTTCAGGGTGACGGCTCAGAGTCAGGGGGATCCGCTCTTGTGGCAACATATCTTCTGGTTCTTCGGGCATCCGGAGGTTTATGTGGTTTTAATTCCCGGGCTTGGGATAATAGCCGAGGTTTTTGCGTCCCATACCAGAAAACCTATATTTGGATATAAATCAATTGTATATGCGACAATAGCTTCGGCCATACTGAGCTTTGTAGTATGGGGTCATCACATGTTTGTCTCAGGAATGAATCCGTCCCTTTCATACCCATTTGCTGTTACAACAATTGCAATCTCCGTTCCGTTTTCTGTAATACTTGTCTGTCTTGCCTTAACATTATGGAATGGTTCAATAAGGTTTACCTCCTCCTTTCTTTTCGCATTGGGGAGCTTTGTTGCATTTATCATCGGCGGCCTTACGGGATTATTTCTGGGAGCTCAAGTATTAGATGTTTACCTCCACGATACGTATTTCGTAATAGCCCATTTTCACTATACGATCTTTCCATCTGTCATTTTGGCTAGCTTTGCGGGTATATACTACTGGTTTCCCAAGATGTTTGGGAGAAAGATGAGTGAATCCTGGGGCAAGGTTCACTTCTGGGGAACCTTTATAGGGTTTAATATCTTTGCATTTCCTCTATTCTTTTTAGGAATTGCAGGGGGTCCGAGGAGATATTATGACATTACACACATTGATTACCTAAGGCACTTTCAATGGATTCATGTCCTATCAACTGTTGGGGCAATATTACTTATCGCATCCCAGGCCCCATTTATCATCAATTTCTTTGTAAGCATATTTAAGGGCAAGCAGGCGGAACGCAATCCGTGGAAGGCTACTACCCTTGAGTGGCTTGCGGAATCCCCCCCGCCCCACCATAACTGGAACGGCATGGTTCCCATAGTTGTAAACGACCCTTACGAGTATTCTCCGGAAGAGGAGCGAGAAGACTTCAAGCCCCAGGGTATACTCATTTCTAGAGAGGAGGTATTTAGGGAGGGAACAGATGCACCAATTGGAAAACACTAATGTAGGAATAGAGTCTTTGGAATCGCAGAGCGCAGTTGGTCAGTCTTCAGTCGGCATACCATCATCAAAGGTGGGGATGTGGGTGTTTCTATCCGGTGAAGTCCTTATTTTCGGCGGACTCATTATAACCTGCGTTCTTTTTAGGCTGAGTTATCCGCAGTGGCATGAGTTCTCTGGTGAAACTAACGCCTTAACAGGTTCTATAAACACATTCGTGCTTATTACGGGTAGCTTCACAATCGTTCTCGCGCATAAAATGGTGGATGAGAGGAATCTTAGGTCTGCATATCTATATATATTTCTTACGATCATATCAGGTCTTTTGTTCTTAGCGATTAAAGCTATAGAATATGCGGGAGAGATCGAACACGGATATGGTTTCCATTCGGGGCCGTTCTGGGCTTTTTATTACGGTTTAACGGGTTTTCACGCGGTACACGTTTTTACAGGAACCGTTATAAATACAGTTGTCCTAATCCTAATTAGCCGTAAGAAAAAACCGGGTAACCCGGGTTCTCTTGTTGAGAATGCAGGACTCTTCTGGCATTTCGTGGACATTGTTTGGGTGTTTCTTCTTCCGCTCTTCTATCTCTCATGATGGTGCAAGATTAAAGGAGGTTTAAAAATGGCTAATAAACACCTTACTCATCCCAACTATCTTCTTGTATGGATTGTACTTTGCGGGCTTACGACATTGAGCATACTAACATCCGTCATACTGAATCCCAGGCACCATATAGAGTTTAGGTATTTAGCCGCATTTATCCTCTTTGCCCTCGCGGGGATAAAAGCGGTTTTGATAGCACTGAACTTTATGCACCTAAGATTTGAAAAGATACTGATAGTATGTGCCGTTTTAGTGCCATTAACACTCCTGATAATAGCGTTCTTTGGGTTTATGCCGGATGCTATTGTGACTTTAAAGAGATGATGCAACAGATTGCGGAAATAGGAATAAAAAGGCAACCTGTTGAAAAGAAGTCTAAGCCTATCAATATTGGGATGGGAAGGAGAAATGGCGGAGATGATCATCTCCGCTCACGCCTTGCCCTTGCCAGGTTTGCATTAATGCTTTTTATACTTTCTGAGATAATGCTATTTGGGGGACTTCTCGGGTCATTCCTTGCTTATAAACATAACCTTTCTCCCTGGCCCCCTCCGGGCCAACCAAGATACCCTGCTCAAACGACTGCTTTAAATACCGCCGTTCTTCTTTTAAGTGGGTTGACGATGTTTCTCTTCAGGAGAAATTGGCACAAGGGGGATACGAGTTATAAAAAACTGACTTTTTTTCTTATCCTTACAATAATTCTTGGAATTTTATTCCTTGTTCTTCAGGAAAATGAATGGATTAAGTTAGTAGCCTATGGACTTACAATGACATCGAGTATATATGGTTCTATATTCTATATAATTGTAGGGTTCCATGCTATTCATGTTCTTATATCATGTCTGTGGCTAATTGCCGCTTCCATTCGTGCAATAGTAAAGAAATTTCCTAAGAATATGGTTGACTTAGAGACATGCGGAATATTCTGGTATTTTGTTGTCCTGCTCTGGCCTGTAATTTATAGATTGGTCTACTTTTGAAGGTATCTACGTCATAGTATTCATTATATTGTCCATCTGAGTCGGACAACCTTTTCACGCATTATCTGCTCTATGCTTGGAAATGCTTTCTGGGCTGCAGGAGGTACTGGTCGCCAGTTTGTTGTATCTGATCTTCCCACGTAGTAGTTGAATGGTAAAGCACCTGGTCCGGTGGGCTTTCCGACAATAATACGCCCTACCATGCCTGCCTCTTCATGTGCCGTACAGTAGTAATCGTAGATACCTTGTGTCTTGAGTTTTACATCAAAGTGTTCACCGGGTGACAAAAATCCAGAATCCCAGGGGGTAGCATTTGGGGGAATCCGCAGTGAATGGTTGCTATTTCGAGGATGGTATGCAGATGTCGTGTGTACATTCTCAACAACAATCCACCGTACCGTTTGCCCGGGTTCGATATATATTCCGATAGGATCAAACCATACCCTACTGCCCAGATTATCGCTCTTCATATAGATCTCAACAACATGAGCCGTGTGTGGTGTGTGGGGTCTAGGTGTGTTGTAGAATACAAGGCCGACGAGAGCCAACCCGCCGGTCTTGATGAACTCTCGCCGTGTCGGCATAATGCCTCCTACGGGAGTGCTGCCGCCTTCTCAGGTGAGATATACCAAAGTATGATGTAATAGTGCGGCTCGGGCACGCCCGGATGTCCCGCACTATAGTATATATCAACGTGGTCTACCTTTTGTCCCTGTGCAACGGCCAGATTGTTGAAGGCCTTGTGGTCGTTGATGTCTTTAAGTGGAATCATATAGACTGTGCTGGCAAGGTGGCCTTCACGGTCATAGGCCAGGAATGGGCCTGCTGGTAGTGTGTCTGGGTCTACATAAAGCGTTCCGAGGCCGGGGAGAAAATCTGGCAATTTCACAAGCGAGCTAACTTTCTTGTACTTGCCTCCTGGAGGGGCCATCTCCTGTGACAGAGCAGTCTGTGCACTGCCTCCTAAAGCCAGAAGACAGAGAGCCAAGAGCATTAAACCTATGCTTATTCGCTTCATTTCTATTCCTCCCTCTTAATTGAGAGTAGATTTGATCTTTGCTCTATAGAACATAGAGTTTTAAGGAAAGGATTGGTTACAGATTCGAGAAGAAAACTCGTAACTTTTTGTTTGTAGATGACTCTATATTATATTAGGGTTGGTAAACCACACAGGGGGCTGAGCTGTAATGAGTACCGGAGCAAATGCCGATGCTATGTCCGACGAAGAGGTGGAGAGGCTAATACTCGCCGGTGAAATCACGCTATTTGAAATCCTCATGCGTCGGTACAACCAGCGGCTCTACCGTGTATCTCGTGCCATACTGGGGGATGACAGCGAGGCGGAGGATGTGATGCAAGACGCCTACGTCCATGCATACACACACCTTAATCAGTTTTCTGGACGGGCTAAATTCTCAACCTGGCTGACAAAGATCGCCGTAAATGAGGCTTTGGCGCGGGTTCGCCGACGCGGCCGATTTGTGGATATTGACTTGGTATCAAAATCATGGAGGGAGGGTATGGGTATATCCAAAACACCTGATCCCGAGCAGCAATTACTAACCGGGGAACTGAAGGCGGTATTAGAAGCCGCGGTTGATTCACTGCCTGAGAGTTATCGTTCGGTTTTCGTGCCGAGGGAGATTGAGGGGATGAGCACTGCTGAAATGGCTGAGTGTCTCGACATTACTGAGGAGACCGTCAAGACACGCTTGCACAGGGCGCGTGCTTTACTGCGCGAAGAGATCTATTCACGCATCGGGATTGCGACTGTGGGTGCATTCCAGTTTGATGCCACACGTTGCGATCGTGTGGTATCGGTGGTGTTTGACAGGATCAGATTGCTGTTAAAGAGTGATTGCAGTAGATTAGAAATTTAACAAATACCGATTAATAAAAAAGGATAATTCCAAACCCAGGAGATTGGGCTATAAAGAGTATTTCTCCATAATCTTAAAACCCCGTGTGATTTATTGGTGACTTTTGGAAGGGCTTTACTATATTTGGAGTTGAATGTCTTAAAAAGGGGTAGTGTATCATGATTAAGACGAAATTAGAGTTTATGATAAAGTGGAAAAAGATTATGGAATACGGGCTCTGGTTGACGAATTATGGCCAAGGGGGCTTAAAAAAGAGGAAATTAAGATTGACCTGTGGTTAAAGGAAGTTGCTCCAAGCACTGAACTTAGAAAATGGTTTTCCCATCTTCCCTCTCGATGGAAGGAATTTTGTAAGAGGTATAAACAGGAATTCACAGGTAACGAAGAAAAAAGGAGGTTTCTTATAAGGCTCGCCGAAATGGCGAAGGGGGAATCTTACTTTAATCTACAGTGCAAAGGATAGAGAACATAATAACGCTGTTGCACTTAAAGGTTTTGTTGAAAACCCCATAAAGTGATGGTGAGTCTTTGCGATTGAATCACTGTTAAAAGGGGAAATGTTGATTTTGAAAATAACGTGTTTATAATAAGTGCTACTAAATTTAATGGGATTCTTCTTTAAATGTGACTTGAGAATAGCATGAAAAGCTAATCGGAAAAATCGAAAGGCCTATTAAGAACGTGAGAATCGCCTTTCTCAACACCCACGGGCATACTAATTAAAGAGCTTAAATTCACGATCTCAGATATATAGCGGGAACAAGGGTAGGTGAAAGTGGAGTTGTATTGTAGCGATAAACGAATATTTAGGTTATTTGAATATTGAGCTTACAAGGAAGAAACCTTCATCCTTAGGGATTTGGAAAATTCATAATGTGTTGTAAGATATTGGAATGATACAGTGGGCTGCTAGCTCAGCTTGGTAGAGCAAGTGACTCTTAATCACTGGGTCGTGGGTTCGAATCCCTCGCAGCCCACTCCGGGATCTGGGGTAGCGATCAAAGAGGGAGGATTTTAGGGAACCGCAAGCGAGAGTGGCGGAACTGGCAGACGCGCTGGACTTAGGATCCAGTGGGATTTCCCGTGGGGGTTCAACTCCCCCCTCTCGCACATATTCTAAGTTAATTAGCCACAAATGAAGATCATCAGAAGGCAACAAGATGCAAGATACACGATGCAGGGCACATGCAAGTACTTTGTCGTATTATGAATTGTGTATCATTCTATTTGTGTAAATCCTTGCTCAATTGCGGCTAAAATAAAAAAGGGGTTTCATTTTCATGAGAGTCAATGTTGAATCGCTTAGCAATACGGAGAAAAAGGTCGAGGTGTTTATTCCCCCTGAGGATGTAGCGGCAAAGATAGAGGAGGTTTTTAACGAAATCAAGAAGAGTGCGAAAATCAAGGGATTTCGTCCCGGCAAGGCTCCGAGAAAGATTATAGAAGCTGAATACGGGAGCTATATATTTGAGGAGGTGTCTTCAAAACTCATATCTGAGTCATTTAAAAAGGCCCTTGAAGAGATTTCTGTGATCCCAATATCCAGACCGCGGATCACAACGGACAAGATTGAGCAGGATAAGGAATTCCACTATACAGTAACCTTTGAGGTGATCCCGGAATTTGAGGTAAGAGACTATATTGGGATTGAACTGAAAAAGGAGAAGCGTTATATAAAGGACGAGGATGTTGAGCGGGCAATAAATCAAATAAGAGAGCAGTCGGTTCAGGCTAACCCTATTGAAGAGGATAGAGGGGTCAGGTTAGGGGATTACTTGATAATTGATTATACGGGGTTTCTCGAGGGAAGACCTGTTAAAGACCTTCAGGCAAAAGATGTTCATGTTGTAGTAGGGGAGAAAAAATTAATTGCGGGGTTTGAGGATAATCTCATTGGGATGAAAAAAGGAGAAGAAAAGGAGTTTGAGCTCACCTACCCTGGGGATTTTCAGATAAGGGACATTGCCGGAAAGGCCGTAAGATTTAGGGTAAATGTAAAAGAGATTCTTGAGAGAATCCTGCCGGAAATAGATGATGAGTTTGCAAGGGATTTGGGTGAGGAGAGTCTCGAAGGTTTGAAGAAAAGGATTAAAGAGGACTTAGAAAAAAGGCTAGAGAGAGAATCCGAGGACAGGCTGAAGGGAGATATTATCAAATCTCTCCTTGAGAAGAACTCTTTTGATGTTCCGCCAAGTCTCATAGAGAATGAAGTGGCTCGTATGAGGCGTGAATTTGAGTATAATCTCCAGAGGCATGGAATTGAGGTTCCACAACTGAGTCATGAGGCTGAAGAGAAACTCGGGCAAAGGGCAGTTGATAACGTGAGGGCATCTATAATCCTGGGGGCAATTGCGAGGAAGGAGGGAATTAAGGCAGAGGATGAAGAGATAGAGGATAAGCTCACTGAGATTTCAAGAGCGGTACGGATCCCTTTTGAGAAGGTAAGAGAGATCTATGAAAAAAATAATATGATTGAAGAGTTAGAGGCGCGTTTAATTGAAGATAAAGTTCTTCGATTTCTCATTGAAAAATCTAATGTAGAAGAGGTTTCAAGAGGGGAATCTTAGATTGACAAAGAGGGTCAAAATCAGTATACTAAACCAGCAGAATGTCCAGTTATGTGCCTATTGTGATCGAGCAGACCAACAGGGGAGAAAGGGCATATGATATTTTCTCCCGTCTTTTAAAAGACAGGATTGTTTTTATTGGGTCTCCGATTACGGATGCGGTTGCAGACACGGTAATCGCCCAACTGCTTTTTCTGGAATCCGAAAATCCCGAAAAGGATATTTACGTTTATGTCAACTCTCCCGGTGGTCACGTCACTGCAGGGCTTGCTATGTATGATACCATGCAGTATATAAAGCCAGATGTTGCAACTATCTGCATTGGTCAGGCTGCAAGCATGGCTGCTGTGCTTCTTGCCGCCGGTACAAAGGGAAAAAGATACGCTCTCCCTCATGCCCGTGTGATGCTTCATCAGGTCTTAGGTGGTGTTGAGGGGCAAGCCGCAGACATTGAGATTCATGCCAAGGAAATTCTGAGGGTTCGCGAAGAGATAAACCGAATTCTCTCAAAGCATACGGGACAACCGCTTGAGAGAATATCAAAGGATACGGAGAGGGATTTTTTTCTCACGGCTAAAGATGCCTTAGAGTATGGCATAGTTGATGCTATAATCGCAAAAAGGGAGGAAGCGGCAAAGTGACTACAAGACGTGAAGGAAGAGACGGGAATCTTTATTGTTCATTCTGTGGAAAGAGCCAGAAAGAGGTCAAAAAGCTTATTGCAGGTCCTACTGTTTATATATGCAATGAGTGTATTGAGCTATGCAATGAAATAATAGCTGAAGAGGAGGCAAAGGAAGGTCATCTGAGGCGTCGCTACTCGACGCTTCCTACTCCGTATCAGATTAAGACATTTTTGGATGAGTATGTAATTGGTCAGGAAAGAGCAAAAAAGATATTAGCTGTAGCTGTTTATAACCATTATAAGAGGATAGAACTCAATGTCTACAGTGGGAAACGGAGCAATGATGTGGACATTCAAAAGAGTAATATCCTTCTCGTGGGTCCTACGGGATGCGGAAAAACGCTTCTGGCACAGACACTTGCTAAGTTTCTCGATGTTCCATTTACCATAGTTGATGCTACATGCTACACGGAGGCAGGCTATGTGGGAGAGGACGTTGAAAATATGATAGTGAGTCTCCTTCAAGCCGCCGATTATGATGTTGAAAGGGCTTCAAAAGGTATTATATATATAGATGAGGTAGATAAACTCGCCCGTAAATCGGGCGATAGCCCCTCGATTACGAGGGATGTTTCGGGAGAGGGAGTTCAGCAGGCACTGCTGAAGATCATAGAGGGCACAAAGGCAAATGTTCCCCCAAAGGGAGGGAGAAAGCATCCTCAACAGGAGTTTATTCAGGTTGATACGACAAATATCCTTTTTATATGTGGCGGTGCTTTTTGTGGGCTTGAGGATATTATAGGACGTAGAATTGGAGAAAAATCAATTGGTTTTGGGGTAAACTTGGGCAAAAGAGAGGATAAGGGCTTGGGTCAGATCTTAAAAGAGGTTCAACCGGAGGATTTGATAAAGTTCGGTATGATTCCGGAGTTTGTAGGTAGGGTTCCGGTTGTTGCGACTCTGGACGAGCTTGATGAACGGACCTTCACTGAGATTCTTACGAAGCCAAAGAACGCAGTTGTAAAACAGTTTCAGAAACTTATGGAACTCGAGGGGGTTGAATTGGAATTTACGGAGGGTGCACTGAAGACGATTGCTCAGGAGGCAATCAAGAGAAAGACCGGAGCGCGTGGGCTGAGAGCTATAATCGAAAATATAATGCTCGATATATCCTACGAAGTTCCATCTCTAAATGGACTTAGACGCTGTGTAATAACGGAGGATTTAATACAAGGCGCGGGTGCTCCGCTTTTCTTCTATGAGGAGGAAAGGCGTTTAGGTTCTGGATAAATCTATTAGTAGAGGGGAAGAAAGATGCCAATGTTCTTTAAATTTGACGGAGAGAGAAAACAGGAAATAGTCACTATACCGCTTTTGCCTCTTAGGGATGTGGTGATTTTCCCTTATATGGTTGCGCCCCTTTTTGTGGGCCGCGAGAAATCCATTCGCGCGCTTGAGGAGGCGATGAGAAAGGATAAAGAGATCCTACTTGTTGCTCAAAAGGACGCCAAGACAAATGACCCGAATGAAGAGGATATTTACAAAATTGGGACTATAGGCACTATAATCCAGATGCTTAGGCTCCCTGATGGAACCGTAAAGGTATTGGTAGAGGGGAAAAGAAGGGCACAGATCATTCGTTATATTCCGAATCCGAGCTTTTTCCTAGTTGAAGCCGAGAGGGTTTCTGAGGTTGACGATGGAAGGGTTGAGACTGAAGCCCTCATGCGTACGCTCATTACCGCATTTGAGAATTATGTAAAATTAAATAAAAAGATTCCGTCTGAGGTGCTTGTAACCATATCGTCAATTGATGAGCCGGGGCGTCTTTCAGATACAATCGCCTCGCACCTTGGACTTAAGCTTCAGGATAAGCAGGAGATACTCGAAGCCCTCAGCCCTGCCGAAAGGCTCGAGAAGCTCTACGAGAAGCTACAGGGCGAGGTTGAAATCCTTCAGATAGAGAAGCGGATTAGAACAAGGGTAAAGAAGCAGATGGAGAAGGCTCAGAAGGAGTATTATCTCACTGAGCAGATGAGGGCAATTCAGAAGGAACTAGGAGAGAAAGATGACCTTAAATCTGAGATTCAGGAGTTTGAGGAGAAATTAAAACAAAAAAACCTTCCCGAAGAGGTTGAGCAAAAGGTCAGGCGTGAGATTAAAAAGCTCAAGATGATGTCCCCAATGTCTGCTGAAGCTACTGTTGTAAGGAACTATATTGACTGGCTTCTTTCCCTTCCTTGGACAAATGAGAAGACCGAGGATAGACTCGACATTGATGAGGCAGCTAAAATACTTGATGAAGACCACTATGGGCTTGAGAGGCCGAAAGAGAGAATCGTCGAATATCTTGCCGTTCGGGCGCTTACAAAGAAACTGAAGGGACCAATCCTTTGCTTTGTAGGGCCTCCGGGGGTTGGAAAGACTTCCCTTGCCAAGTCAATAGCCCGCTCTATGGGAAGAAAGTTTGTGAGGGTATCACTGGGCGGCGTAAGGGATGAAGCTGAGATCAGAGGGCATCGCCGCACATATATCGGTGCACTTCCTGGAAAGATTATTCAGGGAATGAGAAAAGCGGGAACTATCAATCCGGTATTCTTGCTCGATGAGATTGATAAGCTTGGAATGGACTTTAGAGGTGACCCCGCAGCGGCCCTTCTTGAGGCGCTTGATCCGGAGCAGAACCATTCGTTTAATGACCATTACATTGATGCAGACTATGATCTTTCAAATGTGCTTTTTATAACCACTGCAAATGTGCTCCATACCATACCTTGGGCGCTTCAAGACAGAATGGAGATTATACGCCTCCCCGGCTATACAGAGGATGAAAAGCTTCAAATTGCAAAGAAGTTTCTCATTCCTAAGCAACTCGAGGCTCATGGGCTAAAGCCGGAGAATTTTAAAATCTCCGATAGCGGCATCTTAACGGTGATAAGACAGTACACGCGTGAGTCGGGTGTGAGAACCCTGGAGCGCGAGCTCGCGACACTCTGCAGAAAGGTGGCAAAAGAGGTTGTAAAGCACGGTCCCGACCATGTATCGAGGATTAATTCAGGTGCCATACACAAGTATCTTGGGATTCCAAAGTTTAGATTCGGGGAGATTGAGGAAAAAGACCAGGTTGGGATTTCAACCGGCCTTGCCTGGACTGAGGTTGGCGGAGAACTCCTTACGATTGAGGTCGGTATTGTGCCTGGTAAAGGAACGTTCACAATTACGGGAAAGCTCGGAGAGGTAATGCAGGAGTCTGCTCAGGCCGCAATGAGTTATGTTAGATCGAGAGCCGAGAAGCTAGGGCTTGAGCGCTACTTCTATCAGAAGATAGATATACACATACACGTTCCTGAGGGTGCTACTCCTAAAGATGGCCCTTCAGCCGGTATTGCAATTGCGACGGCTATTGTGTCTGCACTCGTGAGAAAACCCATAAGGCATGATGTAGCGATGACAGGGGAGATTACTCTCCGTGGAAGGGTGCTTCCTATCGGAGGACTGAAGGAGAAGATATTAGCAGCCCATCGTGGTAGGGTAAAGAAGGTTATTATTCCTAGAGAAAATGAAAAAGACCTAAAGGATATATCCGACAAGATTTTGAAAGATATAGAGATCAAAATGGTTGAGCATATGGATGAGGTCATAAGGGAAGCTATAGTTTCAGATACCCCTGTGCTTCATGATGTAGCAACTTCTCCTTTAGGCCCGCTTCCAATCGGCGAGAGTATAGTCGAAACTAATGTAAATCTTTCTTGATAAGGCTTAAATTTTGTTCTAGAATGTAGGGGCCAATCTATGTTATTTCATTTCTCACGGTACTGCACTCGAAATAATGCAAGATTCGCCCTTATTTCTTTTTTATAATTGGTGAAGGCAACACTTGTGGGAGAATTGATTTAGGGCGGTTAGCTCAGTGGAAGAGCGCTTGCCTTACAAGCAAGAGGTCACTGGTTCGAAACCAGTACCGCCCACCATGTTAGTTGAGAGTTGATAGTTCTTAGTTATCAACTAATCTTGGGGGCCGTAGTTCAGCCCGGTTAGAACGCTGGCCTGTCAAGCCAGAGGTCGCGGGTTCAAGTCCCATCGCCCCCGCCACTAAAGAGTCATTATTTGCCGACAGTTAGGTCTATTATGTTGGTTGGCTTGGATTTGTATAGACGCGCTTTATTTTGCTCGACGCGTCGGGCTGGAGCCGAACGAAAATGCATGGAGAGTGCAACAGGCGCTTATGGAGTTTCTTGAAACTGATTGGGAAAAGCCTGATGAAGGGCTCTGGGAGATTCGGGGGCCAAGACGGCACTTCACACACTCCAAGGTAATGGCATGGGTTGCCGTGGATCGCGCAGTAAAGTCGGTTGAGAAATTCGGACTTAGTGGTCCTATTGATAAGTGGCGTCGCCTGCGCAAGGAAATCCATGACCAGGTCTGCCGTGAAGGCTTTGATCCAGAACTAAACTCTTTTGTTCAGTACTACGGATCAAAGAGACTTGATGCCAGCCTATTGATGCTTCCGCTTGTGGGCTTCTTACCACCAAAGGATCTGCGTATTCAGGGTACAGTGAAAGCAATACAGAAACGGTTAATGCAAGACGGATTTGTCAGGCGCTACTCCAGTGACCCAGAGATTGATGGCCTGCCTTCAGGTGAAGGGGTATTTCTGATCTGCACGTTTTGGTTAGCCGATAATCTTGCTCTACAGGGACGATATAAGGAAGCTGCCCCAGAGGATCCAGGTCGAGAACCAGGCAGAGGCGGCCAGGATGATGATGAGGGACGCCTCGGAGATCCTCGCGGGCTCGAGGGGGGTTTTGAGCGTCTGATGGATTTGCGCAATGATGTCGGCTTGTTGTCAGAGGAATACGACACAAAGGGACGGCGGCTTATAGGAAATTTTCCCCAGGCGTTTTCACATGTGGGGCTAATAAATACTGTGCTCAACCTGACAAAAGCGGCTGGCCCTGTCAAGCACCGCCAAAGCAGATGAAGGCTATATCTTGCAGTAACGCATATTGCTTCCGGGTGTAGTTTTCTAAGTAGGTGCATTGACTCTTAGTTTATCTACTCTGCCGTCACACCCCCGTCCAGATTGAGTATTGATCCCGTAGCCCAGGATGAATCGTCGGATGCAAAGTATAGTAAGGCACGGGCAACCTCTTCAGGCCTTCCGTTTCTTCCCATCGGGTGATAAGATTCCCACTTCTTCATACGCTCAGGGATTCTCTCTTTTGGAATCCCTAGGGTTTCAAATATCTCTGTCTCTACCACTGCCGGACACACACAATTTACCCTTATTTTATAGGGGACAAGCTCAAGTGCGAGCGCTTTTGTGAGCATTATTACGCCCGCCTTTGAGGCCGAATATACCGATGTTGAACCCGCTCTATATCCCTTTATTCCTAATATGCTTGCGACATTTACTATTGTGCCTCCGCCCCTTTTTTCCATCTCAGGGACCGCATGCTTGCACATAAAGAATATACCTTTGAGATTAATATCCATAATGCGGTTGTACTCATTTTCGGTAACATCGGTTATCTTAATTCCCCGAAACACGCCTGCGTTGTTTATAAGTATGTCCAAGCCACCAAACCTGCGTACCGTCTCTTTAACAGCTCTTTCTGTGTCGTTTACATTTGATACATCGCCGACAACATAGTCGGCCCTGCCACCATTTCTTTGAGCTGCATCTACGGTTTCTACGAGCTTACTCTTCCTCCTTCCGATTACTATTACTGTTGCTCCTTCTTGGGCAAAGAGGATGGCTGTAGCCTTTCCTATTCCTGTTCCTCCACCTGTTATGAGGGCGATTTTATCTTGCAACTTCATTTTGTTTTTGTATCTTGTGATTTGGATTTCGTGATTCGCTATGGTAGAGTCTATTGCAATACGTCCCTATGAATTTCTATCCGGTGTGCCTTTTCAAAAAGTCCAGGTTTTTTGGTTGAACTCCTCAGTCTTCTCATAGAGCCCAGCATGAGAACAGCCCTCAAAAACTACTAACTCAGAATTTTTAATATTATTCTTCATTGTATTGGCAAAACGGATTGAGGTTACCATATCATATTTACCAAATGTAATAAGCGTGGGTGCCTTTATCTTACCCAACTGGGATTCACAGTCATGAGATATAACGGCATCGGACTGTCTTATAAATGCGTCCACGGGCTGTGCCGGTCTTCCCCTTACAAAATCAGAAAGTGCCTTTATGTAATCGGGTTTAGCAGCATAGAGTTCGGGGGTAAAACACCACGGGAAAATACCTAAAATCACCATCTCCGCAACACTCCCCAAGGCTTTGGCAATTACCTGCCAGCCTTCCACAACAGTTTTAAGGAAGGAGTCAGTCTTTGTCCATCCACTATGTAGTGATAACGACTTAACCTTATCCGGATATTTTGCCGCAAGCCACATACCTATAGCTGCGCCTAATGAAACACCCGCTATATGGGCTTTTTCTATTCCTACCGCATGCATAAACCCTGCTATGTCATCGGCAAATAGCTCTGTGGAGTAGGTGCCCTCTGGTTTGTCGGTTTCACCAGCCCCTCTTGTATCTACGGAGAAGCACGTGAGGCGCTTTGAGTACTCCGGAATCTGAAAGGCATAGCAGGCGTTATCGGCACTTAAAAAGGGTATAAGAATGAGTGGTTCTCCACTCCCTGTTTTCTCATAATTCATATTTATACCGTTTGCTTTTACTTTAGGCATCTATTCTCTCCTCCTCTATTCTTACCTGTCTTGGGCATTTATCAAAGAAAGTATATTAGATAGGATTTCTTGTCAACGCATTGTTTAATAATTTAGGTATAATTATGAAGAGTGTCTCTGTGCGTTTCGTATACGGTTGCGTTTGAAGATTGTCTGCGTTGAATTATAAAATATATTTTAAGAGTTCCGTTTCTATATGAATAATGTAGTGAAAAGAAAAGGTATGAAAACCGTTCTCATTGCTGATGAGGACAGTGCTATAAGGGGATCTATCGGTTCTCTATTTACCGATCTCGGCTACAGGGTTGTACATGTATCAAGCGGTGCGGATGCTATATCGAAGTCTAGGGAGATGAAACCGGACATAATCTTAGTTGATGTCTCTTTACCTAATGGTGATGGATATGAGGTGTCGGGAAAGATAAAAGGTGATCCGGCTCTCGAATATATCCCCGTTATTTTAATTGCGTCTTCGCTCGGTGTATTCGATGAGGTGAAAGCCGCGGGGGCACGCGCGGACGATTTTCTAATAAAGCCTCTCAAATCTGAAAGAATAATAAAAAAGGTGGAATCTTTAATCAATCAGTATGAACGGAGGGAGATAGGCTCTATATTTAATTCGCTTTCCCATACCGAGGTAGTAGGAGAGTCCGATGGGTTTGAGATGCTTAATGAATATACAATTTACAAAGAGCCACTGGACTATGGATCATATAAAGAATCGGATTGTGGCAACGGCACTGAAGAAGTCAAAATACAACAAGAGGTGCCTGATTCTGATGATATAATTCTGCTTGAAGAAGAATGCGAATCACAGGGGGAGGCTGGGTATAACAACGATACTAAAGAAATAAAGATAGAACCGGGGGCATCTGGGCTTAATGAGGAGATAATACTACTTGAAGAAGAACTTATAGAACAAATACCAAATACGGAGTCGGATGCTAAAAAATCGAAGCCCTTGATGAGAAATCAAAAACCGAGATTGTGGTTGAATCGGTTCTTAAGGAAGAGATTAAGAAGATTAAATAGAATTGACAACTGAATTTTTCATGGCTCATAATCTTATTAGCTGCAGAGGGTATTGAATGTTTTAGACAAGACCGGAACCTCTACTGAGGTTAGCTCCTAATTCTCTCTGTAGCTAATTTGTCGTCAGTTTTAATCAGGAGAAGATAAAATCAGAATCTGCACCCTTGCAAGCGGAAGCTCAGGAAATTCCCTGTTTATCCAAACAGAGAGGGCGAAGATTCTCGTGGATGCGGGGATAAGCCAGAGACAGATTGCCATCAGGCTTAAGGCTCTCGGCATTCAGATATCGGAGATAGACGCGGTGCTTGTCACACACGAGCACACAGACCACATTGCCGCGCTCCCGTTTCTCAATGCCTCTGTATATGTCGCTTCAGCTACAACATTTCTCTGGAAGGATAGGGTTGAGAATCTTAGGGAATTCGATACTGGCTCTGCGTTTTATATAAACGACGCCTTAGTTACTCCTTTTCCAATCCCTCATGATGCGATAGAACCCCTAGGGTTTACGATACAGACAGACCATAAAAAGGTTGGTGTGGTAACAGACATAGGTTCTGTTACGGCTCTTGTAAGAGAGAGACTAAAGGGGGTGAATGTGCTTATCCTGGAATTCAATCATGACGAGGAGATGCTGATTTACGGTCCTTATCCCTGGGACTTAAAACAGAGAATAAAGAGCCGTCTGGGGCACCTGTCGAATAGGGATGCAGCGGGGCTTCTTAAGGGTCTTATACATGATGGCCTCAGGTATGTTGTTCTGGCTCATTTGAGCGAATCGAATAATACGCCGAAAAAGGCGATAGAAGCCGCCTCTTCAGTTATTAAGTGTGCGGACCATACAAGGCTCATCGTAGCCCAGAGAAAAGCTTTAGGGGAGGTTTTAACACTTTGATTAAGAGATACTCTCGACCTGAGATGTCAAAAATCTGGAGTGATGAAGCCAAATATCAGAATTGGCTCTGTGTGGAGATCGCTGTATGCGAGGCCTGGGTTGAGATTGGACAAATACCAACCGAGGCCTTAGAGAAGATTAAAGAACGTGCGAGGTTTGATGTAGGTCGTATTGATGAGCTTGAGAAGACCTTAAAGCACGATGTCATTGCCTTTCTCACCGCCGTTGCCGAGCACGTAGGGGAGGAGTCGAAATATATACACCTCGGACTCACATCCTCAGACGTGCTCGATACAGCTTTTGCGATTCAGTTAAGGGATGCGGCGACAATAATAATTGATGATATAAAAAAGGTAATTGAGGCTCTAAAGAGGCTTGCGTTTAAACACAAATACACACCAATAGTTGGAAGAACCCACGGTATTCATGCAGAGCCTACAACACTGGGACTTGTTTTTGCCATCTGGTATGACGAGATGATGAGAAACCTTGAGCGTATGGAAAGGGCGAGGGAGACTATAAGCGTTGGCAAGATATCCGGTGCGGTTGGGACATTTGCAAACGTGCCTCCGCGTGTAGAGGAGCGCGCGTGTGAGATTCTCGGACTCAGGCCTGCAAGGATTTCTACTCAGATTATTCAGCGCGACATACATGCCGAGTATTTTCTTACGCTCTCGATTATTGCCGCAACGGTTGAGAAGATTGCGCTTCAGGTCAGGCACTTTCAAAGAACCGAGGTGCTTGAGCTTGAAGAGCCTTTTACAGAGGGGCAAAAGGGATCGTCTGCTATGCCGCATAAGAGAAATCCAATACTTGCGGAGAATCTATGCGGTCTTTCAAGACTCGTTCGCTCTTACTCAATCTCCGTACTTGAAAACATTCCCCTCTGGCACGAGCGCGATATAAGCCATTCTTCCGTAGAGAGGGTGATAGGTCCCGATGCCACAATCCTGATTGATTTCATGCTCTATAGGCTCGGGGGTCTCCTTGATGGACTTCAGATATACCCGGAGAATATGGAAAAAAACCTCTGGCTCACACGCGGGCTTATCTTTTCAGAGAAGGTTCTGATTAAGTTGATTGAAAAGGGATTATCGAGGGAAGAGGCTTATGGGATTGTGCAAAAGAATGCGATGATGGCATGGGGAGAGAAAGAGGATTTTAAAGGTTTGCTTCTTAAAGATAGTCAACTGTCAAACCATCTCTCCACGGATGAGATAGAGGAGTGCTTTAGCGTAGAGCGCGACCTAAAGAATGTTGATTATATATTCAATAGGGTGTTTTCTGATCAGAGTCTCTAAAGAGACTTAACTAGTTTCTAGATTCCTAAGAAGGCTCTAATTAAATATGATTTTACTGGAATATGGGCTTTAGAATCTTTTTCAAAAGTTCTATAATGTCGCATCCTATAACAGCATCCCATATCACTTTGGAGATTTCAACTCAAACGCTAAACTTAGATTCAATCCGGCGAGAGGTTTTTCCTATCTCAACTTCTTAAGTGAAGCGAATTTATTTGCTTTCCAGATGGATGGTGGTATATTTACGCACATAAATTAGTTATGGAGGGAAGAATAAAGATGAGGTTTAAGTATTTTTGGATAATTGTATCGGTTTTATCCATTCTTGTGGTTGGAGTTCAGGTATTTGCCGAAAACATATCGGCTGATGATGTAAAGAGGCTACAGCTTCTTCTCAGAAGGACGTTGGGAGCGCGTCTTCCTGCGGATGCGAAGATTGATGTAAAGGGGTATGAAAAGGCTCCTCTCGAGTGGTTCAAAAAGGGCAGTTTTGTGGTTCAGTCTTCTAGGGGTTCAGGGGATGTTCCATTTCTTATCAGCAATGATGGAAGGTATCTAGTTTTTGGAGAGCCCATAGACACTCAAAAATTTGAGGATACCGGCGTGCCGGGACTTAAGAGGGGAGCAATTGCTTTGGGGCGCCAGTCGGTTCCTGTACTAATGAGTAAGGATGGAAAGTATATAATCCTTGGAGAATTGGTTGACTCAAAGGTCAATCCGCTTGAGGAAACAATGAAAAAGATTTCCCTTAAGGGCGTTCCTGTAATGGGAAATCAAAATGCAAAGGTTACGATAGTTGAATATTCGGATTTTCAGTGTCCTTTCTGTCAGTCCGCCAGCACCAATGTTCTTCCTAAGATTCTAAAGGATTACGATGGCAAGGTAAAACTCATATACAAACAGTTCCCACTCGAGCAGATTCATCCCTGGGCTAAGAATGCGGCGATTGCTGGGGTGTGTGCCTATGAACAGGGGAACGATAAGTTCTGGAAATTCCATGACTTGGTTTTTACCAAACAGAAGGAGATCACAGCTGAAAAATCAATGGATCAGCTTAAGGGCTTTGCAAAGGACGCGGGACTGGATACAAATAAATTCAACTCCTGCCTCAGTTCTCCCGACACGGCTACTAAAGTCCAGAATCAGATTAAAGAAGGGGTATCAGTTGGTGTGAACTCAACGCCTTCATTTTTTGTAAACGGACTTCCCGTTCAAGGCGCTAATTATGAGGCTTTAAAAGCCGCTATTGATTCAAGCCTTGCCGGAAATCTTTAATTTTGCTTTTGGTGTAGGGGTGCATCGCTGTGCGCCCCTACAATTATTAAATCCCCATCCATTCCTTTACGGCTCCAACCATAATGGGTAGGGCAATTGTCATATCGCAGTGGACTGTGGCGAATCTTGCTTAAGGTGCATATTTGTTCCAAGATATGGCTTCATCAAGCGTGCTTCCGCTTAAGCCTCCAAACTGTGGCTGGTCTGTTGTGATCAGAATCCCGTAATCATAGCCGATCTCCCTGTCTTCTAATATTTGAACCCCATGTTTTATAAATTCAATCATAGGCGTTACCTGCTGCGTCCAGTTGCGCGGAACACCGCCCCCTAGAATAAGGACTCCGTGTTTTTTATATCTCTGATCGGAGAAGATTTCTATATATTTTTCGTTATCAAGAAGGAGATCAATTATTATTCTTCCTTTGGGGTTTTTCTTGTTAAATGTCGTAAGAGAAATTCCAATCTCGCTATCGTGGATCGTTGGAGAGAATATAGGGACGTTATTTTTTACTGCACTTATAAGAAAGCTCTGTCCTTTATTAAGCCCGGTTTCTGTAATGTATTTCGCAATCTCTATAAAGATCTCCGGCGTAGAAAGAATCCTCTTTTCTAATCTTTTCCAGAGCCTGTTTAGGATAAGGTCTACCTCATTTAGTTTTGTCTCGTCTAAAAGGGCATCATACATCCTGTCAATTCTCAGGTCTCTAAGCTCTACGTCATCCATCATATGATGACCCTTATGATGGCTAAATCCCAGGGCTTCTACTAAATCGTGCGCGATCTGGGAACCTGTAGTGACAATAACATCTATAAATTTGAGTTCGATCAAGTCGCATATTACGCCCTGAAGCCCTCCGGGCACGGGGGCTCCAGCTATGGTGAGTGTTTTTAAACAATCAGGAGCCTTGACCATCTCAAAAAGGGTTTTTGCCCCCTCACCGAGTGCCCTTGCTTGGAATGACATATTGGAAAAGGCGTGGACATAGTTCCCTATACTCTTTATATTTCTTACGGATGGCTGAAGCACAGGGGTGTGTAAGTACTCTTCTCTTTTTTTTCTTCAATCTCTTATCTCCTTTTTAATAACATGATTTAAACACGAATCAATAAATAATTTTCTTTTCTCTGTGACTAAAGGTTTTAAGTAGGTATCATGGGGATTTTATTCTGTCAAGGGTTGGATTTTTAATTGTGATTCCGTTTACGTTGTGTTATCTTAAAAACACAATGAAGTGTCCCAATTGCGGATTCAACAGTTTTGATTACCTAAGCACGTGTAAGAGGTGTGGAAATCCGCTTAAGCCAAACCCAATATATAAGGCTATTTATGAATCCGTATCCGAGGCGGAAAAGAAGGAGAGTGCAAAAATAGATGAAAGAGCGTTAGAAAAACCTGTATCTGGTGCTGTATTGTCTGCACCTGATTTATCCCGCGCGCAGACGCCGTCGGGGACTTTGAATGAGCCTCAGATTCGATCAATCTCAGATGAAAATAAAATGGAAGAGGATGAATCTCTCAATCTGTCCATTCCTTCTGAATTCTTGCCTTATAGGTCCTCATCCGGGCAATCCCGACAAGAAGAATGGGATGATACGGAATCGCCCGTTCCTTCCATATACTCTGCATACAACTCCGTGCCTGAAGATTTACAATCTAAAGAAAAGACGATTTCTTTTAATCTCGCCGGAATCGGCTCAAGGATTGCGGCATTTATCATTGATCTCATAATTATTTTTGGAATCGCGACGCTTACACTTGGGATCGGCCTTTTATTTGCCGGTACCAGTTTTAGCCTTGGCTGGGGAGAGGGTGTAGATGTGCTCATTCCGGTATATATTATCCTGCTTTTCTTAGGCTCCACCTATTTCGTTTTTCTCGAAGGGATTACTGGGAAAACCATAGGAAAGATGATCTTGGGAATTAGGATAATAAGAGACGATGGGGAATCAATGAGGCTCTGGGAGGCTTTCGTAAGGTGGCTTGGGTATTATGTATCTGCATTTTTCATATTTATCGGATTTATCTGGGCAGTTTTTGATTCAAAAAGTCAGGCATGGCACGATAAGTTTGCTGGAACTTATGTTGTAAAGGAATGATTTTAGGATTGGAGTCGATCTGTGACAATGGAATTTCTTGATGAGATAAATCGAAAGAGTGGGGAAAAAGCAGAGGAGATTAAAGGCTGGATAGACGAGCAGTGCCGGAAGGTAGATGTCCCGCTCTATGCATCGGTTGATCTGCGGATTTCTCACCATAAAATTACTCCGGTTGATACTAATGTATTTCCCGCTGGGTTTAATAATCTCTGTCCGGTCTTTAGAAGGCGTGCGGCACAACTCTTTAGAGAGCACTTCATTCAGAGTTATCCCGGTGCAAAGAGGATTCTCATAATCCCTGAGCTTCATACAAGGAACCCTTACTACTGGGAAAACATATATGCGATTAAATCTATTCTTGGGAGTGTGGGTTTTCTTGTAGGGGTTGGGCTTGTAAGTGATGAGCTTTATGAGGATGAAGTGGGATTTAAAACCATAACCGGAGAGTATGTTAGGGCTTTTAGATTAAAAAGGGACGGCGACACGGTTTTTGTTTCGGACTTTACCCCAGACCTCATCTTGATAAATAACGATTTTTCATCAAAGTGCCCTGAAATACTGAGAGGCGTTCGGCAACCCGTTGAGCCTCCTGTAGAGATCGGCTGGCATACAAGGAGAAAGAGCGTTCACTTTGATTTCTATAACAAACTCGCTTTCGAGGTTGCAGAGATAATCGGAATCGACCCCTGGACAATCTCTATAAAAACGGTTTCGCAAGGCGGAGTGGATTTTGACAATCCTGAGGATCGTCAAAGGGTGGCACAATCTGTAGACTTGGTTCTCAGTGAACTTAGATACGAATATAAAAAAAGGGGTGTCCGAGAAAGTCCGTTTCTCTTCTTAAAGAGCAACTCAGGCACATACGGGATGGCTGTGATAAGCGTCTTCAGCGCAGATGAAGTAAGGACGCTCAATGCAGAGAGGAGGAAGCAGATGAGGGTCTCAAAGGGCGGAAAGCCCGTAAGGGATGTGGTGATTCAGGAGGGAATACCGACATCATTGAGATTGGATTCGGAAACCGTAGGGGAACCTGTGATTTATCTCGTTAAAGCAAAGACGGCGGGCGGTTTTCTCAGGCTAAATAGGGGAAAAAGCGAGTTTGACAATCTAAACACAAGGGGGATGGAATTTTCATGCCTTTCTTTTCAAAAGGAAGGCGACTGTGAGAATGGAGAATGCGAGAAATTCTTTCCTCTTGCGTATCAACTGATTGCCTGCACGGCGACCATTGCGGCGGGATACGAGATAGAAAAGATTCTCAAAGAGGGCGGATGCAGGGACGAAACTCCCTAGAAACCGATCCGTGGCCTCGTGTTATTAAAGGCTTTACATCAATGTATTTGCGGGGAAATTGACTCTATGTTAATTTAGCCTTAATAATTCCAAACTGGGAGCCGGGAATATAAATGTATCCAATAATTAGAATAGGCAGTTTTACAATCTCTTCATATACAGTAATGATGATTATTGGTTTCCTTGTGGCTTATAAGCTGTGCGAGAGCGAGTTTAAAAGAAAGGGTTTGGGGGAAGACCTTCTCGATATGGCTTTTATAGCAAGTATAATCGGGGGGCTTATAGGGGCGAAGATTCTCTTTCTCTTAGAGAATGTAACACTCTCACAATTCATATCCGACCCTGTAAGGTATCTCTCATCAGGGCTTACATACTTGGGAGGTTTTGTGGGTGCGGCTCTGCTTTTTTTGACTGTCATGCATATAAAGAGAGTAAATTTTTGGCTCGCCGCCGACGCAATGGCTCCCATTGTTATTACCTATGCAATTGCTAGGATTGGCTGTTTTCTTGTGGGCGACGACTACGGAACTCCTTCAAATCTCCCATGGGCTATGTCTTTTCCAATCGGCTCTCCCCCGACGAATGAGAGGGTGCATCCAACTCAAATCTATGAAGTACTATTGACGCTGGGAATATTTATTTATATATGGAAGATTCGTAAAAGAAACATGCCCATTGGATGGCTTACATCAATGGTTTTAATACTGACTGGGGTAGAGAGGTTTCTTATAGAGTTTATAAGGCATACGACACCGAGTTTTATCCCAGGAATCTCTTTAGCTCAGCTTATGTCTCTTGGATTAATAATTGCAGGGGTCTTAAAGCTCATCCAGATTAGAGCTCAAAGAAGAAAACTCGCAGAGCCTATTAAGGCTTGATTCTAAGGGCAATTCCATATTCAAGGTAGTGTTCCTACGGAAGTCCATTCTCAATAACGCCGTCTTGCATATGATAAATCTTATCGGCAAGATCTGTGATTCTGTTGTCGTGTGTGACAATTACTACGGACTTGTTCTCTCTGTCGGTGAGGCCTTTGAGAAGCTCAATTACCATCCGCCCGTTTTGGGAATCAAGATTGCCCGTAGGCTCGTCTGCCAGAATAATCTGTGGATTTCCGGCAAGTGCCCTTGCAATCGAAACCCTCTGCTTTTCTCCCCCACTTAAATCCCTGGGCAGAAAATCACATCTATCTCCCAATCCAACCTGCTCAAGCAATCTCATTGCCTCACTCTTTGCATCCTTGTCTTTTATACCCTTGAGGTTTAGAGAGGCCTCCACGTTCTCAAGGGCTGTAAGAGCGCTCAGGAGATTAAAGTGCTGAAATATAAATCCTATGTGTTTCCTTCTTATAAGGGGAAGCCTATTTTCATCCCAGTCATTTATCTCTTCCTCCATAATCCGCACACGGCCCTTTGTCGGCTTAAGTATGCACCCCATCACCGATAGAAGCGTTGTCTTTCCGCTTCCCGATGGGCCCATAAGAAGGGCCAATTCCCCTGCATTTACAGATAAATTCACCCCTTTTACTGCGTGAACTTTAACTGAGCCTTCTTCGTAAACCTTATGTATGTCAATTACCTCTATCTGCTTCATATTCTATTTATATTCAAGTAGATGTCATTGCGAGCGTGTTGAAGCAATCTCAATGCCTGGTCTGAGGATGGGATCGCTTTGTAATTAAGTTTCCGCGCCACGACAAGTTTCTCTATACTAGGTAAGCGAATTGGCATTGTTGATCCTACCTAATATCTAGCGCCAAATATACACATTTCAAGCACTAGGCCCTAAATACAATCACAGGGTCAACCTTTGCCGCCTTCTGAATTGAGATGAATGAAGAAAGTAGACACATAAACATAGTTATAAAAAACATTGCCACTATAAGCTGGGGAGTCAGAACCAGAACCACCCCGAGGCGTTCGTATAAGCTCCTTGTAATCAGAGTAAACCCGAAACCAAGTCCATATCCAATGCATGCATTGATGAGCGCCTGCTGAAAAATAATTTTGTAAATGTCCATGTTTGTAGCTCCGATCGCCTTGAGTGTTCCGAATTCGCGCAGGTGCTCCATGGTGGAAGAATATATAGTCTGTCCGACAATTACGGTTCCTACTATGAATCCAAGTAGTACAGTGACTCCGATTCCAATTCCTATTCCAGTCTGAACCCTCCAGTACCTTCTCGTTTTTTCGCTGAAATCCTCTTTTGTATAGACGTCAACACCGCTCATTGTTTCCCTCAATTTTTCTACGACGGAATTGACATCAACTCCCGGCCGAAGTTTTACCAGGACAAATGTGGTTTGATCATCTCTCATTATCCGTGAATAGCTTTTTGCGGTCTTGTATGAGGTAAAGGCTATGGGATAAGTCGTGAATGATTTTACGCCCTGGCTTATTCCAACGACCTTAGTCTGTTTGTCAAATATCTCTACCTTATCGCCGGGCTTGACATTTAGCCTCCTCAAAGATGATTCATCAACTATAATTGAGTTTCCTACCTTCACGTCCTTTATATCCCCCTCTTTCATCCTCCAAGGACCGCCTATTCCAGTCTCTGGGTTAAAGCCTATTATCTGAACCGATTCCGTAGCGCCGTTTCTGAGTTTCATAAGCCCCCAGGTTTGGGCAAGCTTTTCAATCCAGAGCACCCCTTTGATTTCTCTTACCTTGTCTATCTTATTTTCCGAAAATGGTTTTGCCGAGTCGAAATTCACCGCATTCTTGGATGTAATCCAGATGTCTGCAGGGGAATGGTCAATAATCTGAGAGGCGTTGCTTACGAACCCGAGATACGCTCCAATCTGGGCGGTCATGAGGACCACCGCAAACATTATTCCCACAAGCGTAATGGCGAGTCTGGTTTTATCATAGAATAGATTGCGCCTTGCGATAGATACCATGTTAATTAAGGATAACAGATAGTGAAGGGGAGGAAAGTTGCAGGCCTCTATATCAGTTAGGAAGGATGGGTTAAAACTCGCTCCAGGATTTAGCAGACTGTTGTATGAAACCTGGATAAACCGTATGTGCTGGATTAGGAGCCATTATGGGCGAACGGTCACCGCCTTTACATTCACTTAGCTTTGGGAATAGTTAAGGTAAGTATTTGAGAGGACTTAGCCCCTTCGGGGTCTGAGGCTATTACTTCAACCCTATATTCTCCGGCGTCCTTCTCATTGAAATCCCAGGTGATAATCCCAGTTTTAGGGTCTATTGACATCCCCCTTGGAGCGTCTTTTAGGGTAAATTCTATTGGATCTCCGTCCGGGTCTTCAGCCTTCACGGCGTACCTAAATTTTCCTCCTTCCATTTTCGCCTCAGGTTCCGAGGTTATTCTCGGAGGGGAATTTGGAATAGTAAACTCTCCTTCCGCCTTCCAGATCCCTTCATCCTTTCCATAATATGGAATGACTTCTACCGAGATTTTATCTCCCTTCTTAAAATTGTCCTGCCACTCTAGAGCATCGCCAACCGCCCCTATGATTTTCTCCCCATTTCTCTTCCACTGGTATCTGAAACTGACCTCGTCTCCATCCGGATCCTTTGCACGCGCGACAGTCCTTAATCCGCCCCTTGGATTGTTATCAGAAACATAAGCGATACTGATTGATGTGACCTCCGGAGGATGGTTTTTCCCTATGTCAGTAGACGAAAAGTGGGTATTAGATTCCTCCTTATTGATATTCCTTTGGACTTTAAGCTCTCTATTTGATATAGTTTGGAGAGGGAGATTTTGAGGGATTTTGGTTTCTCCGCCCTTGTCTTCCGATCCGCTACACGAGAAGACAATCAGCAGAGAAACCAAAAATATCCGGAAGAGCATTTTGCCCATATATTCTATCTACTCTTTTTTAGAGGTCTTCTTTAGAAGCCTAAGCCTTGCCGCGCGTGCCCTTTTTTTCTTCTTATCGCTCGGCTTTTCATAGTGATCTCTTTTTCTTAGCTCCGATATTATCCCCTCTTTTTCAACGAGCCTTTTGAATCTTCTCAGGGCGTTATCAAGGGTTTCGTTTTTCCCAATCATTACTTCTGCCATTTATTCTATCTCACCCCCTTTTTATTATGGTATAGATAAACGTTAAGCTAGAAACCAATTGGTGTCAAGCTATTCGGCTTTTATATCAAAATCCTCGAAATCCGGGGTCTCCTTAGGCTCAAAGAGTATTTCCACTCCACGCTCTGCCCCGAGTTGCTTAAGACCATCCAACTCGATCTTATTCATAGTTTTTATGACATCTACGTTTGCACGCACCAGAATTCTTCTCACAAGGGGTTTTGCTATATGATTTTTTATCCCCCTTATAATTTCATAAGAGACCGTCTCCTTAGATTTTACGTATCCGACTGAGCCGCAGTGGCTGCACGGTTCAGAGAGGGATTTAAGGAGGCTTTCTCTTATCCTCTGACGTGTCATCTGAACGACTCCAAATGAGGACATCTCGAGTATCGCCGAGCGAGATTTGTCTTTTCTCAGGGCTTCAATGAAGGCTTGAAAAATCTCCTCCCTCTTTGAGCGATTCTTGAGATCTATGAAATCTATAACGATTATCCCTACGAGGTTTCTGAGCCGTATCTGACGCGCTGCCTCCGAAGCCGCTTCCATATTAATCTTGAATATGGTTTCTTCCTGAGTGCCACCGCTCAGGTATCTCCCGGTGTTTATGTCTATTACAGTCAGGGCTTCGGCCTCTTCTATGATAAGGTGGCCGCCCGATTTAAGCCAAACCTTTTTCTCAAAGATCTTCTTTATCTCAGGCTCTATTCCAAACTGAATAAAAAGGGGGGTCTGATCCCGGTAAAGTTCAATATTGGTGCTCAGCTCAGGAAAACGCGACATAAAATAGCTCAATATTTCCTTATAGACATCCTCGGAGTCTGCGATTATTCCCTTTACGTCGCTTGTAATCAGGTCTCTTACGACTCTTATATGGAGACTAGGCTCCTCATAAAGAAGCACGGGGGCTTTTTGTTCATCCGCCCTCTTTTTAATTCCTTCCCATAGTGCAGTTAAATACTCCATATCCTGTCGTATCTCATCTTCCGTTCGCCCTGCACTTGCCGTCCTTGCAATAAAGCCGACTCCCTTAGGCTTAGAGCCTCTTATAATATCGCTTAATCTTTTTCTCTCATCTTCATTCTCTATTCTTCTTGATATTCCTACAAAGTCGGCCGTGCCGAGAAATACGAGATATTTCCCCGGAAGAGCGATGTGCGAGGATAGTTTGGCGCCTTTTCCGCCGGTGGACTCCTTTAAAACCTGAACGAGGACCTCCTGCCCCTCTCGAAGCATGTCCTGGATTAGAGACTTACTACGCCTTCTTTGCGCCTGTATTTCGTCTTCTTCCAGAAAGAATTCAAGAAACGAGTCTTCGTGCACGTCTTCTACAGAGATAAATCCCGACCTTTCAAGCCCAAGATCAATGAATGCTGCCTGCATTCCGGGGATGACCTTTCCGACCCTTCCCTTATAGATGTTGCCCACTGTTCGAGGCTGTGATTTCCTCTCTACGTATAGCTCAGCAAGTGTTCCGTTCTCTACAACGGCAACCCTGGTTTCATTGAAGGTCACGTTTATAAGGATGAGGCTTTCCATATAGTTTGTGTATTGAGTACCCGTGAATCTTGGGTGCTGTGTGAGTTAATTATAGACTATAAGTTAAATATATGAAAGATTGGATGGGCTAATCTATTAGGCGCGTGTAAATGTAAAAAGCAATAAACTTAGGAAACACACGATTTGAAGAATTATGAGCCTCTTTTTAATTATTTCAAAAGGGTGTAAATTTCTGGTAGGTATGAAAGCGGGTTTAAAGTAGAGGTCTATAATATATACCTAAAGGAGGTATCAAGAGGATGCGTCTAAAGTTAATTCTGGTGGCAGTTTTTTTAGGCGGTATGGCTTTAGCCCAGGAACTTCCAGAACCTAAAGGCGGTGTAACTATATATGTAATTCGCCCCGGGGATTCGCTCTCGAAGATATCAAAAAGGTTTTTCAATACCCCACTCCTGTGGCCCCGTCTTTGGGAATTAAACCCCTACATTGATAATCCCAATCTTATATATCCTGGCGATGTGCTCTCCCTAAAGCCCGCTCCGCCTGAGGTCCCTACGCTCCCTGTAGTCAAAATTACTCCGAAGATTAAATCAAAAACTGTTGGTATGATTGAGCCTCCGCCACCTGTGTTCTTCTACTCCCGTGGAGGGAGCGAAGGTCTTATACTGCCCGATGAATGGGAGAATATGGGCACCATTATTAGTTCTGAACCGCCTAAGATTCTCCTTGGCGAGGGTGACATAGTTTATACAAACGTCGGTTCAGAGGATAATGTTCAACTGGGAGACAGATTTACGGTATTCCGTTCATCAAAGGCGGTGCTTCATCCTTTAACCGGAAGGAGAATCGGATATAAAGTGGCTGTTCTCGGAGAGATTGAGATATTAGAGGTTTTAGGTAAGAAGATGTCATCTGCGAAAATCACGTCTTCATATAGAGAGATTACGCGCGGAGCTAAGATTAGACCCATTGAACCTTTTGTGAAGGAGGTAGTGCTTAAAAAGGGGATTGAGGAGGTTGATGGGTATGTAGTTGATACTCTCAATAGTGTGGAACTAAGCGGCAAGGGAGACATCGTCTACATTGATGTAGGTCAGGAGGATGGAGTGGTTCCTGGAAATACATTCTCAATCTATAAGCTCCCTCGCAGGGCTTTTGACCCGGATGCCAGAAGGGATGTGGTCATTCCTGGCACATTTCTTGGAAGGCTCGTTGTGCTTAATGTTCAGAAGGAGGCTGCCACCGGGATTATTATTGAAAGTACAAGGCAGATAGAAAAGGGCGATGCGGTGAGATTAGACCTTTAGGTTATAATAGGCGGGCCTTATTAATTTTCCCTGGTTTTTGATTTCTGTGCCTCTCCTGTCATTGGGACAAACCGAACCGGGGTTACGGTCTTCATCTCTGTGCCCTTGTCGGTTTTTTTTATAAGGAGAAGTTCCTGGTATTGTGCTCCAACCGGGATTATCATTCTGCCATTTACCTTGAGTTGTTCAATAAGCGGTTGGGGCATATGGTCTGGGGCGGCTGTGACGATTATTGCATCGAATGGCGCAAATTGTGGCCAGCCTCTATATCCGTCCCCGGCTTTGTAATGTATATTCTTGTACCCTAGGGATTTCAGAATCCGCCGTGCCTTCTCTAAAAGAGGCTCGAGTATTTCTACTGTATAGACATCACATCCCATCTCAGTGAGTATCGCCGTTTGATAACCGGAGCCTGTGCCTACCTCAAGCACCTTTTCTCCACTATTTAGTTTTAAGAGTTCTGTCATAAGGGCAACGATATAGGGCTGAGAGATTGTCTGCTCCATCCCTATCGGAAGGGGATTATCACCGTAGGCAATGTCTCTTAAATTTTCGGGAACAAATTTGTGTCTTGGTATCTTGAGCATTGCCCGAATGAGCTTTGAATCCCGAATCCCGCGTGAGACAATCTGTGTCTCAATCATCTCCCATCGCCTCTGTGTATAGATATTGTTGTCGTCTTCGGGTATGGAGAGGTTGGCAATCAAAAATATGGATAAAAGAGTTAGAGCCAGTATAAAAAATTCCATGAGTATATCCCGGAATCAGTTAATTTGTAGTGAGAACCCCCCAGTCTCTCCCAAATTGATTCCTGTAATCTGTCTGCCCGAAGGAGATTCTACCGAATATAGGATTTATAATCAAGTTGAGTGTTTTTGAAAAAATCGGTTCTTTTGACGGAATTGGGGAAAAAATCCATTCCTCTTGCCTTTGTGCTGTGTTAAAAAGTCGTTAAAGAATCCTTGAAATCACTAAATCCGCTCCCTCGTATGGGTCTATTTCTCCATTTTTGACCAGGGTTAAGATTCTCCTCATTTCGCTGCTTCTTAGTTTTTCAGAAATCTTGTGCTCTATGATTTCCGATATAATTCGCAGGAATTCCTCTTCTCGTCTCTTTTCTCTTTTCGCTTTAAGTAGACTGTCCTTAATCTGGAATGCCTTATGATTCTCAATTGCTTTTACCACATCCTCTATTCCACGTCCCTCATGTGCACTTGTAAGGGCGACCGGGATTTTCCATTCATCCCCTCTCGGTTTTAGGGAAACCATATATTCAATCTCTCTCGATAGTTTATCCGCTCCTTCTCTGTCGGCCTTATTCACGATAAAGATGTCTCCGATTTCCATAAGCCCTGCCTTCATAGTCTGAATCGAATCACCCGCTTCGGGGACAAACACAACAATTACAGTATCTGCAAGCTCTACAATATCAAGCTCCGTCTGCCCCACGCCTACGGTTTCGATAATGATATAGTCCATGCCAAATGCATCATAGAGCTTCATTATTTCCCTTGTAGCCCTGGATAATCCCCCATGACTTCCTCTACTCCCCAAACTCCTTATGAACACACCCTCGTCGAGTGTGTGGTTCTGCATACGGATTCTGTCTCCAAGCACCGCTCCTCCTGTAAACGGGCTTGATGGATCAATGGCTATTACTCCTACTTTTTTACCTCTTTTCCTGAGGGATTGAATTACCTCATTTACCAGGGTGCTTTTCCCAGCCCCCGGGGGGCCGGTAACACCGATTATATACGCCCGTCCCGTTTTTGAATTTATTCGCTTGAGGATTTCGGGAACCGAACTGTGACGGCTCTCAATAGTGGTTATAAGCCGCGCAAGCGCCACGCGGTCGCCACGGAGCATTTTATCTACGAGTGTTACTTCTCTATCTGAAATCGGCATGGAAGATACGATAAATCGGCGGACTCGATTTGTCAAAATTTCGGTCTGTTGACATTAGTGCTCTATTCGGTAACCTTTTAAAAGAGGAGGTAATATATGTTTGGTCATCTTGGTTGGGGAGAACTCCTTATAATTCTAGTCATTCTCCTTTTAATATTTGGCCCAAGCAGACTCGGAGACCTAGGCTCTTCGCTTGGAAAGGGCATAAAGGGGTTTAAAAAGGCTATGCGCGAGCCGGATGAGATTGATGTGACTCCGCCTAAGGATGAAACCAGTCGAATTGAAAGCACTCATCTTGAGACCGCTGGTAAGGCAACCGAAAAAAAGGAAGCAAAGTAGTCCCTCAATTTATTATTTTAGTTCTCGTGCTTATCTCTAGGGTTTTGTCTAGCGGCGGTCATTCCTAAATCATCTACCTCTTTTCTCTCTCGGCAATCTCTATTAAAACCCCTTTTAAGGCTTTTGGGTGGAGGAATGCTACCCTTGTTCCATGCGCTCCGGGGCGCGGGGATTGGTCAATTAACTGTACGCCCTCCTTTTTTAATCTCTCAAGTGCCAAATCAATATCGTCTACAAGGAAGCAAATGTGGTGTATTCCTTCCCCTCTTTTTTTCAGGAATTTTGAGATTGGCGAATTGTCGCTGAGCGGCTCGAGAAGCTCTATTGCGGTTCCGCCGTCCTCCGGCTCAAGCATCGCTGCCTTTACGCCCTGCTCCCCCACAGTCTCTGTGTGGGTAACCTTAAGGCCGAGTGCAGACTCATAGAGCTTTGATACCTCATCAATGCTTTTTACTGCAATTGCCACATGGTAGAGACTCTCTGTTTTTCCGTTTTTCATTGCCTGGCTCCTATTTCTTGTTATTGCGAGGAGTAGAAAGACGAAGCAATCTCAAAAATAGAAATTGTTTCGCTTACGCTCACAATGACAACCGTGGAAAATGATTTAACTATAATTGGCTTTTAGAAAAAATTCAAATCTGTGTTATTATTTTATATATCTTTTCATAATTAGTAGGTTTAGGGAGAATTATGAATATTTGGGAAGATTTTCACGGACCTAATGCGGGATATGTATTGGAGCTTTATGAGCAATACAAACAGAATCCAAGCTCTGTTGATCCGTCTACAAGGGCGTACTTTGATAGATGGACCCCTCCTATAGATGGTGTGGCTATCGGGGTTGCACCAACACCGGCACTTGGCATTGATAAGATTGTTGGTGTGGTTAACCTTGCTCAAGCCATTCGGAAGCATGGCCATCTAAGTGCTAAACTCGACCCTCTGGGTAGTCCGCCTCCAGGAGACCCATTGCTCGACCCAAAGGCTCATGGATTAACAGAGGAGGACTTGCGTCAGCTTCCTGCAAGCCTCATCGGCGGTCCCATCGCTGAAAGGGCGGCAAACGCCCTTGAGGCAATTGAAGCCTTGTATAAAGTCTATTCGTCTACAATCGGTTACGACTATGGCCACGTCTACGTACCGGAAGAAAGGGAATGGCTTAGGCACGCGGCTGAATCGGGTATTTTCCGCCCTCCTAAGGACCCGATTGATACTGAATCACTACTTGAACGGCTCACACAAGTAGAGGTATTTGAGCAGTTTCTGCACCGTATATTCCCCGGAAAATTCCGATTCTCCATAGAGGGGGTTGATATGATGGTGCCTATGCTCGATGAGTTAATCGGAGAGGCGGCGGAAACTGGTATTAAAAACATATTAATTGGTATGGCCCACCGTGGTCGTCTCAATGTTCTTGCACATATTTTGAATAAGCCTTATGCACAGATTCTGGCTGAATTCAAAGACCCTGTGCAAACATATAGTTTTCGTGATGACCTGGGCTGGACGGGGGATGTGAAATACCATAAGGGTGCGCGAAGGGCAATGAAAGGTGGTGAGCCGGTGGATTTAGTGGTTACTGTAGCGCCCAATCCCAGCCACTTAGAAGCGGTTAATCCAGTAGTGGAGGGCATGGCTCGTGCGGCAAGCACAAGTGTAAATGAACCTGGTTCGCCCAAGATCAATTATACGGCGACACTACCTATATTAATTCATGGTGATGCCGCATTTCCAGGACAGGGGATTGTAGCCGAGACGCTCAATCTCTCTCGTCTGCCTGGATATAGAACCGGTGGCACGATTCACATTATCACAAATAACCAGTTAGGCTACACGACGAGTCCTAGAGAAGGGCGAAGCACGCTCTATGCAAGTGATCTGGCAAAGGGATTTGAGATTCCGGTTGTCCATGTAAATGCTGACGACCCGGAGGCCTGTATCGAGGCTGCGCGCATGGCATTTGCTTATGCCTATCGCGCTAGATTTCATAAGGATTTTGTAATTGATCTTATAGGATATAGGCGATATGGCCACAATGAGTCTGATGAGCCAACCTTTACCCAGCCACTTATGTACAAGAAAATAGAGAGGCATCCTACGGTGCGCAAAATATGGGCGGATACTTTGGTAGAGCGTAATGTGGTTAATAGAGATTTGCCTGAAAAACTCGTGGGCAAGTATACAGAGGAACTTCAGAATATCCTGGGATCACTGGAGCCTGAAGAGGCAATTGAAGAGGAATTGGATGAAGAG
>PSLL01000004.1:43657-49965 GCA_040289575.1 Candidatus Dadabacteria bacterium | reverse complement strand
TGGCACGGCAGGTCAAAACCGCCGTTCCATTAGAACGACTTCGCAAACTCAATGATTCGCTCTTGCGTGTGCCAGATGGTTTTGCCGTCCATCCCAAACTGGAGCGCGTCCGTCAGAGGCGGCACAACGCACTAGAGAATCCAGATGAGCCTACTATTGACTGGGCCACAGCCGAAGAGCTTGCTTTTGCCTCTATTCTCGAAGACGGGATTGCCATCCGCCTTACCGGACAGGATGTCGAGCGGGGTACATTCAGTCATCGCCACTCTGTTCTTCATGATGTAAATACGGATGAAACCTTCACCCCTTTACAGTCTCTGCCCCAGGCAAAAGCCGCTTTTGAGGTGCATAACAGTCCTCTTTCGGAGAATGCCACATTGGGATTCGAATACGGATATAACGTTCAGGAACCCGGAAGGCTTGTGGTCTGGGAAGCTCAGTACGGTGATTTCATAAATGGCGCACAGGTGATTATTGACGAGTTTATAACATCGGCGCGTGCCAAGTGGGGGCAAACCCCCTCTCTTGTACTTCTCCTGCCCCATGGATATGAGGGGCAGGGGCCTGACCATTGCAGCGGACGCCTTGAGAGATTTCTGGGGCTGGCGGCAGAGATCAATATGCGGATTGCCAACTGCACTACCTCGGCTCAATATTTTCACCTTCTGCGCCGCCAGGCGTTACTCCTCCGAACCGATCCTCTTCCACTTGTCGTTATGACTCCCAAAAGCCTTCTACGACATCCCAGCGTTGCATCTCCTCCTCGAGACTTGGCTGGGGGTGGGTGGCAGCCCGTCATTGATGATGCTCAGGCTCAGCCGCGGCGTGAGTTGGTGCGCCGTCTGATCTTATGTAGTGGCAAAATCTATGTTGATCTGACAACCAGCAAGTACCGAAATGAAACTCCGGGTGTTGCTATTGTTCGAGTAGAGCAGCTCTACCCATTCCCGATCGGTGAATTGAAATCGGTGTTGGATAGTTATTTTAGCCTTAAGGAGGTAGTTTGGGTGCAAGAGGAGCCGGAGAATATGGGCGCATGGACGTATGCACAGCCGCGCCTTACAGAAGTCATTGATGGACGTCTGCCTCTGCATTATCTTGGTAGACCACCCAGTTCGAGCCCTGCAGAGGGCTCAGCATCATGGCATGCTGTCAACCAGGGGGCGCTCATTGAACAGGCCTACAGTTTTGAATCGGTAGGTAAAAGGGATATTGTGTGGTTAAAGAGGACTTAATTCTTGGAGAGAATGAGATATGCCGACTAAAATAGTTGTTCCTCAATTAGGAGAATCTATAGTTGAGGCTACGGTAAGGCGCTGGCTCAAGCAGGAGGGCGATTCCGTATCCATAGGCGATGCGCTGGTTGAATTAGAGACCGAGAAGGTAAATGTGGAGGTGGCGGCTGAACAATCCGGTGTGCTTGTGCGGATTGAAAAGAAGGAGGGTGATGATGTAAGGGTTGGCGATGTCTTGGGGCTAATTGAGGAGGCGGCACAGCAGGGGACAAAGAAGCCCGCAACAAAACCAAAGGAGGCTGCAAAAGAGGAAAAGCCATCTGAAAGGTTTGGCAAAACATCTCCTGCGGTTTCTGAAGAACCTAGGCAGATAAATGGCCAAAAGAGGGTAACTCCCCTGGCAAGGCGGATGGCAGAGGAATACAAAGTTGACCTTAATGAGGTGTCGGGCACAGGCCCGAGCAACCGGGTGACTGAGAAGGATGTAGAAGACTATATAGAGGGACAGAAATCTAAGCAAGAAGGCATCTCAAAGTCAGAAACCCCCCAGAAGGATTTTCCTCCTATACGGGTGGTTGAAACACAGAAGCAAAAAACCGAACCAGCGGGATTCTCAGAATCACCTGTACTTATAGATAGGTCAAAGCGTGAGGAGCGGGTGCGCATGTCTAGGCGGCGCCGAACCATCGCCCGGCGCATGGTAGAGGCACAACAGACGGCGGCGATGCTTACGACATTTAACGAAGCGGATATGAGCGCGGTAATGGAGATACGCAAACGCCGCAAAGACATCTTCAAACAGAAATATGGTGTTGGTCTCGGCATTGTTTCATTCTTTATCAAGGCCTCTATAGGAGCGCTCAAGGATTTTCCATTACTTAATGCTGAGATTCAGGGTGATGATATAATTCTCAAGCACTACTACGACATAGGCGTAGCCATAGGCGCGGAGGAGGGTCTTGTGGTGCCGGTTCTCAGGGATGCAGACCGCATGTCATTTGCGGAGATTGAGAGGGGCATACAGGAGTATGCCGAGAAGGCCAAAAAAGGGACCTTTTCCCTTGAAGACCTAATGGGAGGCACATTCACTGTCACAAATGGCGGCGTTTTCGGCTCACTTCTCAGCACACCTATCATTAATCCGCCACAGGTGGGGATTCTGGGGCTGCACAAGATTGAGGAGCGTCCTGTTGTAGTCAACTCTCAGGTGGTTGTCCGTCCAATGATGTACCTGGCCTTGAGCTATGACCACCGCATCGTCGATGGACGTGAGGCGGTGCAGTTCCTCGTTCGGGTTAAGCAATTAATTGAAGACCCAGAGGCCCTCCTATTAGAAGGCTGATTCTATTTCGATAATATGTCACATAATAACATACATGAAGTTACACTTATCCCCGGCGATGGCATTGGGCCTGAGGTTACGGATGCGGCAACGGGTGTGGAAATAAAGTGGGAAGTGGTGCCAGCTGGAGGTCAGGCTCTATCAGAGTATAAAACTGTTCTTCCTGATATTGTGTTTGAATCAATTAGAAGGAATAGAGTTGCCCTTAAGGGGCCTGTTGGTACACCTATTGGTGAAGGATTTAGAAGCGTAAGCGTAACGATAAGAAGGACTCTTGATCTATATGCGAATTTAAGACCTGTAAAGAGTTTTTCCGGAGTTAAATCAAGATATGAGGGAATTGATATTGTTGTGATAAGAGAAAACACAGAGGACCTATATTCAGGGCTTGAGCACGAGGTTTCTCCGGGTGTTGTTGAAACTCTAAAAGTCATTACTGAAAGAGCCTCTCTTAGGATCGCCAATTTTGCTTTTCGTTTTGCAAAAAGGCGTGGAAGAAGGAAGGTAACAGCGATCCATAAAGCAAACATAATGAAGTTGAGTGATGGACTATTTCTCGATTGTGTAAGAAGGGTATCAAGAGGCTATCCCGAAATCGAGTATGAAGAGAAGATTGTTGATAACGCCTGTATGCAGCTTGTTCTAAATCCCAACAGCTTTGATGTTCTTCTTACTGAGAATCTATACGGGGATATTGTCTCCGAAATCTGTGCGGGACTTGTTGGTGGACTCGGATTTGCTCCTGGTGCAAACATTGGGGACAGTTACGCGGTCTTTGAAGCAGCACATGGGAGTGCGCCAGATATTGCGGGGAAAAACCTTGCAAATCCGATAGCGATGACCCTTTCAGGAGCACTTCTTCTTAAATACATCGGTAAAAATAGAGTAGCAAAGGCAATAGAGCAAGCCATATCTAGGGTTTTGGAAAAAGGAGAGGTGCTTACAAGAGATATGGGTGGAAACGCTACTACGACCGAACTAAGAGATGCAATAATCGCTGAGATTAAGGCGAAGAATCATTGATCTTCCAAGTCATTTATTTAGCCTCGCCAACCTGTGCCTGGGTTTTTCCCATTTTTCTTCTAATTCCCCTTTCAAACCTCTCTTCATCAATTATAAACATATCATTATAGCCCTCTGCGATTTTTTCTATGTCGTCAAAGGCCTCGACCTTAAAATATATCCTCCTTCCGTCTACTCTAATGACCTCAGCCCTAATGATTATAGGCATTCCTATGGGTGTTGAGGCAAGGTGGCTCATTTCAATCTTTATACTTACCGCCATCTCTTTCCTATCAAGGAAGGGTGCAAGCACATCCGCACATGTGGTCTGCATAAAAGTAAGAAGGGACGGTGTTGAGAGCACCCGCGGCGAACTTTCATGAAAGCGCGAAGCAGCCATCTCCGGTGTTGTCTGAATCTTCTTCTCTATAAACATTCCCGCCTGAAGTTTATCTTTCATGATTCCTCCTTAGATTTGGGTAAGAATATAGTTAGAAATGTATACTTCCAAATTAGAATTATATCAAATCTTTGGGCGTCTGAATACATGTAAGGAAAAAATCATATGGAGATTTTGCAATTAGGATAGGGCTCGCAATTATCGAGGTATATCCAGCGGCCGCTCGCGGTGCATAATCACCCAGTCGCCATTTTCTTCCAGTGCCTTCTTCCCCAGTTCCTCGACGAGAATCCGTGATTCTTTGTACCTTGTAACATCATATTTTCCGGAGTCTACCAAGTCTCGCAATCGCCCTCTGGCCTTATCGAATAGAATTTTCATCGCCGCATATTGCTTGGTCTGCTCAGATAGAGCCTTTTTCTCGGCGTATGTGTATAGCACAGCGGCTATGACTGTCGGTAGGCTTACTATCATAAATAACAGTAGGCCGTGTATTTGGTGTTTTGTTTTAACCAATTATTGAAATTAGAGTTGAACAAGAGTTCGAGCAGTATGAGTATAACCGCCATAATAAAGGTCAGAACCACACTGAGCAAAAGGAGAAGATCGCGCTTTTGTTCTATAGACTCCAATTGCTCTCTGTCGCGCCGTCCTGCTTTGTTGAAGTAGGCATATTGATCCTCCACCCAGTGCTTGAGAACGAGTTGGATTCGGTGTATGTCCTGAGGCGATATGCCAGGGCTTACTCTATTGTTTACTTCGCCTCCGGTGATGCTCCAGCAGACCCGAATGGCGCTCCGAATCCAGTCCAGCTCACTTCTTTGCTTGCCCAGGTAGTGCTCTTCAACCAAAGTCGGTAGTCCAGCAAGGTGCCAGAAGAATTGCACCCTTAGGCCTTCTGCTATGGCGCGGTAGTCCTGGTATTTGTTCTGGTATTCATTCTGCTTTGCCCGATAGTATAAGAAAAAAGCCACTCCCAGCAAGACGGAATAGAAGAGCAATAATATGGGACTATCGTGAAACATATGGGAATAGACTTCAAAAAAGGCCACAGCCGCAAGGGCTAGTATACATAAGGCCTTTAGCGTCCATAGTGTCTTATCCTGAAAATGCAGAGCCAGGGTATCGGCTGTGGCATAACACTCTCAGATGAATTTGAGATCATAAGATAGAGCTTCTGCCTCAAGACTGGGAATTAGGTATGCTTTGCTGGCCTCCCGCTTCACCGCAAGCTCGGGCTCAAAATTGAGCGCATCCTGGTTGAAGCTCTCTATGCTCTTATAGATTCCCTGATAGTCCTTCTCTGCCTCCTCATTATTGGAGTAGCCATCTGGAAAGAGCTTTTGGTATGTCTTAGTCTTGTCTGGGTTGGGGTTTTTGACCCTTGGCGTCACAATGTGATAGAGGGGACCACATTTTACCGGATCAGGCGGGTTTAGAAGTGATCCGATGATTTTAGGAAAGTCCTTCAGCCAGTATTGAACAATCTGTGCCGTGCCTCCCACAAAGTCAGAGGGCTCACCATCCCATAAAGCGATAAGTATCTGGCTGTGGTGGACGGGGAGAGCAGAACCATGGGCGTGTGAGGGTAATTTTTTCTGATCCCCTCAAATATGTTACGCACCTGTTTCTCCAAATCATCGCGGTCTTCCTCACACAGGTCGCGGTGGCCGGTAACGCCAATCACCATGGGCAAAAACCCTCGTAATGTGCTAATTGTATCGCTCATAGTACTCTTCCATTTGAAACTTGATGGCTTTGAGAGTTTCCATTTCCCTGATTTCTCTCGTGAGCTTCACACTTGAGGTATTAAGTTGCCTCTCTCATACGCTCTCACTCAATCGGCTAATTTCGGGTCGAGTTTAACCGCCTGTGTGTAGTCAGACAAAGAGAGGTCGTATTTGCCCTTGGCTTTGTAAGCCAAACTTCGGTTTTTATAAACCACAGCATCTTTCGGATTGAGTCGAATAGCTTCGGTATAGTCAGCAATGGCTTTGTTGTATTCGCCCTTGTTATAGTAGGCAATACCCCGATCGTTGTAGAGAATCGGATTCTTCGGGTCCTGTTGGATCTTTTTGGTGAGCTCAGATATAGCTGGATCGCCCTCTGGCTCTGGAGGCGGGGGAGACGGAGGGGTTGACCCCGAATCAATTCCCAAAGCCTTGAGTCCCTGTTATTATGCGGGGAAGGATGGCGGATACCCCTTCTGGTGGTATGCGGATTGATGTGGCAGTACCTATGGCCTGCCGCCATTCTGGCTGGCGATTCTGAAACTCAACGTGTGTGACATCGCGCAGCAGCGGGATAAACGGCTTGCCGCATTCGTGTG
>PSLL01000004.1:41596-43647 GCA_040289575.1 Candidatus Dadabacteria bacterium | reverse complement strand
CCGGTCGACCTCTTTTGTTATTTGTTTAGAGCCAAGCGAATCCCGTGATATTACGAGGACAACGGCTGATACCACTTATGACCTGTGGCACGACCGCGCAACATTTCATTTTTTAACCCCAGACGGACAGATTAAAAGATATTTATCGTCAGCACGGAAAGCGGTAAAGCAGGGCGGCTACGTTATTATCGGCACATTTTCGACTAATGGGCCCAAGAGGTGTAGCGGACTTGATGTTAAGCGATATAGCGAGGAGACCCTAACAGAACAACTGGGCAAGGGTTTTGAAAAAATACTTTGCATAACAGAAGACCATATTACACCGTTTAACACAAAACAGAACTTTCTATTTTGCAGCTTTAAGCTCACTGCATTTTCTTGAGAATGCGGTGGCTCTATTGTATATTTAGGGCTACAACCCCTTATTACTGCACGGAGGATTCTGAAAAAGTTGGAGTCACTCATTAATGGAAATCTTACGCTCATTACATTTTTCCCTCTTCTTGGAATCCCTTTAGTCATTATTCTGTCCCTTCTCTATAGAGGGTCGGAAGAGCCTATAAAGATCGGGGCGCTTGTTATAAGCATCGTTGAGTTTCTCATTTCTGTTCCGCTCTATACCAATTTTAAGAGTGGATTTGCAGGTATGCAGTTTGAGGTACAGCATCCGTGGATACAGAGCCTTGGGATAAGCTATCACTTGGGAATAGACGGCATAAGCCTGTTTCTTGTTCTCCTTACGACATTTATTATGCCCCTTACTATTCTTAGCTCTTGGCATTCAATACACAGGGGTATGAGGGAGTTCCTGATCGTCATTCTCACAATTGAGACCGCCCTTGTTGGGACATTTGCGGCACTTGATATGGTTCTTTTCTTTGTGTTTTGGGAGGCGGTGTTAATCCCAATGTATTTCATAATCGGAATCTGGGGGGCGGAGCGCAGGATTTACGCCGCTATAAAGTTCTTCATATACACCGCATTTGGAAGCGCGCTTATGCTTGTTGCAATCCTCTATCTCTACTTTGCCCACATCGACCAATTTGGAACCCCGTCTATGAATATACTAGATTTTTATAAATTGAACATCCCTTATTTCGGCATAATGAGTCCTCAGGGGCTGGTGTTTCTTGCATTCTCACTTGCATTTGCTATAAAAATCCCCTTGTTTCCGCTCCACACGTGGCTTCCAGACGCCCACGTTGAAGCGCCGACGGCGGGGAGTGTAATCCTTGCGGGGATTCTCCTTAAGATGGGAACCTACGGTTTTCTCCGATTCTCGCTTCCACTTTTCCCTCAGGCGACTATGGATTTTCTTCCTGTAATCTCTGTGATTGCAATTATAGGCATAATATACGGGGCGATGGTCGCATTTGCTCAGAGCGACCTCAAAAAGCTCGTTGCATATTCAAGCGTGAGTCATCTGGGGCTTGTTATGCTTGGGATTTTTGTCCTCAATATTCAAGGCATAGAGGGCGGAATATATCAGATGCTGAATCACGGGCTTTCTACGGGCGCGCTCTTCATTATAGTGGGGATGATTTATGAAAGGCGTCATACGAAGCTCATTGTCGAGTTCGGAGGAATATCAAAAGTAATGCCCGTTTTTGCCATATTTTTTATGCTTGCCGCTTTATCCTCAATTGGTCTTCCGATTCTAAACGGTTTCGTTGGGGAATTCCTTATACTCCTTGGAGTGTTTAGATGGAATTATATATATTCGGCTCTTGGTGCTACGGGGATGATACTTGGGGCTATATATATGCTTTGGGCATATCAGCGCGTGATTTTTGGGCCGCTTGAAAACTCCGAGAACAAGGCTCTTCGAGACCTCAGCCTGAGGGAGGTTATGGTTCTTCTCCCAATTGCAATAATGTTTTTTGTAATGGGTGTATATCCAAAACCATTTCTCTCAAGAACGGAACCAACTGTCGAGGCACTTTTAAAAACAAGATTTGAGCGACCGATTGCTCTTAAAGAGATTAATCGGCCACGAATAATGGGGATGGTGGATTGGGTACTACCCCCGACGAATTCATCGAGGATGAAGC
>PSLL01000004.1:25882-41552 GCA_040289575.1 Candidatus Dadabacteria bacterium | reverse complement strand
ATAATACCAAGTTCGAAACAGTCCTCATAAGGGTTGTCAGACAAGTATGTCTAACCCACCATGATTTATTTATTTGTGGCTAAACACTTGCATCAACCTTATCCAGAATCTCCCGAATTATGTCCGTCGGCTTGATTCCCTCTGACTCAGCACGGAAATTGAGGACGAGTCTGTGCTTGAGTACAGGGAAAGCAAGAAACCTTATGTCATCTGTGTTCGGAGTAAACCTCCCGTCAAGTATGGCTCCCGCCTTACTCCCCAGTATTAGGAACTGTGAGGCTCTGGGCCCTACGCCCCAGGAGACCCATTTCTTTACAAATTCGGATGCGTCATCATTCGGTCTTGTCGCCCTTGCAATCTTGACGGCATATGCAGCAACATGCTCCGAGACTGGAACCCGATGTACCAAATCCTGATATTCAAGGATTTTTGAAACGTCAACCACCTGTCTAAGCTCGGGTTTATATGCTCCGGTTGTAGTCCTTACGATCTCTATCTCTTCATTAAGAGACGGATAGTCTACGTCAATCTGGAACATGAATCTATCAAGCTCGGCTTCGGGTAGAGGGTATGTTCCTTCCTGTTCAATCGGGTTTTGGGTGGCAAAGACCAGGAAAGGAGGCTCTAATATATGAGTCTGTCCGCCAACTGTTATCTTTCTCTCCTGCATGACTTGAAGGAGCGCGGCCTGGGTTTTTGGAGATGACCTATTTATCTCATCTGCGAGGAGTATATTACAGAAGATCGGGCCCTGTATAAACCTAAAAAATCTCTTCCCCGTTGTCCTGTCTTCTTCTAAAACCTCAGAACCGGTGATATCCGAGGGCATCAAATCGGGTGTAAATTGAACCCTGCTGAATTTCAAATTAAGAATATCTGAGAGCGTACTTACAAGGAGGGTTTTTGCAAGCCCGGGCACCCCAACAAAAAGAGAGTGCCCCGAGGATATAAGAGATATAAGCAAAAGTTCTATAACCCTCTCCTGTCCGACTATTACCTTTCCGATCTCCTCCAGGATTTCTCTTTTTATATGGGAGATTCCCTTTACCTTTTCTATATCCTCTTTGCTTCCATATTTGTATCTGCTCATTTGAGATCCTCGTCAATGAAATTATGCAAGATGCATGATACATGATTTATCTTACATTGTATCGTGTATCCTGATTACTTCCATTCGTGTCTAATTCTCTTTAACCAAAATATCTAAGACTCTCCTTTCGGGTTCCGCCGAGTCGGATAGACCGAGCTTTTCATATATTGAGATTAAAGCAATATGTGGCTCCGGGTCAAATGGGTTTATGGATATCGCACTTTGGTATGACTCCTCGGCCTTTTTAAAGTTCCCCTTTTTTATGTAAATTTCCCCAAGATTGTTGTATGCGTCTACAAATTCCGGGTAGAACTTAATCGAACGTAAGAGAAGCTCTTCTGCTTTTTCGTATTCTCCAAGTGCTATTTGGGTTGAGGCAAGTCGGTTCAATATAATAGGTGAGATCGGGTCGAAATTTAAGGCCTTATCGTATTCATAAGCGGCGGCCTCCAGTCTCCCTCTGGCCTTCAACATATCGCCGATGGTTACATAATCCCTTGCCTGGGTGCTGTCTAAGTCTCCTATGTCCTGTTCTTTGTCTTGGGATCTTCCTTTACTCTCCTCGAACTTCAATTCCTTTACCTTTAGTTTGGGGATTCTTTCTATGAGTTTTCTTCTCATTAGATTGTCTGACCACGACTTATAAAACTGAGGGAAATCCATCTTTGTAACCTGTTTTATCGCTGATCTGTAATCGTTTTTTTCTCTCAGGCTTTCGAGCAGTTTGAGGAGCGCGCCGTCACCCCATCTTCTTACGATAAAGTCTACTATTGTTCCTACCTGTGCGAATGCAAGCTGAGCTTCATAAGCACTTTCGAGTTTTCCAAAAGATGGATGCATCTTCTCTATAGGGACAAGGCTATTTTCTTTTAAAGCCCTTGCAAGGAGGGTTTCATAGAATGGGTTGAGAACCTGTCTCTTTTTTTCCCTCCATCTTTTCTCTTCAAATTTTGCGATTCCTTCATGAAGCCACACGGGAACTGTATTTTCGCTTTTAATGAATACGAGATAGTGTGTGTATTCATGCGCGAGTGCATCAAGCCACATATAGCCCTTAGGCAAGAGTCTGGGCGATATAATCATAATGCGGTTGAATTTACATATACCTACGACTCCTGTTGTAGCGATGTCCTTTTGTGAAAGGGTTGAAGCAACGGCAAAGCTCTCGGGATCGGGATATATTTCGACAATTACCGGATCGCCGGGATAGGTTTCTTAATCCGAGCCGATTTCATAGTATGCCTTCTCAAGCGTTCTTTGAGCATATACAGGAAGAATGGAGTCCTTTGGATGGATGTATCTTATTATAAAGAGTTCTGTTTTGACCTCTTTGAATTTTTCTCCTGTCTCGGCGACTTTTGATATATAGTCTAGAAAATCGCCAACCTCTTTGTCTCTATAGAGTGCATAAGCCTCTTTCCCGTATTTTACCGCCTCTCTGTATCTACCTTTATAGAACTCGACCTGAGATTTCATGTAAAAAGCCCGGCCTTTATCATTGGGACTACCGGCGAGTTCTATAGCCCTATCGGCAATTTGAGAGGCTTCTTTTACCTGCCATTTATCGAGGTATATTTCTCCACTTTTTATCAGTGCGGGAAAATCCGAGGCTGGGGTGGAGTAATTCGCATAAAAGAAAGATAGCAAAATCAGGAAAATAAAACGTATCACTTTATAATTCTCTCATAATATTTCTTGTTAAGCTCACCGTATCCCTCGGGTGAGCCGTCTTTTAGTGCCTTCATTAGACTCTCTTTAAATTCCCTTCCAACCCTTTCTCCGGGAGGCGGAATATTTACGTGGCCTGTGTCAATTCCAATGCCATTTCCCTCATTAGATTGATCCCTTCCCAAAACAAGAGGAACGGGAAGTCCCCCTCCTCTTGCGCTCATTTGGTATTTTTCGAGAAGTTCGCTTGTCTTTTCTCTGGCTCTTTCGAGTGTCTTTAGGGCCTCTTCTTGACTTGAGATCGCTTTGGATATTTCTTTTCCATTAAGACTCCTGGATGCGCTGTGCATAAAATCCCTTGATTCATCCAGCCCCTTTTGTATATCTGGGGGAAGGGCATCTTGAGATAATCCTTTTAAGTTCTCGGATAATTCCGATGCCTCTTTTTCAATCTCATCCTGTCTCTTGGCGAGCTCATCCATCCTTCCTCCTTTTCCCTCTGTTCCTCTAATGCGCTCAATATCCCGACGTATCTCTCCTGCAAGCTCTGCGGACTGCTCTATCTCGCGCTGCGCCTTTGCAATCTTGCCGACTCCAAGATCACTGAGGTTTCTGAGTCCGATTGTTCTTTCCTCAATGTCTTTTGCCCCTCTTAGAGCCTCACTAAATTCAAGTGCCTCAAGCCAGTGCTTGAGTTCGTCGGCTTCATCAAGGATTCTCCTGGTAAGAAGAGAGCCTTCTATGAACTCATGCAATTCAATATTGTCGGAGATCTTAGCCTCTGATTCCATAATGAGGCTTTTTAGTCTCTCAATCTTCCTTTTTTCTCTTTCTACAAAATCAATTGGATTTATCTTACTGGGCAGATTTTTTAAAAGTGAGTCTTTAACATCTTGGGTTTTTTCTTTAAGAGACTTTTCTCTGACTTCTAAACCCTTTATTCTCCCAAGGATCTCATTTAGCCCTGTAATCTGGCTTGAGTACAGATTGGAGTTCATTATCTGAGACCCGTTTTCAAGAGAGGCAATCATCTCTTGGAGGCTGCCTTCAAAGCTGGAGATCAGATTAAGAGCCTCATCAATCTTTCCGCTGTTAATCAGCCTCGTGATCTCATCTAATTTTCCCTCTAAATCCAGTGTCTTAAATGAATCGGGATTTAGAAATCCCTCATGAACATCTCTACCTAGGGAACTCAGCTTTTGGGATAGCCGAGACATGAGACCCTTTAGTTCTTCTAATTTTTTTTCAATCTCTTTTTTTGTCTCCCCCTTGCCCCCTTGCTTGAGCTTCTTGAGGAGTTCTGAAAGTTCATTGTATCTGCCAAGTGCATCTCTTCCGTATAGGAGTGACTCTCTGAGTCTTTCTCCCCTGATTGTGGAATCCAAAAATAATATGTCGCCCTCAAACTCGTTTATTTCCCTCTTTATAAGGTCGCCGAGCCGCGAGAAATCCGAAGGCGAAAACGACGAGATCAAATCGCGGCGTTCACTCAGTATATCACTTATTCTTACATTCATGTTCGAGAGTCCCACAAAATATGTATAGTCTGAAAAATCATCGCTTTTCATCCTATCCAGAATTCCATTTAAAGAACCTCTTAATTTTTCGATCTTGCTCGCTATGTTTTCTTGAACCATTTCAACGTCGCTTACTTTGGCACCTCTATCATTAGGGCGATGCTCTATGTCGTCTCCCAAAACATCTAGGAGTTCTTCTAGAAGCCTCTCTACTGAGGCTATATTATCTTCGTGTTTTTTTCTTGGGTTATTGGGTCTGACTTTAATCACGTTTGATGTCCCGACTTTGGGGCCCGATACAGTATCGTTATCATAGGCATTTATCTTAACCTCTATTATCTCATCCGGCTCTGACTGAACATCGATGAGGTCCCAGGTAAATTTGCCCTCTATTGATTTTGGCTCTCCTTTCATTTCATCTATGGGTTTGCTCCATTCGCCTTTCTTTGTCTTCCAGGTGAGGAGGAGTTTTGTAAGTCCGAAATCATCCTGGGCTTTATATAAAATGTCTAGGTTTTCCCTTTCCCCGACATCTACAATATCTCCACCTGGAGACTCAATGGCCACCTTTGGGCTTTTGTCTTCTTCGGATGTGATCCTAAAGATCCTAGATCTGAGGTTCTCCTTTTTATCTTGAATGAAAAAATCTCCGTCTGATAGGATTGTAAATTCGCTCTTTATCCTTTTTCCATTCCAGCCAATGGGGATGGTGAGGCCATTTTGAATGACAATTTCTCCTCTACCCAATGGTCTCATCGGAGTCGCTTCAAAAATCACGCGTGTTCCCTTTATGGCTCTCACATCTCCGGTGCTTCCGTTTACAACCCGAGGGGCAAGCTTCGTATGTGCCGGATAGATGTAATCAATTTTAATATCCGCAAGCTCAAGGGAATTCGGTTCTAAGTGCGGTAGGATATGTGCACCGAATAAAAAACGTTGAAAATCCCTTGGCGCAAATATAAATACAGTCAGCGATAAAACAAAAGTGGGAACGATGGGCTTTAGGTAAATCTTTATTTTCTCTCTCGGCAGGGCAGGGGATAAGTCCAGGGATTTGAGTTTGCGGGCAACCTCATTTACATGGGCTTCTGTGAGAAATCTTGAAACGCCAAGCCCTCTCTGGGTTCTGTTTAAATCAGACATAAGAAGAAGTGCATTTAGTGTATCTTCTCCGAGGCCAGGGGATATCTTTTCAATCTCCAAAGCCAGTTTGGTTCTCTCTTCCTTTTTTAGTAGGACAGGAGCGAGGAACTTTACAAAACCCAAGCATAAGGTCAGTATAGCCAGGATTTTCAGCACGGAGAAATAGATACTATTCGAGTAGAATATGGAGAGCAGAGAAACCAATCCAAGAGAAGCAAATAGAACCAGTAGAAATTCCGCCGAGCCTTTTGCAATCCAGATCTTTTTTCGCTCTTTTTCTAGCCTATCCAGGAGTTCTTCAATAACTTTTTCCGAACTGCCTTCCATGAAATAAATACTACCGTAGAGTTGGGAAAAAGGAAACGGATTAGTAAGACCTGCTAATCTATGTTATTATAATCATGCAAGGGTTTGGGTGTTAATACTTGGCATCTGAAGCCCAATATCGCTCATCTAATAAAGTGTTATTTGATGCCTACTCAGCATCAAATAGAGAATGAAGAGAAACGGAAAAGGCCGAATTCTAGGAATTTCAATCAAAATCCGAGGGAGAAATCATGGGATATAAGACCCTTCTTACAAAAAGGGTAGAGTTTTCCGCCTCTCATCGCTACTGGAACCCAAAATGGAATGAAGAGGCGAATAAAGCCGTATTTGGCAAATGCATAAGTCCCTACGGTCATGGGCATAACTATATTCTCGAAGTTACTATTGAGGGCACAGTTGATCCGGATACAGGAATGATTATAAATCTATACAACCTAAAACCGATAATAAACGATGTTCTCAAGGACTTTGACCACAAATTTCTAAATGAGGACAACCCGTATTTCAAAGACTTAATTCCTACAACGGAGAACATATCGCGTGTTTTGTGGGATTTAATAGAAAAGAAGCTCGAGGGAACCTCGGACTGTAGACTCTATAGAATCAGGCTTTATGAGACCCCTGATCTATATGTGGATTACTGGAGGGAATAATGAAAGAGGTATGTGCTCTAACAAAGGTCTATCATTTTTCTGCCGCCCACAGGCTTAATGCAAAGAGGTATTCCGATGAAGAAAATCGCCGTATATTCGGCAAATGCAACAATCCTAAGGGACATGGACACGACTACTATGTTGAGGTTAAGGTGACAGGGGATATTGATCCGGATACCGGAATGATAATAAATCTCAGCGACCTGGACAGAATAATGAAGGACATCATAGATGAACTCGACCACGCTAGATTAGATATTGAGATCCCCTACTTCAGAGAATTTACCCCTTCTGGGGAGAACATAGTGAAGTATATATGGATAAAACTTCAGCCTAAGATGGACAAAGGCAGACTACTTCATCTAAAACTCTGGGAAACATCGGATAACTATTTCGAATATTTTGAGGATAACAATTGAAAGTGCAAAGAAGAATTCAGGAGGTAGAATACAGAAAGATACCTCTGACCCCCGGCTTCTGATTTTATATTTGCGTTCATTGGTGTTTAAATCTTTTGAGGAGGAAAGACGACAGCATGAGCATTGAGAAAGCGGTAAGGGAGATTCTTCGTGAGATTGGAGAAGACCCTGAGCGTCAGGGGCTTAAAGGCACGCCTGATAGAATCTTAAGGATGTATAGAGAACTCACTGCGGGATACAGGGTATCACCTCAGGAGATAATTAATGGTGCGATATTTGATATAAAATATGATGAGATGGTGGTTGTAAAGGATATAGAATTTTACAGCCTCTGCGAGCATCATCTACTTCCATTTTTTGGTGTATGTCACGTGGCATATACTCCAAACGGAAAGATAATTGGGCTAAGTAAGATTCCGAGAATCGTTGAGATGTTCTCACGGAGGCTTCAGGTTCAAGAGAGGATGACAATAGAGATTGCGGATTTACTCAACGAGGTTCTAAACCCGGACGGAGTGGCGGTTGTTGCGGAGGGCTACCATCTCTGCATGGCGATGAGAGGGATTAAAAAGGCAGAAGCCAAGATGATAACAAGCGCAATGCACGGGGCTTTTAAAGAGGATGAAAGGACTAGGATGGAATTCCTGAGCTTTATAGGAAAGTACAAATGAATAGAGAGATCGTAGTTGTTACAGGGGCGGGAAAAGGAATAGGAAAGGAGATAGCCTTTGAATTTGCTAAGGAAGGGGCAGCGGTTGTAATATGCGCAAGAACGCTCAGTAGTATAAAGGCGGTTGAAAGGGAGATAAAAGAAAGAGGCGGAGAGGCCTTAGCCGTTGTATGCGATGTTGGGGTTGAAGAGGAGGTTAAGAGTTTTATAAATCGGATTTCCCGGATCAGCGGTAATATAAATGCCCTTGTTAATAATGCGGGGGTCGCTTTTGTAGAATCTGTTTCCCGCCTAGACTTGTCTAAATGGGAGCAGACGATTAGGGTAAATTTGACCGGAGCCTTTCTTATGACAAAATATGCCCTTGGATTCATGGGAGAAGGGGGGCATATATTCAACATAGCCTCCGTCGCCTCTAAGACAGGGTTTCCAAATTGGTCTGCATACTGCGCCTCAAAGTCCGGGCTTATTGGTTTTACAAATTCTATAAGGGAGGAACTCAGAGGAATAGGAATAAAGGTCACGGCTATTATTCCTGGGCCTACAGACACGCCTCTCTGGAATGAGATTCCGGGGAATTGGGATAGAACGAGGATGATGAAACCCGAAGACGTTGCAAGAGCCGTTGTGAATATATATAAACAGCCCGGAGGAACTTTGACCGAGGAGATAGTCATTATGCCCGTAGGAGGGGTGTTGTAAAATAACGCGTAGCTATTGGTCTTTAGTAACCGTTAGACGCAAGACAAACAACGAGAGTAAGAGCACCATCTCTGGTGTGATACTAATCGCTGGAAGCCGCTCCTACAACAAAACCTGTTTTATTCGCGTGAACTTGCGTTCATTCGAGGCTAATAAAAAGGAAGACAAAATGAGCGAAACGAAAAAAATCATAAGCCCAACTGTTACTCATCAGAGGAGAATCCCGCCGGGGCAGGTTATAACCCAAAAATTCCCCGTCTATGACATCGCCCCTAGACCGGCATTCAACAAAGAAAAATGGCGTTTTGTGATAAGTGGCGAAGTAAAGGAGGAAAAAGTAATCACATGGGATGAATTTATAAAACTCCCTAAGGTGGAGGTGCTTGCGGATTTTCACTGCGTCACAAAGTGGTCAAAGCAAAATATGCTCTGGGAAGGGGTAAGCACAAGAACCATTTATGATTTAGTCGAGCCTAATCCCGAAGCGAAATACCTGATGATCCACTGTATGGAGGGATATACGACAAACGTTCCGATTGAGGATTTTCTTAAAGAGGATTCTCTTTTTGCCTATAATCTCAATGGCAGACCGCTTGAGCCTGAACATGGATTTCCTCTTCGTCTCGTTATTCCTCAGCTTTACGCATGGAAGAGTGCAAAGTACGTTAACAGAATAGAGTTTATGATTGAAGATGAGCCTGGATTCTGGGAGCTTAGAGGCTACCACATGTACGGCGACCCATGGAGAGAGCAGAGATTTTGGGAGAATGATATGAAACCCTGGGAGATAAGAAAGAGGGGAAAGGAGAGGTGATAAAAGTTTATAGATCGCCGTGCTTCTTGAGTGCATATCGAACCAAAAGCAGAGTGTATAGAAGTCGGCCTTGAAATCTTTCCCCAACCTATGTACTATCTGTTCCTATCTTAAAACTCCGGGAAGTTATGCAGGTTCTTAATCAAGTTTTAATTTTGTTATATACTTAAATGAATTCGGTATAAATTCTGGAAGTAGGTAAGTTAGGAATCCTCCCAGTAATTTATTTAAATGGTGCAGATAGTTCTTGTGGGACTTAATCATAAGAGCGCTCCGGTTGAGGTAAGGGAGCGATTTTCATTCTCTCAAGAAGCGATTGAAGAGGGTCTTATCAAGCTATATCAGAAAAAGAGCGTTGAAGAGTGTTCTGTGCTCTCCACTTGTAACCGCGTTGAGGTTTATGCTGTATCGGGGGATGCCGATCAATGCGTAAGAGAGATCAAAGAATTCCTCTGTGAGTTTCATAGGATACCTCTGGATTTTTTCTCCTCTTATCTCTATGTTTTGTTTGGCCATACAGCCGTAGGGCATCTATTTAGGGTGGCATCGAGCCTGGACTCTATGGTAATAGGGGAACCTCAAATACTGGGGCAGGTAAAGGAGGCTTATAAGACGGCTAATTTGAAGGGGACTACCGGGCTAATTCTCAATCGGCTCTTTCACAGTGCCTTTTTTGTAGCAAAGAAGGTAAGGGCAGAGACCAAGATTGGAACCCAAGGGGTTTCTGTGGGTAATGCCGCCGCTCAGCTAGCAAAGAGGATCTTTCATGATCTGTCAAAGAGGAATGTAATGGTCATAGGTGCGGGGGAAATGGCGGAGCTTGCGGCAAAGCACCTGTCGGGGATAGGAATAAGGGAACTGCTAATTGCGAACCGCACATTGGAGGGTGCCGAGGAGCTTGCACACAGGCTCAGAGGGAAGCCGGTGAGAATAGAGGAGATACACTATTTTTTGAGGAATGTGGATATAGTGATTACGGCCACGGGTTCACAGGACTTTATAATCAGACCACAGCACGTGCGTGAGGCAATGAGGCTGAGGAAGAATGAACCTATGTTTATGATAGATATAGCTGTTCCACGAGATATTGACCCAAGGGTAGAGGAGATTGAAAACGTATATCTCTATGATGTTGATGACCTGCAAGGGGTGCTAGATGAGAATCTGAGGATAAGGCGAGAGAATGCTAGGAGGGCAGAAGAGATTGCCATTCAAGGGGAGAGGGATTTTCAGAGGTGGCTTGATGGTTTGAGTGTAGTTCCCGCAATAATATCACTTAAGAAGAGATTTGAAGAGATTAGATCGGCTGAGGTTAAAAGGGCGCTTCGCAGGATTGGGGATATTTCGGAGAGGGAGAAGAATATAATTGAAGCCATGGCATCAGGGATTATAGGGAAGATTCTACATAGTCCGCTAACAAATCTCAAAAAGGAATCCTCTGGTTCCATCGGTGCTCTATATGTGGATGCAATAAAAAGGCTGTTCCAACTCGATACAGAGTTTGAATTCTTAGAAGATGAGGCAGACATTAAGGATTGGGAGTAGAGGAAGCCGCCTTGCGCTCTGGCAGGCCGGGTTCATAAGGAGCCTTGTAGAGAGTAAATTCCCCGGAATAGAGATAGAGATACATCAAATCCAAACGATCGGAGATAAGGTTCTCAATGTGCCTCTTTCTAAAATCGGCGGTAAGGGGGCTTTTGTAAAGGAGATTGAAGAGACTCTTCTTCGGTGTGAAATTGACCTTGCCGTCCACAGTATGAAAGATGTTCCGACATCTCTTCCCGAAGGACTAGTAATCGGAGCGGTAGCCGAGAGGCATGACCCAAGGGATGCCCTTGTATCAAAGGCGGGTATTAAATTCGATCATCTCCCGAAAGGAGCAAGGGTTGGGACGAGTAGTCTCAGGCGCCAGGCTCAAATTCTCCATATCCGTCCTGACATTCAGGTTTTTTCACTTAGGGGAAATGTTGATACGAGATTGAGAAAATTAAAAACCCAGGGGCTTGACTCCATTGTGCTTGCGCTTGCGGGTTTGGAGAGGTTGGGATTTAGAGACGAGATCACAGAATGCTTTCCTGTTGATGTTCTTGTTCCTGCTCCGGGGCAGGGCGCAGTGGCAGTTGAGTGTAGGGCGGATGATAAAGAGGTTATAGGCATACTTTCTCAAATTAATCATGAAGATTCACGAATTGCCGTCTTCTCCGAAAGGGCATTTCTTGAGGGATTTGGCGGCAGTTGTGAGGTTCCCGTAGGGTGCCATGCCTCGGTTCTAGATAATAGAATTAGAATCATTGGGTTAATAGCTTCTCCAGATGGCAGGGAGGTGGTCAGAGAGGAAATCGAAGAGTCGGTGCAGAATTATAGATCCGCCGGACAGGAGCTTGCAAGAAAAATTATTTATAAAGGCGGCAGCAGGATTCTTTCAAACCCTTCTGCCTGATTTTTTTCATTGTTATTCTCTTTGAAGAATTCTCCGATTGAAGTGATACGGCTTTTCCCGCAATATGAGTGTATATCTATTTATACCTTTCTACACAAATTCTTGACAAGGGCATGAGTAAAGTATTAGGATTAGATGCAATATAAGATGTATAAACAAATAGATATAAATCAATCACCGACTCGCGGCGAGGTTCTAGCCGATTCCTGATATTTTATATATGGCCGAGCTTTTATTGGCTATTATCTGGAGGACTGGATGCGTGAGCTTAGATTTGACCCAATTAGAAATAGATGGGTGATAATATCGCCTGAAAGGGCAAGAAGGCCGAGTGATTATACAATTGCTCAACAAGATGATAAGTCGGATAAGACGGTGTTTGTGTGTCCTTTCTGTGAGGGTTCGGAGGAAAAAACCCCTCCTGAAATCTTTGCAATAAGGAGGAACGAGTCAAAGCCCAACTTCCCTGGATGGAGGGTAAGGGTTGTTCCAAATAAATTCCCCGCTCTCCAGATAGAGGATCATGCGATTAGGTATGGGATGGGGATATTTGATGTAGTAAGTGGCGCCGGAGCACATGAGGTAATTATAGAAACCCCTGACCACGGCAAGAGTCTCGGCGACCTCGATGTGGATTGGATTAGGGATGTACTTGTGACTTTTAGGGAGAGGATAAGAGACCTGTTTCATGATCCTAGACTTCGGTATATATTGATATTCAAAAATCACAAGGCTCAGGCTGGGGCATCGCTTGCGCACACACACTCACAGCTTATCGCAACCCCTATGGTTCCGCCTGTGGTAAAGCAGGAGCTTACCAGCTGCAGGGAGAACTTCAGAGCCAAAGAGAGGTGTCTTATATGTGATCTCATAAAACAGGAAATCGAGTTTGGGGCAAGGATCGTTTATGAGACAAAAGACTACATTATATGGGCCCCATTTGCTTCGAGCTTTCCATTTGAGACATGGGTACTCCCTAAGAAACACCTGCATGATTTTTCTATGCTGAGCGACGAAGAGCTAAGGGATCTCGCCCCTGTGCTAAAGCTCTGCCTTACATCAATCAAAAGGCTCTTGAATGACCCGCCTTATAATTTTGTGATACATACATCCCCCCCTAAATTCTACCGCCCTGGTCAACCTCAGCACTGGGATTCGATTGATTTCGATTTCCATTGGCACATAGAGCTAATTCCACGCCTTACGAGTATAGCGGGGTTTGAATGGGGCGCAGGGTTCTTTATAAACCCCACACCCCCAGAAGCAGCCACCAGTTACCTGAAGGAGGAGATAAAAAATAACATATAGAGATGATTCTTATTTTGTAGAGGCGTATGAGTATATGTCCTACTTAGAAAAGGTAGGTGTAGGGTGGAATTGCTCTTGACTTATAAAGTAAAACGCTTTATTTTTTTAGCTATAATTAATCAATCTACTTAAATGATTGTATCGCTTCTGAAGAAATATATCTGGGTTATAAACCTCATACTTATTGCAGGACTTTCTTATTCTATAGCCCGGATTGTGGGCGATGAGATTAGAAAAAGTGTGTTTCCTCCTTTATCTGAGGCTCGCCGTAATTTGATTGCCGTTGCCAAATATGAAAGTACAGATATTAAACCAATATATCCTCGTGATTCTTATAATGTTATATTAAGGAGAAACATATTTGGCTTAAGAAATACATCTCTGGGCTCAGGCGACCTGAATCCAAACAGTGTTCCTCAGACTACACTTAATCTCGAACTCCTCGGAACTGTTCTCAAACCTGGGGAAAAATCTACCGCCGTTATAAAGAACCTTGATAACGGCAAGATTCGGGGCTACGCTCCGGGGGATGTAATTGACATAATTACCTCTGAGAATGTAAAGCTTGGGAAGGTTGAAAACTGTATCGCCATAGTTGAGCGCTCTGATGGGCCTGAGACGATAAAATGTAAAAAGGATATGGGCAACGTTTTCTCTTCTCACCCTCAGTCGGGCCGGGGTTTTGCGTCGTTGGGAAGGCTTCCGCACGGTAGAAAAGAGAACGTTTCTGCACAGAATTCGGGCATGCCGCAGGTTGAAGGCGAGGGGATAAGGGAGGTATCTGAAGGGGTTTATGAAATTGATCAAAAGATGCTAAATGATGCTCTGAATGACCCAAATCAGCTCTTAACTCAAGCCCGTGCCATTCCACAGGAAGACGGGCTGAGGTTTTTTGCCATAAGGCCCAATAGTATCTTCTTTAAGATAGGGATTAGAAACGGGGATGTGGTGCATAGGATAAACAATGTGGAGCTTGATAACATCGAAAACGCCTTTGCCGTATTTCAAGAGCTAAGGGAGCAATCCCGCTTTAGTATAGACATTACAAGGGGGGGACAGGATCTGACATATCAATACACGGTTAGATAGAAGAAGCAATATTATATGGAGGGGGTCAAAAAACGGTTGGTGGAATGTTGAATTTGGGCACAGAGGTAGAGTAAGAGTTCGGAATGAAAAATAGAATTCTCGATGACTACGTGATATAAAAGGAATCCACGATATGAAAAGAGCCTTTCAGCCTTTGTTGATCTCTATGATTATTCTGGCTTTAGACGGACATTACGCTCGAGCCCTTCCTCAGCCAAGCCTTGGTAGCGTATACGGCGAATACGATGATAACAGTTTCCAGATACCCCGCTTTCTTTATTATAATGCTCTAGGGGAATGGCAAGGGGGGATAGAATCAGATAAGGCGTCTACCGAAAAGATAGGTCGGATTACAATTGCTCAGGGCAACAAAGGGGGGATTCAAACAGGCGAAGAAGCCGAACAGGAAGAAACTGTGGCTCCGACTCCGGGAATTACAGAAGAGGTTTCCCAACCGCAAAGTATAGGCATAAAGAAACAGGAGACGAAATCTTCAATTGCGGGAAAGGCAAGTTACACGGTTAAGGAGGGAGACACGTTATATAGTATAGCAAAAAGATTTCGGGTCCCTGTTGAAGAACTAAAAAGTGTTAATAACCTTAGGAGCGGCAGGGTAACCGTAGGACAGGTCTTGGAGATTCCTCAAGAAAGGGCCTCTGCCCAGGGAGGGAGAATAAGATTTCAGGAAGAATTCCTACAATCCCAGATAAAGCAACCTAGGGCGGTGCAGACAGCCACCTCTGAAGAAGAGGTAATAAACCTTCAGAATGAGATGGACATAAGGGACCTGATTCAGACTATGAGTGAAATCACCGGTCAGACGTTCATTCTGGATGAATCGGTAAAGGGCAAGAGGGTAACAATAGTGACGCCCCGAGAGGGGTTTAAAAAGCAGAATGCTCTAAGGCTCTTTGAGGCAATCTTAGACTTAAACGGGTTCGCAATAGTAAAGGAAAATGGTATAAGTAAGATAATTCCCAAGAGGGATGTAAAAACCGAGAGCCTTCCTACGGGCATCGGGCTTGAATACGGCTCTCCCTCAGATAAGTTCGTTACAAGACTCGTTCCGCTTAAGAACATAAACGCCGCAGAGATCGCAAATGCGCTAAAGCCACTTGTCTCCAAAGAAGGGGATGTCATAGCCTACCCGTCTTCGAATACACTCATTATCATAGATACGGCGTCGAATCTTAACCGAATTCTCAAGATTATTGAAAATGTTGATGCGGAAACCAGAATTGAATTCATAAAGATTAAACACGCCGATGCCGCAGACGTCGCCGATAAACTCACGGCAATCTTTGGGGGGGAGAGCCTGTCTCCCAATGTTGAATCTACTCCTACTACTCAGCCGGGTGTGTTTCAGGCACCGGTTCAAAGGCGTCCTGCACGAGTTCCAACCCGTGCTACATCGGGAACAGGGGGGGGAGGGCAGGGGGTTTTAGGGCTTAAAATAATCACGGATGAAAGAACCAATTCGCTCATAATAATCGCCCGTCCTCAGGATATGGCCAAGATTAAAGCGGTAATTGAAAAGCTCGACGTTGAGATAGAACAGCCGGAGCAGGGAATATATGTAATTCGCCTTCAAAACGCAAACGCTGCAGGGGTGGTCAGTGTTCTCTCTAATTTAATCTCTGGAGGGGGTGGAGCTGCAGTACCCGTGCAGCCATCCTCACGCAGAGGGATAGGAGGAACCACTGGATTGGGTGGGCTGGGGAGATTGGGAGGGGGAACCTTCGGAGGCCAATATCTGGGGGGACAGACCGGAACTCTATTTCAAGGGGGGCAGACCGGGACCATTAGTAGTCTCGGACAATCGGCGGGGGG
>PSLL01000004.1:12227-25792 GCA_040289575.1 Candidatus Dadabacteria bacterium | reverse complement strand
CCGCCGACCCTGCTACAAATTCTATTATAATTGTAGGCTCGCGCAGGGATTATGAAACTATAAAAAAGGTTATTGATGAGTTGGACATAAGAAGGAAACAGGTTTTTGTTGAGGCTGCGATACTCGAAGTAAGCCTCGACAGGCTAAGGGCGCTTGGGACGAGCTTCAGCCTCGGTTTTGCATTTGATCATAATGGAGGCGGCTTTGCCGGAACTAATCTTCCTGGATTGCCGAGCCTTCTTGGAGTTGCGGCAAGCCCTCAGTCTTTTGCAACCTCGCTTGGAGGTGTAAACGGGTTATTCCTGGGGGTTGTTGGTAAAACGGTCAATATCAACGGCGTTAAGATCCCGGCCTATAGTGCCCTTGTTCAGGCCCTTTCTTCTATGAATGATGTTAATGTTCTTTCTACTCCCAGCCTTCTTACCAGGGATAATGAGGAGGCACAAATTACCGTAGCCGATGTGATTCCCTTTCCTACAGGGAGCACCGTCGGACAAACTGGCGTTACTGTACAGACTATAGACCGTGAACCCGTCGGCATACTGCTTGACATCACTCCCCAGATTGGCGAAGGCGATTACTTGAGTTTAAACATACACACGGAGGTTTCTGCTACAACGACTGCTCCTGCCGGTCTCAATACTCAGCAGTTTGGTATTGCAACGACCACGAGAAGCGCCGATTCGTCGGTAGTCGTAAAAGACGGTCAAACAATTGTAATTGGAGGGCTTGTTCAAGATAGAGAAACCATAAACGTCAGCAAGGTTCCGCTCCTTGGCGATATTCCGATTCTTGGCTATCTCTTTAAGTTTAAATCGAGAGAAGTCACCAAGGTAAATCTTATGATCCTTCTTACTCCAAAGATAGTTAAAGATGAATCCGATATGCAGAAAATCCTTGAGGATAGGCAGAGGCGGAACATGATCCTTCAGCAAAAGAGGTTTGAAAAAGGGGGATATTGATGTGAAGAGGCTTGAGGAGATAATAATCGAGAGGGCCCCTGAGGCACGGGGGAAGATTGATGATATAATCAAAAATAAAAACGGCGAAAAGTTTGAAGAGGCATTTTTGAAATCAAAGATCTTAGACGATGGAGAGGCTCTAGAGGTTCTTTCAGAATTCTATGGGATTCCTTATATAAGCGCCATATCCGAAAGGGAGATTGATCCGGAGCTTATAAAGCTCATTCCCATAAGCTTTGCAAAAAGGTTCAAACTGATTCCATTAAAGAGAGGGGATGGGAAGATCGTAGTGGTCTTTGCCCCGCCGCTCGACCTCTATGCACTTGATGAGGTAAGGTCTCTTTTTGGATGCGAAGTAGAGCCGTTTCTTGCGCTCGGCCCCGTAGTTATAGACTGCATAAATAGGGTCTATGAGCGCGGAACGGAGATGAGAGATGAGATTGAAAATGGAACCATAGGGATTATAGAGTCCGAGTTTCAGGAGCCTAAAGATCTCCTTGAGGCAGAGGATGAAGCACCGATAATCAGGTTTGTAAACTCTCTCCTTTTTCAGGCGGTAAAGGAGAGGGCAAGCGACATTCACATAGAGTGCTTTGAAAAAGATATGGTAGTGAGGTTTAGGAAAGACGGGATTCTCCACAAAGTGACGGCGGTTCCGAGAAGGCTCCAGTCGTCCATTATATCAAGGGTAAAGATTATGGCTGAGCTTGATATCGCAGAGAAGAGAAAGCCCCAGGATGGAAGGATTCGTGTAAAGATTGCGGGGCGCGATGTTGACGTCCGTATATCTGCTGTCCCCACTTCACACGGAGAGAGCGTTGTGATGAGGCTCCTTGACCGCTCTACAGTTCTCCTTGAGTTGGAGGAATTGGGATTTGAGGGCAAAAAACTCGATACGATAAATTCACTCATTCATCGCCCGCACGGAATTATTCTTGTCACCGGTCCTACAGGAAGCGGAAAAACGACGACTCTTTATGCCGCTCTTGAGAGGATTAATTCTCCCGATAAAAAGATTATAACGATTGAAGACCCTATTGAGTATCAGATTCAGGGGATAAATCAGATTCAGGTAAATCCAAAGGTGAATCTTACATTTGCAAATGGCCTGAGATCCATTCTCCGCCAAGACCCGGATGTAATTTTAGTAGGTGAAATCAGAGACAGAGAAACTGCGGATATTGCGATTCACGCATCGCTTACAGGCCACCTTGTTTTTTCTACACTCCATACAAACGACTCGGCAAGCGCGATAACGAGGCTTATAGATATGGGAATTGAACCGTTTCTTGTAGCGTCTTCCCTCGTTGCAGTTGTGGCACAAAGGCTCATCCGGTTTCTCTGCAGCTCATGCAAAGAGCTTTATACGCCGCTTGAAGATGAGCTAAGAAGAATAGATATTGATAGAAGTGAGCTTCCGGGGGGGAGGCTATATCATGCAAAGGGCTGCAATGAGTGTTTAGGTACGGGTTACAGCGGAAGAAGCGGGATATTTGAAATTCTCCTAGTTGATGAGGAGATTCGTGGCCTTACGATGAGTACGGCGGACTCTACGACGATAAAGAAAAAGGCAATTGAGCATGGTATGACTACACTCAGAATGGACGGTGCGGGAAAGATTCTAAAGGGCTTAACTTCAATAGATGAAGTCATGCGCGTTACGGAAGAGGATGAGATGTAATTAGAATTTGGGAGTCAGAATTCGGAATTCAGAAGAAAGCTTCTGACTCCTGTATTCTGTTCTGATTTTAAAAGATGCCTGTTTATAAATACAAAGCGATTAATGAAAGGGGAAAGACGGTACAGGGGACTATAGACGCCGAATCTCCCAAGGCAGCAACTGAGAAGCTGAAGCGTCAAAATATCTTTCTCTCTTCTCTCGGTGAGGTTAAGAAGGAGAAGGCAAGAAGGTTTTTCCTATTTAAGGGGATAAATGCGGGAGAGCTTGTGGTAACGACGAGGCAATTCTCTACGCTTATTTCTGCTGGGTTTCCGCTCGAAGCGTCTCTTGTAGCTCTCTCTGAACAGACAGAGGATGTAAAACTCAGCCAGGTACTTACCCATGTAAGAGAGAGGGTAAGTGAGGGTAGCTCTTTAGCCGGTGCGCTCAGAGAGCATCCAAATGTATTCTCTAATCTCTATATAAACATCGTAAAGGCGGGTGAGGCGAGCGGCACGCTCGATATTGTGCTCCTTAGGCTTGCAGATTTTCTTGAGAAGCAGATGGCTCTTCGATCACGCATAAGAAGCGCGCTTATTTATCCGATATTTATGTTCTTCATAGGAAGCGGCGTTCTCTTTTTTATGATGACATACATTATTCCTAAGATAGCAAAGATATTTGAAGAAAGCCGAAAAGCCCTGCCGCTTATCACAATAGTGCTTATAAAGCTCAGCGGTTTTCTAAGTCAGAATTTTGTTGCCCTTTCCCTTTTGTTTGTCGGTTTGGTTTTTATTGTCTACCGATTCAGTAAGACAGAGCGCGGGGGTGCATTATTTGATCGTTTGATTCTTAGGCTCCCAATATTTGGGAAGATCGTAAAAATGGTCATAATATCGAGATTCACGCGTACGCTCGGGACCCTTCTTGGTAGCGGAATCCCGCTCCTCGATGCGCTCGAAATTGGGGAGGCGGTATTAGGAAATTCGGTCTATGTCGAAACCCTAAAGAGAGTTCGTGAAAACGTAAGGGAGGGAGCGAGTCTTGCGGGTCCTTTGAAAGAAAGCGGCGTGTTCCCACCGCTTATGACGCGAATGATAACCGTAGGTGAACAGACCGGGGAACTGGAGGAGATGCTCTCAAAGATCGCAAACATATACGATCTTCAGATTGAAACCTCGGTCTCTACGCTTACGTCTCTACTTGAGCCTGTTATGATACTCGCAATCGGTGTGGTTATCGGATTTATAGTTTTTGCAGTTCTTCTTCCCATATTTGATTTAACATCTACTATCGGCAGGTAAAGGTGAAATGCTTAGCTACGAATTGACATAACTAATCACGAATGAATTCGTAATTAGTTGTCCTTAGGAGGATTTGAAAAATGATGTCAAAAGAAGGCGGTTTTACACTTATTGAAATCATGGTTGTTCTTGTCATCATTGCAGGGCTTGTATATATAGTAAGTACGAACGTTATAGGTAGGCTTGAAAAAGCAAGGATTGAGACTACAAAGATTCAAATCAAACAGCTTGAGACCGCATTAAAACAGTTTAAACTCGACAACGGATTCTATCCCGAAACTCAGCAGGGGCTTGAGGCTCTGGTTGTCCCTCCGACTGTCGGGCGAATTCCCCAAAACTATGCAAGGGAAGGATACCTCGAAGGTGGTAAGGTCCCAAAGGATCAATGGGGGAACGACTTTAAATACATAGGTCCCGACCAAACCCAGGACGGATCTTATGAGATTGTATCGCCAGGGCCCGATGGTGTTTATCCAAGCGACGACGATATATCGAGTCGGAACATTCGATGAAAGATAATAGGGGTTTTACGCTCATAGAACTTGTCGTGGTGGTTGTTCTGATAGGTGCTTTCTTATTGGTAGCTATACCAAAGTTTAAGGGTATCAGCGAGGTAAATATTAAGAGCGCATCCCGAAGGCTGAGTGGAATCATAATGTACCTATACAGTGAGGCCGTTTTTAAGAAGACTATCTATAAACTCGCCTTTGACATTGATAACGGTGAGTACTGGGTACAGGTTCTCGATGGAAACGAATTTAAGGTGACTACGGACGACCCTCTTTTAGGGGTAAAGAGGCTTCCTGATGGCGTCTATTTTAAGGATATAATAACACAACGAAGCCGTGGAAAGAGTGTAAAGGGAAGCGGAGAATATATACTGTTTATGCCGACCGGATTTGTTGAGCCTGCCGTGATACATCTTGAGACAGAAGGGGGCATTGATTATACAGTAGCTACAAAGCCCTATACTGGGGGAACCATCGTTCTGGATGAATATGTTGACCTTTTTCAGAAATAGAAGTAGAAGAGCAGAATTTTGTTCCTCTACAATGGATTCGGGATTTCTTCTCCTTGAGGTTCTCGTCGCCGTTGCAATACTTGGCTCTGCGCTTGCCGTGCTTTTGGGTTCTGTAGATAGAAACTTAATCCTTGCCTCTCAGTCAAAAGACCTTGTCATTGCTGAGATTCTTGCACAGCGGAAACTCGCAGAAATCGAACTTGGGGGGTTCCCCAATCAGAGTCAGGATCAGGGGGATTTCACGGATGCACCCGGATTTAAATGGTTTCTCTCTATAGTGCCTTCGAGTGTTCCTGGGCTCAATACAGAAACAAGAACGGTTGACTTACTTATTACCTGGGATGAAGGGAGAAAGAAATTTGAACTCACATTGGCAATGGCTAACCTCAAGTAGTGGTTCCCTAAGAATTCTCCCTCTGGATTCCCAATCTGCCGATCTGGGGCGGGGATGCCGCGGGACCCTTGGGTTTACACTAATTGAAGTACTTCTTGCCGTTTTTATTGGGTCAATAGTTTTAACCGTTCTTTACGCCTCTTTCTTCCAAATCATAAACGCAAAGGATTCCGCCGAAGACAAGCTCGAACTTTATCACGAGGCAAGGGTTATTATCTCTAAGATGACCGAAGACTTATCAATGGCATATCCTAGGGGCATGATTTATCCGGTTCAGGGTGCTTCCGCATCATCTTTTTTTGTTGGAAGAGGGGGGGGAGAACAGAGGGAGCTTAGTTCAATTGATTTTATGTCTCTATCCCACTCGCCGGGGGTAAACTCTGGGGACTCCGATCAGGCTGAGATCAAATATTACCTGAAGCCAGTTCCACAGAGCAGCCTCTTTTTCCTAATGAGAAGTGAGAATCCAAGGATAGGGAGTGACTCTGGAGCAATTGAATATCCGCTTTCTGAGCGCGTAGTGGGATTTACTCTTACATACATGAGGACTGATGCAGATGAATTTGTAAATGAGTGGGATTCAGCACAAACAGGCTCTCTTCCAAGAGCCGTTGACATAACATTAATCCTGAGAAGCATCAAGGGGGAGGACTTTGAGTTTGATTCTATTGTGTTAATTCCTATAGCGGATTAAAAGGGATTAATCGGTAATAGGATTCATGCGCTTGTATGTGTGTATCTTGGTATTTGCCTGGAATGGGAACAATCCTTGGCGATTGTTCCTACAATTATAATTAAGTTATGACTTTTATAGAAAATAATCTACGAAAAAAAAGGAAATCCGAAAGCGGCGTTGTACTCATTATCGTGCTTATCGTAGTTGCAATCCTTACGACTCTTGTTGTTGATCTCATCTATTTCACACAAATAAATACGGAAATATCAGCCAATTCAAGGGATGAGATGAAAGCATATTACATTGCAAAGTCCGGTGTATATGTGCTTGCAGGAACAATAAAGAATGAATCTCTTGAGAATCTAACATTAATCGCCGGCCCGTTCGGCGACCAAAGTGGGAATTCCCAGGGATACTGGAGTATTAGGGTTCCATTCTTCCCAGTTGGAGATGGGGTTGCATCCGTTGTGGTTACTGATGAACGCTCAAAGGTGAACCTAAACGCACTTGTAAATCAGATTACGAATCAAGTTGACCGTCAGGTGCTTGTGGAGATTACAGAGCTTTTCAGAATGGTCGGAGTAGATAGTAGTAAATCCTCGCGTTTTATCTCGAGCCTAATCAATTGGCTTGATCATCCAATATCGGGGCAGCAAAATAACGACCAGGACCCGAATGGAGCAAATGCCGAGTTCTATGCGAAGCTCCAAAATCCTTATCAGATAAAAGATGGACCGCTCGATAGTGTTGAAGAAATTCGACTGATAAGTGGAATGGATGATGATTTTTTCAATAAGATTAAAGACTACGTTACGGTTTATCCGACGGATAAAAAGATAAATTTCAGTACTGCTCCCAAGGTCGTGATGATGGCTGCACTCAAGGGTGCATCAGTCCCGGTTTTTCAAAGGCAAGGGAGCGCCTTTCAAGAGGAGCTCAGAGATGACGCCGCAGAAAGCATCGCCGATGCCGTGATAGATGAGAGAAAAGATAGTCCCGTAATTGATCAGAGAAAGGTGCGCGAAATAGTGCAGGCGGAGAATGTCGATCCGTCAATTCCAATCAGTGCGGGCTTAAGTGGTGTTGTTTTAAGCACGGGCAAAAGCGATGTGTTCACTATTACATCTACGGGTAGCCTTGGACAAGGAAGTCCCATAACCAAGACCATAGGAGCGATTATAAGAAAAATAACTTCTCAAAATTTACAGGGAGTAAACATCATATCATGGAAAGATCGGTAGAGAATCTAAAGAAGATAAAAGAAGAATTGAGGGGAGAGTTTTTTGAAAGAGACGAGGTCATAGAAGGGGCTCTTTGCGCGCTTCTATGCGGCTGTCATGTACTTCTTATTGGTCCTCCAGGAACGGCAAAATCGCTCCTTGCGCATGAGGTCTGCAAAAGGGTCTCTGGAGCCAAGTACTTTCAGTGGCTTCTTACAAAGTTCACTACGCCTGAAGAGATCTTTGGCGCTGTGAGTCTCAAGGGGTTGGAGAACGATGAGTATAGAAGAGTAATAACCGGAAAATTGCCTGAAGCCTACATCGCCTTTCTCGATGAAATCTTTAAAGCGAGTTCTTCAATACTCAACACACTTCTTACGATTATGAACGAGCGGGTTTTCTACAACGGTACTGAAGCGACTGAGGTTCCTCTCATTACGCTCTTTGGAGCAAGCAACGAGCTCCCATCAGAAGAAGATGAGCTTGAAGCCCTATACGACAGGTTTCTGCTCAGATATGTTGTGGATTACATAAAAGAGGATTTTCGATTCATAAAAATGATACAGACCGATGAGGCTGAGAGAAAAAAGACCACTATAACCGTTGAAGAGCTCAGATATTGTCAATCTCAAACAAAGGGCGTTCATATTCCGCCTCATGTAATAAAGCTTATCTCACGCATAAGAAATGAACTCAAGAAGAAGGGGATCGTACTTTCGGACAGACGCTATAAACAATCAATTCTCCTCATTAAAGCAAGAGCCTATCTTGATGGAAGGGGCGAGGTTGATGAAAACGATTTGGGTATTCTCGAAAATGTCCTCTGGCGAGATCCGGGTGAAAGAGGGGAGATTCAGTCTATAATCTATCAGTCGCTTCACGGCTATAGGGACCGCGCGCGCGAACTGCTCGTCCAGGCAAAGGAACTCGAATCATACGCAAAGCGCCCCTGGGATAATGAGGAGATGCTCATTAAGGCGAATATAGAGGCTCAGACGAAATTAAGACATGTGCTTTCAAAGGTTGACGCCCTATTTGATGAATGTAGGGAACGCGGAAAATCCCTCGATGAGCTTACAAGAGTAAAAACTGAAATCGAGGATATACAAAAAGAAATCCTGAACAGACTCCTTTCTGGAAAAGAAAAGCCGAGTTAGTTTAATCTAAATCGGTAATTGTAAGTGAAGGGAATATATGGAGATCCGAATTGATCCGCATACGCTAGAGCGCGCCGATGAACGAGGTACGAACGAAGAGGAAATTGAAGATGTAATCAAGACAGGGTTCGCCATTGTGGGAAAGTATGGTCGTAGGGGAAGAGCCAAAATCTATGATACAAAAGCGGCACGATAAATTTTACGAGCAAAAGAAAGTAGAGGTGTTCTATACTGTCGAAAGTAATGTTATTATAACTGTAACAGTCTATGTCTTTTACGGAAAGTAGGAGGAAAAAGATGCAAATCCGCTATAATGCCAAAACCGACTTGCTTTACCTTCGCCTCGATGACTGAAAGCAGGGGGTGATTAACAGACGACTCTCTGAGGACATCGTAGTGGACTTAGGAGAGGATAACAGAATTGTAGGCATCGAGATTCTTGATGCCTACAAGCATCTGAATTTAGAAGGATTATTGCCTGTGAAGTACGAGGTTTTAACTGAGAAGGCTTAAAGATATTATTTGAGGTTTGATTGAGAGGGAGAATGCCATGTCTAAATTACCAGAACTCGCCCATAAGCTAATTACTGAAGGCAAAAACTTTGCTGCGGTTGCGACTCTTATGCCGGATGGTTTGCCACAGATCAGCATGGTTTGGATAGATTCGGACGGTGAACTCGTCATTTTTAACACCGCTGAGGGGCGGGCTAAAGCGAAGAATCTTCGCAGAGACCCAAGGGTTGCGGTAACGGTTATGAATTCCGAAAATCCCTACGAGCAGGTTATGATTCGGGGACTCGTTGTTGAGATGACTCATAACGGCGCGGACGTTCATATAGACCGTCTTGCGAAGAAGTATTTAGGGGTTGATAAATATCCATACCGTGGGCCTGGAGAGCAGCGCGTTATTGTCAAAATCGCCCGGGTCACATTGGGGTGTTCGGGTAATACGTGTTTTCGTGTTAAGTAATGGAAGTTATATATGTAAATTATCGGGGTAGAAATGGCATATAAGGTTTTCATAAGCCATAGCACTAGGGATTGGGAATTGTTGTATCTCTTGCGAATCTACTTTCAAAATTTGGAATATGAAGTATTTGTTGCGTAGTGTGGTATCTTACTCCAGGCGAACGCATTGATAAAAAAGTATTTAATTAGATTAAAAGTGCTGATTGTATAGTCGCTTTGCTTGCCTATAATTCAAAGAAGTAGAATGATTTCAACAGAGAAAGTTGCAGATCCGTGGGATATATTAATCGCTGCTACCTCAATGCATTTAAGTTTTCCTTTAATAACTCGTGATCAATCTCTAAGAGAAATAGACTAGAAGTTATGTGATAACTCATCGAAAGAATTCGCATCTTACGGTATTCCATAAATTCAATTTATATGTTTGTGTGTATTAATAGCCTTTAAATCCTACTGACTTTCCTCCACCACTATTGAACCTCATTCTAAAACGGTTTACACTCTCCAAGCGTACATGAAAGAAACCATAAGGGTCGCAGTTCCGATTCAGAATGAGGGGACGTTTTATTATTCGGTTCCTACGAATCTTCAAGATGGAATTCAAATTGGAAAGCGCGTTCTGGTCCCGTTTAAGAATAGATGTGCCCTTGGATTTACAGTCGGGTTTGGAAAACCACCCGAAAGATTAACCCTCAGGGAAGTAATAGACATTGTGGACGAAGAGCCTCTCTTTGATGAAAAGAGGCTTGAATTTTTCAAATGGATTGCAAGTTATTATATGACATCGCTTGGAATCGTTCTTAAGTCCGCACATCCGGGAGGATTGGGTATAACCCTCAAAAAGGTCATAAGAATTATGGAAAAGGGGACAAACCCACGCAGCAAGGATAGACTGGGCGAAATTGAAAAGCTGATTCTCAAAACCTTATCCGTTTCCGGAGAAACCACAGTTAGAAGGCTTCTTGGTCTTGTAGAGGGCGCGACGTATGAGATTCTGAATTCTCTCAGACGTAGAGGGTTCATAGAATTCGTATATGAGCTTTCATCGGACCCTAAGGTGAAAATTGAAAAGATAATCGTGCCACAGCCACAGGAATGCATGAGTTTAGGAGATGGAGCAAAACAAATCGGTTTTACAAAATCTCAGATTCTGAATTTTATACTTTCTCATGGAAGGGTTTCTTATACGGATATAAGGAAAGTATTCGGCGACGTGAGTCGCCATATCCGGTGGATGGAGGATAGAAGGTTTATAAAGATTGAACATGAAAAAATTTCTAGGGATCCGTTTTCGGAGATAATCCCTTCTGATGAGGTTCCTCCTAAGCTTACCCCCGACCAGGAAATGGCTTTTTACAGGATAAAGGAGGCAATAGGACGGGGAAGATTCTCCCCTTTTCTCCTCCATGGGGTTACGGGAAGCGGAAAAACCGAGGTCTATCTGCGTGTAGTCGAAGAGGTCATTAAAAATGAAAAAGAGGCTATTGTTCTTGTTCCTGAAATATCGCTCACACCTCAACTCGTAAAAAGATTCCGCGGAAGGTTTGGGAAAGAGATCGCGGTGATACACAGTGCCCTCAGCGATGGTGAGAGATTCGATGCCTGGCGTATGGCAAGAAGGGGAGAGGTCAAGGTAATTATAGGAGCCAGGTCTGCGATATTTGCCCCATTTAAAAACCTGGGAATAATAGTCGTTGATGAAGAGCACGAGCCGTCTTATAAACAGGACGAGTCCCCGCGCTATAATGCAAGGGATTTATCCCTGGTTCTAGGGAAGATGACAAATGCTGTAGTTGTGCTTGGTTCTGCAACCCCTTCGGTTGAATCGTATGCCAATGTGCTCAAAGAGAAATTTACCTATATCTCTCTCCCTTTGAGAGTTCAGGAGCGACCACTTCCAGAGGTTGAAATAGTGGATATGAGGGGAGAGAAGGGCAATATATTCTCACGAAGGCTCAGGGAAGCGATTGAGGAGAATTATAGAGGGGGAAAGCAGACCATACTTTTTCTTAATCGGCGTGGATTCTCAACACTCATAATCTGCCCGAGGTGCGGGGATCGGCTTATGTGTCCAAACTGTACTATTTCTCTCACCTATCACATTAAGGAAGATATGTTAAGATGTCATTACTGTGGGATCTCGGAGAGGTTTAAAAAGGATTGCAGCAGATGCGGGTCGAATTTAAGGGCTATCGGTATAGGAACTCAGAGGATAGAAGAGGAGCTTAAAAAGATCCTTCCTCAGGCACGTGTCGCAAGGATGGATAGAGACTCTATGGGCGGAAAAATTAAGCTCCTTAACCTTTATAGAAGGCTTGAAAAAAGGGAGATAGATATTCTTATTGGCACTCAGATGGTTGTAAAGGGCCATGACCTTCCGGGGGTAACACTTGTGGGTGTTATATCTGCCGACCTTGCCCTTGGAATCCCAGATTTTAGAGCCGGTGAAAGAACATTTCAGTTGATTACACAGGTTGCAGGACGGGCGGGCAGGGGAGATCACGCAGGGCGGGTCATAGTTCAAACATATAACCCCGAACATCCCAGTATCAGGTTTGCGGTGGAGCACAATAGCATTGGGTTTCTAAATGAGGAGTTGGAGCTACGTGAAGAACTAGGGTATCCGCCTTTTTCAAGGATTGTAAGTTTTAGATTCAGTGGGAGAACCGAATCTGAGACGGCAAATGCGGCTAGAGAGTCGGGGGAAATTGCGAGGAGATTGGTATCAAAACTCCCTATCGGCATTATAAAGATTCTTGGACCCTCTCCTTCTCCTATATATAAAATAAGGAATCAATACCGATGGCAGATGCTAATGCAGTCTTTGGACGTGAATACGCTTCATAGATTCTCAAGGCAGCTTATAAATGCGATTTCCCATACCTCCGTCTCTGGCAGGATTAGGATTACAATTGATGTAGACCCAATGGGATTGATGTGATGAGATAATAATGATGGGGTAGAATAGCTTTGCACATATATGTGCAAGTTTTTCTTTGATTTTTGGGCATAAATTAAAAATATGTGTGTCCAAGAAGCTAAGAATTATATGTAAAAATGCCATCCGGCTTTTTCTTCTATTTTTAGGGTATCTTACTAAAGACTTTATTGCACACCTATGTGCCTCAATGGTTTTATATTTCCCTGTAAATATTAGGATTTTTGGAAACTGGATGTATAGAGCGGCTGGCATAGTTTTTGCACGAATTTATCTATATAATTAAGACAGGAGGTGTATTATGCTAGAGATATTTAAAAAGTCGAACGGAAATGGAAACGGGAATGGGGAGGCTAACAAGGAGCTTAAGTGGATGAAAGATCAACCCAAGACGACCTACTTTGGATACGAGATAACCCCAATTAAGACGGGACTGCCTAAGACTGTGGATTCGCTCTGTCCTGATTGTAGGAAGATCATCCCCGCCGTTCTTTATGAAGAGGACGGCAAGGTTTGGATGACAAAGGAATGCCCTGAGCATGGAGAGATTCAAGACCTGTTTTTTTCAGATGTGGATATGTATTACAAGGCTGAGAGGATGTGGTATGGAGACCAAAGAGGGCTTGAAAATCCTAAAGTAAAGAGTGCTACCGTATGCCCTGAGCACTGCGGACTCTGCAATATGCATACGAGCGTAAGCTCTCTACCCATTATAGACCTGACAAACAGATGTAATCTTACATGCCCTGTATGTTTTGCCAATGCCAACGCCGCCGGGTATCTATATGAGCCTACATATGATGAGGTAGTGAGGATGCTTGAGACACTCCTTACACAGAAACCTGTGGCATCTGACAGGGTTCAATTCTCAGGCGGGGAGCCGACTGTGCATCCCAATTTCTTGAAGATAGTAAAGACCGCGCATGATATGGGGTTTGAATACATTCAGGTAAATACAAACGGGATTAAATCCGCTGACTTAGAGTTTGCCCAGGCCTGTAAGGAGGCGGGCGTTGAGAGTTTCTACCTGCAGTTTGACGGGATTGATGATGCCATATTTAAAAAGACAAGGGGGGAGCCTCTTCTTGAGTATAAGTTCAAGACAATAGAGAATGCAAGAAAGGTCGGACTCAGTGTCATCCTTGTTGATACGGTCATCAATGGTCTTAATAACCACCACGTAGGAAGGGTGCTTCAACTCGCCATTGATAACTATGATGTTATAAAGGGAGTAGCATATCAGCCCGTATCCCTCACAGGCATG
>PSLL01000004.1:0-12217 GCA_040289575.1 Candidatus Dadabacteria bacterium | reverse complement strand
AGCAGAGAATGGCAATGAGATACACATTGGGTGACCTTGCACATGACGTAGAGAAACAGACGGGGTATGTAAATGCAAAGGAGGATTGGTTTCCAATGGCGTGTTCTGTGCCCCTTGGCAGGCTCGTAGGAGCGCTCAAGGGGAAACCATCGCTTACGGTTTCATGTCATCCACACTGCTCTATGGGGACATATCTATTCTTGGAAAAGGGAACGGGCAGGGTTGTTCCCGTATCCAGGTTTGTGGATATGGAGGGATTGCTTAATGAAGTAAATGACATCTCAAATCAGATAAAGCCCGGCTCGAACTTCAGCCTCCTTTCTCAGACTAAGGAGGTATTTCAAACAGGAGAATGCCCCCAAGGGGCTTACATTTGAGGGATTCCTCAAGACACTGGATGGTTATGAAAACAAGACTAGAAGAAGGGTCAACCTCGGTAAATTTGATGGTTATCCGTCTGTATTTGCTGCTGGGATGCACTTTATGGATAACTACAACTACAGCATCGAAAGGGTCAGGAGATGCGTCATTCATTATGTGACCCCAAATGGCTTTATATATCCCTTCTGCACATACAATACCGGAATGGTATTTAGAGAAAGAACGGAGAGCCGGTATCGTCTGGCTGCAGAGCAGGTGATTGAGAAGATGAAGGCCGAGAACTTCCCGAAGGAGCTCAAACAGCTTGCAAAGAAGATGAAGATCAATGTCGAAGAGGTAAGGGCAGAAGCCGAAAGCGGCGGATGCTGTGGCGGCGAGGCCCACCGTGGACATTAATTACGAATAGCCCAATCTGATTTAAAAGAGGGGAGCTTCCGGAATAGAGGTTCCCCTCTTTTTATTTATGTGGTGGTTTTCTCTGTTCTCTTTCTAGGGGGAATTGACCGAATCCTGGAACCTGAAAAAGACATAAAGATAATAGCTAAGACTTCAAATTGTTTGGAGGTTATTCTGCTTGTTGAGCAAAAGAAGCCGGGCGTTTTTTTATTGATACAGCTATACCTAACCTAGATAGTGAGAATACAGTAAAGAACCATTTAGGGAACGTATTTAACAAGCTCGGTGTTAGCAGTAGACTTAACCCTGCCATTAAACCGCCTTGGTGAGAATATTTCTAAACCTAGCCCTAGAACTAAAGTCCCAGAAAACCCCGAAAATTCCTAAGGCTAAAGTCTCATTGACTTCACTTTCTCATTTCACTAGAACCTAATCTTAAGTGGTACTACCTACAATATAACGGTGTCTAAGGAACGAGCACATTGAACTAACTACGTAGGAACAAAATTCGGAGGAAAAATCAAAAACCATAGTACGAAGAGGTCTCTTATTAATTACAAATTTGTTTCATTGGCTTTCCACTTTCGGGGCAGGTGCTTATCTCCATCTTTTTCCAAACGACACGCAGCGACGTGTGCAATTTGGCTGGGGTTCGCGCATCTTGCGAACCTCGCCTTCGGTATAGTCTTTTTCCTCTAGGCTCGGATAAGAGACTTTTCAAAACCGACTATAATATACAGAGCTAGTTTATGGTAAAATTGAGATATGAAGAAAAGAAACCTAACCGATCTGGAGAAGGCAAGAGACCATTTTATAAGGGCTACCACTGAGAGCATTATAGGGGCGGGGTTTGCCATAAAAGGCGTGAGGAACCTTTTAGGGCAGAGAGAAGGAAGAAAACTCGCCGCCGATTTTGCCCTAAAGTTTATCAAAACGGGGATGGATTTGATGACAAATCCATTTGATATACTAAGGTCATCTAAAGAGACCAAGCCCCCAAGATCTAAAACCCGCAGGAAGAAGACGAGGAAGGTTAAGATTGAATAGTGTCTTTCCAGATGCGGAAAACGCAGAAAACGTACTGAAGCGTTTTAAAGAGGTCCATAAAGGAATCTCACCGGAGAAAGAGGCTTTCCTCTATACGATTTCCTCATACAGCCGATTTCTTGGAAGGACTCTAATAAAAGACCCCGAGATTCTAAATGTCCTGCTTAGGTCGGAGTTCCTCCGGTGGAGAAAACCGCCTGAAAAATTCATTGACGAATCTACAGCAATTGCGGGGCGTTCTAAATCCGTAGAGGATCTTATGTCCGGGCTAAGGCGATACAAGTATAGAGAGTTATCGAGGATCGTCTACCGGGACATAATGAATCTAGAGACCTTTCCGGAAACAATGGAAGAACTCTCAGACCTGGCAAGCGGCATTTTAGAAGCGACGTTTATATTTTTTAGAAGAGAGATCAAGAAATCAGTTCATGGAAGATTCGTCATAATTGGTATGGGAAAACTCGGGGGAAGGGAACTCAACCTGAGTTCAGATGTTGATCTGATCTATATTTACGAAGACTCAACAAAACCCGATGGTTTCTTTAAGCTTGCTGAGAGAATCACTAAATCGCTCAGTGCCATTACAGAAGACGGCTTTCTCTATAGAGTTGATCTTGGACTCCGCCCCGGAGGAGGAAAAAGCCCTATCGCGCTTTCATTTGAAGGCGCTCTTGAGCACTACTTTTATTGGGGCGATACATGGGAAAGGGCTGCGCTTATAAAAGCAAGGCCCATTGCAGGAGACATTTCACTTGGGAGTGAATTCAACAAAGAGATTGAGCCTTTTATATACAGAAAGCACCTCGATTATATGTCGGTTGAAGACCTAAAGGATATGAAGGCTAAACTCGACAGGCTCCACAGAGCGCGAGACGTAAAGCTCGGAAGGGGGGGGATTCGGGAGATAGAGTTCTTTGTGCAGGCGCTTCAACTTATAAACGGGGGGGCGATGGAGGATCTGAGAGAAAAGAATACATTAAAGGCCCTAGAGAAGCTTAGACAAAGAAGGATTATTGATGAGGATGTCTTTCAGACACTCAGCGTATCATATCTCTTTTTAAGGAAGGCAGAACATGGAATACAATTAGCAGATGAGCTTCAGACACACGAATTACCTGATGATCCCAATGGTCTCCTTAGACTTGCAAAGGTGTTGGGTTTTAAAGATGTAGAGGAATTTGAGAAATACTACAATGAAATAACCTCTCATGTTTCTCGAATATATGGGCAGCTCTTTTATGAGCCGTCAAAGAGGATTGAGGAGGGAGGAAGGGCATTCTGGGAGCTTGCCGATTTCCTAGCGGAAGGAAATGTTCCTCGGGATAAAGCGATTGAGAATTTAAGAAACTTGGGATTTAAATATACTGAGAGTGCAATTGAGATTATATCCACTCTTCTTGACTCAAAGAGGGTCGTGCTCACACAGAGGGGAAGGATTCTTGCAAGGAGGGTAATACCGGCATTTTTAGGTGAGGTTATAGCCTCGCCTGATCCCGACGCTGCGCTCGGAAACCTTGAGAGGTTTATATCCGGAATCGGTTGGCGAACATTCATTTATGCCCTTCTTGCGGAGAATCCTGATATACTTAAGCTACTTTCCAGGCTTTTTTCAACAAGCGTCTACCTTTCGAATTTCTTGATAAGGCATCCCGAATATCTCGACGTGCTCACTATAAAAGGCACAAGGGATTTTGCCTCAAAAGAAGAGATGGTTGAAGAGCTTAAAAGAATCATAAATGAAGAGAGAGAATACGAAGGAAAACTGAATGTAATAAGGAGGTTTAAGCATGTAGAGACGCTTAAGCTCTGCCTCGCGGATTTAAATCGTGAGGTAGACCCGGTCTATGTCGGAAATTATCTCTCTATGATTGCCGAGGCGATTCTTGAGGTGGGACTTGCTCTTGCTGGTGAAATTGTCGGAGCTAAGACGGGAAGAAAAGGGAATGCATCCAATATGGTAATACTTGGTATGGGAAAATTGGGCGGTATGGAGATGAGTTATAATTCCGACCTCGACCTAATTTTCATATATGAAGGGGACGAGCATGAGTTCTTCTCAAGACTGGGTCAGAAAATCATATCCGTTCTTTCAATTCCCACAAATGAGGGGTTTGCATACAAGATTGATATGAGACTAAGGCCATCGGGAAGAGCAGGAGCACTTGTTTCATCGTTTGAATCTTTCAAGAGATACCATCAGGATAGCGCAAAACTCTGGGAAAGACAGGCTCTCATTAAAGGGAGGCCGTCTGCCGGAAATATGGATTTGGGGAGAGAGGTTATGAAAACAGTTGAATATTTTGTCTATGAAAAACCTATTGAAATGGATTTTCATAAAGAGATTTATCACTTGCGCGCCAGGATCGAGAGAGAAATCGCAAGAGAAGATAATCTCAAACTAAACCTTAAAACCGGAAGGGGCGGCATAGTGGATATAGAGTTTCTTGTTCAGATGCTTCAGCTTAGATTCGGGCGTTACTATGAGGGCATAAGGAGACAAAATACACTAGCGGCTCTTGAGGGGTTATGGAGGTTCGGGGTAATAGAAGAAAAGGAGTTTCTTATATTAAAGGATGGGTTCTATTTTCTAAGGAAGCTTGAGAATCTGCTTAGACTTCTCCATGACAGGTCTATAAGCGAGATCTATGAGAACGACTTTCATAAACTTGCGCTCGAGCTGGATATGAAAGAAAACGGTGAAAAATTAAAAGAGATATACAGTTCCAAGACCGAGCAGATAAGGAAGATTTATGACAAGTATTTTTCTTGAGATACAGGGAACGTCCAGCCGTATTTGATTTAATAAATGTAGGGGTAGACCCCCGTGTCTGCCCTAAGGGAATATTTAAAAGTCAACATGTATTTCTAAGCTGGAAGATGGGAGAAAAGGAGTTAAGCTTGGAGAGCTGTATTTTCATACTGGCGGATGGTGCAAGGGCAGATGTATTTGAAGAGCTTCTAAAACGTGGAGACCTTACGAATATATCAAAATACATAATTGAAAAGGGGACATTTACAAATGCCGTCTCGGTTTTTCCGTCTACTACGGGGCCTGCTTATGCTCCTTTTCTATTAGGGAGGTTTCCGGGTAGATGCAACCTTCCGGGCATTAGGTGGTTTGACAGAAAACTCTATGCCAAAAAGCTCTTTTCTCTCTACCGTTTCAGAAGCTATGTGGGGATTGAAAGCTTTCTTATGAATCGTGACATCCCTAAGGATGCACAAACCCTTTTCGAGATATTTCCTAGAGCCGTAAATATAGTAAGTGAACTTTCGCGCGGGGCGGGATTCCGTGGAGACAAAACCAGATTTTCAAGGGCGTACTATAAAATAAAAGGACATTTTAATCATCGCTGGGATGAGGTTGACATTGCATCAAGAGAGGTCTTTCTCCAATCCTTAAAAAGCCATCCTCAATTTTCATATGTTGTGTTCTTAGGAATCGATACGTACTCTCACCTGACACACCCCTTTCACCGCAAGGTAATAGACTCTTATCTGAGAATTGATGAAAGTGTCGGACTCATTGGAAAAGCCCTGGAGGATATGGGAAAGCTGGACAAAACTCTCCTTATAATTGCAAGTGACCACGGGCTTAGCCAAACCCATTCCCACTTTGATTCCATAGAATTTATGAACCTGCTTGGGTTTAAAACGTTTTACTATCCAAAAATATTTAAGCACTATAGGGATGCCGATGCCGCGAATATGATTTCGGGAAATGCTATGACTCATCTCTATATAAAGAGTCCCGAAGGCTGGGAGAGGAGAAGCACTTTTGAGGAACTCAACAGACTTGTCACCGCTCTTCTTGAGAGACATGAAATAGATATAGTTGCAGGACTTGATGAAAAGGGCAGGGCGAGGATTAAGAGTGAAAGAGGAGAAGCACTGGCTTGGCTGGATGAGAGCGGTTATATAAGATACGAGAAGATTCACGGCGACCCGTTTGGATATAACGGTTTACCTAGGAAAATGGATAGAGACGAAAGCCTCAGGTATAGCTTTTACACGCAATATCCCGATGCGATTCTTCAGATTATACAGCTCCTTGAGTCTTCGCGCTCTGGGGATTTAGTGATCAGCGCAAAGGCCGGTTTTGATCTCAGGGCGAAACACGAAAACCCTGAGCACTGCTCGTCTCATGGAGCACTTTTTAGAGAACAGATTCTCGTTCCCCTTGGAATAAGCGTAAAGATTAAAAAAGAGTTTGTAAGAACTGTAGATCTGTACCCTACAATACTCCATCTCCTTGGAAAGTCCATTCCCAGGGATATAGACGGAATGAGTTTAGTTAGCTAGTACTTGTCTTTCTACTTTGCATATAGAACCCTGAGTATCGATTCAGATATAAAAAGAGTGATAACTCCAAAGAGGAAGTAGCTCCATATCTCTTTAAAAACCTTAACCAATCCGTTTTGCATACTGGACTGAGTGGGAGCGGTCTTTAGAGAAACCTTCTCAAGGTTTGATTCTCTTGTATCAACATTTACACAGAACCTATAGCCTTCTCCTTTGCCCATTTTCACAGTGTAGATTCCGGGAATAAGGGTTCTAGTGAATCGGGGGCTTTCCCGATATGTTTTTATTTCTTCTCCACGGGGGTTTTCGATCTTTATTTCATCCACTCCTTCTGGAAAACCAATATCTACGGACTTGCCAACAATGAAATTTCTTTTCTGAGACCCAGCGGATGAAATATCGAATATTTTCTTTATAGTTGGGAGAAACACCGGAGTGAGAGGAAAGTTGTTCCAAGCCGTATCCGCCGTTGAGGCAAATAGGAATACGTTTCCTCTTTCTACTTTTCTGTAAATGAGAAATGGAGAATTATTTGAGGTGTATAAAATGGTAGAGGAGTCCTTAGCCGGGAGAAGGTTAAATAATTCTCTTATTTTCACCTGATTGAATTTTTCATCAATTCCTTTGGTAAATTCATTGGGTTTATGAATGCTGAGAGAGTAATCGCCGTCGGATAAATTCCCAATCTCTGCGGGAAGAAAATCCTTGAAGAGTACATTGTATATATCGCTTCTTACTCTATCTCCGAGGAATATTACAACTGATCCGCCGTCTTTTAGAAATTCGCCTATCTCGCGGGTTTTTTGCGGAGTTACATCTCCGACATTTGCCAAAAATATTATGTTGTACCCTTTTAGATTCTCATCAAGAAACGATTCGTTGTCTTTTATAGATATACGGAGCGGCATTATCTCGGAAATCGTTTCGACAGCACGTGCAAGATAATAAGTTTCGCCGAGCCTCGCATCCCCCCTTGGGTCTCCATCAACCGTAAGGGTCTGCGGCTCTTCCTTTTGAGAGAGAACGAAGTATCTGACATCATCTGCTGCAAGATCGTCATGTGAGATTTCGACTCTACCGGACATTTCGCCTTGAGGGAGGCCATCTTTAGGAATAACGAAGTCCTTTATTCCTTCACTCTTTCCCCCAATATTTATCAAACCTTTTGCCTCCTCACTGCCAAGAAATACGGTAACAAGCAGGTCATTTGCGGGATTCTTTGAATAGTTAAATATCCTAACAAAGATCCTTATGGCACCTCCTTCATCCTTAAAACTCACATCTGATACGGCGCGATTTTCCGTATCTGGATCTGGATTTACATCAATTGGTACAAACCATTCTCTTCTGAAATCGTCACTTATCCAACCATTTTTCTGGAAATCAGTAAAGAATATGAGTTTTTTCCTATTGTTGGGTGTGCTTTCAAGTGAGCTGAATATCTCTTCGAGCCTTCTTTCGTTATCTGTAAAGGTGTAAGATAGTTTTAGATCTTTTAAATCCCCTAGTGCTTTTCCCTTATCTTGCATCATTTTGGGCTTAGTATTATCAGTTGGGATAAGCGGAAAGACAGCTACAAAACTCCCATCGGGAAGAGATTGTATGAGTTTTTCCGCACCGCTTTTGGCCTTTTTAAAATTGCCTTTGTATCCCATGCTGAATGAGTTATCAATCACAATCGCAACGGACCTGACATCTTGCACACCCACGGAGGAAAAAGAGAAGACGGTAGGCTTTGAAAATACGATAACCAAGAGGACTAGGATCAAAATCCTAAAAAGAAGTAAGATTGAGTCCTTTAATTTTGATCTTTTTATCATTTCCCCTTGGGAGGCTAGAAGAAAGCGCACGGCTGAGAAACTCTTTTTAATCCCTCTTTTTTTGGATATAAGGTGTATGAAAATGGGAAGGGCAGCGGCGCTGAGAGCAATTAAGAAGAATGGATTTAGAAAAGAGAAGTTCAATTTTTTTACCTATTTGTCTGAAATTCGGATGAGTGCATCTTCGATGGGGATGTCTGACGGAGAAAGTACGTATCTCGATCTATTCTCGTGGCATATAAATCTTAATTTTTGAATAAACTCCCCTACTTCTTTTCTGTAAGTGCTTCTGAAGCCTCCAGCCTCGACAAGAACCTTTATGTCATCCTCCATATCTTCGAATTCAATTGATCCGTCAAAGTTAAAATCAATCTCATCTGGATCGAGCACATGAATGGCGATTGTATCCTTTCCGGCTGCCCGAATGAGTTTAATAGACTCTTCTATCAACTCTAAGTCCATAAGAAAATCGGAAACCAAGACGAAAACTGAATCCCTATTAATTCTCTCTATTGTTTTCAGCACTGCCTCTTTGAGCGCGCTTTTTCCGCCAGGCCTAAGGGATTTGAGTTTTTCTACTATATGGGTAAGGTTTGCGGTTCCTGATCGCGGTAAAATTATATCTACGCATTTATCAGAGAAGTCTGCTGTCCCTACGCTATCTCCCTGCTTAAGGAGTAGGTAGGCAAGGGTTGCTGAGAGTCTTATGGCATAATCGAGTTTGGAGTCTTTCCTTGACGCATAGCCCATAGAGCCACTCCTGTCGATTAGTATGCACCAGTCTAGATTCACCTCGTCTTCAAATTTCTTTACATATAAGCGGTCGAGTCTACCGTAGAGTCTCCAATCAATGTGCCTGAGTTCATCTCCTCGGGAATATTCTTTGTATTCCATAAAGTCCGGACTTATACCTTTATGGAGACTTTTATGGATACCTGCTCTTAGACCTCTTACGCGGGACGAAGTATGAAAAAAAAGCCCCCTCAGCTTTAAGACGGCCTCTACATCTACTATGTCTTCTGGCATAAATCCAAAGGATCGAATTAGGGAAATCGAGAGAAATTAATTATACTTATACTTTCTTATTGATCGAGGAGTCTTTTAACCTCTCCAGCGACTGATTCTTCTTCCGAATTTTTGGATATGGAGATCTCTTTAATCAGGAGTGCTCGCGCGGCGTCCATCATTCTTCTTTCTCCGAAAGAGAGTTCTTTTTCGTTCTGGAGAAGGTGTATGTCTTTTAAAACTTCGGCTACCTCGAATATATTTCCGCTCTTTAGCTTTTCACCGTATTCACGGTACCTTTTGTTCCAGCTTTTATGGCCGTTTGTGGAATTGTTTATTTTCTTTTTACTTTTGAGTATTTCGTATATCTTTGGGATCTCGGTCTTTGCAATCACGCGCCTCAGTCCGACTGCGTGAGCATTATCTGTGGGTACCATTACGGTAACATCACTATCAATGACTTTAAGTATATAAAATGTTTTTTTTGTCCTGCAAATTTCCCTAACTTCGATTCCTTCAACCACCACAACGCCGTGAGCCGGATAGACTACTATGTCGCCGATCTTAAACATTCTCTCCCTTCCTTGGCGTCGGTTTTAAATATCCTATCATAATTTAAAGCTTTGGTCAACTCGGCAAGGGATTTTCACATAGCTCGGAAGTTAAATTTGACAAAACTATATAATTAGTATAAAAAATTGAACTAAAATGGAAATGGAGGAGAAAAATTGTTGGTACCGAAATACGCTTTTGTGACAAAAGGGGTCGGAAAACATAAGGAAAAGCTTACAAGCTTCGAAATGGCCCTTCGCGACGCAAAGATTGCGGAGTTTAATTTAGTCAAGGTCTCAAGCATATTCCCGCCAGGCTGCAAGCTTGTGCCACGCTCTTTGGGGCTAAGCCGTCTTAAACCCGGACAGGTTGTATACGTTGTAATGAGCGAAAATGTAACGAATGAGCCACATCGCCTTATTGCTGCGTCAGTAGGCATTGCTATTCCTAAGAAATCCACTCACTATGGGTACCTCTCCGAACATCATGGCTTCGGTCAGACAGACAGTGTTGCCGGAGACTATGCTGAAGATTTGGCTGCGGACATGCTTGCCACCATTCTCGGCGTTGAGTTTGATCCCGACAAAAGCTACGATGAGCAGAAGGGCATTTGGAAAATCAGCGGACACACCGTAAGGACAATGAACGTCACACAGTCTGCCATAGGGGATAAAAACGGCCTTTGGAACACTGTAATTGCGGCTGTAGTGTTTGTCGCTTAATAGTTTGCGGCTAATTCTGGAGCATTTCGCGCGCGGCTTCTATGGTTTTTTCCGTAATCTTGAGTCCGCTAATCATGCGCCCCAACTCTTCAACCCGCTCGTCTGCATTTAATGGCTTAACTTGAACCTTGGTTTTGTCGCCTTTAAATGTCTTTGTAACTCTGAAGTGCGTATCGGCGAATTTAGCAACCTGCGGAAGGTGTGTGATACAAATTACCTGATACCTTTTTGAGAGGTTTTTTATCTTTCGGCCAACCGTTTCGGCGACGGCTCCACCGATTCCGGAGTCGGCTTCGTCAAATATAAGGACCGAGCCACCTTCTACTCTTGCGAGAGCCTCTTTGAGGACGAGCATTATTCGAGAAAGCTCGCCACCCGAGGCGGCCTTTATAAGAGGCTTTGGCTTCTCATCAGGATTTGCAGAAAAAAGGAAAGAGACCTTTTCACATCCGTTCCCGGAGATTGCCTTATCTTCAAACTCTACAGCAAACTTACCACTCTTCATTCCAACCCCGCTCAATTCCTTTTCAACCGCTGAGATGAGTTTCTCTGCCGCCTCGCGTCTTTTTTGCGAGAGTTCGCGGACACAAGTCTGTAGGTCGGATTCGATGTGGTTAAGGTCTTTCTTGAGCGTTTCTATTCTCCCTTCATGAATGGATATTTTCCCAAGTTCTTCTTCTATCTGTTTTCTCTTCTCCAGGATTTCGGTAATTGTCCCCCCGTATTTTCTCTTGAGCTTTCTTATCTCTTCGAGTCTGTTCTCTATTGAGCTTAACCTGTCAGAATCGAATCGCACACCGGAGGCATAATCTCTCAGCGTGGATGCCGCATCCTGAATCTCGACAATCCCTCTCTCAATTGATTTTGCCACTTCTGCCAGTGTAATATCAATCTTTGCTGCCTCTCCAATCTGATTGCGAACCTTCTTCAGAATGTCGGAAATGGCTCTTTCGCCATCATAGAGAATCTCATAAACCTCGTGCGCCGTGGAATATAACCTTTCAGCGTTTGTGAGTTTTCTCCTCTCCTTTTCGAGTTTTTCATCCTCATCCGGCAGAAGCTTTGCATCATCTATTTCTTTTGACTGGAACCTTAAAAAATCCTCTCTTTCAATCTGGTTTCTTAGATTTCTCTCTAGCTTCTCAATCTCTCTTTTCATCTCGGTTGAGTCATGATAAATTTCAGAGACCCTTTGAGAAAGGCTTTTTAGACCACCAAATTCATCGAGCACTTTGAGATGGCTTTCTTCTCTTAGAAGTGTTTGGTGATTATGCTGACTGAATATGTCAATAAGGCCCTCTACGATTTGCTCAAGTATAAGAAGTGTGGCTATACTCCCATTTATAAACAGTCGGCTTCTTCCCGCACGGGATATAATGCGCTTAATTAAGAGCTCGTCTCCTTTAGATTCAAATCCGAATGAAAAAAGCCTCTCCTTTAGACCCGTGTTTCCTTTGATATCGAAGAGGGCTTCAATTTGAGCCTCATCTTTATCTGATCTTACAATATCGGTTGAGGCTTTCTCACCAAGTATGAGATTTATGGCATCGACGATAATTGACTTTCCAGCCCCTGTTTCTCCCGTAATGATATTTAGTCCTTTACCGAAGCTAACGGAGAGTTCATCTATAATGGTGAAGTTCTTTAAAGTGAGTTCAAGAAGCATTCAATTGGTGATTTATTCAGGCCTCAAGAAAGCTCTTTAGCATTCCTCCGATCTCTGAATCCTCAAGCTTCTCAAGTGCCCTTTTTTCAATCTGCCTTATACGCTCGCGCGTGAGACTGAAGTATTTTCCTATTTCATCGAGTGTATAAGTGGCTTCATAACCTATCCCAAACCTCATTTTGAGTATGCGCTCTTCTCTTTCGGTAAGGGTGCAAAGGGCCTCTTTTATCTTCTCACTGAGAGTTGCCTTTGCCACCGCCGAGTCGGGAGTGGGAGAACCCTCATCCGGTATAAAGTCAAGAAGGGTGGCCTTCTCCCCATCCAGT
>PSLL01000112.1:722-2443 GCA_040289575.1 Candidatus Dadabacteria bacterium | reverse complement strand
AACGGAAGTAAAGCCGCTTGCTAAAGGGATGGGAGGACACAAAATTAAAGTACTAAAGTACTGCCCAAGGCCTGGCCTACACCTTGACATCGGGACAGACATACTCTATATATCTAGCAGACTACTTTAAGGAGGTCTTGCCGTGAAGTGGGATGAGTCATATTGGGAATTCAGGTTCTCCGACCTTGACCCGGCAGTACTTATCGACCTGCTGGGTCAACCCCTTGAGGATTCCCCAGGTTCGCTCGGCCCCATCTGGGATTACCGCTGGCGCTTCAAGGGCATCTACGTCAACGCCCTACGCTTCGACGACGATGGGGTGACCCTGCGCATCCTAATCTCCGACGACGCCTCGGCGCTCGCCTCAACCGCCCTCCTGGACTACCTCTTCGGCCTCGGGCCCGTTCGGGTAGTTGAGCATGCACCCGAATTCGACCAGTACAACCACTATGACGGCCCCAACATCCAGCGCCTGCACCTGCTGCTCCTGCGGGCCTTCCTTCACACGATCATTGCCGACGAAATCATCAGTATGGAGGTACGCTAGAGATGTTCGACCGTGACGCTTGGGTTACCTCACTTGAACGTCTATTCGAAACCCCGGAACCCTTCCGTCAGTGGCTTATCCGTCGCCTTCCTGACGGGGTGGTTGGGGAACCACGAAACTCAACGGGGTGCCCACTTTTCTGGTTCATCCGGGATAACGTCTGCGAATGCTGGGTCCACCCGGAGACAGTAGTTCACCCGTGTGGGGAACGGTGGTTCCTCCCACCTTGGGCGACCATCTTCCAAGTCCTGGTCGACATTGGCCCCGATCGCCCAGTCACCGCCAGGCGGGCCCTTCGCCTCCTCGAAAGGGCCGTGAAAAAGGTCTACCAGGACTAGCAAACAACTGAATAAACCCAGCGGCCTGGCCGGGTGGAATGCCCGGCCGGCCTTTTTTATTGCCCCCAGAACCTTATGGGCACCAACCGCTCTTCCAGGTAGCCCTTATGACCCAACCTCATTGCGGTTATAGCCGATTCTATCCGCCAATCTAAAAACATTCCATCGCCTAAAACTATCGCCCTATCGCTTATCCCGGCCCGTTTGACCGTATCACCCAACCGGTAGTTCTTCTTAGCAATTATTTCAAGTTCTTCTGCTTCATCCTCAACCTTCAACGCACCAAGCCGAACAGAGTCTATATGTTCCTTTAGTCTTTCGTAACCTTCCTCATTCACAATTAACGAATCGGTATCGCTGTAATACACGTTATCAATGCCGGCAATGTCAAACAAACGGTTAAGATATGCTCTGGCGTATGACGTCACAAACGACGCTATCGCCGGCATATAATGCCAAACCGGCTCTTTACCTGCTAGATACTCTTTTCGGCCGCCAATGTTTCTGGCCATGATTAACTCACCACCCCTTTTAAGCCAGGCATATGAATTAAGCTCAACCTCTAAATTCACATCCTCAACCCATTTGGGATTCTTTTGGGCAAACTTACCATATAGGCTATTCAAAAGCAGCTTATAGAACAGGTCATTAAACTTATCACCACCCCACTTAGCCACTAACCGATACCCGTAAAGCTCTTCCACATACGATTTAAATATCTCAGCAACATCGTATACCCCAAGCCGATAGACTCGGGCAACATATCCTCTTCTCAATGCATCCCTTAACTCCGGACCGGCCAGCACCGTACAAAACGACCCTTGGTCATACACCAC
>PSLL01000112.1:0-677 GCA_040289575.1 Candidatus Dadabacteria bacterium | reverse complement strand
AACGGGGTAAAAGGGCAGTTTAGCTCGTAGCTCAACATCGGCAATGCACCTCCCTGCCATATCCTCGGTTAGTTTTATATTTCCAGCTTCATCCTCTACATAATCAACGTACCTGTACGGGTATAGACCTTCCCTCATAACGTACGGGTACATCGAATTGACATCAAGCTTATAAAACTTACCCCTAAACTTACCCCGACGTAGTACCAGTACCCGACCACCAAAGTATGATTGTTCTTCTAGAGTAGTAAGCTGTGGCAACCTGTGAATCAAAATTTTACGTCTCATATGCTTGTGCCGGTAAAGATTAAGGGCGCACGACGCTATCGTACGCCCCAGGTTTCCAGCCTTTTGGGCCTTCCATCCTCGGATAAACATCTTGATCGCCTCTAGCGTTATCAGAACGTCGTTGCGGCAGTACTCCGACCAGGCATCCTCCGGCGCATCCCAGTCTGGCATCGTCATCTTGGGAACCCCAACCTTTTGACCAATCTCGACCAAAGGCATCTTGAAATAGTTAAGGGTGTCCATTAAGACCACGGTCTTATTTCCATTCCGCCATTTACTAAAGTACTGGCCAAACTCATCCACGTGTACCTGATTACTAAATCCGGCAAAGTAAAGGGCATCTAAGGCATTGAGGATATGGAAGTCAAAGTTTGCGTTATGGGCGAAAA
>PSLL01000111.1:0-2457 GCA_040289575.1 Candidatus Dadabacteria bacterium | reverse complement strand
ATATCATGCAAACCCAAGAGAAAAACTACACCGATATTATCAATTTCAAGGTAAGACCTGAAATGAAAGAGTTCCAATTGCAGTTAAGAGCAGATGGAGAATTACTCAGCATATATCTTAGGAATTTTGTTCAGCAACTCATGGATCAAAAAACCAGAGAAAAATCAGCACAATAAAAAAACCCCAAGCTGCAAACTTGAGGTTTTGAATGATGTTCCCTTTGAACGGGGATTTTACCAACCACCAACAACTAATAAAAGGAGTTGTGGAGAAAAATACAAGGAACTCTTATGAACACTGTAATAAATTTTGACGACAATGTCAACACCCTAGAACAATCACTTGACTCAATGAATGACGAACATTCAATTGAGAGTATTTTTGGTGACACACCAAAACCACCACCGAAACAAAAACCAAACTTTGGAAAACTCGCACCAAGCAAAACACCCAAGGACAAAACACCGGCAAAGGTGAATGAGCCTCCCATTGCTCCAAAGAATAGCTACAAGAAAAAAGATAAAGTATTCATTGAGCCAATCTATGCATCTTACATGTCAAGCAACATCAATATTGCAGTGGCTGAGAAAAATGAGAACTTAAATTTCTACAACTGGACCGGCAACTATTGGAAATCAATGACTGCAACACGAGCACAAGCCGATGCACTCACCTGGTTAGAACGTCTATATGCTGACCAAGCAACAGGATACTTAGCACGCTCATGCACGACTACCGCCGCTTTGTCGTTGTTAAACAAACGACCAATGCCAGCAAAAGGCGACGACATCATTATTCCACTAAAAGACAGATGGCTAACAGTCTCTGAGCTTGGTGAAATCACTAACATCGCACCTGACAAAAGTTTTGGTATCACTCACCAAATTAATGCCACATTGGGCACCAAAAGTGACAAGCCAACAAAATATATTCCTAATGAACTACCAGTTGAGTCAATGTTTACTAAGTTTTTGAATTCATCATTACCGAACATTGAGGATCAGAAAGTTCTACAAGAATACACAGGCATGTGTTTGTTACCTGACACCCGCTATCAAAGAGCTTTAATTCTAGAGGGACCAGGTGGAAACGGTAAAGGTGCGTTTACAGAAATCATATCTGCCATGCATGAAAACGTAGCAGCCGTCAATCTTGAGAAAATCAGTGGTTTTGGATTGTCCGAGTTACCTGATGCATCCTTGGTAGTAGTTTCCGAAACCCCAAGTAAGGGAGTAGATGAGGAGCAGTTCAAACAACTCGTATCAGGCGACAAGGTTGTGATTGATATTAAGGGTAAAAGCCAATACAGCTACAGACCTTTTGCTAAATGGGTAGTATGTTGCAACAAGTTTCCACTTATCAAAGATGAGTCAGAGGGTATTTGGAGGCGTTTAATCATTATTAAATTCATGACCAAGTTCAAAGGTGAGAACAAAATCATGAACCTATCAAAGAAAATCATTGAGAACGAAATGTTGCTTGTTCTAGATTGGGCATTGATAGGATTACAAAGATTGTTAGCAAGAGGTGAGAACGGCGATTTTGTTCTACCAGAACATATCAAGCAATATACTGAAATTGAAAAGACTAACAGTAATAATGTTGCGTCATTCATCAACGACAGCTACCTTGCCCAATGTATTGAACCACACTATAAGAAAGAGGACATTTACGGTGAATATGTAAAGTATTGCAATGGTAGAGCTATCATGCCTTTTGGTGATGTCCAGTTTTGGAAACGAATAAATCAAAAGTTCCCTGACTTGGTTGTTACCCAAAAACGAGAGGCACAAGGTAGAAAATATTACGTCAATCTGTTTTTTGACTACACACTAGGAAAAGATGATGAGGGTGACAATCCGTTTAGACCAGCACCGCAACAAATTATCAAAACCACTTAAAAAGACGCCACTGAAAAGTGGCTTTTTTTTCGTCTATAGCATGTTCAAACATTCCAAAAAATCGTCAAAAACCACTCAAAAACACCAGGTGGCAGGGGTAAAACTGCTACCGGCAGGGGTGAACAATTTTCACTCCTGCCAGCTACAGCCCTTATGCCTAGCGGCTTTGCAAGACCGGCAGGGGTGGCAGGGGTAAATTTCAAATCGCACCGTATACGGTGAACACGTAATGCTGCGCAAAATCACAATCAACAGTATTTTTATACCCCTAGTAATGGATTTAGCTTTTCACCCCTGCCACCTCTGCCATCTATTAAAAAACATATATAGAACAAGGCTTACAGCCTGGCAGGGGTGAAAAAAACTCACCTCTGCCACTCCTGCCACCCCTGCCGGTTACTTAAGGTCAAAACCAACACCCCCATTTGGGAGGCAGTGGCCACCTTTTTGCTCACGCATCACAAGAAAACATAAATTTTACCGGCCTGTTACCGACCTAAACACTGAAAAGTGGCTTTTTTTTCGTCTATAGCATGTTCAAACATTCCAAAAAATC
>PSLL01000110.1:0-2509 GCA_040289575.1 Candidatus Dadabacteria bacterium | reverse complement strand
CAAGTTGCTTTTCCCGGGTAGTCGCGTCTGTACCTACCTGACAGGCCCCTCGTGCCGGCCTGGACGAAGCTTGCCTTCCACCGGTAGACCTGCGTTGGCCTGACGTTGTACTTTCGGCATATTTCTGCAAGCGGTGCACTGGTGGTAAGTACTTCCAAGACGATGTTTGCCTTCTCTTCCATGGTCCACTTTCTACCCGGCATGCTCCGTACCCTCCAAACTGTATCTTGAAAATGGCTTAAAACTGTCCAGCTGGAAAGGGGTACGGATCAGCATCCCAACGCTCGAAATGATATAAGCAGAAGGCCTACCCAATTGCAAAAGCAACAGAGCATGCAATTTGGTTCTAACCCAGTAAGTCTATTTCTTGTGCAGCGCTACCCGTCTTTATTTCTGAATCCTCTCATCACGATATCCCAGGGCGTTATTATTGAGTCAGGATGATGGGGATGTTCAGCGGCATTTACCAGCAAGCACGGTCTGTTTACATCAGACATCAGTTCTGCGGCTTTTCTTGCTGGCATGTCCGGTTCGACCTGTTTTGGCACAAGCATTTCAAGTTCTGCAACCTTGATCTCGTAAAGGCCCGTCAGGCCTTTTTCTGACATCATCTGCCTTCCGTCGTGGCTCAGAAGAAACTCAAGTATCTTCCTGTCGTTGATGATCAGCATGTTCTCACCGCTGCTCTTTTCAGCTCTTATCACCATGTTTCGGACGTTGTTCTGAACCATGGCCGCAAGTGCATTCCCAACGCTTGCATCATTTTCAAGCGCTACGATGGGGGACGAAATCTCCTTGACGGGCCTGTCCAATCCAGAGGTGCCTGCCGAAATGACATATCTTTGCACGTTGCGAATGGTAAGGGAAGCTGCAATCTTGTAGTTGATTGTCACCGGCACGAATGCAAACCTTGTTTCACCAAAGATGTCAAGCGCATAGCTTATGCTGGATCCTGCCTCAGCTCCGTATACCGACCTGTCCATCATATCAGCTACTCTTGCATACTGCCATTCTCCTTTGGATTCCAGGATGTGCTTGATGATGCTCTTGCCACCTATCCTTCCCACCGGGCTGCTTCCATCGAGAACCACAAGCCCGTCGACATAGATCTGCGGCCCTATGGCGAGAAATGTTCCAGCTTTGAGGAGTGAGTCATGGGGTTCAACAGAAAGAACCGGTCTCCTGAAGATATGTGGAACAGCTTCCCTTATCGACTTATGTTCGATTGCGAATCGCAGAATAACTTGGTCGAACAAGCAGATAAAGTGTAGGAATCTTATGTACTGCGTTGCAATCATTCATCGTATCCCGCTGTTTATGCGGCTGCGATTCTTTTCTTCACGTTCGATATTCAAGTTTACAAAAGCATCGATCGTGTGTATCACCCCAAACAGGCAAAAAGCGGCCGGCAGGTAAGATAACAACGAAACTGGCGCATTCAAAACAGCTGCAATACCATTTGAGTCATATCCAGTAAATGTCTGATACATAGGATACATCAACACCACAAGAATTATGGCGGCGGGAACCTCTACAATAGCTAACTGCGCCACCAAGCCCTTTGTAAAGCCAAACCTACTTACAAGCCCTGAGAATATCGCATTGGCCTCGTTGACTGAAAAGTTCTCTCTATCTGCAGTGTAAAACCTGTAGGTAGTCCACACATCGAGTGAAAACCCTATTGTCCATATCGACAGGTAAAGGAAGGATACGGATGGAAAAAGGACGCCTGAATCAAAACTGTCGTAAACGAAAAAGGAGGTAGGCGCACCCAGCAAGATGACTAGGAACGTTCGGAATACCCGAAGAGCTGCTCGCCTGTCCAATTTGGGAGGACCTGATCTACTTTCGTCGTTCGCCTGTTGAGGTGTGTCTATTCCTAGTGAGTTCTATGGCGCCCCACGTTATTCCACCAATTATCACCGCGACCCCTATGTACTGGATCATAGTCAGGAGGTTTCCTACCATCGATACCAGCTGGGGTGGTAGATTGGCAGGAGGATTTCTATAGTCAATGCCTGTCAACCATGTGGCTAGGTAGGGAGCGAGGTACATCACGACGCCTCCAAGTATTCCTCCAACTATGATCCTCTGCCCCTTTGCCTGTTCCTGCTCAGAGCCTCCCCTGACAAAGGTGAGCCTGCGACTCAGGGCTAGAGATGCGACGAGGGAAATCATTATCCACACGACGAGGGCTGGCAGCGAAAATAGACTTGAGGTTATTACTGTGCCATCAGCAAACAATCACATTTCACCAGAAGAACACACTGCATGCGTATTTAACACGACGAAATGTCAAGTCATCCATTGAAAGACATATTTTTCAGAATAAGATTGTCTTATGCAACAAAGACGCTACAAACTACTATTCTTCTATTCCTAAGCATCGTTCCAGACTGCATATCAATCATCGACATTTGTAGAATTTATAGAGTTATTCACAGCCCTCCGTATGAGGCAATCGATTGCGTCCACATAAGCAAGGGCATAATATTTCTGCGGGCGATCA
>PSLL01000045.1:14519-16418 GCA_040289575.1 Candidatus Dadabacteria bacterium | reverse complement strand
AAAAGAAGGTTTTTCATATAATGCGGTGTGCGTTTCCTGACCCCAGACATTACAGACACTTGTAAGGGAACTTTGGCAATTAACTGTAATCTGCGGACCGTCTAACAAACGCGTGTGACGGAGCAAGACCTGCACTTATGGTTTGTAGGGATACGCAGCATGAATTAAGTCGAAAGATAGAGTGGATAAACGGACAAGCCTATGAGTCTTATGTTGGCCGATGGAGCCGACTGGCAAACGATTCTAGATTTGGCATTGCCCGAAGACTTGATTGATAAGATCTCCAAAGAGAACTGGCTCGATTTTTCATATGGTTACGTCAATTATGCACGGGAACACATAGCCGATGCGCGCCTTCACTTTGCTGCCGGCAATGCAATGATATTGCCTTATAGAACAGGATGCTTTGATGTTGTCGTATCGGGACTTGTCCTTAACTTTGTGCCCCAGCCGGAAACAGCATTATCAGAGGCTGATGCGTTACTTCTGGGATGCTGCAGTAATGCTCAATCCAGCGGCGCTAGAGCTGAATGAGGGCAGGCGGTTTTCCATTTGTAAGCCAGAGCATCTGATGAGGCTTTTTAATGATGCCGGGCTGAATGAGATTAAGACGAAACCTATTGATGTGCCAACCGATTTTCGTAACTTCGACGATTACTGGATGCCATTTCTAGGTGGACAGGGCCCTGCACCCAGCTATGTGATGTCGCTCAGTGAAGGGAACAGGGCAGAATTGTGCGAACTCATCCGTAGACTACTTCCAATTAGCCCCGACGGTTCAATTCATCTAATTGCCAGGGCTTGGGCTATACGTGGTCAAAGATGAATATAAGCGGGTTTTCTCTACTTGACTACATCGAGCTGTTTATATAATATAAGAATCCCTAAATAAATCTTTCCGATTTAAGCCGAGATTCAAAATAGCTCTGGTATAATACTCTGGAGGAAACATAGATGGCAAATGCAACTGCTCAAAGTATCCTAACTATGAGGCGGGATGCATGGTGGATTGCACCTCTTCTTACGGTTATTGTTCTTGGCGGTTTCGGTATATATGCTACATGGCGCGCATTTGAGAATAGATTCTATGAGGTTGGACCATATCTCTCGCCCTTTTATTCCCCTCTTCTACATTTCGGCTGGTGGAAGTTTTCACCGGCCATCCTAATACTCTGGGCTCCACTGGGATTTCGGGTTACGTGTTATTACTACCGTAAGGCATACTATAGGGCGTTTTTCTGGGATCCTCCGGCATGCGCCGTTGGAGAGCCTAGAAAGGGGTATAATGGAGAAACCAGTTTCCCATTTATACTTCAGAACATACACAGGTTCTTCTTTTATGCGGCTACTATAGTCCTGGCGTTTCTATGGTATGATGCAATCAGGGCATTCATCTTCGATGGTCATTTCGGCATAGGGGTAGGCTCTATTGTTCTTTTTGTGAATAATGTTATTTTCCTGCCCCTCTATTCATTCTCTTGCCATTCATTTAGGCATCTTATTGGAGGGGGTCTTGACCAGTTCTCAAGGTGTCCTACAAGATATAAGCTCTGGGGTGCCGTAAGCATCCTGAATAATAATCACATGCTCTGGGCATGGATAAGCCTATTTTCAGTAGCGCTTGCGGATTTTTATATCCGCCTTGTTGCCTCGGGCGCAATTAATGATGTGAGGTTACTATAATGATAGAGAAATATGATACACATTCTTATGATGTGATTGTTATTGGTGCTGGGGGGGCCGGGCTTCGTGCGGCTATTGAGGCCTCCGCCAGAGGTGCATCGGTTGGGCTTGTGTGTAAGTCCCTTTTGGGAAAGGCCCATACAGTTATGGCTGAAGGGGGCATTGCCGCCGCCTTGGCCAATGTTGATCATCAGGATAATTGGAAGACACATTTCC
>PSLL01000045.1:8843-14484 GCA_040289575.1 Candidatus Dadabacteria bacterium | reverse complement strand
GATCCATGCACAGGAGGCCCCAGAGAGGGTAATGGAGTTGCAGGAGTGGGGAGCATTATTTGACCGCACTAAGGATGGAAGAATACTCCAGCGTGCATTCGGAGGGCATACATATAAGAGGCTATGCCATGTCGGCGACCGCACAGGGCTTGAAATGATAAGGACTCTCCAAGACAAGGGGGTACACTCAGGAATAGATGTTTACATGGAATGCACTATAACCAAACTCCTCAAGGATGGGGAGCGGATTGCGGGGGCTTTTGGATACTGGAGGGAAACCGGCAGATTTATAATCTTTAGAGCAAAGGCGGTTGTTCTTGCCACAGGTGGGATTGGTAAGGCGTATAAAATCACATCAAATTCATGGGAATATACGGGAGATGGACACGCCCTTGCATATGAGGCCGGGGCTGAGTTGATTGATATGGAGTTTGTGCAGTTTCATCCTACGGGGATGGTTTGGCCCCCCGGTGTGAAGGGGCTTCTTGTGACCGAGGCTGTGCGAGGAGAGGGTGGGATTCTCAGAAACTCTAAGGGTGAGAGATTTATGGAGAAGTATGACCCTAAGAGGATGGAGCTATCTACACGCGACGTTGTGGCAAGGTCTATATACACAGAGGTTAAAGAGGGTCGTGGCTCTCCCCACGGGGGTGCATTCTTAGATATTTCTCATAAGGGCGCGGATTTTATTAAGAGGAAATTGCCGAGCATGTATCATCAGTTCTTGGAGCTTGCGGACGTTGATATTACTCAAGTTCCTATGGAGGTAGGACCGACTGTTCACTATATAATGGGTGGTGTCAGGGTAGATGCAGAGAGAGGTGCAAGTACTGTCCCGGGTCTATTTGCTGCCGGGGAGGTTGCGGGGGGAATGCATGGGGCAAACCGACTGGGGGGCAATTCTCTATCTGACCTACTGGTCTTTGGTCGTCGTGCGGGATTAGGAGCGGCTGAGTACGCTAAAGAGATAAGCGACAATTCACTTAGGATCAATGACGAGGAGGTAGAGATAGCGGCTAAGGAGTTGCTTCAGCCGTTTGAGAATACGGAGGGAGTAAATCCATATTCGGTTCATCAATCGCTTCAGGATACAATGCAAAACTACTTTGGTGTGTTTCGTATAGAAGATGGACTCAGAGAAGGACTGGTTGAACTAGAAAGGCTCAAAGATCATCTGACCCATCTAAAGATTGAAGGCTCACGACTTTACAACCCCGGCTGGCATCTCTGTAGAGACCTGAGGTCTATGTTTATTGTATCGGAAGCTATAGCTAGAAGCGCGCTTCAGAGAAAAGAGAGCCGTGGTGCGCATAGCCGTGTTGACTATCCCGATACGGACAACCCACAATGGGGGAAGGTGAATTCTGTGATCTGGAAGGATGGAGATGAGATGAAGATTGGTACGAGACCGGTGCCTGAGATGCCGGAGGAGTTAAAGCAACTATTTGTGGAGAAATAACAGGATTTATGATACATGATGCAAGATGCAGGATAAAAACATCATGCATCATGAATGTGCATCTTGTATCATTTAATCATGGAGGGTAAATAAAATGGCTGATGTTGTCCTGCGTGTATTTCGAGGCACAAAAGATGGCGGCAGCACAAAAGACTTTAAGGTTCCCCTAACAGAAGGAATGGTTGTTCTAGATGCCCTCCATTATATACAAGCCCATTACGATGGGGACCTGGCGGTGCGCTGGAACTGTAAGGCTGCAAAGTGCGGCTCTTGCAGCGCAGAGGTAAACGGCAAGCCGCGTCTGACATGTAAGACGCGCATAGATAGTCTTCCCCAAGGGGAGCCTATCACTGTGTATCCGATGAGGACATTTCCATTAATCAAAGACCTGGTTACCGACGTTTCATGGAACTACGAGATAAATAAGAAAATACCCCCTTTTACTCCTACAAAGGATACCGACTGGACAATGTATCAGGAGGACATTGACCGGATACAGGAGTTCCGCAAGTGCATTGAGTGCTTCTTGTGCCAAAATGTGTGTCATGTCCTAAGGGACCACGATAAGAAGGGGGGGTTTTACGGACCTCGATTTATGATACGGATTGCCTCTCTTGAGATGCATCCAAAGGATACGCTAAGGCGCACAGACCTACTTAGGGGGAGGGCGGGTGTTGGATACTGCAATATCACAAAATGCTGTACAGAGGTATGTCCTGAGGACATACATATCACAGATAATGGTATTATACCGCTTAAAGAGCGCATGGTAGATGATTATTTTGATCCCATACGCTGGGTTGCACGTAAGCTCGCGGGAAAATAGTTATAGCCCAGCTACTTAGGAGGAAGTTGTGAACATACATGAGTATCAGGCAAAGGAGTTGCTTGCAAAGTACGGTGTGAAGGTTCCAACGGGGAAGGTTACCTTTACACCCGATGAGGCTGAACAAATAGCAAGGGATTTAAGGTCTGAAAGGCTTGTTGTAAAGGCACAGATTCATGCAGGGGGAAGAGGGAAAGGAGGCGGAATAAAGCTTGCAAGCACCCCCGAGGAGGTAAGGAAAATTGCATCTGAAATGATTGGGATGCGACTTATTACTTACCAGACCGGGCCTGAAGGGAAGGTGGTCAAAAAGGTGCTTATAGAAGAAGCCTCTCAGATTGAGAGAGAACTCTATTTGGGAATGGTAATTGACAGGGCTGAGGAGAGGATCGTCATAATGGCTAGTTCCGAAGGTGGAGTTGAGATTGAGGAGATTGCCCGTAAGAGCCCGGATAAGATCATAAAAGAGTATGTTGATCCAGCATTAGGGCTCTTTCCTTTTCAGTGTAGAAAGATTGCGTATTTCCTGGAGCTTGATGGAAAAACCGCGAATAAGGCAGTGAATTTTATATCCGGTCTTTACAAAACATTCGTAGAAAATGATTGCTCCCTTGCTGAAATAAATCCACTTGTCATCACACGTGATGGCGAGGTCCTTGCATTAGATGCAAAACTCAGCATTGATGATAACGCTCTCTTTCGTCACCCCGATATTGAAAAGCTCCGCGACCCAGATGAGGAAGACCCGACGGAGCTTGAGGCAAAGAAGTGGGGTCTCAGTTACGTAAAGCTCAACGGAAATATTGGGTGCCTAGTAAACGGCGCGGGTCTTGCTATGGCTACGATGGACATTATTAAGTACTACGGAAGCGAACCTGCCAACTTTCTGGATGTGGGCGGTGGCGCGAGCACAGAGCAGGTGACTCAAGCCTTTAAGATGATACTCAGAGACCAGAATGTAAAAGCCGTATTTGTAAACATATTTGGCGGCATTATGAAATGCGATACAATTGCAAATGGTATCATAACCGCGGCCCGCGAGGTCGGAATAAGGGTCCCGCTTGTCGTGAGGCTTGAGGGAACAAACGTAGAACTCGGAAGGAGGATGCTTGCCGAGTCCGGTTTAAACATTACCACAGGTGCGGATATGCGCGAGGCCGCCGCAAAAGCCGTTGCTGCCGCTGAAGGAGGGTAGCCCTATTTAAGTTGGCAATTATATACATCAATTAGAATTATGAAACAATTTGTATAGATTTCATCAATCTATAATCTGACTATGGTGTTAGGCTATGGATTGATGGGTGTTTTGCCAACTGTTTCTCTGATATATCAGGGTCATACCCCATCAAAATCTATAATCAATCCCAACCCTCTTTAAAACTTGACATTTCTCATATAGTGATTAATTTCAAAATATTGGAGGCAAAAGGAAATGAGAGAAATTGTATCTCGTGACCCGCTCAGGATTTTCGTTAGAGATGTTGAGAAATACCCGGTGCTGAGCCGTGAAGAGGAGTATGAGCTTGCCATAAGATACCGTAAAGAAGGCGACATTGAAGCGGCAAAGAGGCTTGTGGTATCAAACCTGAGATTCGTTATAAAGATTGCATCTGAGTATGCGTCATACGGATTTCCGCTTCTCGATTTAATTCAGGAGGGCACAATAGGGCTTATGAGGGCGGTAAAGAAGTTTAATCCGGACAAAGGTTATAGGCTCATATCCTATGCCGTTTGGTGGATTCGTGCGGGAATCCAGGACTTTATCATGAAATCTTGGAGCCTTGTAAAAATCGGCACCACTCAGGCACAGAGAAAGCTCTTTCAAAAGCTCAGCAGGGCAAAAAAGCAACTCAATATATCGGATGATGATTTATCCGAGGAGAACATAAAAAGGGTTGCTGACCTCTTTGATGTGAAAGAAAAGGATGTGCTCGGTATGGAGATGAGAATGGCAGGAAGGGATTTTTCTCTTGATGCCTCATCAAGCGATGATGAGACAATAACGTATCTCGATTCCATACCAGACCATCGTCTGAGTCAGGAAGAGATAATTGATCTTGTAGAGACAAGTGAGCTAACTCAAGAGGGGCTCCAAGACGGCCTCCATATACTCTCCCCAAAGGAGCAGTATGTGATTGAAAAGAGGTATCTTGCAAGTCCCCCATTTAAACTCAGGGAGCTAGGCGATGAGCTGGGCATCTCTAAAGAAAGGGTGCGTCAGATTGAGGTTGAGGCATTAAAAAAGCTCCGTGCGGCTATAGAAAATCGCGTGAATCGTAGTTATGCTATAGGAAGTCAGGTAGAAATATAATCTAGGAGGAGATTAAATGGCGAGTAAGAAGATAATAGGAATTGACCTTGGAACTACAAACTCTGTTGTTGCAATAGTAGAAGGTGGCGAGCCCAAGGTGCTTATAAACGAAGAGGGTTCCAGGCTTACCCCTTCTGTTGTCGCCTTTACTAAGGATGGTGAAATATTAGTAGGGGGGCCTGCTAAAAGACAGGCCGTTGTGAATCCTGAGAATACAATCTATTCAGTTAAGAGGCTTATGGGGAGGCGGTATGAGGAGGCTCTCGAGGAGGCAAAGCACCTTCCTTATAAAGTCGTTAAGGCATCCAATGGTGATGCCTGGGTTGAGGTAATGGGAAAGCAATATTCCCCTCCTCAGATTTCCGCCCACGTTTTAATGAAACTCAAAAAGGCCGCCGAAACGTACCTTGGCGAAGAGGTGACTGAGGCTGTAATAACTGTTCCGGCTTATTTTAACGATAGCCAGAGACAGGCTACAAAGGATGCCGGAAAGATTGCCGGTCTCAATGTCCGAAGAATAATCAATGAGCCAACTGCGGCAGCGCTTGCTTATGGATTTGACAAGAGAAAAGAGGGCACAATCGCGGTTTATGACCTCGGAGGCGGAACATTTGATATCTCTATTCTTGAGGTCGGGGATAATGTAATAGAGGTAAAATCCACAAATGGTAACACACACCTAGGGGGAGATGATTTTGACAGGCGCATTATGGACTACCTAATCAGCGAGTTCAAGAAGGAGACCGGGATTGATTTGGGTCGTGATAAGATGGCACTTCAGAGGCTTCGTGAAGCGGCTGAGAAGGCAAAGATTGAGCTTTCAAGTACCCTTGAGACCGAGATCAACCTTCCGTTTATCACAGCTGATGCCGCGGGACCAAGACACATGATTATGAAACTCACCCGTTCTAAGCTTGAACAGCTCATAGAGGATCTGATACTTGGCACACTCGAACCGTGCCGCCAGGCTATTAAGGATGCTGGTTTAAAGGCAAGCGATGTCAATGAAGTCGTTCTTGTTGGAGGCTCAACAAGGATCCCATTT
>PSLL01000045.1:3632-8833 GCA_040289575.1 Candidatus Dadabacteria bacterium | reverse complement strand
CAGAAGGTCGTAAGTGATTTCTTTGGTAAGGAGCCTCATAAAGGAATAAACCCGGATGAAGTGGTTGCAGTAGGAGCTGCAATTCAGGGTGCCGTTCTCGGGGGAGAGGTAAGGGATGTTCTTCTTCTCGATGTTACCCCTCTTTCACTTGGAATTGAAACATTGGGCGGCGTTATGACGGCGATAATCACGAGGAATACGACGATTCCTACAAGAAAGAGCCAGGTGTTTACTACTGCTGAAGATAATCAGACATCGGTTGAGATTCATGTGCTTCAGGGCGAGCGTCCTATGGCTCGTGACAATAGAACACTTGCCAGATTCATACTCGACGGAATTCCACCCGCCCCAAGGGGGATTCCGCAGATTGAGGTTACTTTCGATATTGATGCCGATGGTATTCTCCATGTTGCGGCAAAGGACCTTGCCACTCAGAAAGAGCAGAAGATTAGGGTTGAAGCCTCAAGTGGTTTATCTAAAGACCAGATTGAGAAAATGGTAAGAGAGGCTGAAGAGCGCGCCGAAGAGGATAAGAAGAGGCGCGAATTTGTGGAGAATAGGAACAGGCTAGACGACTTGATTTATAGAACCGATAAGAGCTTTAAGGAACTTAAGGATAAGCTCTCTGAAAGTGAGAGGAAGGAGCTCGAGGATGCCCTCGAACAGGGCAGAAGGGCCCTTAAGAGTGAAGATGCAGCCGATATTCAGGCGGCTATGGATAGAATCACAAAGGCGTCACATAAGATAGCCGAGATGATGTATAAGCAGCAGACCGCAGGTGCGGAAGGCGCAACTGGAACATACGGCGGTGACGGTGGGACTTCCCAGGAAACCGGAGGCGGAAAGAAAAAGGGCGGCGATGATGTGATAGACGCCGAGTTTACAGAGAAGTAGATATAAATCGAGTATGGCTGTGTGCTGTTAATGTTTAAACATTTCTGTAGGGGCGATCTCTGATGAAGTCGTCAGACAGTGTTTGTCCCTATTAATTTTATTCTACAATCCTTGCTCGTTCTCGGTTTCAATGTTAGATTTAATTTGAATAGGAGGTCTTATAATGAAACTGGGTATTCATCCAGAGTATAAAGATGTAACTATTACATGTGCATGCGGTGCGGTATACAAAACCAGATCAACTCGCTTGGGGAACTTCACGGTGGAAATCTGCTCTAACTGCCATCCATTCTACACAGGAAAGGAGAAAACCGCAGAATCAAAGGGTAGGGTGGAGAGATTTAGAAAGAGGTACGGGGAAAAGCAGGTCTCTTAAGCCTTTCTTGTCAATATTAGTTTCAATCGGTGGAAGCTATTCCTGTCTCTTTTGTTCTTCGTGGCTAAAAGTCATCCGGTAAGATAAGTATGGACGTATTCCAATACGTCAGTAATCTGGACTCAGCAACTCAATCAGGATATGATAAAGGTAGCAAGTGCCAAGAGAGCTTTACAAATGGACTCCTATCACTCTATAATATAGAAAACTTCTGGAGGTATCATCAGGTGAGGGAATATCCACGAGAGAAAGTGAGGAACGTGGCTATAATTGCACATCACGGCGCGGGAAAAACCTCTCTTTCCGAGGCAATGTTATATATAAGTGGCGCTAATCAGAAACTCGGAAGCGTTGACGACGGTTCGTCTGTCTTGGACTACGAGTTGGAGGAACAAAACCGGAGGATGTCAATCAACTCACATGTTGCCTTTTATGAGTGGGGCGATCATCTTGTAAATCTAGTAGACACACCGGGTTTTGCGAATTTTTTGTTTGAGACCGAAAGCGCGCTGAGGGTAGTAGACGGCGCGGTTGTGATTGTAAGCGCCATTACCGGAGTGAAGGCGCAAACCCAGAGGTTCTGGCAAATGGCTGCCGATTTGGGGATTCCGAGGGTGCTTTTTATGAATAAGCTCGACAGGGAAAGGGCGAGTTTTGAAAATGCAATTGCTGATATTGAGAAGGACTTGCAGGTAAAACCTGTGCCCATTACAATCCCGATAGGGGAAGAAGAGGGGTTTAAGGGTGTTGTTGATTTAATAGAGATGAAGGCTTATGTCTACGGTGAGGGTGGAAAGTACTCCATAGAGCCTGTACCTAATGATAGTGAAGCAAATTTGTGGAGGGAGAGATTGATTGAATCCGTTGCAGAGATAAACGATGATCTGCTTGAGAAGTATTTGGGTGGAGAATCATTTGAGAATGCCCTCATCTACAAGATGTTAAGGGAGGGGGTGCTTAGCGCAAGAATAGTTCCGATATTTGTTGGCTCTGCAACAAGGCTCATCGGGGTCAATCTTCTTATGGATGCAATCTACCGATACCTGCCCTCTCCTTTGGAAAGGCCTGTTATCAAAGGGCAGAATTTAAAGGGTGAAGTTGTAGAGAGGGGATCAAAACTCGAAGAGCCGATGTCAGCTTTTGTATTTAAGACCATATCCGATCCTTATGCGGGGAAGATGAGCATATTCAGGGTATTTTCCGGCTCAATAAAAGCCGACTCAACGGCTTACAATCCGAATAAAAGATCCCGTGAGAAGATAGGACAGACATTTAGAATTATCGGGAAAAAGCAGTTCCCCATAAGCCCGGCTCTATTTGGGGATATTGTTGTAGCCAATAAGCTTAAGGATACTGAAACCGGAGATACACTCTCAGACGAATCGAATCCGATCATTATCCCTCCTCCAAATATGCCCCAGGTTGTTATGTCTTATGCGATTCAGCCCAGAACCAGGGCGGATGAGGACAAACTCCTTTCGTCCCTTACTAGAATACGCGAGGAAGACCCTACGGTTCAATTCAGGAGGGATGAGGAAACAAGGGAGTTTCTCCTTTCGGGTACGGGACAGGTTCACATTGAGGTTACTGTGGATAAACTCAAGAATAAATACGGTGTGAGCCTCGATATGAAAACCCCTAAGGTTCCGTATAGGGAAACAATCAAGGCAATGGCAAAGGCGGAGGGGAAGTACATAAAGCAAACTGGAGGAAGAGGACAGTATGGGGATGCGTGGATCCAGATTGAGCCTCTCAAAAGTGGCGGGTATGAGTTTGTGGATAGAATCGTAGGCGGTGTTATTCCCAAGAACTTTATCCCATCGGTTGAAAAGGGGGTTAGGGAGGCGATGCAGAAGGGCGTTCTTGCAAATTATCCGGTTGTAGATGTAAGGGTTACGCTTTTTGATGGGAAGTACCATCCGGTGGATTCATCAGATATAGCCTTTAAGATCGCAGGCTCTATAGGTTTTAAGAAGGCAATGGAGATGGCCCAGCCAGTGCTCCTTGAGCCTATAATGCGTATGGAAATCTCTACACCGGAGGATTGTTTGGGGGATGTAATTGGGGATATAAACGCGAGGAGGGGAAAGGTCTCGGGGGTTGAGCCACAGGCGGGAGGGCATGTCGTAAGGGCTTTGGTTCCTATGGCTGAGATTCTCACATACGCGGCTGAACTCCGCTCCATTACAAGTGGACGCGGGATGTTTACAATGGAGTTTTCTCATTATGAAGAGGTGCCGAGCCACCTTGCTTCCAAGATAGTCGAGGAAGTGGCAAAGGAGAAAAAGGCCGAAACGGAGTAGTTCAGGAAGAAAGTAGACAGGAAACGGGAGATAAGGAACAAAATCTTTTTATCTCTTCTCCTATATACTGTATTCAGTATGCTAATTCTGCTGCTAAATTGTTAAAAATGATAAAACCCTATAACGGTATTTTCCCAAAGATTCATCCGACCTCTTTTATCTCAGAGAGTGCTGATGTAATAGGCAATGTTACAATAGGAAAGGAATCGAGCGTCTGGTTTCAAGCGGTGATTCGAGGCGATGTAAACTTTATACAGATTGGTGACAGGACGAATATACAAGACGGATGTGTGCTCCATGTTACGAGCGGTGTCTGGCCTCTTATAATCGGAGATGAGGTAACCGCCGGACATAGGGTTGTTCTTCATGGGTGTACTGTGAGGAGTTGTGTTCTTGTTGGAATTGGCTCAATTGTCCTCGATGGGGCGGTGGTAGAAGAGAATTCAATTATAGCGGCTGGAACCCTTATTCCGCCGAGATTTCGAGTTCCATCTGGGACAATTGTGATGGGCGTTCCAGCCGGTGTAAAGAGGGAGCTAAGAGCAGAGGAATTTGAGTACATAAAGCAGTCGGCGATGAATTATGTGGGATATGCAAAGACATATAAATCGGCCGGTATCTCATCAGGGTAAAAAATAGGAAACAGAATACGGGAAACAGGGGATAAGGAGCAAAATCTTTTTATCTCCTTTCCTATTATACTGTCTTACTGTTTGCTGTATTCTTCTTCATTTGCGGTTAAAAAGGTGATGACATGAAATCAATACGACTTACGGTTATTGGGGGTGGTCCGGGCGGATACGCCGCGGCATTCATGGCAGCCGACCTCGGAATACAGGTTAGTTTGATAGACCCTGAGCCAAACCCGGGGGGCGTTTGCCTTTACAGGGGGTGCATTCCATCAAAAGCCCTGCTCCATGTGGCTAAGGTTCTTACAGAGGCGCATCATGCAGCCGATTGGGGTATTGAGTTCTCCAAGCCCAAAATTGATATTGACAGGCTCCGCGAATGGAAAGAGGGCGTGGTTCAAAAATTAACCGTCGGGCTGGGGCAACTCTCTAAACAGCGTAAGGTCAACTATATTCAGGGACGCACCAATTTCATTGATTCTCGAACCTTGAGAATTCAAAGAAACGACGGCGGAGAGGAGTATCTCAGGTTTGAACACGCAATCTTGGCAACGGGTTCACGCCCCGCTATGATTCCCAACCTTTCCCTTAACAGCCCTCTCATTATGGATTCAACAACCGCGCTGGAACTCTCCGACATTCCAAAGACCATGCTTGTAGTTGGTGGGGGCTACATAGGTCTTGAGATTGGAACCGTATACGCCGCCCTTGGAACAAAAGTTTCGGTTGTGGAGATGACATCCGGGCTGATGCCCGGGGTAGACCGAGACCTGGTTTCTATACTCGCCAGGCGCCTGGAGAGGGTTTTTGATTCTATTATGCTCGACACTAAGGTTATTGATATAAAAGAGGAGAAAAATGGCATCGGGGTCAAGTTTGAGGGGGCTGGGGTCAAAGAACCGAATCAGGTGTTTGAAAAGGTTCTTATAGCTGTAGGGCGCAGACCCAACTCGGAGAAGATCGGGTTGGAAAATACAAGGGTGGAAATTGATTCACATA
>PSLL01000045.1:0-3516 GCA_040289575.1 Candidatus Dadabacteria bacterium | reverse complement strand
CGGGCACGAGGTTGTTTTCGAGCCACGTGCAATCCCCGCCGTAGTTTTTACCGACCCAGAGATTGCCTGGTGTGGTTTAACCGAGACCCAAGCAAAGCAGGAAAAGCGCTCGATTAAGGTCGTCCGTTTCCCCTGGACGGCTTCCGGCAGGGCAACCACTCTTGACCGGAATGACGGCATGACAAAGCTCATCATAGACCCCGACACAGGGCGCGTATTAGGCATGGGGATTGTAGGAACAGGTGCAGGCGAGTTGATTTCAGAGGGTGTGCTTGCCGTAGAGATGGCGGCACTTGCTTCGGATATCGAGTTGAGTATTCACCCGCATCCAACGCTCTCTGAGACTATTATGGAATCGGCCGAGGCCTTTTTCGGTAAAAGTACACATATCTACTATCCGAAGAGAGATTAATAAAGATGGCTACTCTTTCTCCTTCAAGTATGTACGATTGCAATGTGTTCATAACTATTGCCGGTTTTGTACCTAGGTCAACAATTGATATATATGTTTCCCCATCAAACCAAAATGGCTCGCCAATTAGGATTGACGGCGGTGGTACGAATCTCTCAAGGAGTGCTCAGGTTTTTATTGTGGATGAGGGCGATTGGATGCTGCTGTCCCATGGTACGGGCGTCCATGCTACACAATCTTATAAAGGGGATACAAGCGAACACTCGTCAACGGTTAAGGTTCAAAGCCCTTTATCGTAGACTTGAGTTCGGATATATCCCCTAAGCCCTTCCGTAAACCGGGATTCCCGCGCCGCTTATAGGTTTTGAATCATCCGATGCGAGGAATACTATTACCCTTGCAATCTCTTCGGGCTTTACCCATTTTGAGAAGTCTGCATCAGGCATATCCCTTCTATTTGCAGGCGTGTCAATTGTGCTAGGTAGGATGGCATTTACATTTATATCATAGTCCCTTACTTCATCGGCAATTGTCTCTGTAAGGTTTAGAACACCAGCTTTTGATGCCGCATAAGCCCCAACTCCTGATGAGCCTTTAAGTCCAGGACGCGATGATATGTTGATTATTTTCCCATAGTTTTGCTTTATCATATGTGGAAGAACGGCCTTTGAACAGAGAAATGTGGATTTTAGATTGATGTTCATCATGGAATCCCAGGTTCTTTCGTCAGTGTCTATGATCCTGGCATATGTAAAGCCGCCGACGACATTTACCAGAATATCTACTCTTCCAAACCTCTCCAGTGTTTTTTGAACCATTTCCGCAACGGATTCCCCTTTTGTAACGTCCGCCCGTATAAAGGCAATGTTGGATTTCTGATCTTCTGTTAATGGAGGATAGTGCTTTAGCTCTTCATCAACTATATATGTGCAGGCAACCTTTGCCCCCTCCTCAAGAAACACTGATACGACTGCTTTTCCCAATGCCCCAGTTCCCCCGGTAATAATGGCAATTCTGTTTCTGAGCTTCATTTTAGCCTCTACATTGCTTATAATAGTTTATATGACTCTAGTAGAATAGTCGAAGGCTGGGGGATTGATAGTTCTTAAATCTGAGTTAAAGATTTCCGACCTTCAAATTATTACTTTTGAGAGCCTCGACCATTAATGCCAAAGTCAATTAAATCAACTATTACTTTGTAGGGGTCTTTGGATTCACTGGCGCAGATTTCTTGAAAACGATTCCAGGCTTCGTCGGCATGAAGCCCCATTATATATATGATCACGGGTACCTCCCGTGGCCGGTCTTGTCCCTTTATTTGTTCCCGCTGTATCTTTCCCGCGACGTAGTCATTTATCAAATTAATCACAAAATAGTCTTGATCTACACCCTGGCCTGGGATGAATGAGTCGAATTGTTGCTTTAGTTGGCGTGGCAACCAAATTTGGAAAGGTATAGGCATGAGATGAAGACCTCCTCTTTATTACTTCATTACTTCTTCCACTAGAAGGATACGTGTAAAAATACCAATTTTTGTGACATTAGTCTGATTTTAGAAAGTTGATGCTATCCACAACAATAAATATAAATCTAATTACACAATAACACAAAACAAGAGGGAAATACAAAGGCGGTGAAAATAAAGTGTATCATTTAGAAAAGGCAATAAATACCGGGTTCCTGATGTGAAATACGATGATGAACCGGAATTACTTATTGATTAGCGGTAAAGCAGCTATAATTTAATTAATTAACCTCTGGAGAATTGCTTTATGCTACAAATCAATGAAAGCTCTAATGGACAAGAGATTACATTGCCTGTTGATCGGGCATTAGAGGTTTGCCTGCCTGAGAATCCCACAACGGGGTTCCGGTGGAGTCTCGAATCAAAGGGAGGGCCGGCGTGCGTGTTTATCAAGGATTTTTTGAGTCTCTATCTGATGTGCCCGGGCGGGGCGGAAGTCATTATTGGGAGTTCCAAACCGCGCAGGTTGGATTGGGGGCTATAGAGCTGTCCTATCACAGGCTGTGGGAGAAAGAGAAAGCCCCCGCGCGAACGTTTACGCTCCGTGTGCACGTCCTGAAATAACATATCGAGAATGCAGGCAAAACTCTCCCGACCGCGCCTGTATCCCTTTAGTGCGTCACATACGCGATTCCCCAAAAACCCTCCCTCTTTTATCGCTACCCCAGATCCCACCGTGTATCGCTAAAACGCTGTGTTACTGAACTAGCCGAATCGTCCAAAAATCGTCAGAAAGGTTGTCGTTGAGGAGATAGGGATAAGGCATTGTGAAGTAGCCTTTTATCCCCCATTTTTCCTCCCAAGAGTTATGCACAATGAATCTCTTTTGAGATTCTATATATCCTACCGCAAGCACGGCATGACTGCCAATCTACTGTTCCTTTGGTTTGGGCATGGGAACCTTACCTATCTTTGCTACCTGGTTGCTCTCAAAGCTCTCATAGACACTAAATCCAAATACAAACAGATATCCGGATGCCAGACATCCCTTCATCTGTCTAAGGGTTTGGCTTACCCTCTGGTACCAAACGGCTTTGTGCTTGGCTGCCTCGGTATAGTACGGCGGCGTCGGTTTATCGCGGAACTTCCCTATATCATAAGGCCACATATCCTCCGGGCAGGCTCCCTCATGATTTATGCTCTTTATTCCGTCTCTGATATAAGCGCCGGAGTCTGAATCTACAGTGCCCTCCATGGCACGCTCATTATAATAGATAAAGAGCCGAGACAAGGTGAAAATCTGAGATAGATAGACCTTGCTTCATCTGATCAAACTCAATGGCGGCAGCAATTGCATTTGCCGTGCAGCTTCCCAACTGGCCCTGGTCGTATACTGGCGGACATTGCGGACGCAGATCAACCTTTGTCGGGAGTTTTCGCAGAACCGCGGTGGGGGCTGAATAGAGGTAATCACGCTGGTCCGGGACGTCTGGGATCCAGCCGTAGCGTGCGATTTTATGCGCCATGTCTCAATCCTCCTTTTAATTAGCTCAATGCGTGATGACGCAACGGAAGCGACCTGTGTGAACTTTCGGATGCCATATGCTCTATAGCTACTTTGGTAGGTGGTATCCTATTG
>PSLL01000109.1:0-2549 GCA_040289575.1 Candidatus Dadabacteria bacterium | reverse complement strand
GTAGGACTTGATGCGGTGCGGGTGGGGGAATGGTTCAAAGCCGTCATGGTCGCAAGTTGTGCGCCATCAATGCCTAAGCTCAATGCGCTGCTTGCTCTTAAGGGAGTGGATTGCACTGTAGATCGCTGGAAAGGCTATAGCGCTTTGCGGCGCCTCCCTGACAACGCTTTCACCAGGAAGATAGACAAGGTGCTACCAGGCACGGCCACTGTGTTCAAGGATGGGCCGGCTGGTCTACCGCTGGGGGCTTTGTTGGATGTCTATACCCCAGCGACAGACAAGAACGGCAAGGAGGTTCCTTTTTTGTTTGTAGTCGTTGACATTTTTGTGGGATTTCGTAGAGTGAATAGTGTCAAAAGTGATCTGTAACCTAACACTAAAATCTCTGTCAAGATGGCATCACTTGAATGACAATAATTAGTCCACCTTTTTAAGGTGGATTTTTTATTTCCGCAAGATCGTTGACATTGCACTAAAATTTCGTATGCTTGATTTGTTAGTGTATTGTGTCTGTAGTAAATCCTTTTTATTTTGTTTATGAGAATTGGCCCCTTTGTAGGGGCTTTTTCTTTGTCTGTTTACTTGATTTCCGTTTTAGATTTCGTATAAGTAGATGACATACACAAACAAAACAACAATAAAAAGGAGGTCGTATGAAACAATGGATTTTTCTAGCTTTATTCGCAATGGGGGTTCTGTGTCCAGAATTCGCATTTGCTGCTGACATTTTCACCCCATCTAGTAATGATATTAGTATGAAAATCTTGGCTCAGATTTTTGGGGGTCTGGTAACTGGTGGGGGAGTTGATGCGTTCGGTGAGGGTATGGCGGCATACACTGGTGCTGTCCTATCCGTTGGTGGAATTCTTGCTGCTTATACTATCTTGGCAGGAACAATCGGAACGGCTCATGATGGTGAAATGTTGGGTAAAAAATTCTCAAGTGTGTGGATTCCAATACGTTATTGCATAGGAACCGCTCTTGTGTTGCCTATCATGAACGGTGGGTATTGTTTAATGCAAGTCTTGGTAATGTGGATCATTACTCAAGGTGTAGGATTGGCTGACAAAATTTGGGATGGTTATCGTAAAACTCCAAATGTCAGTGCAGACTACAAACTATCAACAAGCGCAAAACAACAAATCATAAAATTGTCTGAGGACGCATTCATTGCATCAAGTTGTGTTGCTGCCCATGCTCAATACATAAAAGACACTCCAAATATTTTGAGTATGTTAGATCGCTACGACTACCGTATTGCGGTAGATGGCGACACATACAACTATGGTGATCAAAAAGGTGTCATGTCATACGTAAATAATAATATGTGCGGTTGGGTAAAGTTACCTGCCATGGTTGCAAATCAAAGTTCTGCTACTGGTGCAGCATCAAACGGAACTGGAAAGTTGGGAGACTTTGGCAACTTGTTTCAAGCTCAAGACTTATCATCTATCGGTATTGCTCAACAAGTTCAAACAAGAATCCTGATTCAGAAAATGACAGCTTTGGGACAAAAAACAGTAGCTAATCGCACTGATGTTCCTAAAAATGCTAAGGCTTACTATGCTGAGGTTCATGCTGCTGCAAATGGATATATGAATGGTGTAACTGCTGCTGCGCAAGCTGTAATTAAAGGTAAGGGCGTTCCTGAATCAAACGGTTATGGTTGGTTTTTGGCAGGCTCATACTTTACAAATGACATAGTTGCAAATGATCGTATCAACAATGCAGTTAATTCAGTTTCTACAAGTGGGAGTTCTTTAGACACTGCAAGAACTACATCTACGGATGCAGACGTGGATAAGTATATGGTAGCTAACCAGGTTGTTAGTGCTCGTGGTGCTCAGTATGCAACTCGTATTACTGCTGATGGCAAGAAAGCTGATGATGCTCATAGAGACGCTGAATTTAGTATTGGTGGAAATATTGCCGCAATGTTCACGGATCAACTTACAGGCATTGATTTGTATTCACTAAAAAATGACCCTCGCCATCCCATCATTGCTATGGCTGCTATGGGAGCTAACTTAATTAATCTTTGGGGTGGTGCCGCACTAGCAATGTCTGCTCTATCTTTAGGTGCATCAGTTCCCGGTTTTGGTGGTGGCGTCGCCTCATTCTTAAATGTAATTATGGGTTTCTTGATGTTACCAATATCTGCGCTCGGTGCTACCGGGTTCATGCTTACTTACTTAATTCCTATGATGCCATTTATCATGTTCTTGGGTGCGGCGGGTGGATTCATAGTTGAGTGTATTATTGCCATCCTTGCTGCACCTCTTTGGGCGATTATGCATTTACATCCAAGTGGTGATGATGTGCATGGTAAAGGCGGTAATGGTTACTCGCTTGTGTTGGAATTGTTGTTACGTCCTGCCATGCTTGTTTTCGGATTAATGGCAGGTATCGTGTTTTCAGGTTTAATAGGTGAGTTCGTGAATAAAGTGTTTTTCCAAGTGTTCAGTTTAAGTGCGGGTATGGGAAACGGTATCACTGGATTTTTCATGCTTATTGCTGGAACTTTGATTTATGCATACATCATGTTCGGA
>PSLL01000108.1:896-2656 GCA_040289575.1 Candidatus Dadabacteria bacterium | reverse complement strand
CCTGCGTGTATTTCGAGGCACAAAAGATGGCGGTGGCACAAGGGAGATTTTCAATGAAACTAGCTGTACCTGATTATGTGATTCTAATTGTTGAAGACCTAGACCGAGCCTTGCGATTTTACACAGACGTTTTGGAGCTCCGTTTGGGACACCGCACACGTTCGGGATCCTGACGGACACCTCATCGAATTCGCACAAGACCTAGGTCGATCATAATTTGCAATAAGATTCAGCTACCCTAATCAACTTCTAAAGGCAACCCTAACTTAGCCGACCTTATGTAAATGGACAGATGAAGAGAAGATCATTTCTTCCTTGACAATGAGTCTTGATTAATGAGATAATTATGATGGATTATTCTTACGAGTCAGGGATAAAGTCGTTGTAGAACGCTATATATGAAAGCGATGGTATCACAAAGGAGAAGAGCGATGCAAGCGCTTGAAACGGTCCTGTCGGAAATCCCTTTCTTTAAGGGTCTTGATCAACGCTACCTCAATATGATTGTCGGATGTGCATCCGATGTGCACTTCAACACCGGGGAGCTTATACTTCATGAGAGTGAGGAAGCCGATCGGTTTTATATAATTCGTCATGGCAAAGTGGCACTTGAAATGGCGTTTGTACCTGAACGTGAGCCCATTACCATTCACACCCTTGGAGAAGGTGATGTGCTCGGCTGGTCTTGGCTCTTCCCGCCATACAGATGGCGATTCAGTGCTCGTGCAGTGGCACATACCGAAGCCATTGTTCTGGATGGAAGATACATTCGTGCAAGATGTGAAGAAGACCATGATCTTGGATATGAACTCCTGAAGCGATTTGCTGAGGTTATTGAGCAGCGGTTTCAAGCAATGAGGAGGAGATTACAACTCCTTCTCTTTCCAGCCTATTACATCAAACCCTAACTCCTGGAATATGTATGGTGCATTCATTTCACGAGAGATGTGCCAGGTTTATGCATAAAACGGGATTATTTTTCTCTTTTTGTTTGAGGCTCTCATACCGCAAAGTAAATTTTAAATCCCAGTAAAGGAAGGTGACTTTTATGGCAAAAGAATACGGTTACTTGACCAATGGGGAGTGGAGGAAGAGTAATAGGAAAAAGGAGATAAGAAATCCCTATAGCGGTGAGGTTGTTGCCATAATTAACGTTCCGAGTGACGAGGAAGCGATGGAAGCACTCAAGGGTTCACATGAGGCTTTTAAAAAGACAAGGGACAGCCACAGCTACGAAAGGAGCGAGGCTCTAAGAAAGGTAGCGGATGGACTAAGGGCTAAAAAGGAGGAGATGGCAAGGGCTCTGGCAGAGGAGGCGGGGAAGCCGATAAGGACCTCACGTATTGAAATAGACAGAGCCATAACCACATTTACCGTTGCCTCAGAGGAGGCGAAACGCCTTTCAGGTGAAACCCTAACTATAGATATAGTTCCGGGAAATGAAGGGAAATGGGGATTAGTAAAAAGATTCCCCATCGGTGTTGTTCTGGGAATTAGTCCTTGGAACTTCCCACTTAATCTTGTGGCACATAAAGTCGGGCCCGCCATTGCATCAGGAAATACGATTGTGCTAAAGCCCGCATCGCAGACCCCCGTTTCTGCTCTTAAGTTGGGCGAGATAGTTACAGGGGCTGGCTGGGTTCCAGGGGGGTTAAATATTATCCCCGTCCCGGGATCAAAGATCGAATCCTTAATGCAAGACCAAAGAGTAAAAAAAATATCCTTTACAGGAAGCCCTGAGGTAGGCTGGAGGCTTATGG
>PSLL01000108.1:0-863 GCA_040289575.1 Candidatus Dadabacteria bacterium | reverse complement strand
CTTACACTTGAACTCGGAGGAAACGCAGCAAGCATAATAGATGAAGACCCGCCTGACCTTGAGTTTGCAGTAAATAGAAACGTCCTTGGGTCATTCAGCCAGGCAGGGCAAAGCTGTATATCGATACAGAGAATCTATGTTCATAAAAAACTCTTCAATAAATTCACCGATATGTTCGTAGAGAGAACAAAGACTCTAAAGGTCGGAGATCCTCTGCTGGAGGAGACAGATGTCGGTCCCGTTATAGACGATGAATCCGCTGACAGAATCATGAACTGGATAGATGAAGCGGTAGAGATGGGAGCAAAGATTCTAACGGGGGGGAATAGGGACGGGAGATTGATAGAGCCCACGGTCCTTACAAATGTTCCACATAATGCCAGAGCCAGTTGTCAGGAGATTTTTGGACCTGTTGTGCATATAGAAAAGGTCAGCGACTTCTATGAGGGAATAGAGAAGACAAATGACTCATTATACGGTATTAATGCCGGAGTATTCACAAGGGATATGAAGAAGATAATGGATGCTTACAGGCTGCTTGAAGTCGGGGGTGTAATCGTTAACGACTATCCAACGTTTCGCGTTGAGAATATGCCCTACGGTGGGGTAAAAGAGTCTGGTATAGGAAGAGAAGGCGTAAGATACGCCATAGAAGAGATGACCGAGTTAAAGCTTATGGTTCTTAGTCTGGCAAATTGGAAGGTTTAATTCAGATTAATAACTTCTCTCACAGGTACCTTCCCTAGTCCTATTTCCCTTTCTTGCTCGGCTCTTTAAGCTCGATATTCAAAACACGGACTCTAGTACACCCGATATTATCCACAGCGTGAGACTCCGCATCACTCCAAGCAGCCTCACCAGCT
>PSLL01000107.1:0-2677 GCA_040289575.1 Candidatus Dadabacteria bacterium | reverse complement strand
CTATTTAATTTGTTTCTACATATCTATTTTGGTTACTTCTCCAACTAATTACCAATAATTTTTAGAGAAGCCTGTCTGTGCTCTTTGGATAATTAAGAAGCTTATTCGTTAAAAATGGTTAAATTCGTAGATGAAGCAAAAATTTATGTAAAATCAGGGCGCGGTGGAAGGGGATGCGTGAGTTTCAGGCACGAGAAATTCGTGCCGCGGGGCGGTCCAAATGGTGGGGACGGTGGGAATGGGGGTGACGTCATAATCATAGGTAGAGAAAACATGACATCACTTCTCGACTACCATTACAGGCAGCACTATAGAGCGAAAGACGGGGAAAATGGAAAAGGAAAAGACCAGCATGGTAAAAATGCTCCTGCGCTTTTGATTCCGGTCCCTCTTGGAACTGTTGTAAGAGACTTTCTTACAGGAGAGGTTCTGGGGGATATTACCGAAAACAATCAAACACTCGTTGTCGCAAGGGGAGGGCGCGGCGGAAGGGGAAATACAAGGTTTGCCACGTCAACAAACCAGGCTCCGAGATATGCTCAGCCCGGAGAGGAGGGTGAAGAAAGAACCCTGATCCTTGAGTTAAAGCTCCTTGCCGATGTGGGAATAATAGGCTTTCCAAACGCGGGAAAATCAACGCTCATATCTAGAATCTCGGCGGCGCGCCCCAAGATTGCCGACTATCCTTTTACCACGCTCATCCCTAATCTGGGAGTTGTGAGCTATAACGAGGGGAAAACATTTGTCGTTGCTGATATTCCTGGACTTATAAAGGGCGCGCACGAGGGAGCAGGACTTGGGATAAAGTTCCTAAGGCACATAGAGCGCACAAAGGTTCTCATTCACCTCCTTGATTTGTCTCCTTTTACAGAGAGAGACCCGATAGAAGATTATCGAATCATGAATGATGAACTCGAATCCTACAGCCCAGAGCTTAAAAATAAACCTCAGATTATTGTGCCAAATAAGATTGACATAACGGAGGCAAAAGAAAAACTCGAAGAGACGAAAAGCTATTTTAAAAAACTTGGAGTGAAGGTATTTCCAATTTCCTCCGCTACCGGAGAGGGAATAAAAGAGCTTATTGAAGAGGTGGGAAAAAGGTTGGAAGGATTAAAAAATTAATGAAATCCCCTTTTTTAAAGGGGTTTATTGGTACACATTTTTTATGGGAAGATGATAAACTGACTGAAATTTGGTATCAATATAGAGGAAAGAAGAGGGACTGTTTCAGTTTTTTATTACATTTCTTAACTTCTTAATGGTCTTTTCAAATTCCTGTTCATACTTTCTGTTATGCTCCAAAAGGAAGTCTTTCCATTCTGGAAGGTGCTCTACTGCCTCTTCAAGTGGTAATTGAATAATTACAACAGTGTCCCCTTGTTGAATCTTTCTTGTCCTTAGCTCCGGATCTTTTTCTACCCGAAGCTTAAAATCATTATAAGCCTTTTTCATTTCCTCATCATACCTTTTTTGAATACTTTGCAGAAAATCCAAGTTCAGTTCAACCTCCGGCGTGTTCTGTTCATCCTTTAAAGTTTCTACAGCTAAAATTCCTTCTCTTTTTCTTTGAAATTCAGACTGGGAATCTTTTAATTTAAGAGAATCAATCAACTTTAGTTGAGCCTCTCCTAGTAAATAGGGTTTTCCTTCCTCTTTTAGTACCTTCCAAAGTTCCGTTGCATCAATTTCACCCTTGTTGAATTCGGCTAGTAATGATGTCAATTTCTCCTGATCTTTCATTTTTTCTTTTTCTTCAGCCGTTAGTCCACCAATCTCTGCAGCTTTTTCCATCGCAATCTCAAGAGCAGATTTTATTTCTTCCATTTCTTTTATCTCCCTTGAAATCCAAAAAATCTAAACGTATTCATCCATGTAAGGAATTCTGGATTTTAACTCTCAAATATAAATCTCCGGCCACCCATCCATTCCTTGTGGAGACTCCTAACCTTTTTGCTGCATGTTATTCTCACATTGTTTTATTTTACTCGATTTTTGCTATTTGTTTTGGTAGAATGGATGGAATAAATCATACATATACAAATATGTCTCCTATTACTCTGTACAAATATTAAAGAACAGCCCCTCAAGATAGAACTCAGCAAAAGCAAATCCCGAAGAGAGGAAACCCTTGGGTCTCCCAATAATTATAAACGCAAAAATAAAAATGTGAAAATGCTCTGTTACAAAGATAATATATAATAACACGATAGATGGGGTTTTCTAACCTCGTTAGATTTTATACCAAAATGTAGGGCTCGTTCACCGAGCGGGCTTAAATAGGACTGATGAGGGCATCAGCCCCTACAATACAATGATGCCTATCCATGAATTAATATTGAGCAAGCAACCCATAAGAAATGATGTCTGCAACAAATCAATGTGAAAACATTCATTTCAGAGACTTAGAAGAACTCTTCACTCCTTACCCACAAAGGAATTTTTCTACCTCTCTATTACTTCTGTCCTCCCTCTTCCTCGCCTTCCTTAATCTGTTAATTCCCAGAATTAATTCAGAGAATGTGAGATATCTTGATTTCATCATAAGGTTTTTATATCTCGATAAGCTCCATAAATAAGTAAACTAGCCTTCTCGTCTTTGATAAGATTGTCATAAAGGTAGGAAATATCCCTAAAATAGTTGGGTATTAAGTGGGAGGCGAAACCTTTTTAAAAT
>PSLL01000106.1:0-2692 GCA_040289575.1 Candidatus Dadabacteria bacterium | reverse complement strand
GCCCCAGCCCATCGTAAACCAGTTCACAGGTGGTATTGCCTGAGCTCACTCGGATCAGGTGTTCGTCCTTCATGTAGGTGTAATGGTTTCCCGGGCCCTGGCCTTCCCGCGCCTAGCTCAAATTTAGATTGCTAGTGCTTCCATCTCTTTAGAAAGCTTTCAGCCCGTCTATTAGAAAGGACACCTGTTGGTGATTGTTTCACTATTTGGCCGTGATCTCCCACTACCTTAATCTCCAGTACAACGAGAAAGTGTTTCGTACGAGCATCATCTTCCGGATCTATAACCGCATCTCCACGGACCACCTTCACAATGTCATCTGTCACCCATTCGCCGAACGCATTCTCGCTGTAGTCGGCGGCTCGCTCAGCTTGGCGAAGGAAGTGTTTCTTAGGATCGCTCTTGTCATAGACCGCGATCGGATCAATATCCGGTAGCTTAACGGACTTCATCTTGTGGTCGTCGCTTAGCGAGTACAACAGGATCATACTTAGTCTCGTCCCGTAAAATACCAGCACGGCAACTTTACGGCCATCGGGCGACCAACTAGCCTCTAAGCATTGATCCTAGCGCCCCGGAGATCTCCGAGTACATCTCCGAGCCACTCGTTGGTGTTTGTGTCGAGGAAAAAGTAATCAGTGCCATCCCTCTTCCCCTTCGCTATGGCCACATAGCCTTGGCCTGCGCCGGGCCTCGATATTACGTCTACATTTCCTGCATTGCATACAGGAGCTCCTACTGTTAGCAGAAGAAAGAAGTAAAAAGGCTTCATGAATTCAAGAAGGCGTAGCCAAATTGGTTCTCACTGGTTCTTGCGCTCTTGGCTATGAAGGTGCTCGCTTACTATCTCCTCCGCCCTTTTCGTCCCTTTTTGAATAGCGTCGTCTATTGGGAAACCTGTTCTAAAGTTTCCTAAGAAAACGGCGCGGCCCTGGTCTCCGGATTTAAGATCTATAAGCCGCGCAGCAGCACGGGAAATCTCAAGTCCTTCGTTATTACCGCCTCGAGAATCGGCAAACACGACGTTTATTGATTTTCCGTTTGCGGGGTTCTCCAGTCTAAACCAGACCCTAGTCAGTACACCTGCCTTTGCAGCCTCTTTCTGTTGCTGCTGCGTTCCTAACGCAATGTACGGCACCCTGTTGGCATTCACATAATGCCCATTCTTTTGCCACGAAGTCTTCGAAACATAATAGCCATTTTTCGTAATCGGTTTGCCATTCTTGAATGCAATAACATTTCGACTCAATCGACCAGACTGGGTCATCGCGTTTGCTAAGTGATCGTGGCCTATGCGACCTGAGCCAGGTCCCGCATAAGCGTGCGGGTCGCCATCGTAGCCGAGAACACGAGACACGTAGAACAGAACGCAATGAGCTGCACTCCCGTGACCCGCCCTGCTCCATACCAACTAGCGTGGCCACGCAAAAGGCCGACGCTTGCCGCCGCTAGGAAAAGGATCGCGGAGACTAGCGGCTTTTTGTCGTCTTTGTCTTTCACTGATCTCCGAAAATGATTTGTCCTGTCACTGCACCCCAAAAGCCGTGTTGCCCCGAATGCTTTCGGGGCCCCGAGCCAACTCCCGGCCCCGCTCATCTACTGCAACAACCCCGAACGCTTTCGGAGTTGTGAATGTCTATTCCAACATAGTTCATGAACAGCAGTCTCCTTTCGATGTCTCATTTGCCTCACGCCAACATCAAACTCAAACTGCTTTCATGCTACCTGACCCCCATTTCTCCCCACTGCTAGTGTGCTAAAGCTTTCCGCCGGTCAGCTGGCGTTGGCGGAGATTGGCGTCCCGACTTGATATATATTGGACGCCGGAGTCCGTAATCCACCAGACGCCGTGAGAAAGGCCTGATGCTACTTTAATCTGATTGAGGTCGTCGCGATTAAGCTTGACCGATTTGCCAGAAGTATACTTTACGGTAAGTGACAGGAGATCTCCGAAGTCCCCGGAGAGACCCATTCTTTGCGCTCGGCCCAAAACCATCGGCGAAAGGTACGATCGGTTTACAGTTTTGCACTGAATGCGGATCATGGCGTTCGAGGCATTGACGAAAGTAGTGTTTGAACCGGGCACAAACGCGGAGTACCCCGCGATCACCAATAGCCCGGTGCCTATCTTGATAATTACCCGGCGCGTCATAAAGCCCTGCGGTGATTTCAGAAACCTCCCGGACGAGGCCCGTATTGAGCGGCGTAGTTCTGCGCTCCAGCCTCGAATGGGTTATTCAGCGTGAATGGGTGCCCGCTCAAAAAGTACGCAGGTAAAAAGAACACTCCAAGCGCTTGATACTGGTACGTATGGCCTTGTTCGTGGAAACCTACATTAACATTTGGATTCCCATACGAGTTAAAGCTTCCCGGTGTGGTGTTACCGAAATAAATCTGAATATTGCCCAAGGTGATCGCGCCGCTTCCAAAAGGAACCCCAACGAGCTGGATAGCGTTATTTCCTGGCTGGAAGCCCCCACCATTAGCAATGGCAAAAGGGGCAAGCACAAGATCCGATACAAGGCCAACGACAGTGTTTGGCAGGGTCCAAATCTTGCCGATAAGATCCGCGACGCCGCCGATTGGACCCTGTACTTTCGCACTTTGGAGTTGTGGCTGCGCTGCATTTCCTGCGATCCTCATTTGCGCCATATGGAAGTTGGCCGTGTCCCCCATCGTCTGTTGCAACTGA
>PSLL01000044.1:12275-17000 GCA_040289575.1 Candidatus Dadabacteria bacterium | reverse complement strand
ACGCCGTCGCCGACTCCACCCGCGTGTACCGCTTGCCCGCCGTGGTCCGCAGCCGCACCGCCGCGAAGGGTGACTCGACCACGTTCGTCGTTCGCAGATGCTGCCAATGCTCCCGGGGGAACCGATAGAACGTGACCAGCCGCTCCCGGTCCCGGCTCAGACGCGCGACGGCTTGGGGGGCCAGGGTCCGGTACCGCCGGCCGAACCGGACCCGTCGGTGCTCACAGGCCGTGCGTGTCTCGGCATACGGCATGGCTTTCAGCAAGGTCGTCGCGTCCGGGTGGTGTTTCTCGGGGATCGCGTCCGGCACGTTGAGGATCCGGTGGTTCCAACAGCGCTGCTCGGCCGCAGTCGGCTGCTGCTCCGCCAGGGCCGCCCGGATCCCGAGGTGGCCGTCGGCCACGGTGCAGCGCCAGGGCTTCAGCCCCCGCGCCCGCAGGTCCCGGAGCACGGCGCCCCAGGACTCTTCGGACTCCCGCCGGCCACGCTCCACCGCGAGCACCATCTTGCGGCCATCCGTGAGCGCGCCGACCAGCACGCGGAGCGCCGCCGTGCCGGCCTCCGACCCCGCTTTCACATACGGGCCATCGGCCCAGACAGACACGATCTCCAGGGCATCGCGTCGCCGCTGTTTCCAGGCGTCGTACTCCGGCAGCCACCGGGCCTTGAGCCGCTGCAGGGACGCGGAGGACAACGGCGCCCCCTCGCCCGGCAAGCCCCGCCCGGCCGGCTCAAAGTCCCCAAGCGCTGAGCCATGGAGGTACGACCGGGGCAAGAGCGCGCCCACCGGCTTGGTCCGCCGCTGGAACAGCGGCAGCACGCGACCGACGAAGCGTTCGGCCAGGCCACGCACCCGCGGCCGACGCACGGTGATCGTCCCACACGTGAGCGCCGGCCGACGCGGCTTGCCGTGCCCATGGCGATACCCCGCCGGGGCATCGACCGTGGCCCGCCGCGCCGATTTCGGCCGCCCGACCAACGCGGTCACCTCTTCCTCCGGCAGCGCTTGGATGAAGCGCCGGACATGCTCCCGTGCAAAGTCCTCCGACCGATCCCACAGGCTGCGTGACGACACTCCGGTCTCCGTGCTCTGCTCCTGCATGGCGGGGCCTCCTTTCTGTGCCGGGCGTCGGCCCGGTGGGGTTCGTCACCCGAAAGGATGTCACCGCCCTTTCCTATTTCCACACCTTTTGTTTATACCTCCCAGTCGGCATGCCGATACGCAAAGGTCCACGCACAGCCGGCGAGCAGCGCGACCATGAGGCACAGAAGCCACTGACATGTTTTAGCAAGACGATCCCTGAGGATCATCAGGCCTGTGGAAAGCGGCAGTCGAACACGGTCCGGCATCGCCATGAATCAACAATGGGCACTTCCAGAAAGCGATTCACTTGCTGGCTGACGTTACCATTTAGAGTCCTCTGATTGGAATTCTAGTGTTTATACTCCGTGTTGTTAGCTTAATGATTGCTACCTTGAGCAACCATGGATGAACCTAGGATCAATTTACTAGGAACAGAGGGGCGTGTAGAATGCGCAGGCAGCGCCAGGTAGACAGCTTCCAGGCCACCGTCTGTATTATTAGACGGAGGTGTTGCGTTGATGCTGCCTCGGATTCTCCAGGCTTGTTCAAGACTGTGCAGATGAGCCACCGCATTTTGGTACCTCTCCCCTCCAACCTGCTCCTCTCCTCAAGAGAGCCCGGTGGGTCGTCAAGTTGAAAGTCTCCTTCCTCAAACCCGCCAGAAACCGCCTCGCTTGAAAGACCTTAGGTATGATCCGACGGTCACTGCCCACTACAATTCCTTGTCGTTTCTACCTTCTTTCATCACAAGCTGGCCGGCGAGAGCGAGTAATCCTATTGCCCTCCCGATGTGGATACCAACACTGCATACGGTGATACACGGCACCGTCTGTTTCGGTTTACGCGTCTGGGAATGGAAGGAATGTGGCGGTATGGGTTAGCGACTGCTCTGCCGGTAAAGCTTCACTCGGTCAACAGGATTAGGAAATGCGCTTGGTTTCTCCAGGCAGATCACCGACTCAATGACGCCGATAGAATTCCTCGATCATTTCGACGACATACGCGAGTTGATCGCTGGAAAGCTCGGCATAGATCGGAAGGGATAATACCTCTTGGGCAGCGCGCTCTGAGACGGGAAAGTCACCTTTCTGGTATCCCAGTTCACGGTAACAGGCCTGCAGGTGCATCGGGACGGGATAGTAGATTTCTGTCCCGATACCTTTCTCCTTGAGATAGGCTCGCAGTTCGTCCCGCCTTTGCGCACGAATCGTGAACTGATTAAAGACATGGTGATTGCCTGTGTCGGTCTTCGGCAGCACTACACGGTCTAGCAGCTTCGCATCCCTGAACAATTGTTCATATCGCCCGGCGTTGCGTCTCCTCCCCTCTGCCCATTGATCCAAGTGCTTCAACTTGACCTGTAGAATTGCAGCCTGCAGAGAATCTAGTCGGCTGTTGATCCCGACCAGGTCGTGCATGTATCGAACCCTGCTGCCATGCACGCGCAACATCATGAGGGTTTCACTCAAGCGAGCATCATTCGTCGTAATCAAGCCGCCGTCGCCGAACCCACCCAGGTTCTTCGAAGGGAAAAAACTAAAACATCCGGTATCCCCGAGAGCCCCTGCCCGAGTTCCATTCCTTGAGGCACCGATCGCCTGACAGGCATCCTCAATGACATGCAATGCGCGTCGCTTTGCAATCTCGCCGATGGCCTCCATGTCGGCACATTGTCCGAAGAGATGCACGGGGATGATGGCTTTTGTGCGAGACGTAATCTTCCTCTCGATCTGGCTAGGATCCATATTGAAAGTATCGGGTCGAATATCGACAAAGACCGGCTTGGCACCCAGTCGCGAGATCGCCCCTGCCGTTGCGAAAAAGGTGAAGGGCACGGTGATGACTTCATCGCCGTGTCCCACCCCCATAGCCATGAGTGACAGCAGCAAGGCATCGCTCCCCGAAGCCACCCCAATCGCATGTTGAGTGCCGATATATTTGGCTAAGCTTTGCTCCAGCTCAGCCACCCGAGGCCCTAAAATAAATCCCTGTTCGTCACACACGGTTTCGATCGCTTTTAGGACGTCGCCCCTGATCTCCCGGTACTGTGCTTTCAGATCCAGCAATGGAACGTTCATGCGTTCTCCTTCTATGGATGCTTGGCTGGTAAGTTGCTCGGTTCTCTAGCTGCTAATGCCTCATAACCTGCGCCATGGCTCGAATCAACTCGTCTTTCCCGATCAGCCACCAGTTGTTCGTACTCCCGTTCTTGTTGCCTGACCATCTCGTAGATGTCAAATTCAGGCGGCAGCGATCGCCCATGCTCGCCCATGCGTTTGGCCTTTTCGGGATCGTTCAGAAGATCCAATATTCGATCAGCCAGCTTAGTAATATCTCCTGGCTCAGTCAGATAACCATTCCAGCCATCTCGAATGACCTCGGCCGCACCGTCCACTCGTGTGCCCACTACTGGGATGCCGCTCGCCATTGCCTCGAGATAGACCCTGGGGAGCCCTTCCCACCGAGATGTCAGCACAAAAACATTGAGGCAGTGCATGATATCCGGAATATCGCGACGCCACCCGGTGAGAACAAACGACGGCGATAGGGCCAGACGATCAATCTCCTGTTCGATTGCCATACGAAGGTCCCCATCCCCCACCAGGAGAAAACGTGCATCGGGTCGATGCTGAACAATCCGTGCAGCCGCTCGGACAAAGTCGAGAGGAGCTTTTTGGGGCTTGAACGGAGCAATCATACCGATGAGGGGTTGTTCAGGGCCAACTCCCAACTCTCGTTTCTTTGCTGCCGCATCCACGCGAACTTGCCGAAAGGTAGATATATCGATGCCCGGACGGAGAAGGCTGGAACTCTCCGCGGAAAAAAGACCCAGGTTAATCCCCATCCTTCGATTGGCCTCTGAGACCACGAAGAACCGAGTGGTGAATCGGGCGGTGCTGCGCTCGAGTGCGATGAGCAGACGCCTTACAGCCGGCTGTTGGTACGGCGTGAACCCGAATCCATGAATGGTATGGACAATGATCGGAACTCCGGATAGCCGCGCGGCCCACCTCCCTAGAATTCCGGCTTTAGAACTATGGGTGTGCACGATCATCGGCCTGAGAAGGGTAAGCAATTTAGTTAGTTGGTGAAGCGCAAGAATGTCCTGAAAGGGTCGAATCGGTCGAACCATTGAAGACACTTGGTAACATTCAATATCAGGCATAGCTTTGGCTTCAGCATCGAGATAACCAGATTCTCCGATAACCAGAATTGGTCGAAACCGGGACGTATCAAGATGCGAAACTGTAAACAAGGCTACCTGCTGAGCGCCTCCCAGCTCCAGCTTTGTGATGATATGGACAACCGAGATGGGTATGGTCATTATCGATCTACGAGTGAGGTCTATGACGTACCTAGGATTCTCAGCCGCTCCGCAAGTCGCTTACCCTGACCAATTGCATCTTCCATCGAACTATGTTCCCATCGGCCATATCGACCGATCGAGTAAATGCCCCGGCGTTCGAGCTCTGCCAGAATGGACGGTAGAACTTGAGCCCGGTGTTTATCGAAGAGCACGTACGCGTATCGAATATCACGCACGTCGGCTACCACGATCTCATCGTCGCGCCGAAAGATACCTGCCCGTTCCATTCCTTCTCGCACCTGCTGTAGTAAGAAGGCCGGCGGGATTATCTTTT
>PSLL01000044.1:10283-12265 GCA_040289575.1 Candidatus Dadabacteria bacterium | reverse complement strand
CGGCTGATGAGAAATTTCAACATACAAGGAGCTACAGCCTGGACGTCCCAGTGCAGGTGAGAAATTCATAGGAAAGCCGGCTCGGTAAAACGGATACTCGGGCTCTGGAAAATAGATCCAGTGTTTGTCTGAAATATGCTCACGCGAGACAGCGAGGTTGACGTTATAGACCGATACGCAGCGAAGACCGGCTGCCGCCTCTCGAATTCGTCTTGGAAGGTCCGTACAGCGGCGTACCAGCTCAGGAACCGGAATAGTAGACACTAATATTTCATACTGTTCTACCCGTCCATCCTGGAAAGTAGCTAGGCGCCGTTCTGTCTCCACCTCGACCAACTCACTGTTATAGACAATCTCCCTCACTCCAGACAGGAACGCTTTTGGTAATGTCTCAATGCCGCCTTCCTTTGGATAGAGAAAGGTGGGGTTATACCCAAAGGCTTTATCCCTGATCCCCAACGCACCGTTGATCACGTCTTTCAGTTCGGGTTTGGGAACTAACCAGGAGACCCAGTCCGACGTCAGTTCGTCTAGCGGCACCTGCCAAAGCTTCTCGTTGAAGGGAACCATAAAATGCTTCGCCATACCCTCACCCAGATTTTCCAGAATCCAAGCTTTGAAGGAACGTTCTTTAGGAGCTGTTGTTGCAGCCGATGGGTTCATGAGCGTGGCGATGAAACCTAATAGACAGTCACGGGTCACCTCCGGCGGCAATCCATAGGTATTTACCTGAAAGGGGTACTCTGTGTATGTCTGGTGGGAATAAATGTACGAACGACGATGATGTTTCTCTAAGCGACTAGGTAAGAGTGCCTCGACCAAAGCTTTGATCTCAGTTTGGCGAAAATGGAGTAGGTGCCCGGTGATATCGAAGGTAAAGCCATTAATTGTATAAGACCGGCAGAGCCCACCTACTTCCCTCTCCTTTTCAAAGATCCGATATGGGGTGCCGTCCAGGTGAAAAGCAGTGCTTAGACCCGCAAGACCCGCTCCGATGATTACGATCATACGCTCGGCTTTTCCCTCGGATCTGCAGCAATGGCCTGAGCCGTGACATCATGGAGCGACGCCTTGATGGGTAATGAGACATCAACACGTTTCAGCGCCAGCATGGCAACGCCGAGAGCAAGCACGGTCCACCCAATCAACATCAAGGCCATTGGTTGATCCACGATAAGAACGAGGAGGCCAACGCCGCCAAGCAGCGCAGTTGCTAGATAGCTGATTACGACAACCTGTGGCACCCTTAGTCCCCAATGGCGCAGTCGAATCGCCATATGATCGGGGCTTCCCAGAAAAATCGGGAGGCCTCTCAGCCATCGGATGTACATCACGAAGAACGTGTCGAAGATTGGAACGCCTAAGATCAAAACAGGGCTGAGCAGTGAGATAGGATGGCTCGCTGAATACTTTCCGGTCATAGCCAGTGAACCCAGCATCAGACCGAGGAATAGTGATCCGGCATCACCCATATAGATCATAGCCGGATGAAAGTTGTACCGCAGGAATCCGAGGAGACTTCCGGCGAGTGCGGCAAGCATAAAGGCTATTGTTGTATCACCATTGAAAATCGCGATTGCAAGCAGAAATATCGCACTGATTAGAGCTACACCAGATGAGAGCCCATCCATAATATCGAGCAGATTGAACGCATTGATGATGCCGATCATCCACACTATGGTCAGCAACAAATCCAGCCAATCTGGCAGGGAAGCAATTTCGATACGCACTCCACTTTTAATAAGAACAAAGACCGCCAGGAGCTGACCGGCAAGCTTCGTCCCTGGGGTCAGAACACCGAAGTCATCGATCAATCCTAGGATCAACACCAGGGTTCCGGCCAGCACAATCCCCAAGACATCCTGCCGAAACTCAAAGGTGAATGCCAAGCTCACAAGAAAAGCCAGGTAGATAGCAAGCCCACCCAGGTAGGGGACCGGCTCACGCTGATGTTTCAATCGTCCGTCAGGACAATCGACGAT
>PSLL01000044.1:7098-10249 GCA_040289575.1 Candidatus Dadabacteria bacterium | reverse complement strand
ATGCCGTATTTCAGTGCCGCTCGACGAGCCACAGGCACCCCATAAAGCGAGAGGAGCAATGCCAATAGGAATGTCAATGCGAGAAGAAACATTTGTGCTTATCCGTTGGGCCAAGGCTTTTCAGCCATGTGCCAAAGCCTTTTGCCATAACGCTTCGTACAGTTCTTCATGGCGTCTCACAGCCAACTCTAGGGAGAACCGCTCCCTCGCTCGTTCCTGACCCCGCAACCCCAAATACCGACGCAGATCAGGGTCATCAAGCAGAGTCTCTATCGCCTTTGCGAGGCCATTCACATCACCGGCTTCAACCAGGAGACCTGTCTCTCCGTTTATGACAATCTCGGGAACACCACCTACGGCCGTTGCCACTACCGGCCGTCCGGCTGCCATAGCTTCTACAATGGCAATCCCGAATCCTTCAAAGAAGGATGGCAAGATGAAGATATCCATGAGCGGCAGTAATCGCTCGATATCTCGGCGCATCCCGGTAAAGAAGACCTGTTCAGAGATCCCGAGTTGCTCAGAAAGTCCCTGAAGTTTTCTCAGCGCCGGCCCATTCCCGACAACCAATAATTGAACTCCAGGGTCTGCCAGTCTGCAGGTGAGTTGTGCCACTGCCCTCAGCAGCACGGTCACCCCCTTGACGGGCTCCTCCAGTCTACAGACGGTCCCAATAACCGCAACCTTCTCCTGGAGCCCCATTTCAGCCCTACCCAATGGAATGCTGTTGCTGAAATGTCTTACATCAATACCATTATGAATGGTGGTGTATCTTTCCTGCTCCGTAGCTCCATGTTGCGACATGACGTGACAACGAATCGCTTCTGAGCAGCAGGTACTGATATCAACCCATCGGACTGTGATTCTATCAAGGAGCCTGAGAGGCCAGCTCTGCCATACTTCAATACCCCTGTAAGATGAAATAAGAACGGGAACGCGGAGTAACCGTCCGATCACGCGAGACGCAATATTTGCGAGAAACAAAAATGCATGAATGATATCCGGGCCTTCCTGACCAACGACCCGTAAGAGCCTCAGAACGACTCGGACATCCCAAAAGCCATATCCATTCAGAGTAATGACTCGGATACCGCGATTGCGTAATTCCTGGGCGATCACTCCACTGCTTTTGAAGGCACATACAGCGACATCAAATCGTCGAGGGTCCAAATGTGACGCGAGCTCCAAGACCTGCCCTTCAGTACCGCCAGCGTTCAGACCTACCGTCAGCAGCATAAGCTTGATACGTCTCATGCCGATATCCGTTAGTCCACCCATTGTCGATTTGAAACCCGCTATACCGAGAGGGCTTGGTGCCATAACTCGAGACAGATCCACCGCCACACGTCTGCACCGGCTTCTCGTTTACCCTCGCAGTATTCCTTGTACGTCTTCCTGATTTTTTTCGCATCCCAATATGGGCGCTGTTCGAAGGATTTCGAGTTAAAGAGTTCTTCTAAATCAGGCCTCAGTGTTTCTCGCAGCCATCGATCTTGGGGTGTGGCAAAGCCCATCTTATCGGTTCGTGTTCGCACCGTTTCGGGCAGAATACCGATCATAGCCTCGCGAAGGATGAACTTGCTCATCCCATTTCTCAACTTCAGGTGAGGGGGAAGACTGAAGAGAAAACTTACGAGGCGGGAATCCAAAAAGGGGAGCCTCGCCTCAATTGAAAACGCCATGGAATTTCGATCCTCATGATGAAGCAGCGCCGGCAGACTGTGCGTCTGAAGATATGCAGCCATATGGTTTTCCAACGCGCTAGGAAACCTCTCAGGGTAGAGAGGCGTCGTGTCATGGCGTGCAGTAAAGTCTGGATTGATCCAAGAGTTCTGTTGCTTCAAGTAAATGCGCATTTGCGAGACCATCCGTTCTGGAAGGACGGCACGGGACATATTGGATAAGACAGTCGGATGAAGAGAAAGTTGCCTCTTCCGGAATGCTCGGGCTTCGCGCAAAGCAGAGTAAAGCCGAAATTGTCTCAACAGATCGACTAGATAAGAGCCCCAGTAACCGGGATAGCCGCAAAGGAGTTCATCTCCGCCCTGACCGTCTAATAAAACTTTTACCCCACTCTCGGAAGCGGCGCGCATGACAGCCCACTGGGCTAGATGGCTCGTGCCACCGAACGGCTCATCCTGAAACCAAAGGATCTTCGGCATCTCCTCAAAGAGACGGCCGTCGGGATATATCTCAAGAGCGTTGACTCTCATTTGCGCCGCCACATCTCGTGCATAGCTCCGTTCATCGCATTCTGGCTCTTCAAAACATCCTGAAAACGCATGAATCTCTGATTCGAGCAGACGACGCATCATACAGACGATCGAAGAAGAGTCGAGCCCCCCGCTCAGACAACTGCCAACAGGCACATCGCTACGGAGATGCAGGCGAACTGCATCCTCGAATAATGTACGGAACGATTGTATTGCCGCACGATCTGCAAGATCAGATTTCTGCTGTGCCTGCTCAAGATCCCACCATTTTCTGATCTCTACCTTTCCTCGCTCCAAGATCAAATAATGGCCGGGAAGGAGCTGCTGAATTCCCGAGAAAAACGTCTCATCGCAATGATCCTGTAGCCCGAGTACCAAGAAATCGTGTACCGCGCGAAGGTTTGGAACTCTTACGAAGGTGACATCCTGCAGGAGCGCTTTCATCTCCGAAGCGAAGAGAAAACGCTCACCGGTAAGCCGGTAATAGAACGGCTTCATGCCAAGCCTGTCCCTTGCGCAAAACAGACGCTCATGATGTCCATCCCAAATTGCAAAGGCAAACATGCCATTCAGCTTCTCTAAACAAGCAACTCCCCATTGTAGGTAAGCCTGCAAGATCACCTCTGTATCGCTCATGGAGCGAAAGTGATACCCAATCCGCTGCAGCTCATTCCGTAATTCAAGATAGTTATAAATCTCCCCATTGTAGGTGATCCAAATTCTATCATCCTCGCTAGCCATGGGCTGATGTGCTAGAGGTGAACGATCGATGATTGCAAGGCGCCGATGCCCCAGTCCGACCATATACGTTGTGGGTACTCTACGAATATGATTACCAATCTGACCGTTTGCTGCTATTGGCATACCATGGCCGTCATAGGCAAGAAGCACATATCCCTCTCCATCTGGACCACGATGTGCCAGTGAATCTGCCATAG
>PSLL01000044.1:4545-6994 GCA_040289575.1 Candidatus Dadabacteria bacterium | reverse complement strand
AGAAGCATGAGCAGCCAGATCTGAGTATAGAAATTCCATTTTCAGCATCTCCCGGTCCTGATCGGCCATCTCCATTACCAGGGTTCGATTCTTAACCATGATGCCATTTTTCATGGAGGAATCTGATAACACATAGATCAGAACCCGTGCTAAGTCGCGATTTGCATCTACCAAGAATCCGTTCATTCCATCATGAATAAGCTCGGTATACTGAGGTAATTTGTTCAGGATCGGTACAGCACCGCAAGCCATCGCTTCAAGAAGAGAATTAGGCATCCCGTCAGATCGTGGCAACATAACGACTGCGTCCGCAAGGTTAAACCAGTAGGGCATGATCGAATAGGGAATGCAGCCAACCAGCCGAAGGTGATCGTCAACTCTTAGATCTTGAGCCAACCGTCTTAGATAATCGACATAGACCGGATCAGCAAACTGTTCTGCAATGACAAGCAATACCTTGGGCACTTTCTCACGGATGACCGGAAGAGCTTTCACGATCAGATCATGTTGATAGAACGGCTGAGCCAGCCTAGGGCTGAAAATAACTCGTTGATCCTTAGCAATCTGCCATCGTTCTCGGATTGATCGGACATCTAAACCCGGTCTGAACTGTCGTAAATCAACCCCCCATCCAATTCGCATCACCCTCGTGTCAGATCTCAACAGCGGGCACACTCGTGTCTTCATATAGTTTGAATGCACAGTGACTAAGTCCGCTGAATTTAATACCCAGCGCGTCAGCACCTTGCTATACCTCTCGATAAAGGCCCCCTGTTCTTCCAGTACATCGCTTCCCCATGGAGTGACGACAAAAGGATGATGTCCACTCAAGGGAAGCCCCCATGCCAATCCTCTAAGGTAATGGGCATGCAAGACATCCGGTTTCAGCCATCGAATTGTCAGCGCTGCTCGAGCAGCCGAAACCAGACGGCCCAGCTTTCTCGGTCCATACGGCACCCCTAGGCTGACCTGATTGAATCGGCAGGCTATGCAGTCCTCTACTGGTTCGACTGTCAGAACGGTCGATTCGTGCCCTCGAAGGGAGAACCATTCAACCCACCGGCGCAGAGTGATGTTATTGGCAGGTCCCACAAAACAGAGCCGGATTGGCTTTATCACTGGCTCCTCTTACTTGTCAGTAGTATGTCCGCCACTAGAGATCGGATGAACGCCTTCAGCTCAGTGGCCGATTGGGACAGATCGTGATACTTTCTAGCGTATTCAAGACCACGCTGCCCAAATTCGATGCGAACATGGCAGGCTTTACACAACCACTCAACCGATCCAACCAACCGCTCGAAGGAACCTTGTGCACAGATACCGATCCGGTTATGAGAGAATATTCCATCTGGATCGACATTCCAGGAAACTATCGCCACTCTGTGCATTGCAGCCTGTACGAACGTGTTTGGAAATCCTTCATAGATGGACGTGTTGACCAACACTTTCGATGATTCAAAGTAGCGGGAGATATCAGCCCAGGCAACATCTTCAACCAGTGTTAGATTTGACAGCCGGGTTGCTCTTTCTCGGACTACTCTGGTCAAGCTCTCATGTGCTTTACTTCGCATCGCCACCATCACAAATTTTTCACGTGGCAAATGCTCGGCTAGATCAAGAAACATCTTCGGCTGCTTCACGGGATGAATTCTTCCTACCCATAGCACCGTTGATTTCTCTGCAGGCGTGGAAGTTGGAAGCGGATGACCGGTTCTGATCAGAATGCCACTCTTCCTATGGCACATCTGTAGCGCAGTTAATTGATCTTGTGTTCGGCAGATGATCGAGGTGGCTAGACGGAGACCCACCGGAAAGAGCCAATTGAGCGGACCAGCTACCTGGCCATTAGTGTTGACTACTTCGGCTGAGGATGCCACCACATAAACGAATCGGCGGCGAAGGAGACGACAGATTAGAGCATAGGCTCCTACTTCGACTCCGGCTCCTGCATGCAAATATACGTCCGCATCGATGGTACTCAGGAGACTCCTCATTTCTAAGAAGGCTGCTGCATAGTCTTTCAAGGCTCTAGGCTTCTGCAACCAACTATAGCGCTGATAGGCACGTAGACGGTTCTGCCGCCGTCGCTTAATAAGAGTGATTAGGCCATGCTGTTCCAATCCAGGCTGCCCTTCGACCGTAGTAAGTACGGACACTTGGAAACCTGGGTCCTCAGACAGCGCATGTGCGAGCAAGAAGAATTGAACTTCTGCCCCCCCAAATGGGCAGCCACTTCCAGGCTGATATAAGCCGTAGCCGAGCGGTGAGATGAAGCATACTCGTATCCGCTGCACTGCATGATCCGGAGATCCAGAGAGCGGCGTGATAGGTACGGCTGAACCGATGTGCGTCACCATATGACAAAGTTGAAGATATGAAAGCTCACTCCAAAACTTCTTGGTCTAGAGAAAATCTCTAGAATGGAAGATTAACGCGAAGGTTATGCACT
>PSLL01000044.1:1729-4449 GCA_040289575.1 Candidatus Dadabacteria bacterium | reverse complement strand
ATATGCTTCTTGAAAATAACCACGACCAACAGAGCGGGAAGATAGCAGCGTGTCTCGTAGAAATGCGTGACATTCACAACGGAACCAGCGATCAATGGGAACTCCAAAGCCCTGCTTTGGACGATCTAGGATGTGGTCGGGTAATAGGCCTCGCATGGCAGATTTCAGCAAGTATTTGCCGTTGCCCTCACGAACCTTGAGATGAATAGGAAGAGATGCCGCAAATTCGACGAGTTTATGATCGAGAAACGGAGATCGAGCCTCCAATCCGTGGGCCATTGTTGCGCGATCTAGCTTTACAAGCAGATCATCGGGAAGATAACTTCGGGTATCCACAGCGAGCAATTGGTTGAGAAGCTCCGATGCCTGCGCGTCTTCAAACCAAGAAATTAGCAGTTCGTCGGAATCCTTATTTCCTACCTGTGCTCTGAAATCCGGATTATAGAGCTGAGCTTTCTCGGCGGGTGAAAAGTAGCATATACGTCCAAGATAGATCTGACTGAAGGACTTGAAGGAGCGGAGACGGCTGGCCTTCATGCTTGCCCCCCATGGCAGATCGTGTAGAATCCCTCCCAGGAATTTTGAGAATTGTTTCCTATTACCCGGGGGGGGAAAGCGCGCAGCCAACCGATCAAAATAGGTAAATTGATATCGAGGATAGCCTGCTAGGATTTCATCACCTCCATCCCCACTGAGAACCACGGTCACCCATTCTCGACTGAACTTTGCTATATAATAGGTCGGGATTGCCGAAGAATCGGCGTAGGGCTCATCGTAGACGTATACCAAGGCAGGAAGGATTTCGATGACTGATGGCTCGATTATGATTTCACGGTGATCGGTACCAAACCGACGTGCTACTTCTCTCGCATACGGTAATTCATTATAGGCTTCTTCCTTAAACCCAACAGAGAAGGTTTTCACAGGCCCTTGCCCAAGTTCGCTCATCATCGCGACGATGCTACTAGAATCCACTCCCCCGCTGAGAAAGGCACCAAGAGGAACATCGCTAATGAGCCGGAGCCTGATCGACTCCTTAAGAAGAGCAAAAAATTCTTCTCGGTATTCATTTTCGCTGCGCAGGACCAACTTATTGTCATATCGCAGAGACCAATAAGCATTCTCTGAGAGCTTCCCATCTTCGTAGACGAGCAGATGCCCAGGCTGCAACTTCCGAATTCCACGAAAAATGGTCAGTGGAGCCGGGATATACTGAAACGTGAGATAGTGGTGGATGGCAATAGGATCGATATCTGGAGAACATCCATTAATCAACAATGCTTTGAGTTCAGACGCAAAGAAAAGTCCTTGGTCTGTACGCCAGTAGAAAAGTGGTTTTTCCCCCAGCCGATCTCTAGCAAGTACAAGGCGATTAGCCTTTTCATCCCAAATGGCAAAAGCAAACATGCCGCGAAGCATAGATACACATTGCAGTCCATAGTCCTCATAGAGGTAAAGAAGGACTTCGGTATCGGTACGTGAGCGCAAGGAATGATGAGATTTTAAGTTGGCACGAAGCTCTTCAAAATTGTAGATCTCTCCATTGAAGACAATGCATACAGTCTTCCGCTCATTCCACATCGGCTGCTGCCCAGCCATGGTAACATCGAGCACACTTAATCGCCGATGGGCGAATCCAAAACGACCGCTCACGTAGAGACCTGAATCGTCAGGGCCTCGATGCCGCAAACACTCCCCCATTTTGGCAATGAGCTGCCTGTCTACCGGCCTTTCATCTGCGCTCACTTGCCCAGCAATACCACACATAATTGCACGCTTGAGATCTTAGTCCACTAACTTCTTGCCTCTCACCGAGACCGGGAAATCCAACACCCTCACCTCGTCTAAGCAAGCTTCCTTGAACCATCCAACGACTTCAGGTTCCGTATGCTTCCATTGATAGCGTGGTGAGTAGACATCGAACGTATCCATAACATTCCATGCGAGTCCAGGGCGAGGGTTACTCGTCGGAATGTGTTGGGCAATTGAACGGAGAATGGGAATATGAGCCATTGCGTGGAGGATCGGAACGAAAATCCAACACAGCACGTACAGCAGGCGATCCGGGAGTCCAATAGTGAAAACCCGTACCCGGTCCATACGTTTGGAATACTCGCCTGCCCAAACGTACACCCAGACTGCGATGATGCCATAGGGTTTCAAGAGAGGCGGAAGAGAAAGGAAAGCCTCTCTAGTACTCGGCGTATGGTGCAATACTCCAATGCTATAGATCACATCAAAGGTCGAAGGTCGAAAGGGCGGATTGAAGATATCCGCTTGGATGACATGGAGCCTAGGACGACATCCCATATTGGTGTACGCGGCATCGACGGCGTAGGAGAGATCCATGCCTATGACCTCAGCACCCATTCCAGCCGCCACTTCCATAAATCGCCCGGTCCCACATCCGACATCGAGGACCAGCTTTCCCTTCAGTTCAGATTCAGTGAGCCCGGTCTTGGTCAGAAATGTCTGTTGCGACTCGGATTGCCCGGAGAGAGAATCAACCTGAGTCTTGCGATGAAGATTCCATTGAAAAGAGAAATTGCTCACATATGCATCTGACCTTACGAACCTAGGCACTCCCTTGATAATGGGGTATGATTTGGAGCACCTCGCACAATCGAACTGACCGCGCTCTATTTCTTCCTCATCGCGCAACTCGACTTTAAGATTAAGAGCTGCCTTGCAGTCTGGACAAACGAGGTATTTAAGCAGCG
>PSLL01000044.1:0-1716 GCA_040289575.1 Candidatus Dadabacteria bacterium | reverse complement strand
TTCATGGGGCTTCACACTTAATCCGGATCAGCATTGTCGCTCAAATCCCCTGCTCTTGTGGTCAACCTAAGTAGCAGGCTTCTATCTTGCTCGCTACTTTGTCAGCAGAAAAGAATGCTTTCACTCTGTCCCGCGCTGCCTCTGCAAATCGACCTCTGAGCCCCTCATTTCCCAATAACTCTAACGTACGTCGGGCAATTGCTTCGATATCACCGCAAGGCACCACAAAACCGGTCCTGCCATCTATAACGACCTCTACGGCTCCTCCCGCAGCGGTTGTCACTACGGGAATTCCTGCAAGATTCGCTTCAAGCAAGACATTCGGGAAGCCTTCACTCGTGGAGGTTAGGACAAAAACGTCCAAGAGCTGAATCAAGGCCAGAACATCCTTCCGTTCTCCTAGCATCCGGACGCGATCCGACAGCCCGAGCAACTTAGTCTCCACTTCGAGTTCCCTACGACACGGGCCGTCTCCTATAATCAGGAAATATGTCTCTGGCCGTGCAAGACTCACGAGCTTGGCAGCTTTCAAAAAGGATATGTGATCTTTTTAGATGCACCCAACTCAATCTGTAACTCGCGCTTCATCCTTGCGCGCTGCGCATCTTCCACCCGCAAGCATTCTTCGGTATCAATACCGTTGTAAATCGTGATTAGCTTTTGTCGAGGAATGAAAGCCCAACGCCGATTTTCTTCTCGTACAGCATTTGAGTTCGCAATAAAACACGTGCTCATAGGCCCTGTCAGCACATCGATTGTGCGTTGCCACTTCGGATAAAACCAAGGGAACCGACTGGGGCGTTCGCTACGAAAGGACCCTACAACGACAGGAATACCAGCGATACTTCCGGCAACTGCTCCGAAGGCAACTGCATAATGAAGCCAGCTGTGCAGAACCACGCAAGGGTTATCATATAAGTGGCGAATCAACTGACAGATAATTCCAAATTTCCAAAGGGTCTTATGAGGATCTAAATAGAGAATCGGGACATTAAGCTCTTGGACCAACTGGGCAAAAAATTTATCTGTTGTGTCAAGAGTCACAACTTCCGGTGTCCACCTTGCACGATCTAAATGCTTGAGAAAAGAAATGAGCTGTCGCTGAGCTCCCCCTAACCCTAAACTAGGAATGAAGAGGACCACTCGCTGGCTCTTCTGAGAGGTCAGCTTCCGATATCGGCTTGTCAGTGGGTGTAGCCCAATAGATTTCAGCGCGCAGAGCAGTAGTGCGAGGCTAGCAAGCCCAAACAGTGCGATCAAATCGGCGAATCGCCTGATGTATAGCCATACGCGAAGTGCGCCAGGGAGAACTGCTTGGGCAAGACGTCCCCCGCCACAAGCGAGTAGGCTATGAAGAATCCAGCCAAACCAATTCCATTCCTGAAAATGGCCTAGGCGATTGTATGCCGCTACTCTTTGGATCATCCATCTAATAGGAAAACTGCGAAAGGTCCAGTAACGAATGCCGAAACGGTCCTCAAATGGCACTACACATAGATCAGGCCGCTGTCCTGCTTCCATTGAAACCGCTGATAGAGCCTGCGGAGAGCTGAGAGGATGGACTCCTACGAATTGACCGCAAATACGGACACGGTCGAGATCAGCTTGTGAAACGAATGCCGCGAGTTCAGCAGATGGATAACGCTTTGCGACGGCTATCGAGGCAGCCAGAAAGTGCTCGAACCGACCGGTCTGCAGCACGAGAATACGACGCGG
>PSLL01000003.1:142555-145113 GCA_040289575.1 Candidatus Dadabacteria bacterium | reverse complement strand
CTCCTATTTTCTTCAATTCTACTATACCTTGTCAACCGAGGTCGTGAGATTCATAACCTATGTACACACATCCAAAGAGTCCACACATATATTGTCTGTCACAACTAACTTCATGTGTGCTTCTTAAGATTTATATGAAGAACATATCTATAGAGACTTAGATGAGATTGGGATGGTAGGTTCTATCACCTTTGCCTGTGATTCTAGAGGATTTAAAGAAGATAGTGCTTCATTTTTGGACTCCCAATCAGGATTCGTCCACCCATAAGAATAGGGTAGGGAGTATTAAGAGTTGGAAGAGAGTCTTAGCATATATGGTTTATATGGTTTCAAATTGGTGACAGTGTGAGGGAAAGGATATCCACACTTGTTCTGGTACTTTTTCTATCGATAAGTTTTGCTCCATGACTTTGAAATGTAAGAATCTCACAAGCCAGTTGTATTTTTCAATATCATCATAGAGAAGTTTTAGACTATTAATTAGCCCTGAAGTTTTTATAGGAGATTGATATTTTCCTGTGACTCAAGCTTCCTTTTTTAAAGGGAGTCTCACCAAAGGCAATACGCAGACCATAAGGATATGAGCGCGATGAAAGTACCTGAAATTACTTGTGTTATAGTTTGCTTGAAGAAATCTTTGTCTCTGAGTGTGAAAATTAAAACAAGGCCAACCAGAAGAGCAGATACAATAAGAAGTAGCCATAATACGGCTTTCATCTATTTTCTCATTCCAGTAGAGTGTTTAGCTAAAATCTCCTTCAAATCCTTAGAAAACTTTGACCTTGGAAGCACAAGGTCACATCCCGCTTTATCCGCTTCTTCTTTTAATTCCATTTGGACATGGGACAGGTAGCCAAGAACGGGAATGTCTTTTAGAGTAGGGGATGATTTTAGGTTCCTTATAATTTCAGTAGAATTGCAGACTTTAGAATTAAGATCAAAAATTAGGAGAGAGGGTTTTTGGGATTCTATATTTTCAATTAATCCATCGGTATTTTTTACGAACTCTATATTTAAACCAAAAGGCTTTGCTGCTTCCCTTATCTTAGATGAAAAGAACATATCATCCATCACGGCAATGATTTTGTTTTTAGAATTTGATTCACTCATTTCGGTTTACTCCTCGGATAAAAAAAGTGTATACTAAAATCTAAATATTCAAAAGTAGGGGCAATTCATGAATTGCCCCTACGAGCAAATGGTAATCAGTAGGTTATGAAACTTTAAGCATGATGGACAATCACCCAGTAAGGGCCATTTTTTTTGACGCTGCCGATACGCTTTTTCGCGTAAAGGCCGGTGTGGGAAAAACATACTGGAGTGTAGCGAGAAAATACGGGACTAATTCTACGCCTGAGCAAATAGAGAAGGCTTTTTCTGAAGCCTTTAAGTCCGTTCCTCCTCTAGCCTTTCCGGGTGTTGTTGACCGGAAGGAAATAAAGATTCTTGAGAAAAAATGGTGGTATGAGGTTGTAAAGAGGGTTTTTTCGGAGGTCGAGATGTTTGATGGATTCGATGATTACTTTGATGAGCTTTTTGAAGTTTTTAGGTGCAGGGCATGGGAGCTATTTCCTGAAACCAAGAATATTTTAGAGCATCTCAAAAAAAGGGGTCTTGTGCTGAGTGTAATATCGAACTTCGATTCTCGAATCTATGATGTCTGCGCTGACTTAGGAATTATGGACTACTTTGATTCCTTTGTAATATCGAGTGAGACTGGATTTGCAAAGCCTTCTCCAGAGATTTTTTCGGTTGCACTCAAGAAAAATAGAGTGAATCCATCCGAGGCGATTCACATAGGCGATAGCCTTCATCTCGATTTCTATCCACCCCGATCAGTTGGTATTAATTCGGTTTTGCTTGATAGGGAAGGGAAATACAAAGGTATGATTGATTTGTTTAGAATAGAGAATCTAACTGAGTTTATAAGATTTATGGATGGTAAATAATGCAAAATTGATAATTATACTATTGTTGTTAATTAAATGGACTTAATATAATACTGAGTGCGGTATGGGAATATCGAATAAGATGCGCGCAATGGTGCTGGAGTCACCAGCAAAACTACTTAGTGCGATGAGTGTGTCAGTTCCACAGCCTGGCTCGGAGCAGGTACTCATTCGTGTTCATGCCTGTGGGGTCTGCCGCACGGATTTACACATATTAGACGGCGAGCTTCTAAATCCAAAACTGCCTCTTATCCCCGGACATGAAATCGTTGGCACTGTTATTCAGACTGGCGATCGTGTAGACCGGCTTTCAGTAGGCGACCGGGTTGGGGTGCCATGGCTGGGATATACATGTGGCCGATGTCGTTACTGCTTAAGGGATCAAGAGAACCTATGTGATCGTGCCTTATTCACCGGTTATACGGCTGACGGCGGATATGCAGAATATACGGTGGCAAACCAGAGATATTGTTTTCGCATCCCTGATATATATAGCGATGCTGATGCCGCCCCACTTTTATGTGCGGGGTTAATTGGATATAGATCATATCGAATGGCCGGTCAAGATGTGAAGCGATTAGGGATTTACGGCTTCGGTGCTGCTGCTCA
>PSLL01000003.1:115911-142429 GCA_040289575.1 Candidatus Dadabacteria bacterium | reverse complement strand
CAGGTAATTCAACAGAGATGCCGCCGGAGGAACTAGATGCAGCAATTATTTTTGCGCCAGTCGGTGCGCTAATACCAGTAGCACTACAGGCAACCGCCAAAGGGGGCACGGTTGTCTGTGGAGGTATTCATATGAGTGACATCCCGTCGTTTCCATACCGAATTCTTTGGGAAGAACGCATCGTCCGCTCAGTTGCCAACCTAACTCGAAGGGATGGAGAAGAACTTTTGGCAACCGAGATTCGGGTTTTCCCACTTGAACAGGCAAACGAGGCTCTGGGTTTGCTGCGTCAGGGCCGCGTCCAGGGCGCTTTAGTTCTTCAGATGCCTCTTTGATATTGAGAAATTAAAGTTATAAAATCTCTGGGATTTATGGACAGGTTTAAAGAAATATTATAAAATACAAAGGATTTAAACATGAGAGCTTTTTTTAGAATCACAATTAACCCGACAACAACCGGAACTAAAGGGAGAACGAGATGAATAAGAAGCAGACTGCCCTAGAGTACCACAGCAGGGAGCGCACGGGAAAAATTGAGATAGTGCCGACCAAACCTTGTATAACTCAAAGGGATCTTTCTTTAGCCTATACGCCTGGTGTGGCTGAGCCTTGTAGGGAGATAGAGAGAAATCCAGACTTGGTCTATAAGTATACGGCTAAGGGGAATTTGGTTGCTGTTGTGACAAATGGGACGGCTGTTCTAGGGCTCGGTGATATAGGGCCTCTTGCGGGGAAGCCTGTTATGGAGGGCAAGAGTGTTCTCTTTAAGCGTTTTGCGGATATTGATGCTTTTGATATTGAGCTCGATACACATGACCCGGATGAGGTGATCAAGGCGGTAAAACTCCTTGAGCCTACTTTCGGAGGAATAAACCTTGAGGATATAAAAGCCCCTGAATGTTTCTATATTGAGGATGAATTAAAAAAGCAGCTGGACATCCCCGTATTTCATGATGATCAGCATGGAACGGCTATAATTTCGGGAGCAGGGCTGCTCAATGCATGTGAGCTTGTAGGCAAGGATATAAGCGAAGTAAGGATAGTTTTTAATGGTGCGGGTGCTTCCGGAATTGCGTGTGCCGAATTCTATATACTTCTTGGTGCAAAAAGAGAAAACATAATTATGTGCGATAGTATTGGCGTCATATATAAGGGAAGGGAAAAGGGAATGAACCCTCAGAAGGAGAGGTTTGCAGTTGATACGAATGTGAGAACACTTGCCGATGCCATGAAGGGGGCGGATGTTTTTGTTGGACTCTCAGTAGGCGGAGCGGTAACGAAGGAGATGATAAAATCAATGGCTGATAAGCCTATTGTATTTGCGATGGCAAATCCCGATCCTGAGATTACCTATGAAGATGCAAAAGCGGCAAGAAGCGATGTTATTATGGCTACGGGAAGGTCTGATTATCCAAACCAGGTAAACAATGTTCTTGGTTTTCCATTTATATTCCGAGGAGCGCTTGATGTAAGGGCAAGGGCGATTAATGAAGATATGAAGATTGCCGCTGCCCGTGCCTTAGCCGATCTTGCTAAGCGGGGCGCTGGCGATTCGGTGGCCAAGGCCTATAGGCAGACATATTTTAAGTTCGGACCCGAATATATTATTCCTAAACCCTTTGATCCCAGGGTGCTTGTTTGGGAATCCGCTGCCGTAGCAGAAGCGGCTATGAGAACGGGAGACGCCAGGATAAAAATAGACATTGAGGAGTATAAGGAAAGACTCGAGAACCGACTTGGGAAATCACGCGAGATTATGCGAATAATGGTCGGCAGAGCAAAGAGACAACCAAAGAGGATTGTTTTCCCAGAAGGGTCAAATGAAAAGATACTGATGGCGAGCCAAATCCTCGTTGAGGAAAAAATTGCCTCTCCGATTCTTCTTGGAAGAGAGGACATAATAAAGGATGCGGCACAGAGCTTTGATGTAAACCTAAGTGGAGTTGAGATTATATACCCTAGGTCTTCCCCGAAGCGTGAGGAGTATGCGGTTGAACTTTTTAATCTCAGAAACCGCAAGGGTATTACACTTGTTGAGGCGCGAGAGTACATAAGGGATAATACTATTTATGGTTGTATGATGGTACATAAAGGCGACGCGGATGCGATAATCGCCGGTGTGACTCAAAATTATCCCGATACCATAAGGCCGGCACTCCAGATTGTTGGTATAAAAGAGGGAGTCTCCAAGGTTGCGGGCGTCTATATTATTACTATTAAGAACCAGGTCTATTTCTTTGCCGACACTACAGTTAACATTGAGCCTACGGAAGAAGACCTCGCTGAGATCGCCATAAATACGGCAGAGATGGCTAAGAGGTTCGGTGTTGAACCCAGGGTTGCGATGCTTTCATTTTCGAACTTCGGGAGCGCGAGGCATCCACTCTCGGAAAAGGTTAGGCGTGCCACGGAGATTGCAAAGAAAAAGGCACCTGATTTAATGATAGACGGCGAGATGCAGGCAGATACCGCTGTTGTTCCAGAGATCATATCAGAGATTTACCCATTTAGCACTCTGAATGGAGGAGCAAATATCCTCATCTTCCCAGATCTTCAGTCTGGAAACATAGCATATAAACTCATACAGAGATTAGGCAATGCCGAAGCTATAGGGCCAATACTTATGGGTATGAAGAAACCCGTCCATGTCCTTCAAAGAGGATGCGAAGTAAGAGATATTGTAAATATGTCTTCAATCGCTGTGGTAGAAGCCCAAGAGATCGGTTCTTTGGGAAGGAATCTCGAGAATAAAATGGCCATTACATCGGTTTAGGTTAAATTCGAAGAAAGCCTAGGAATGGTATTTCTTGATTGATTTAAATTCATTATCCATTATTGGTAGAATTAATCAAAATAAGAAACTGAGAACAGCGGCCCTCTCTGTAGTAGTATCTTTCTCTTTAATAGTTGTAAAGCTCCTATTCGGTTTCCTTACAAACTCAATAAGCATATTTGCCTCTGCAGTTGATTCATTTCTCGATTTAGCTGCCTCTTCAGTAAACTATTTCTCAATAAAGAAAGCGGAAAAGCCCGCGGATAGAGAGCACAGGTTTGGCCATGGCAAGGCCGAGGGGCTTGCCGGCGTATTTCAGAGCCTTATATTTGGTGGTTCCTCCATATACTTGATCTATGTCTCAGTTAAGAGATTAGTTATAAAGACACCTTTGCAATCATTGGATCTAGGAATTTTCATTATGATATTTTCTGCATTTGTGAGTTTTTTTCTTGCTAGGTATTTGAAAAGAGTATCAAAAGATACTGAAAGCGTTGCGCTTGGAGCAGACAGTGTTCACTATAGCTCCGATGTGTATACGAATTTAGGGGTTATTTTTGGACTAGTTATTGTAAAATTCACAGGACTTGTGCTTATAGATTCTTTAGTCTCTATTTGTGTCGCTCTATATATAATCTGGTCAATTGCAACTATTTTTAGGGAGGCTGTGGATATTTTAATGGATAGGGAGCTCCCAAAAGAGATCGTGAGGGAAGTTGAGAGGATAATACTAAAACATAAACCACTCGTAAAAGGTTTTCATAAGATGCGTACAAGAAGGTCTGGATCTGAGAAGTTTATAGAATTTCACCTCGTAGTAGACCATACACTGAGCTTTGTTGAATCACATAGAGTTGCGGAAGAGATTATAAAGGACATTGAAAACGCCATACCGAATTCCGATGTCATGGTACATGTTGACCCGCACACCTTACCGGATTACTCATGAAAGGATTTCTTTGACTTGCAGATTCATACGTTATAAACTGTAAAAGGGATTATCCTGGCGGTATGGAAGATAGATGGGGTGAATACGAAAGAGATGAAACCCTTAGATTTCTGCAATGCGTCTAGTAAATTCCTAAACTTAGTTATGGAAAATTGTCTCCTCGGCTTTGAAATCGGCATGTCTCTTTGGAAGAATAACGTTGAGTTCCTTATTAATCGAATAAATCAATGGATGGCAGTGCACCGAGAATACAACGGTATAATAACAAGTCCATATGGAGCGCCATTTAAAGTGATAAATCTATCTGAGTCTTTTATAGCAACAAGAGATACTATAGACTTTGTTCAAAAGACGGGTAAAAGAAAATTGTAACCTTTTTGTCCGTTCTGGGGTTTATAAGTATAAGTAATTGTAGGGAATCGCTTAAAGGGGAGGAAAAATCATGAAAAAACTCGTCCTTTTGCTGCTTATTGCTTTAACCTTTGGTATGGCTATTCCATCTGTAGGTTCGGCACGCCCCGTTATAGTCCGGCGTCACGTTGTCGTTGAACGCCCGTTCGTAGTTAGACGTCCTTTTGTAGTTGCATCTCCATTCGTGGTTGATCCATTCTTTCCATTTTTCTCACTTAATTTTGGATTTGTAGTAAGATAGAATGTGTAACCACATAGAGGGCATAGAATTGAGGGAGAAGAGATAAAAAAAAGCAAAGAACAAGCGAATGAGAGTTGATCTTTTGCTGTCTCCAATAGGGGCGATCAAGGGAGAATTACCCCTTTTCTTTATGTCAGGCATGAAGGTCTATTTTTATATATATCGAACTCCGACCGTAGGGGAAGACTTTGTGGTTTCTGGCTAATTTTTAGAGTGACATCCACAGCTTACAGGTGTACATCCGCAGCCTGAACTGACAGAACTCACCGGAGTGGATGAAATAGAGACAGAATTTCCGAATTTAACACCAAATACTGAGAATAACCTCTCTATCTTTAGGCTTTTGCATTCGGGACAGCTAACTTCATCCTCTGAACTTAGAACGAGTACCTCAAACCTGTTTTCACATTCTTCGCATCTATATTCATAAAGTGGCATTATCTTAACCTCCTTAATTACAGTATAAGAATCTAATTGGAGACAGTCAATATATATGTGCCCGCACATATTTTGGATGATTTAAATGTGAAAATATTATGAGAGATAAAATCAGGCTTCTATAATTACCGAGAGTGGTCCTTTAATTCTTTAGCTATATTACCGACAACAGTACGGGCATCGCCAAATACCATCATTGTCTTTTCGTTATAGTAGAGCTCGTTTTCAATACCGGCGAATCCTGGATTCATGCTGCGCTTGATGACTATAATCTGCTTGGCTTTATCGACATCTAGTATAGGCATCCCATAAATCGGGCTGCTCTTATCATGGCGTGCCGCCGGATTCGTCACATCATTAGCGCCGATCACGAGGGCTACATCCGCATCGGGAAATTCGGGATTGATGTCGTCCATATCAATCAGTTCGTCGTATGGAACATTTGCTTCGGCAAGCAGGACGTTCATATGCCCCGGCATACGTCCTGCAACCGGATGTATGGCATATTTAATTGTAGCCCCGCGTTCCTTAAGGATGTCGGCTAGTTCCCTGACCCCGTGTTGCGCCTGTGCGGCGGCCATTCCATAGCCGGGAACAACGATAACGAGTTTTGCGTTATCGAAGAGCTCAGCTGCTTCTTTTGGAGTGCCTGAACGCACGGTTTTCGCGCCTAGCTCAGCGGCAGCCGCTACATCCGATGGAACGACCTTTCCAAATGCGCCGAATAGCACATTCGTAATAGATCGGTTCATAGCCCTGCACATAAGAATTGAGAGTATAAAGCCCGATGCGCCATCAACCGCCCCGCCGATGATCAGTATGTTATTTGAAAGCGCAAAGCCCAGAAGAGATGCCGAGATACCGGCGTATGAGTTCAGTATAGCAATAACAGTCGGCATATCCGCCGCCCCAATGGGCAGAATCAGAAACACACCAAAAGCCAAAGACATAACCACCATAATATAGAAGGGGAAACTGGCCGAAGGCACAAATATGAGGAATATGACAATCCCGACCATGACTGCGAGAAGCGATATATTAAAAATGTTCTGACCCTTGTATGTCCAGGGTGTTCCGGGCAAAACCCCCTGCAATTTGCCAAAGGCCATCATACTCCCTGTAAATGTCAAACTTCCAAGCATAACCTCAGAGCCAATAGAGGTCATTCTTACCTTGTTTAGGTCTACGCCATGATAGTATTCAGCAATACCCACGAGGGCTGCTGCCAATGCCCCGAATGCATGCGATAGGGCAGTCCGCTGTGGCATCGCCGTCATAGGTGTCCAAGCTGCGATACCCACTCCAGCTATAGCACCGACTATGGCTCCAATGATAATTCCCCAGTAGCTGACTATTTCCTTTTGAACTAGTGTCGCGAGTATGGCCAGGAGCATTCCTATTGCAGCCAGCTTTTGTCCGCGGCGGGCTGTCTCGGGAGAGTTTAGTCCCTTGAGTCCAAGTATGAAGAGTATAGCGGATATAAGATAAACCAGATTAATGAGGATGCTGCTGGTCATTTCTCGCTTTGGCCTTTACCCTTTTTAAACATCTTTAACATGCGCTCTGTAATCAAGAATCCACCCACTACGTTACACATCGCGGCAGCTACAGCGATGACTCCAAGTATTGTTACTACGGTACCGTGTCCGCTTCCGGCGATGATAATTGCTGCAACTACAGATATTGCAGATATAGCATTAGTAGCTGACATAAGAGGCGTATGAAGCAGGGGTGGGACTCGCGATATTACCATGAATCCTACGAATCCGGCAAGGAAGAAGATGTATAAAGCTTGTATATAGTATGAAGCTGTATCCATCAGATACACGTCCTTATTTAACGATCTCTTTTATAGCCGGATGCACTATCTGTCCATTCTGGGTTATTAAGGAACCCTTGATTATGTCATCTGAAAGGTCAATCTTTGCCGACTTTCCATCCGGAGAAATTAGATTCAAAAACGCAAGTATATTCCTCGCATATAGCACACTCGCGTGAACCGGCATTGTGCTTGGAATATTGAGCAGACCGATTATAGTTACGCGGTGTTTTACTACTTCCTTGCCGGGTTCTGAAAGTGTGCAGTTGCCTCCTTGTTCTACCGCCATATCCACGATAACGGAGCCGGGTTTCATCTCCTTAACCATCTCTTCGGTGATCAGTATTGGAGCGCGCTTTCCAGGGATGAGCGCTGTACTGATAATAACATCAGCGTCTTTTGAATGCTTACGTATTAATTCCTGCTCCTTTTTATAGAACTCTTGGGGAAGCTCCTTGGCGTATCCACCAACATCTTCTGCCTGCTCATGAGGAACCTCAAGCGATACAAATTCTGCTCCGAGGCTCTTTACCTGCTCACCAGCCGCGGGTCTAACATCAAATGCGGTTACGACTGCTCCTAGGCGTTTGGCCGTGGCTATTGCCTGTAGCCCTGCCACACCTGCACCTATTATAATTACCTTAGCGGGTTGAATGGTTCCAGCAGCCGTAGAGAGCATCGGAAAGAACCTACCACAGGTGTTTGCCGCTATCAGGACAACCTTATACCCGGCAACTGTGCTCATTGTAGAGAGCGCGTCCATGCGCTGAGCCCGGGTGATTCTTGGCACCATTTCCATAGAGAGGGCAGCAATTTTTCGCTCCGCCAGTTTCTTTATAATCTCTGGACTGGCAAAGGGCTGTAGGAAAGAGATAAGGATGGCTCCTTCCTTCATCTGCCCGATCTCGTCAATTGTGGGTTTATTGACCTTTAACAATATATCGGCTTCCGAGAATAGTGCCTGGGCATTTGGGGCAATTGTGGCTCCGGCACCCTCAAATTCCCGGTCAGTAATGAAGGCTCCCTCTCCGGCCCCGGACTCAACAACCACCTGCATTCCCGCCTTTGTCATCTTGCTTACCGTTTCGGGAACAGCGGCAACACGGCGCTCACCGGGCAGTGTTTCTTTGGGAATTCCGACGCGCACTATCTGCGCCTCCTATGAGAAATTGGAGAAGTGAATATACCCAATACATCGTCTGTCGTCAAGCTCCTCCTTCGTTTCATTAAAGGCAGATATAGATAAATGAATAGTTACCATGCATGAATCTAGGGTTTGATGTAATAGGCTGGAAAGAGAAGGAGTTGTAATCTCCTCCTCATTGCTTGAAACCGCTGCTCAATAACCTCAGCAAATCGCTTCAGGAGTTCATATCCAAGATCATGGTCTTCTTCACATCTTGCACGAATGTATCTTCCATCCAGAACAATGGCTTCGGTATGTGCCACTGCACGAGCACTGAATCGCCATCTGTATGGCGGGAAGAGCCAAGACCAGCCGAGCACATCACCTTCTCCAAGGGTGTGAATGGTAATGGGCTCACGTTCAGGTACAAACGCCATTTCAAGTGCCACGAGAAAGTTCCGCTAATATAGACTCAAGTGTTTGCATATTTTATCTCCGTTACCGAATCGTATAGAAAAAATATTCTTAATAACTTAGAGTATAGTTTATAATTCAGAAGCTTCTCCAAAAATCTAGCCCCATCCAATCGAAGGCCTTTTGTCCATAAATATTGAGATAGTATAGGTTGTTTGTTAACATTAGAATCCCTATGATGACTAACACTCCTCCAACTGTGCCTTTGTATAGACCATAGTGCCGCTTTATCCAGCCAAATGCTGTAAGGGCGCGTGAGAGCGCAATCCCCGTAAGTAAAAAAGGCAGTCCCAATCCGATGGAGTAGACAAAGAGGAGTGCAGCACCTTTAGCTGCTCCGCCTGTTGTGCTTGCGTATAGGAGAATTGATGCGAGAATTGGCCCGATACAAGGGGTCCAGCCGAAGCCGAATGCGATTCCAAGAAAGAACGTTCCTATAAATCCCAGATTACCGTGAGGCATATTGATCCTTTTCTCTCTATAGAGTTGGGATATTTTGAGTATATCCATTACGAAAAGACCGAAGATAATGATAATCGCTCCCGATATTCTAAAGAGTAGCAATTTATTTCTTGACAGAAATCCGCCTATAAGAGAGGCCGAGACACCAAGGGTTATGAATACGGCTGAAAAGCCGAGGACGAATAGAACGCTTGGAAAGAGGATCTTCCTTGTCCTCCCTTCTACACTCTCTTTTTTCAACTCTTGAAATGATAGATTAGAAACCATGGAGATATACCCCGGGATGAGAGGAAGCACGCACGGAGATACGAAAGAGACGACCCCGGCAAGAAATGCAAGTATCCAGCTTACTTCTCCAACAGATGGATTCATTTCATTATTTCCTCTATATAATTTATAAAATTTGCTTCACCCCTCTTGCCTAAAAATGCCCCATAATTCCTTCTTATTATTTTCCCCTCCTTGTCTATAAAAAAGGTTACGGGCAGCGCAACCACGCTGTATGAGTCTGCGACCTCGCCTGAAGAATCCCGTAGGTTTATATATGAAACTCCCAATGAACGGAGAAATTCTTTAGCGTTCTTTTCTTCGTCGAGCACGTTTATCCCGAGAAATACCACTCCTTTGTCTTTATAATCATCCCATGTTTTTTCAAGAAGCGGTATCTCCTCGCGGCACGGGCCGCACCAAGAAGCCCAGAAGTTAATTACAATGGGTTTACCTTTAAAATCCTTGAGCTCTACCTTTCTATTTCCGTCCAGAGATGAGAGTGAAAAATTCTTTGCATAAACTCCCTTTGACTCACTGGAAGCTTCTCCCTCTCCTTTTTTCCTTTCGCATGAGGCAAGCGGAATAACTATGAGTAATACCCATATAAAGACTAAAATCATTTTTCTCATTTTAAATAGACCTCTATGCAGTTATATTAACAGAGTTTTGCAGTTAATGGTAGATTTGGAGATGTCTATCGAGTTTCTCTTATTGTCTAAAGACAGACGGATATTATTCTTCCAGGGAAGAAATATAAGGGGATATTAACATACTTTTAAACATATTAAGCTTAATTTTTAATTTAAAATTTAGTAAAATTCAAGTAAAACATTAAATAATATAATAAAATATAAGAGATAATATAATATGTAGTATTAGACAATTAATATAAGTAACTTCTAGGTATCAATTTATAGGCCAATAAATGTAGGCATAATCTGTCAGATTAGTTTTGGTTCTGATTTTCATTTGTGGGGGAAATGGTATTGATATTCTTTCGTTTCAGAATCGGTTGAGTTCTTTTTGAAATTATGTAAAACTAAGACCTCTGATTCAGAAAGTGTGGGAATGTTCCAAGTATGCTAAGAGCTGTGATATTCGATTTTGATGGTGTTATTGCCGATGCTGAGCCTGTGCACCTGAAGGCCTTTCAGGCGGCTCTAAGTGAAGAGGGGATAGAGCTTTCCGAGAGAGAATACTATGACAGATATCTCGCTCTTGATGATAAGACCTGCTTTGCGGCGGTCTTAAAAGACAGGGGTAGGGATTTCAACAGGCCCCTGATACACGACCTGACGGTTCGCAAGTCTAGGTATTACGATGAATTTATAAGGGAGAACCTTGTAATCTTTCCGGGTGTTATAGATTTCGTGAAAAAATTATATAGGAAATACCCTCTCTCCATAGGCTCCGGCGCGCTCAGACACGAGATAGAGTTCATTCTCGAATCTATAGGAATAAGGAAGGAGTTTAGTATAATAGTAAGCGCTGATGAAATAGAGAACTGTAAGCCCGCTCCCGATGTCTATATAAGGGTCCTTCATCTGATTAATCAACTCGACTCTCTAAAATCTGGAATTGTATATCCTCACGAATGCCTGGTTATAGAGGACTCAGTTGCCGGAATCAAGGCGGCTCATTCCGCGGGGATGAAGTGTCTGGCTATAACGAATTCCTATACTGCCGAAAAACTCTCTGAGGCAGATATGATAGTGAAGAGTCTTGAAGGGGTGAGAATAGAGGATATAGAAAAATTGTTTTAAGTAGAGCCAGATTTATAAACATCTTATTGATTTTCTCTAATAAGCCCGCAAAATTCCTGAAAGACACCCTTTGCAAGTAAATTGAGACGGTCTATAAATTGGGGGATTTCAGCCTTAATAATTTCTGGATTGATCTTGCCTCTTAGGGATGCGACCTCTTTTCTATTTTCAGGCACATTAAGCCAATCTAGAATCATCTCAGGTGTAACCTCTATGTGAAACTGTAGACCATACACAGAAGAGCCAAATCTAAAGGCCTGATTTGGGCAAAGAGGGGACTCAGCCAGATGAACGGCTCCACGTGGGATTTCGAACGTATCGCCGTGCCATTGAAAGACGGTTTCATTGGCATTTAGATGTTTAAATAACTTATCTTTACTTCCTTCGTCTGTAATTTTGAGAAGATACCATCCTATCTCTTTCTCTCTATTCTTTGTAACCTGAGCGCCAAGCGATTTTGCGATTAGTTGCGCCCCAAGACAGATACCTAAAACGGGTATGTCCTTTTCTATAGCTCTCTTGATAAGTCCATCTTCGATTTCCAAGAACGGATACATATCCGTTTCATAAACGTTCATCGGTCCGCCTAGTATAATTAATGCACTTAAACCATCAAATGAGACCTTTGGATTTGCATCCTCATAGAGATTTATATACTCGTAAGCCAAATTATTTGATCTGAGTATAAGGGCAAGTGTCCCTAAGTGTTCGTGAGGGACATGCCTTAGAACCAGAGTTCTCATATTTTCATCCTCCTTTATTTATTTTACCTCCTGATTTAATGCTTTGAGACTTATTGAGAAGTCCGGTCCGCCAACGCTGAGAGAGCAAGGGGCAATTTGCCAGAGAAAGGATAGATTCAAGACCCGCTTTTAGACTAAATCTGACTTCATAAGCGCTAGATATAGTCCACTCTGGAAAGGGTCGTTCAATAAGAGTTATAGGTAATCCTTTCTCTACGTAGCCTTCTTTGAGAACCCGAAAATCCCAGCCAGTGCGACCAGATGTGTGAACCCTTTCAACTAAATCTTTGATTCCCAGGCGGTGCGAGAGCTTCCAACAAGGCTGACGGGGTTGGGTGATTTGAACTAATGCTTCTCCAACCGCATAGGTATCACCGATACAGATTTTTGTTTCATCTAACCCATCAATGGTAAAGTTTTCGCCGAAGGCTCCATGTGAAATGTCTAGACCGAGTTCTTTACTCCAAAATGGGTAGTGGCAGGCTGCATAGGCTAGAACTGCTTTATCCGGGCCACCGTGGACTTCTAAGTCGGCCTGTCCATCTCCACTGAGGTTGATTTTTCCTAACCATACTGGCCCCTTAACTGGTTCTTTAAAAATCCCGGAGAACCAGAGTTTCTCTGGTTCTTCTGACCTGATCCACCTGGGTAGACCAACTTGAATTGAAATAATATGAGACTCTTCCATTGAACTTGGTCTAAAAATCCCCTTCTTTTACATAAGGATAACTCCACAGGGCGACTTGAAGAACCACCGATTTAAACCATGCCTGATGCATCTTTTCTACCTCATCAGGGCTGTTGCCCTTCTTGGCGAGAAAGGGCTTAATAGTCGCGGTGATTGGGTAGATGAAAGCGACAATATATCGGTGGCTGATATTTGGAACTGATTGAACCTTATCGGTTTTGTTTTTCTTTGTTCGATGATGGCGCAAGCCAATCTCGTGCTGATAATTCAGCCAATCCTGATCATACGGGCGATTGCAGGTATCCAAAATCCACTGACCAAAGCGAGGGCGAACAGCGGCAAGGTAATCCGCATTCGGCTGACCATTCTGTCCTGTGAAATAGTAGACTAGATGGGGGTGGGATGCCACAAATCCATACCAGAGATCCAGTACATCTTCAATCTGGTCGGCCAGTACCCTGCCGGCCATACGGAGATACTTCTCATCTTCTTCGGTAAAAAGCAAGGCCTTCTTGAGGAGTTCGAGGTCATCTATAGAGAGAGGTGATTTTGCAACTTCCTCTGTTCCATATGTATAACCAGCCATCTTTTTGTTGCTCATTATTTTACTCTCCTTTATATTTGATATTTGTGATAGATTAATATTAAGGTAAGTGCTATTGATCATCAATAACTTACCAATCAGTAACTAGGTTACGATTTTGAAAGTATAAGGTTGCAAAATCCTATTTCAGGAAGAGGAACACAATGGAATTAAAAGTCGAAACAAATACACAGGAATCGATTATAGAGATTCTAAAGTGTAAATGGACGATTTTAGTTGTCACAAAAATCATAGATGGCTTATCTAGGCCTAGCGAAATAAAAAGGGCTATTCCTGGCATAACAACAAAGGTTTTGAATGAAAGGCTTCAAAGACTAGAAACGAAGGGTGTAATAAAAAGAAAGTTGTTCTCCGGGTACCCGCTCCATGTTGAGTATTTGCTAGATGCAAAAGGAAAAAGATTAAAGCCTGTGATTGAATGGATGAAGGAAACCGGCATTCCCATCAAATCTATAGCTGAAGTTATAGACTGTAAGTGGATGTTTGGGATTCTAAGTATTTTGAACCGGGCTCCAATGCGCACCAATCAGATTAAAAAGTATTTAGGTGGTATAAGCAATAAGGTCCTTGCCGAGCGACTTCGTAAGCTGGAACAGATGGGGTTTATTCACAGAGATGTAATTGGTACAATGCCATTGGGTGTTAAGTACTCTTTAACAGAGCAGGGCAAGAGGTTTGCGAGTTTTATTGAAATCGTTGAAGGATCCATAATCGACTCAAAAAAGTCTGAGAAATTAGGGTTCGCAAAAAATGAGTATAAAATCTTTAGAGAATATTCTTAATATCGGCAAATCTGGAAACTATATAGTCTGGCTTTGAAATTCTTTCTCCTAGTGGTTCTCTATCTTTATTTATCCATACAGCATCCATACCGACTGCTTTTGATCCTACAATATCGGCTTCAAAATTATCTCCCACAAATATTGCCTCTTCAGGCAATATCTTGAGGGAATTAAGAGCGATAAAAAATATATCGGCTTTCGGTTTTCTCCAGCCCACCTCTATTGAGATAAAAACCTTCTCAAAGAGGCTTCTTATATCGAACCTCTCTAGGATGCCGTATGCTGTTGAAGCATGGTCGAAATTTGAGATTATAGCCAATCTATACTTGTTCTTAAGTGTGTTGAGTGTATCTCTATTCTCTTCGGGGAATTCCATGGCATTGGCTATTTCCTCCATGTGTACCAAGACCATTTCATCTATTAATCTCTCGGAATGGTAAACTGCCTGTGGATTCATCTTACTAATCATTAACTCAAATCTTTTCCGATTATGAAACTCCCTATAATCCTTCCGTTTATTCTCTTCAAACTCCGCATAGCTTTCTGTAAAAGCCGTGTAGAAGTCTTTAAAATATATACCCCTATAGAATTTTTGGAAGACTTTATACACCTCGATGCCCGTTGACTTTATCTCGACTCCATTAATATATGTTGTAGGAAGCCGGAAGCGGTTGAAGTTAACAAGCGTATCGAAGAGATCGAATACTACAGCCTTGTATTTTTTCATCTCAGAGCCTTGATGAAATACTTCCGGTAATATTTATAATCTCCATATATATGAAGGTCAAGGATGGGTTGACAGCGGATATTAGATAAATCCAGCTGTTACATCTTCTTTTCTTGACTAAATGGGTTTTTCATCAGATAATATATGGAAAAACGGGGGAGAGGATTTTGTCTGAACAGGTCATTATAAAAAAATACAGCAATAGAAGGCTCTACGATACAAGTCACAAGAGGTACATTACGCTTGAGGAGATAGCCAGCTTAATAAAAGAGGGAAATGAGATTAAAGTTATTGATTCGCAAACCGATGAGGACATTACAAAAGTTATACTAATGCAGGTCGTCTTGGAGAGTGAGAAAAATAAAGAAGATATACTTCCTACCTCCTTTCTCCACATGCTTATAAAGTATGGTAACAGAATGGCGCGGGATTTCTTTGAAAACTATTTCCTTATTATGTTCCAGCCCTACCTTTCTCTTCAGGAGGGGATGAAAAAAAATCTTCGTTGGTGGCAGGAAATAGGCTGGCTTCCATATGGGCCTAAATTCCCTTTCGAAATGAAGAATCCTTTTGAGGCGGCTGCTAGGGAGATTAAAAAGCAAAATAGTAATTTAGAAAAAAGCGGAGAATCTGAAGCCTCTAAATCTGTGGATGTAGAGCTCCTAATGGAAAAGATTAAAGAGCTTGAGAAAAAGATTAAATCTATGGACGAATTCAAAAAGGGCAAAGAGAAGGAAAAAGACACCGAGTAGTAGACTATAGTTTGGATTTCAAGCCTTACAGCGTTAATACTCTACCATTCGCACAGCCCTTCAGAAATTCTATTGAAGCTCAATCCGATTTGCTTTTACCGTATTGCCCATTAAAAGTGTTCCCGTTACAGTAACTTTTCCCGATGATAGATTTCCACAACTTAGAGTGTTATTATTGCTATCGACAATGGTTGTTGAGGTAAGAACCTGAACAATAACATCTGTATTACCTGCCGCTACCACTATAGTCCCTGCATTTCCGGAACAGTTATTTTCTGAGATGTCTCCGTCAAAAGTTATGTTTATACTACCTGATAAGTTTACGTTTCCATTGCTTATTGTTATGTTTCCTAAATCTATCTCTATTCCGGGAAATATTGTGACGCTTGTGGTTGCCAGTAGATTGTTACTTTGATTCAGAAAATCGAGTCTAAGAGACGAACCGCTGAAGTTGCCTTCTATCTTAAAAAATCCGTTGCTATTTGTTGTAGCTGAAAAAGTATTTGATGAATCTGTGGCTTGGACTGTTATTCCACTTGTTGAGCCTACATTGGTAATGCTGGTTATGGTTCCTTGGACGGAGTCCGATCCAGTGTTTCCGTCACCCCCGTTGTTGTTATCGTTACCGAAATTTATGCCGCAACCGCCCGATGTGAGAAGGGAAATGGTCAGAATGCAGACAATAAAAGTCAGTAGGGTAAAAATATTTTTAGTTTTCATATCTTGCCCCCATGCGTTTTGGCTGTCTAGAGATTTTAAATAGTATAGCTCCGGCGAATTGAATTTTCATTATAATTAAGGTTGTTCTTCTATTAGGCTCTTAAGGGCGGGAGCCGATTTCGATCTCTTAATTTTTTCGATAGCACGTTTCTCTATCTGTCTAATTCTCTCCCTGGTTACACCGAATCTTTTTCTAACCTCATCAAGCGTAGATGGGTTTTCGTAACCTATTCCAAACCTCATCTTTATAATCTCTCTTTCTCTGGAATTGAGCAAAGAGAGTGCGTTGTTCACACTCTGCGGAATAGAAGCTGTTGCCATTAATGAATCAGGCAAAGGAGAATTGGGATCGGCAATAAGATCCATAAGAGTCATTTTCTCACCCTGCCATATAGGAGAGTCAAGGTGAATCACATTCTCGTTAGTCCCAAGTGCCAGCTTTACCTTTTCTAAAGATATATTTGTCTCCTTTATAATCTCTTGGGGGAGAGGCTTTATTCCTGTTTTATTCTGAAACTCGGAACTTACTCCTTGAATCCTGCCGTATTTTTCAAATAGGTAGGCTGGAACCCTTATAATTTTCGTCTGGCTAAAGATTGCTCTAATCATCCCTTGATGTATCCACCACGAGGCATAGGTAGCAAATCTATAACCTTTCGTGTAATCAAACCTCTCTACAGCCTTAATAAGTCCCAGATTGCCCTCCTGGACTAAATCCAAGAAGGGGAGTCCGCGGCCTAGATATTTTTTCGCTATGCTTGCAACGAGTCTTAGATTTGCTTTGATAAATCTGTTTCTAAACTGCGTTGCTTTTTTTGAATATGACTCAAATAGAGTTATAAGCCTCCTGAGTCGTTTAGACTTCAATTGATTTGTAGGGGTGTTGTGAATGGCAGACCTTATATCATCCCCGAGCCTCTTGCCTATGGTTTTCTCTATTATCTTTTGTATTTCTTTTGCTCTTATTTCACATTTTCTTATTTTCGCCGCGATCTCAATCTCATCCCTTGGTGTAAGGAGCGGCTCAGTGCCTAGCTCTTTAAAGTAGTCATTTAGGAGTCTCAGGTCATGATTTGAAAATTCCTCCTTTTTTTGAGGTGCCTTAGCCTCTTCAGTGGATTCAATATCGAATTTAGAATCCTCTTCAAAACTATTTTTAGACTCAATTGAATTAAGAATATTCTCATTCTCAATTATATAGTCGGCTCCGTCCGATGTGTATTCGTCAAACATCTCATTAAATTCTATACCTTCCAACATGGTCTTCCTCCTATATTAAAGGCTACCAAACCCAATAGACTGTCATCTCTAGGGAGAATGATAAACTCCCCCAAGATTGGTGTAGATCGGCTTATGGATTAAGGATAAAATCTTAGAACTGAGAATTCCAATAAAAATTACTTATAAACCCTAATAGTTCTGTCCTATCTTCTTTCGCTACCCATATTAGGCTTCATCTCTGATACCTTTTTAAAATTTTCTACACCAATAGTATTTCTTATATATGCGAGTGCATCTATTGCCATATCTGCCATCTCAAGTTTAATTTCGTTCGATGCCTTGGTTTCTGACTTTACCTTGGCGGGATCAAAGTTAGGGTCATGGAGCATACCTATAATCTTCATGTGGGAGATTTTAAGATCCGCTTCCTTACGAATCATCGGATAGATATATTTCTCCGGAATGCCAGCCAGCTCTTTCCTTTGTGTATCTGTGAGATTAAGAAGGGAGTTGGCTTTCATAAGAGCGCGCTCGACCAGTATGCTATACATTATGGGATGCATTCCATCCATCATGTGTGCCCTTTTACCTTTGCACATCATTTCCATCTGTCTCCCCTTTTCTGGCATCGAGTCCTGAGCAAAACTGGGGCTTACGACAAAAATCAAAATAAATAAAGAGGCTACTAGTCTTTTCATTTCACTTCCTCCTTAAAATTTTTTCTTGTAGTGACGTTGGTCTAGGATATCGGGTTACAAGATTTCTCTTTTAATATTTTGGTCCGAGGCACTCTTTGAAATGTTTACGCCGTTGCTGTTGAATTTCCTGAAAGCGCTTTTGCTGATCGGGTGTAAGTTCCTGAGCAATTTGCTCCTCGCTTTGAGATATAATCTGAGCGGACTGATAGATGGTTTTAGAGCGTATTGCCTCTAATTCACGGACTGATTGATCAACGATAGGCTTGATTCTCTGGACTTGCTCCAGCGTGAGCTTTAAATCCGATTCCAGGTGCTTCATCACCATCGCAGACCAATTCCCGGGGTTTCGCCGAGCGTAGGCTATGTGTTTAAAGACTTGCACGGTCGCAAACGAGCCGGTTATTGCGCCAGCGGTGAAGATTGCTACTAAATAGAGTGCTACTTTCCAGTTTCTTTTAAAATTCATGGTGTTGAAATGAGCTCCGGTATGATGTCGGCTATCGCTGAGCTATTAGCCCAGTCATCGTTTACAGAACTGTAGTTCATAGCTAGGTTGCTAATCCAATTGTCGTTTATTATGTTGTAATTTATCACTATACTTCCAACCATCAGGAAAAAGGCGAAAACCAACGCTCGGATAGATAAAAATTCCCAGACGGAGGCACTATTGATGTCAATTTTCCGATTGGCAATTACACGAGTAGCAAATCCCGGTGGTATTTCAGTAGAACCAACTGTTTCGGCTTGTCGTGCTGCATTCACCAATCGGGCCCAGACTTGGTCTATGTAGTTCATATTTTCCTCCCCAGCAGTTTGCTTAAATATTTTCTTAGCTTACGACGCGCTCGGAAGGCTCTCACTTTGATTAACGGTCTACTCCAGCCTGTTATCTGACTGATCTCTGACACGGAGCGTTGCTCTAAATCTAAAAGGGCAATTACCAATCGATCATCGGGATTCAAACAATCAAGTAGCTTATTTACCAACTCCCTGGCCGCTTGTGCCTGTAGACGGTCTGATTCAAACTCGGCGGACATTACTCCCTCTAGAACAGTGACTTCGGTTTCTGACAGATCAGTCCAACGCAGTTCCGGTCGTCGTTTTTGCGCACGCAGATGGTTGATGCACGTTGTGAGGGCGATTCGGGACACCCAATGCTCAAATGGTACCACACCGCGATATTGTTCTATATGTGCAAAAACCCTCATAAAGACCTCTTGGGCTAAATCTTCTTCAGAAAGGGACCTAGGTAAATTGGCACGCACGATTTTGATGACCAGTGGATAAAGGAATGTGACCAAGTCGCGACTAGCATCGGCATCGCCCGCCTTGACTCGAAGCAGGAGCGATGCCATGTCAAATTGATTCTCAGGCATATCTGACTCTTTTTCATCATAACATTATATTATGACGCTGGATAAAACCAATTGGTTACAATGGCGTTTAAATAGTTCATGATAGGGTTGCATTAGCTTAGCTATTTATCTCATGGTAGATTGCTAATTCAACCAGGATGAAGCAAACGATTAGAATCCTTTTTATAAATCATTCGGTAAGGGATGGAGGACCGGGAAGAAGCCTTTTCTATATGCTAAGGTATATTGATAAAGCTAGATTCACCCCTTTTGTTCTTGTTCCTAAAGAGGGTGTATTTACTGAACTCCTTAGAAATGAGGGATTGGGGGATAAAATCATTGTTGAGAAAAAATTCCCTGAAAATATACTTAGACCCCGCTTCAATTCAAATCGGCTTTCTCCAAGGGTTCTAAAAACTGCATCTGTGGCGTTAAATGTGATTGATCTGTTTTTGCTTATTCTCAGATCACCATTTTTGATAAGGAAGGTAAAAGTAGACGTAATATACTGTAATGGCACCTTGGCAAAGATTTTTGGGGCATTGATAGGTGTCCTCAATCGGAGGCCTGTTATATGGCACGTAAGGAACATTCAACAAACAAGGGCACTCCGATTTACAATGAATGCCCTTTCGCTGCTCCCAGCTGTAAAGAAGATAATATGTGTCTCAGGTGCTGCGGTGGCACAATTTTGCTTCGATCAAAAAAAAATATCCCTTGTTCACAATGGTGTTGATATTGAAGAATTTAATCCTGAGAGGACTCCTAGGATATTACGGTCTGAATATGGAATTCCGGAAGGGGTGATTGTAGTTGGAAGCATAGGGAGAATTGTTCCGAGGAAAGGATATGAGTATATGATAAAGGCCGCCCTCATTGTGATCAAAAGTCTTGGAGGGAATACAAACAAAGTAAGGTTTGTAATAGTTGGAGACACTCCTTATTTTTTTGTAGATAATCATCTCGAGTTTCTTAAGGATTTGGTAAGTAGCCTTGGCTTAAAGAGCGTTTTTATCTTTACGGGATATAAGAGGGATATAAAGCCTTATTTAAAGGACTTTGATATTTTCGTTATACCATCGAGCTATCCAGACCCATTTCCCAGGGTTGTAATAGAAGCGATGGCTTTTGCACTCCCGGTTGTTGGTTTCAGGGTAGGGGGGATTGCTGAAGCTGTAGAGGATGGTGTAACTGGATTATTAAACGAGTCCGGCAATCCTGAGCAATTGGGGAACTCTATATTAAGGCTTATACATGACAACTCGCTTCGGGCTTCTATGGGGATTGCTAGCAGAGAGCGGGTTAAGAAATACTTTTCCGTAGAATCTAAGACACGGGAAATTGAAAAGAAGATATTAGAAGTAGGTGTGAAGTAGATAGGTCAATTTTTTCTTCTAGCCCTAAAGATGAATTTTATAGGGGTTCCTTCTAAACTAAATTCCTCTCGAAAAGTATTCTCGAGAAATCTCTTATAGCTTTCGGATATGCCTTTTGAGGAGTTTGTAAATACTACAAATGTTGGCGGCTTTGTCATAGGCTGGGATATGTAATAGAATTTGATCTCACTTCCTTTATATATCGACGGAGGATTTGTCTTTAGAATACTGTTGAGGAGCCTGTTGAGCTGTTTTGTACTGATTCTACGTGAGAAATTCTCATATACGGAGTCAATATAATCAAAAACCCTGTTTACCCTCTTTCCTGTGAGCGCAGAGATTAAGATTACAGGGGCAAAATCTACCGCCTTGAGTTTGCTTTTGACTATATCTGCGATGTCGGGTATCTCGGCGATCTCTTTTGGAACGATGTCCCATTTGTTTAAGAGAATGATGCACCCTTTTCCCTTGTCTTTTATAATCTCAGAGATGCGGGCGTCTTGATGCGTAGGACCATCTTTGCCATCAAACATAAAGAGTACAATGTCCGCCCTTTCGATTGTTTTTAAGGTTCTAAGCACGCCGTGCTTTTCAACCGCGGATGTAATCTTCGGTCTTCTTCTGATTCCCGCTGTATCAATGAGAAGATACTTTCTGCCGTTCTTTTCAATAAGCGTATCTATTGAATCCCTCGTCGTTCCGGGAATAGGGCTTGTGATTAGTCTCTCTTCGCCTATGATTCTGTTGACGAGGGTTGACTTGCCGACATTTGGCTTTCCTATTACCGCGACCTTTATCGCGTCTTTCGTGTCCTCAACACCCTTGGCTTCGGGGAGCCTCTCTAATATTGCATCTAAAAGTCCATCTACCTTTCTTCCATCAAGAGCCGATACTGTAAGGAAAGTATCTGTTCCTAAAGCATGAAAATCAAAGGTGCGAACTTCGTGCTTTTCATGGTCAACCTTATTTACAACGTATAGAACGGGCTTTGTGGATTTTCTAAGGAGGTTCGAGATTTCTATGTCCTGGGGTACCAATCCCGTTTTTGAATCGAGGAGAAATAGAATCAAATCTGCCTCTTCTATTGCTACTTGAACCTGATCCCTTATCAATGAGAGATAGAGTTCATCCGATTCAACATCTAATCCGCCCGTGTCGACTACACTAAACTTTCTTCCCAACCACTCGGCATCTGCGTAGTTTCTATCCCTCGTTACACCGGGGGTGTCTTCTACAATCGCCTTTCTCCACCCAATTATTCTGTTAAAAAGCGTAGATTTCCCTACATTCGGTCTGCCAACAATCGCAACGAGCGGTTTTCTTTTATTCTTATTCATTGAGAATAAATTAAATTGTTCTTGATCGGTGTCAAACCGTTTGAATGAGGGCTTCTCTAAAATACGGGACGATAAGCCATCAAAATCATTATTATCACTATAAGCGCGGCAAAGATAACTGCTGTGTTATACCATCTTTTTGATAATCTTATAATGCCGGGGTCTATGCCTCCTTCATTTGATGACTTATCAGAAAGGAAAGTCAGCTTCCTTTCAGTAGGAACAATTACAGCGCCCCACAAGATTATAGAAACAACAAATAATATTATTCCCCAGAGAAGCCACATCGACTGCATTATCTTAATTTTATCTACGTGCCAAAGCCCTAAGCCTGTAATCAGAATCAGGATTATCCCGATATGGCTGAATATTCGATCTGCCCGTCTAATTTCCCTGTGTGTATGCGCGATAATTCTTAAATCTTTTGTGGAATCCGATTTAAGCTTCCAGAAGATTGAGATTATCGTATTGCCTAAAATGAGAACCGCTCCTAGGATGTGGAAAAACAGTAGAGTTTTCATGTCTTAAATAATACCAGACCGTTGTTGAGGTTGTTCACCGAATCTAGATTGAGAGTCGTAGTAGCAGATTCTAAATCGGCAATAGTACTTTTCTATAGCCGCTATTGCAATACAATTACTAACAAAATAATTTGAAAAACATGACCGAGGTAAGATAGAGGAATTCTAAATTTTCTTCCAATACTTCTTTACACTTTTCAGGACAAACCTATGATGATGTGCGAGTTGCTCTTCAGAGTATTGGTGCTCTTTACCATAAGGACACGCGCGTCTTGAAGCACAATTATCTCTGCATGTATCGTCGCTGAGCCGAAATTTCATACAGGCATTATAGTCCCAGCCGTCTTCAGAAACGGTGTTTGCAGGACAGGCTGAGATACAGGGTTTAGAGCAATGAGGGCATGGATCAAAGGATAGAGGCTCATTATATTGACTGAATTCTAAATCGGTAATGATCGCTCCCCGTAGAGAAATCCAGAGGCCATATTCAGGATGGATTAAGATGCCCATTAGGCTTCTCGCGCCTACTCCTCCTAATTCACCGAGTTTTGAGAAATCGAGTGCGAGCCCTGCAGAGACGAATGGAAAGGCTATTGCATAATCTACACCCGCATCATCAAGAATCCGGGATGCAGACATAAATCTCAGTACTGTATATTCGTCAATCCAATCCTCTCGCGTCTCCCGGAATTGTGGATTCTCTTTGAGAAATCCTTGAAGAATCTCCCAAAAGCCCCTACCTGCAAATCCAACTAAAATAACAGATTTGGCATTTGGCATTATATTGGAGGCGCGTCTACTTAGACTTATCTGGTTATCGTATTCGCTGGCTTTGATTCGATGGAGGAGATTGAATCCCGAATCATGGAATAGGTTTTTAAGCCTGTTATAAAGAAAGTCGGATTCCATTTTGACCTCAGGTATTTATTAAATTCTAACCGAATAGTTCCGTTTCGTTAAGAATAGAAGAAGTATTTAAAAATAGAGGTCATGGGTAAGCTTGAAGAGAAATTCTTGACAAGTTAAATTAATTAAGCTGAAATGATTATATTGATCATATATTCGAGTCAAAGACGGGTTTAAAGAAGTGACTGCCTTTTCGACTGGTGAAAGAGTAGTACCATCGCTTGTGCTTGTCGTGTACTCATCGAGTTCTTCCGGACATAGACAACAGCCAGTCAGGGACTCCTCCAAAGGACTTATGCCATAGTGGAGAAGCTAAAATGGCATGGGCGTATGTAATTAGGTCATCTGATAGGGAGTTATTTAAGCGTTGTCGTCGGGCTTGGGACTTCGGCTCTAGAGAGAGACAGAACTATGAACCTGTAAAGCCGATGCGGGTGTTCGACTTCGACAGAGCCATACACGATGCCCTTGCCGTCTACTATTTCCCGGGTATGTGGGAATGGGACCGACAGATTGTTTTGCCTCTTGTGATTGAAGGATTTTTTAAATCTATGTACAATCAGCGAGACAGATATATCAAGGAGCACGGGGAACTATCAGATGAAGAGGAGAGGGACTGGAATGAACATATTAAGCTTGGAGAGGGTATGCTCAAGCGATACTTTGATTGGGCCTCTACTATTGACCGTTTTTCCCCAATTCAAGTTGAACCCGATTTTGAGGTAAATATACCTGACCCATTGCATCTCGGGCAGGACCTGGTGGCGCCAGGGTCGGTGCCCATTGTGCCTATTCGTTACCGGGGACGCGTAGACCTTCTGGTTGTGGATGAGTACAATGCCTACTGGTTGGTTGACCACCGGATTGTAGAGAAGGCTTGGGAGGACATTGACCAGCTTCTACTCGATGAGCAGGGCGTCTCATATTGCTGGGCGTTGGAGAACTTTTTCCCCGGGCGGTTGTGGACAAAGACGACGCCGAGCTTATGGTTGAGAAGATGAGAACAAATCCTTTGGGTAGAGAGGCGGCGATTATTGGAGAGGTTACAAGTAATCACCCCGGTATAGTTATTATGAAAACCAAGATAGGCGGTATGCGAGTGGTAGATATGCTAACCGGGGAGCAGCTTCCGAGAATTTGTTAGCATGGATTGTAGTATTCTAGAAAAAATCATTGAAAGCCAAATCTGTTTCCGATATTCTATTATTAATCGAATGAAATGAGAATTAGGAATCGAGTATAATTCCTCGATTTTCATTGTTAATAATTCGACTTTAAAATTAGTTAAGAGGAGGGATGGCGATGGAGAAATACGCTGAATTTAGAGCGGCAAACTCAAGAGAGACAGAGGGATTAAAATCTCAAGGTATTAGAAACGCTAAATTGATCTACTTTCTCATCGGCTGTGGCGTCGGTGCGGCTGGAGCCTTATTGCTCTCGTCTAAATTCGGGAAAGAGATAGGCGAAAAGGTGTCTGATACGGCTTTGGCATTTGGTTCTAAATTGGGAAGCAATCTAAAGGAGCAAATAAATAGGAGTACGGAACGGGGTAGGGATATGATTGATGCGGTTGTTGAAGAGGCTAAGGGGGCAATAGTAAGAGGCACGAATCAGCTCTCTGAGGTGATTGAGGAAGCCAAAGATGCACTGGTCAAGAGTGTCGAGAGGCTCTCGGAGGCAATTGAAACCGGCAAGCGGGCATATAAGGAAGAAAAGAATAAAGCCGAAAAGGGAGAAGCGCGTGATGGGGCAGTTTGAATGGATAATTGCGATTGCCGTTTTAGTCGTTTTTATCGTCAATATTATCTTTCTTGTGCTAACCTATAGAATGCTTAAGCCCTTAGTAGCAAAACTACAGGCGACAAACGACAGGATTGCCCCAATTCTCAGCGAGATACATGGAATTATAGGTGATAACAGAGATAAGATAAACGCGGTTGTCTCTGAATCTCAGCCGTTGGTGAGGGATATATTGACAAAGACTAATTATGTAGTTACAACATTACACGATATTCTCAGCGAGGCGCGAGGAATTTTGAGTGAAAACAGACCAAAGGTATCTGCCTTTATCTCTGATGCTCAACCAGTTGTACACGATATTGGGAAAAAGGCCAGTGATATAACTATTACGGTACACGATATAGTTTTAACTGTGAAGGATGAGGTTAAATGGCTCGATAGCATAGTTAGAAGCTTGGATGATAAAATCAATGAAGCGGCCTCGATTCTACAGAGCCGAATAATCGAACCCGTAGTAGCCATAACCGAACCCGTGCGAGAGATTAATTACATTGGGGTAGCCGTTAAACGCGCGATTTCAACCCTTATTAACAGTAAAACGGTAAGCTGATTAATGAAAATCAGGGTAGACGGCGTGTGTGGGCACGCTCAGGGGAGGACGGTTTTTGAGGATTTGTTGAATATATTTGAATATGATTCCTTCGGGTTTTTCCCTTTGAAACTTTTCTCTATCTAATTGGGTTCATATTATATGTCGGCTTTTTGTATCTATTAATTAGATTGACATTCGAATCAATACTACTTGTCCTGATCCCCGGTTAGATCGGGGATTGTCGGGAGAGGATAGGACTATGAGCAAGACTAAAAAAAGCCAAACAAAAGAGATAAATAAAAAGGACTTCATCTCATTATTTCACTTAACTGCATATGCAGCCGTTCTGCTTTTGATCATAGGCCTCGCGTACAAGGTGCAGGCTGCCCCTAACACTCCTATCAGTTCTGACTCAAGGCTTGATACCATTGGTAAGGCGCTGACCAGCTTTGATGCCGGCAGCGATGACGGAGCTAGAGCCGTAGCAATTCAATCGGACGGCAAGATAGTGGCGGCGGGACTCTCCAGTATTCATAATTTTGACTTTGCCCTTGTTCGATACAACCCTAATGGTAGTCGTGATAACAGCTTCTCTAATGATGGCAAGGTAACGACCAATTTCGGCGGAGATGACGAAGCCAATGCTGTAGCCATCCAATCATCAGATAGTAAGATAGTAGCAGCGGGGTTTTCAGATGTTGGCGTGGATTTTGATTTTGCCCTTGCACGTTATAATACGGATGGCAGCCGGGATAGTACATTTAGCAGTAATGGTAGAGTGACGACAAACTTCAAAAACGGTAGCGGATGTGCGATTGGCGGCCCCGTTCGATTTGAGACGGCCATAGCAAATGTTCTTATTCCGCTAGTACCCGCGCTCGCAATCGGTCTTAGAGTATTGATTAGAAAGAGAAAAAAAGTAGGGATGGGAAAAGAACGATGAAAGCTGAGTACGCCGTCGCAAATGCCGCCATGATAGCGTGCAAGCCAGTGCGGTTGAGTTACATTGAGGCTGCTTCTGTTCCGGTCG
>PSLL01000003.1:112903-115823 GCA_040289575.1 Candidatus Dadabacteria bacterium | reverse complement strand
GTGCACGGCGCCGCTGGCAATGTCGGTGCCTATGCAGTGCGGCTTGCGAGGGGTGTTCTCGTATCTTCGGTTGCCATGCCTGATCAGGACAAGGCAGCACGATACGGTGTCCGAGGTGTGTTCTTTCTCGTTACAATTACATCTGAAGGTCTGACCAAGATCACCGATCTGCTAGACTCTGGCCAACTCAAAACGAGTGTCGGTGAGGTGCTGCCCCTCGCTGAAGCGCGCCTAGCACACGAGATTTTGGCTGGAAAGCCTCACAAACGGGGCAAAATCGTCTTGATGGTGGATATATGACCGTTTCTTATCATGAGTTTTTAGAAACATTTTATCATTATGTCTAAGTACGGTTTCGGAACAGAACATTTGGCATCAACTGTTAAGGTTGTAAGAGTAAATGAAAATACACATAGTTGATAATATCCGCTATCTTGATCTGCAAGAAAAGGGGAAATTAAAAAAACAAGTTAAACTGATTCTTAATACTCTTAACTTATCTAAGAATACAGAAGTATGCATAACGTTTTTAGACGACAATGCTATGAGGAAACTTAATGAGACCTATAGAGGAATAAAAAGAACTACGGATGTTCTTTCATTCCCACAGGATAAAGGGGATTCGATAGGATTAAATGCCGCTATTGCTAAAGGCAATATAAAAAATGAGATACTGGGGGATATAGTAATCTCAATAGATACGGCGAAAAGGCACGCGGGATTTTATGGAAACAGTTTAGAAAAGGAGATTCAGAAGCTCATCATTCATGGGATTCTTCATCTTTTAGGATATGACCATAAAAAAAAGAATAATGCGATTGTGATGAAAAAAAGGGAAAAAGAGCTTTTATCCTTAATGGCTTCCCGGTAGAATTGGACTATTTATACATGTAAATCTAGGATTCTTTGTTACGCTCAGACAGAATGACAATCCTATTTATCGGACCACTTCTAGTAAACCTTTGCCGACTCTTCCATGGATTTCTGTATTTCTTCCAGCTCCTTAAGTGTAGGCAGGTCTTTTAGGCTCTTGAGCCCAAAGGTTTGCAGGAATTCTTCTGTAGTTCCATAGAGAAAAGGTCTTCCAATCACCTCTTTTCTTCCCCTCATCTCTATAAGGCGTTTATCAAGGAGCAACCCTATAACACCGGATGAATCTACTCCCCTTATTTGGTCTATCTCAATCCTTGTAATAGGCTGTCTGTATGCGATTATTGCAAGGACTTCGAGAGCGGCACGGCTTAGGCGAAACGGCTTTGATTGCTTAAACTTGATTATAATCTCACTGTAATCGGAAAGGGTTCTAAACTGGTATCCACCCGCAACCTCATATAGCTTAAATCCCCGACTGAGTTCATTCCACTCATATATGAGTTCGTCAAGACACCGCTTTAATTCTTCTTTATCTAAGTCTGGAAAAACCTCAATGAGTTCTTTTGAAGAAACCGGTTTTTCCGAAACGAGAATTATGCATTCAATTGCCTTTTTTATATAATTTTGCTCCATAATCTAATTGTTTAGCTACAGAGATTCAGGGAGAAAAAATTTATTTAAAATCAATTATACATTCTCTGTGACTCTCTGTTACTAATGATCTTTAATTACCCCTTCTCCCATATAGACTATCTGAATCGGGGCATAAGGAGAGTCCTGAAATGCACCTAGAACCCCAGCTTTTATAAGTTCAAGAACCGCAAGAAAGGTTATCACTATATCAAACCTCGATGCGCTTCCGTTGAAAAGCTCATCGAATAAAACTGTTCTGCATTCTCTGAGTTTGGAGATTAATTCCCTTATCTTATCGTCGAGTGTTATCGTCTCCAAAGCAAATCTAATGATATCTGTCCAAGAAGAATCCATACGTCTGCATACCTCACGGAATGCCTCGATTAGAGACCATAAGTCGGCCTTTATAGTTTGATTTTTCTGCTCTTCTTTATCTTGACCGACCCTTGCGAAAACATCCCTTTCCAAAATCTCAAAATTCACCAATCTCTCTGCGGCGTCTTTATATCTCTGGTATTCAACGAGCCTTCTTACAAGCTCTGCTCTTGGGTCTTCCTCCTCTTCTTTCTCGGGTTCCGGTTTTGGAAGGAGCATCCTTGATTTTATAAGCCCGAGTTCTGCGGCCATTACAAGATAATCCCCTGCAATCTCGATATTAAGCTCCCTCATCATATTTAGGTATTCGAGATACTGTTCAGTTATTATGGCTATGGGAATGTCATAGATATTGATCTCGTTCTTCTTTATGAGATGTAGAAGAAGATCAAGCGGGCCTTCAAATGTCTCAAGTCTCACTAAACAGGGCTCAGGCGATGCCAAGTTTTTTCCTTACTTCCTCAAGTGTTTCTCCTGCAAATTCTCTTGCTTTTTTATCACCATACCTAATTATGTCCTCTAATTCGTCCTTTCTTCTTATGAGTTCTTGTCTTCTCTCCCTTATCGTTGCAAGTTCTCTGATGAGGCTGGGGAGTAGAAGCTTTTTACAATCCACGCATCCGATTCCTGCGGTACGGCACTCGTGGTTAACCATAGCTATGTCCTCTTGACTGCTATAGAATTTGTGAAGGTAAAATATGCCGCAGTCATCCGGGTTTCCGGGGTCGGTTCTCCTAAGTCTCCTTGGGTCTGTATACATTTTCATTATTTTTGATGTAATCTCTTCAGGCGTATCGCTGAGATAAATGGCGTTTCCATAGCTCTTGCTCATCTTTCTTCCATCTGTGCCGAGAATCTTAGGGACCTTTGTAAGAAGCGGCTGTGGTTCCGGGAATGTTTCTCCGTATAGGTGGTTAAATCGCCTTACAATCTCCCTTGCAAGCTCAAGGTGAGGAACCTGATCCTCCCCGACAGGAACGTAGTCTGCTTTATAGACGATTATATCGGCCGTCTGGAGCAGAGGGTAGCCCAGAAATCC
>PSLL01000003.1:56048-112870 GCA_040289575.1 Candidatus Dadabacteria bacterium | reverse complement strand
CTTGTAACTGCTCTTTAATCTCTCTATACGTCGGGACGCGCTCAAGCCAACTAAGCGGGGTTATCATGGCAAGGAGCAAGGCAAGTTCTGCGTGCTCTTTTATATGGGATTGAATAAATATTGTTGACTTGTTTGGGTCAATTCCACATGCAATCCAGTCGACAAGCATCTCGTATGTGGAATCTTTTATTCTCGATGGGTCAGCATAATCAGTTGTGAGCGCATGCCAGTCGGCGATGAAGTAAAAGCATTCGTATTTACTTTGAAGATCGCGCCAATTCTCAAGGGCGCCGTGGAGATGTCCGAGGTGGAGCCTTCCTGTCGGGCGCATGCCACTGAGAACCCTCTTATTCCCTTTTGGATCCGATGCTACGTCTTTCATGAGACTATAGATCTCCACATATAAGACAGCTGAAAATAACTATACCCCGATAGAGCCTTTGTAAAAATCGAGACAGGATACCATAGTATATAGGAAAATATCTGATCTCCAAATATAAAAAGGGCAAATAAAATCAGCATACCATAAGGCTCAAATCGGCTGTAGGCATATGCCTGCCTCTCTGGTAAAAGCCCAAAGAGCACCCGTGAACCATCAAGCGGGGCTATTGGGATCATATTAAATATGGCAAGGGCAAGACCAAATTGAAGCGTGAGGATTATCATTACAAGCGATACAGACATGACTCCGGATAGGGTAGAACCCAGCTCTATACCTGAAAGGGAAGGAATAATAAATCTGAGTCCGACTCCTGCGACAATGGCCATAATGAAGTTTGATACCGGTCCAGCAAGGGCTACAAGAAGCATTCCTCTTCTCGGATTTTTGAAATTTAGCGGATTTATAGGAACGGGTCTAGCCCAGCCAAACCCTGCGATGAACATTAGTATTGTTCCCAGTACGTCTAGATGGGCAAGTGGATTCAGTGTCAGGCGTCCTTGCCTTTTTGCCGTGTCATCGCCAAGCATATTTGCAACCCAGGCATGGCAGAACTCATGCACGGTGAGTGCAAAAAGGATTACAGGAGCCTGGATGAGTAGGAGTTTAATATTGAAATTCACTAAGACCTCGGGTGATACTTTTTGTGTACTTCCTTGAGTCTTCCCCTTTCAATATGCGTATAAATCTGTGTTGTGGAGATATCTGAATGACCGAGCATTATCTGAATTGCCCTTAAATCAGCCCCGCGCTCAAGCAGGTGTGTGGCAAATGAGTGTCTGAGCGTGTGCGGGCTTATCTTTTTTGTAATCCCCGATTTTCTTGAATAGGTTTTTAATATCTTCCAAAACCCTTGGCGTGTCATCTTCTTGCCCAGACGGGTGACAAAGAGATTAACCGATGTTCTGGACTTAAGGAGCTTTGGCCTTGATGTGTCTAAATACTCCCTCAATTTATTCTTCGCCTTGTCCCCTATTGGAACTATCCTTTCCTTTGAGCCCTTTCCGTATGCTATTATGTATCCCAATTCAAAGTTTACATCGTTAAGTCTAAGCTCTACAAGCTCTGAAACCCTGATACCTGTTGCATAAAGAACCTCAAGCATACATTTATCCCTTATTCCCTCAGGCGATGATTCGTCTGGAGAGGAAAGGAGCTTCTCTACATCTTCGAGTGAGAGCACCTCGGGAAGAACCCTTTTTATCTTCGGTGTGCGTATAAGAAATGCGGGGTCTGACTCAATTAATCTTTCAGTAAGAAGAAATTTAAAGAACTGCCTTATGGATATAAGGGCACGTGATATGGATTTTGGTCTTAAACCCCGTTCTTTTAAATAGGTAAGGAAATCTAGTATGTGATTATAAACCACCTGATCAATATCCGTGATGTTTTTCTCTTCGAGAAAGACGACGAATTTTAGAACGTCCCTTCCGTAGGATTCCAGTGTGTTTTTTGAAAGCCCTTTAACCGCAGTGAGGTATGTGAGAAACCTATCTATAAGCTGGTTCAATTTATACCCTTATTTTACACAGGAAACGTAGGGAATTTTCAAACAAACAATCACCGTATCTTACGTTCCCAATTCCCAAGATATGAGGTATTTTTTCTGCTGTGGTGTAAGCTCATCAATCTTTATTCCTAATGCCCTTAGCTTCATCCGGGCTACAGTCTTATCCACATCCTCAGGAACATCATAGACCTTATTCTCCAAATCCCTTGCATGTCTTACCATGTATTCTGCGCACAGCGCCTGGTTCGCAAAACTCATATCCATCACGCTCGATGGATGCCCCTCGGCTGATGCCAAATTCACAAGCCTACCCTCGGCAAGAACATTGACCCTCTTGCCGTTCTTAAGCGTGTATTCCTCAACGTATTCCCTTATCCTCCTCTTCCCTTTCGATATACTACGAAGCCCGTTTAGGTCAAGCTCGACGTTAAAATGACCGGCATTACACACTATTGCCCCATCTTTCATCCTGACAAAGTGCTCTTTTCTTATAACGCCAATATTGCCTGTGACCGTACAGAAGAAATCCCCAACCTCTGCAGCCTGGTCAATTGACATTACCTTAAATCCGTCCATTGCGGCCTCTAGCGCTTTCAGGGGATCAACTTCTGTTACTATGACATTTGCCCCCATCCCCCGTGCCCTCTGAGACACACCCTTGCCGCACCAACCGTATCCGCAGACGACAAAGTTCGTGCCTGCAATTAACCTGTTTGTCGCCCTCATAATTGCATCAACCGTGCTCTGTCCCGTTCCATAGCGGTTATCAAAGAAGTGTTTTGTCCCCGCATCGTTTACGGCGATAATGGGGTACCTCAGCACGCTGTGTTCAGCCATGCTCCTTAGACGTATAACCCCTGTTGTGGTCTCTTCCGTCCCTCCTATTACATTATTTATGATCTCAGTTCTATCTTTATGAAGGGTTGAGACTAAATCCGCTCCGTCATCCATTGTTATGTGAGGGGCCGTATCAAGCACACTGTTTATGTGTCTATAATATGTCTTTGTGTCTTCTCCCTTTATCGCAAAGACCGACATCCTATGTACTCTTACAAGATAAGCCGTAACATCATCCTGAGTGCTGAGGGGGTTTGAGGCACAAAGCGCTACTTGAGCGCCCCCCTCTTTTAGGGTAATGGCAAGGTTTGCCGTCTCTGTAGTTACATGAAGACATGCCGCAATCCTTATATCCCTAAGTGGCTTCTCCCTTCTGAATCTCTCCTTTATCTGTCCAAGCACCGGCATCTCCTGTGCAGCCCACTCAACCCTGAGTTTGCCGCCCTTTGCAAGACCTAAGTCTTTTATGTCATATTTCATCTTTCCCTCCATTATTCACTCAATTGCAGATTGAAGTCTCTCAACCTTATCAGTTCTCTCCCATGTGAACTCCTCTTCATTCCTCCCAAAGTGTCCATATGCAGCGGTCTTTCGGTAAATAGGCCTCAGGAGGTCTAGGGTCTTTATAATCCCAGCGGGCTTTAGCTCAAATACCTCCATTATAGCCCTTGAAATCCTGTCCTCAGGTACCACACCGGTGCCAAACGTATCGACCATCACAGACACTGGCTCTGCAACCCCTATTGCATAGGCAATCTGAATCTCACAGCGCTTTGCAAACCCAGCCGCAACTACATTCTTTGCAACGTATCGCGCCATGTAACACGCGCTCCTGTCCACCTTTGATGGGTCTTTCCCGGAGAATGCACCTCCCCCGTGCCTTCCCCATCCGCCGTATGTGTCCATTATAATCTTTCTCCCGGTAAGTCCTGTATCACCATGGGGACCCCCTATTACAAACCTTCCTGTGGGATTAATATATATCCTCGTCTTGGGTGATAAAAACTCAGTCGGAATTACGGGCTTTATTACCTCCTCCATTATTCCTTCGTATATCGTGCGATTGCTGACATCCGAAGAGTGCTGAGAAGAGACCACAATAGCCTCAATGCCTACTGGTCTTTGACCTCTATATCTTACGGTTACCTGGGTCTTCCCATCGGGCCTGAGAAATGAAAGTGTCCCGTCTTTCCTTACCTCTGAAAGCCTCATTGCAAGCTTGTGTGAATACATTATGGGAGTAGGCATAAGCTCCGGTGTCTCATCTATTGCATACCCAAACATAAGCCCTTGGTCTCCGGCACCCTGCTCCTTCTCATCTGAAGAATCTACGCCCATGGCTATGTCTGGAGACTGCTTTCCAATTGCAACCATAACACCGCAACTGTTCGCGTCAAACCCCATAGAGCTATCGGTGTATCCTATATCCCTTACCGTACGCCTGACAATATCGGGAACCTCTATACTGGCTGTGGTCGTTATCTCCCCTGCCACGACAATAAGCCCCCTTGTAAGAAGGGTTTCACATGCAACCCTTGCCGGTGGGTCCTTCTCAATTATAGAATCTAAGACCGCATCGGAGATCTGGTCTGCCATCTTATCGGGATGTCCTTCCGTTACAGATTCTGATGTGAAAACATATTCCAATTGAGACATATACTTGCCTCCTCTTATACAGTACTTATCATAGAATCGAGGGATGTAAATACAGAGATGAGTCCTCTACACTAATTTTTTCTCATTCCCCTCTGCAAATTAAACCGCTCGCCATTGAACACAGTGAGAGTGAAAAAACTATATACTTTTAACACCCTATGTCAAGTCATTGTGGATTAGGGTGTCGCAAAGTAATTAATGAAAGCTGTTGAGTTAATTGATTAGAGCCGATTTGGAAGGATTATCTGGGATTAAGGGAAAAAGATAGGGAAATAATCTGAATCTTTATTACACGAATTTGCAGCTAAATATTATATAACAAATTAAATATACATAGAATCAAAACTAGATTATTAGGTGGTAAGGAGCAAGGGCTTATGGTCAACCTGATTAGTTCACCATTTAATCCAAGCTCACCTCAGGCCTTAAATATCGCGAACCTGTTTTATGTAGCCCTGATTATTTGTGCATTTATATTTATAATTGTTACAGGCTCTATTATATACATAATCATTCGGTATCGAGGCCGACCTGGAGACGGTGAGCCGAAACAGGTGCTTGGAGAGAGAAGAATCGAGATTGTATGGACTGTAGTACCTTTTGATAATCCTAATATTCCCTTTTGCTCATACTGTCTATACCATGCATAAAGCCGATCCTTCACCCCGTCCTTATCAGCAGCCCGACCTGATAGTAATAGGCCATCAATGGTGGTGGGAGGTACAATACCCAAAATCGGGTGTTGTGACAGCCAATGAGATTCATCTGCCTATTGGCAAGAGGCTTCTTGTCCGGCTTGAATCGGCTGATGTGATACACGATTTCTGGGTGCCGCAGCTGGCCCGCAAGATGGATATGACACCCGGTCATCCTACTTATATATAGTTAGAAGCCGATGCGGCAGGCACATACCTCGGTGCCTGTTCTGAGTACTGTGGTGTAGAGCACGCCTGGATGCGTATTCGGGTCATTGCACAGACGCAATCCGATTTCGATTCATGGCAACAAGAACAAATCCATATCTCAACAACCCCAACTGTTGGCGAACCGGCGCGTGGCGCTCAGATATTTCAACAGAAGACGTGTGTGAATTGCCATACTGTTGCCGGTACAAGAGCCAATGGGCATATCAGTCCGGACCTAAGGCATTTGGGGAGCCGTCAGACCATTGGAGCCGGGATTATGGAGAATACCCAGCCTAATCTTGCCAGGTGGCTGGCAAATACACAATCGGTTAAGCCCGGGAGCCTTATGCCCAATATGAGGCTTTCGGATTCGAAAGTAAATGCACTTGTCGCATATATGGAGGCATTAAGATGAGTGAGATTCCAGTGGCTTCAGAGACTACTAAACCCTTAGCAGAATTTGAAGAATATAGAGGTCTGTTAAGTTGGGTATCATCGGTTGACCATAAGCAGATCGGCATTATGTATCTTATCGTTACATTATTCTTCTTCATCGTCGGCGGTGTTGAGGCACTCCTTATGCGTATTCAGCTTGCCCGACCAAACGGCGCCTTTCTCTCTCCGGAGGCATATAATCAGATCTTTACAATGCACGGCACGACAATGATATTTCTCGTTGTCATGCCGATTGTTGATTGGATTTGCGAATTATCTTGTACCCCTAATGATCGGTGCACGCGATATGGCGTTTCCCCAATTGTGTGGAAGGTTTTTGTCAATAGCTTTTTGATCATTCTGGCGCTATCCATACTCAATACCTCGCTTGTGATGATTCTTGCCGACCGATTTCTCAACGCGAGGTTTTTTACGCCCTCTTCGGGCGGTTCTGCGGTCCTGTGGCAACACCTGTTTTGGGGATTCGGACACCCGGAGGTCTATATAATGGTGCTCCCCGCATTCGGCATCATGTCTGAGGTCATTCCAGTCTTTTCACGCAAGCCAATATTTGGATATACGGGTTTGTTGCTGCATCAACCGTGGCAATCGGGCTGCTCAGCCTTGGGGTGGAGGCGCATCACATGTTTGCTGTTGGCTTGGGTCACGCTGTCGATGATATATTCTCCGCCGCCAGTATGCTGATTGCAGTCCCGACTGGCGTTAAGATTTTCAACTGGACTGCTACAATGTGGGCTCTATCCGCTTTACGACAGCCATGCTTTTTGCCATCGCCTTTCTCGTGCAGTTTACGGTCGGCGGATTGAGCGGTGTAACATTTGCCGCCGTACCAATAGATTGGCAGGTTAAGGACACATAACATTCTTTGTGCAACATATACTCGACTTATAGGCATGCCGCGGCGCGTCTTTACTTATCTCAACCTACCATTATTGGGGTATGCTGAACCTGATTTCAACTATAGGCGCCTTCATCTTGGCACTATCTGTGCTCGCATTTATATGTAATGTATTTATCAGCCTGCGAAGCGGCAACCCAGCGGGCAATAACCCATGGGATGCATGGACTCTTGAGTGGGCCACTATCTCCCCGCCGCCCATACACAATTTCGATAATGTGCCACCTGTAAGGAGCCGACGCCCGCTTTGGGATATGCCTCATCCGAATGAATCCGATTGGAAATAACGGAGGCTAGACCGATGATTGAAAGGAATAGATTGGACTTGATTATATTCATCATATCAGAGGCCAATTTTTCTCTTATATTGATATTGACATATGTGTATTTCCTCAGAAAGAGACCTCAGACAGAGCAGATATTCAAGGTCTTGTCTATGGCTTCTCATTACAATCATACTCGGCGAGGCGTTTCTCATTGGGCAGGGTATAGAGTGGTCGGGCCTGATAGACAAGAACGTGACAATTAGCAGCGGCCTTTTTGGAACCACGTTTTTTACTCTTACGGGTTTTCATGGTTTTCATGTTCTCGTAGGGCTTATTGCTCTTAGTATCCTCTTCGGTCTAGCCTTGGGGGGATTTTAAAAATAAAAAAAATCATCCGCCGTGGGGACAATCTCCCTCCATTGGCACTTTGTTGATGCAGTATGGATAGTCATATTCTCAATTGTTTATCTGGGGGTGTATATATAACAACATGGCATATATTAGAATCAACATCGAATTGGAATCCCTATGTTTTAATCAGATGCGTATCGCTGGTTTTAGACTATGGCGCCGCGAACCGCTTCCGCTTTTCTAAAGAAACCGTGCCTTTTGTCTCCGGGGTTTTCGTGTTATTTATTGCCTTATTATCATCACCGCTCAACGAAATCGGACATATATACCTTTTTAGTGCGCATATGGCACAACATATATTGCTCTTGCTGATAGTCCCTTTCTACTGATACTAGACATCCCTTCCGAACTGGCTCAGAGGGTATTTGTCTGTCCGCCTACCAGGGGGTTAGGACGTGTACTCCGATGGCCCCTTTTGGGGTGGCTTTCGGGCATCGGTGCTATGTGGATATGGCACATACCGGCCTTGTATAACTTGGCACTGGACAACGAGGCTATACAATACAATTGAGCGTTTATCACTCATTATAATGGGAATATTATTCTGGTGGCCTGTCAATACGCCTTTGCCGGAGATGCGTCTTCGGCCGCTTATATCAATAACCTATCTTTTCTCTGCGTGTGTGGCATACACAATACTCGGCATTGTTATAACATTAGCGGTAATCTTTAAGAATGCCTCACCGCTTCCGTGGGCGGGGGTTACAGCCAATTCTGCCCTGTTCATGTGTCCATGCCACGGCGGGGTGTACTACGAGGACGGTGAAGTTGCTGCCGGTCCGCCGCCAAGGCTGCTGCCCCGTTACTCTGTGCGTGTGAGGAATAGACAGGTCGAGATCCTTGCTAGCCCAATTCCGCTTACTACCACCAAGTGGTTATAAAGGTATGCAGGAGTAGATAATATGAGACCCTTAAAGGATATTTGGCAATGGTTTTACAGTATTTCCAAAGCGGTGATACCGACTGGCCCTACGCTGCATGGAGGGATGTTGTATTCGGGGTCGGTGTAATCCTGGCAATTGTGATTCTAGCAATCATTGTCGGCCCACCAGAATTAGGTAAGCCGTCCGATCTGAGCATAATTGAAGCCTACCCGCGACCCGACTGGTATTTCCTCTGGATATTTGCCCTGTTTGCCCTAATTTCTGCCGGGCTTGAATCTTATCTTATCATCTTTGGACCAGTACTTGTAGGAATCATACTGATTCTGTTGCCCTTTATTGCAAATCGGGGTGAGCATAGCCCAATACGGCGCCCATGGGCTATTGGAATTGTGCTTATCATCGTCCTTATTGCCATGGATAGAGGGTAAGAAGGTGCCATGGTCACCGGATTTTAATGCAAAGCCACTTCCGGTCGAGGTCGTCGGTGTAACAAGCGGTCCAATTTATAGGGGCGCACAACTCTTCCACGTTAAGGGCTGTGAATTTTGTCATGCTATTGCAGGATACGGTGGTCACAGGGGTCCTGCACTCACGGATGTTGGGAATCGCCTTACGCCTGAGCAGATGACATGGCGTATTCTCAACGGTGGAACCAATATGCCCTCATTCGGAGGCAATCTCACGCTGGATGAACTCAATGCCATTGTTGCATTCCTAGAGTCGCGCAAGACATCTTGATGTGTCGGGATGGTTTGCGAACCTCTCCTGCAATTTTCTTGCTTTTTTTCCTGTCTTTGCTAATACTTCTTGGAGATTCGCCATCGCGGGTCTGATATAGAATACATTAATAAGAGGAGAACTAAAGCCTTATGTCTGAAGAGAAAGCATTGGATTATAAAGACACACTGAATCTTCCGCGCACGGATTTCCCAATGAAGGCAAATCTCAATCAAAAAGAACCCGAGATCCTTGAGAGATGGGAGAGGATAAGGCTCTATGAAAGAATCCGTACGGAGTCTCACGGAAGACCTAAATTCATACTCCATGACGGCCCTCCATATGCGAACGGCCATATACACATAGGGCATTGCCTGAATAAGATTCTAAAAGACGTGATAGTGAAATCCAAGACTATGTCGGGTATGGACTCATATTATGTTCCCGGATGGGATTGCCACGGGCTTCCTATTGAGTATCAGGTGACAAAGGACCTGGGAGCAAGAAAAGAAGCCGCATCAAAGATTGAGATAAGAAGGGCCTGCAGGCTATACGCCGAGAGATTTGTGGGGATTCAGAGGGAGGAGTTTAAACGCATCGGTGTTTTTGGTGACTGGGAGCATCCGTATCTCACAATGAGCTTCGGGTATGAGGCTACGATTGCAAGGGAGCTGGGTAAATTCATGAGAAACGGGGGCTTATACAGGGGAAAGAAGCCGGTCTATTGGTGTTATTATGACCAGACCGCGCTTGCTGAGGCTGAGGTGGAATACGAGGATAAAACGTCGCCCTCGGTCTACGTAAAATTCCCATTATTAGAGATACAAAATTTTATGCCTCTATCCGGAAAGAAGGTGTTTGCCCTTATATGGACTACAACCCCTTGGACGCTTCCTGCGAACCTGGCGCTTGCTTTTCATCCTGAATACACCTACGTTGTGGCGGAGTTTAAAGGGGAGATTTATATCCTTGCAGAAGCGCTTCTTGAAAATGTGGTTGGTAAAGAGGCAAAGATCATTGAAAGGTTTAAAGGAAAAATTATGGAAGGCTTAAGGTTTAAACACCCTTTCTATGAAAGGGAATCCGTTGCAACACTGGGCGATTTTGTAGCCCTTGATACGGGAACCGGAATAGTTCACATTGCTCCAGGGCACGGACAGGAGGACTATGAGATTGGGAAGAGATATAATCTCGATATTTACGCCCCTGTGGATACAAGGGGAAGGTTTACCAAAGACGTTGAATTCTTTGGCGGAATATTGGTCTATGATGCGAATAAAAATATAATTGAAAAACTAAAAGAGGTAGGGAATCTCTTTAAAGAAGAAAAAATCACACACTCATATCCCCATTGCTGGCGGTGCAAGAACCCGATTATATTCAGGGCTACGCCTCAGTGGTTCATCTCTATGGAAAAGAATGAACTGAGAAAGAGGGCGCTTCATGAGATAGATGGGCATGTAAGATGGATTCCCGATTGGGGCAGGGAGAGGATTCATAACATGATAGAGAATCGCCCCGATTGGTGTATCTCAAGGCAGAGGGCATGGGGAGTGCCGATTATTGTTTTCTATTGCAACACCTGTGACTATATGCTTATGGATGCCGATATTGTTGATTATGTATCTCGGATCTTTGAAGAACAGGGAGCGGATGCGTGGTTTACCCTTGACTTCAAACAACTCCTCCCCGCCATGACAAAGTGCCCTAATTGCGGGGGGCTGGATTGGAGACCTGAGACCGATATTCTCGATGTCTGGTTTGATTCGGGCGTGAGCTTTGCCGCGGTGCTTGAAAGGGATTCTGGGCTTTCCATGCCCGCCGATATGTATCTTGAAGGAAGCGATCAGCATAGAGGTTGGTTCCATTCAAGCCTACTTGTATCTGTGGGAACAAGGGGGATTGCTCCTTATAGATCTGTTCTTACGCACGGGTTCGTTGTGGATAAAGAGGGCGAGAAGATGTCTAAGTCGAAGGGAAACGTTACAGTGCCCGCCGAGATTATAAAGAAATACGGGGCGGAGATCCTTCGGCTCTGGGTTGTAGCTGAGGACTATAGAGGGGACATAAGAATATCGGGCGAGATTTTAGATAGGCTTACGGAGTCTTATAGAAAGATAAGAAACACATTTCGCTACCTCCTTGGAAACCTTTATGACTTCGATCCTGTAAGGGATGCATTGGGGTATGAAAGGCTGGAAGAGATTGACAGGTGGATTCTACACCGTCTCGGGGTTCTGTCTCAAGAGATACTCAAGGGTTATGAAAATTACGAGTTCCATACCATCTACCACGATATTCAGCGTTTTTGTATTGTAGATTTAAGCGCAATCTACCTTGATATTCAAAAGGATGTTCTATACACATTCCCCCCCCGTTCAGAAAAAAAGGAGGTCTGCTCAGACCGCGATTTATATTATATTGAATTGGCTCACAAGGCTCTCTGCCCCTGTTCTCTCATTCACTGCCGATGAGGTGTGGCAATATATCCCCGGTGAGAAGATGGAGAGTGTTCATCTAGCGCCATTTCCGAAGCCTGAGTTTATTAATAATAAGCTTGAGGAGAAATGGAAGAGGCTTCTTCTCATAAGGGATGAGATACTCAAGGCACTTGAGAGAGCAAGAAAGGATAAATTCATTGGAAGCTCTCTTGAAGCCGGAATTGGAATTTATGTTGAAGGCGAGGTCAAGAATTTTGTAGAGGAGAATCTGGAACTACTCAAGAGGGCGGCAATTGTGTCTCATATGGAGATTGTTGGTGAATCTCCAAAGGGCGATAATGTTTTTGAGAGCGCCGATATTCCAGGGCTCATAGTCAATGTCCAAAAAGCCCCTGGAGAGAAATGCGAGAGGTGCTGGACATATAGAACGACTGTCGGAGGTGATTCAAACTATCCGACTTTGTGTGGCAGATGCGTTGGACATCTGGGGGAGATGAGAGGATAAGTTTTCTATGACAAACGAGGAACATCTTAAGATTCTCAAACAAGGGGTGGATGGTTGGAATAAGTGAAGAAAAGAGAACCCTGAGATAAAGCCAGACCTATTGAATATCTCCTATCTGTACTTGATGCTGGTTTGCACCTGAAGATTTAAAAATAGGAGATAAGTTTCGGGCTAAGATTGATGAGTCAATTCGAATACACGATAAGCTTCTGCTGCTTCTCTTGGAACAGTCTATAAGTAGTGATTAGGTTGAAAAGATAGCCGGGGCAGGCATTGGTAGCATAGTGGGAGCTGATCTCAGTGCACTGATGGTGCTCTTTTGGGTGGCACTGATGGCGCGGCAGAGGGCGGGGCTCAAGGCGAATATAAGTATCGTCAGATTCTCTCAGGCTGTATAAGGGGTCGAGGCTATAATGTTCTTTATTGAATTTGATTGCCGCTATTGCTCCCCCAAATCAGAGGAATTAGCCCACAGGCATTTTAATCCCCGGCCAAGTCTCTATTGGCTCAGTTGAATGCACAATATGCATCCCAGCATCAGCAAACCTTTGGAAGGCTTCATTAGCCTTGTCGGTGTAATCAACCACACCCGGCACAACAATAGGAGATGTACAATCATCTAGGAGATAGACCTTTTCCACCAAATTTTTATCACGAGCCACAACATCCAATAAATCAGCAATCGTCCAAGCCACGCAGTGGCTCTTGGCCTGCCCAGCAATAACCACCACATTAAATTCCAAGAGTTTTTCAATAAAAAACCTATCACTCCTCTGAACTAATTGCTCACCGTCCGGTCCCGTTGATACCTCCGGACCCAGCACCGAATAATGCTCAGTCAGCGGGTGACTACCCTTTATGTAAATATCCGGCTGGCTGTACCTAGCAATAGTGTGAAAGAAGATTGCCTCCTCTATTGCCGGTACTAATGCATGACCAATCCCACCCAGCATAGCATGATAAGGCCATATAGTAAGCTCATATTTGCCGCTCCTTTTAAGCTCACTTGTGTAGTAAAGCAGGTGACGTTGTACATAATCCGCGCTAAACCGAAGGCTAGGAGCCAGATCAGTATTAAACCGCCAATGTCCTTGATTAATATCCTCTTCAGTGATAAGCGTAAAGGGTGATGGATGTTCCCCTTTATCATTTATTAGAAAAATGCTGTGAAAGATCTGGGTTGCCTGATGTGTGTCCATAGTCGGCACAATCTGAGTAATTCTGTAGAGATTACGATAAATAAACCCACAAAGCCGCCTGTTATCATCAACTGCCGCTGTTCCAGATCGGCCACCGACATAAAGCTCAAAACCCGGAATACAGAATGTGTTCTGAACATCCACAGCCACTAAGCACACTTTGAATCGGTCCTTAGCGGCCGGCTGAATATTGTACTCTTCAGCCCATTTTGTTGCAGCCCTTGCAATCTCCTCGTAGGCTACCTTCCAGATTCTCCCTACATTATCTGGATTAAAATGGGGTGGAATTGGTAACTCCTCAAACACCATTGCTTTTATTTTACAGCGACTAAATCCAATCGCAAGCAAATGGGCTACTTGACTTTAGTCTCTAGTTTTTGATAGAATGGGTCTGGTAACAAGGCAGAGTTATAAGGGGTAAGTTATAAAAAAATGAAAATATATCACGCCTATTAATCAAGGAACAGTTTTTTGGAATCAACTACTAGAAATAAAAGACTACCAAAGCCCAGACAATTTACTCATCATTGATTGAAAATAAAACTCCTTAACTCTTCCGCACACAAAATAAACAGAAGAAAAAAAATGGATACATCAAAAAAAGACTCAATAGACATAAAAACCTCTCTTTTTATCACATGCCTAGTAGACATATTTTTCCCACAGGTCGGAGAGAGTATGGTAAGAGTACTCAAGAGCCTCGGAGTGGAAATAGATTTCCCAGAAGACCAAACATGCTGTGGACAGCCAGCTTTCAACAGTGGGTTCCACCACGATGCAAAGGAGGTTGCGAAGAGATTCCTCTCCGTCTTTAATCGGAGTGGATTTATCGTTTCTCCATCGGGCTCATGCACATCAATGGTTAGGGTTTTCTATAAGGAGCTGTTTAAGAACGAGCCAAAGATGATAGAAGTCTTAGATAATATATCGTCAAGGACATACGAATTCTCAGAATTTCTAGTAAATGTACTAAGGGTAGAAGACGTAGGCGCAATATATAATGGGAAGGTAACATACCACGACTCATGCCATCTCCTACGGGAACTCAGGATTAAAGACGAGCCGAGGAAATTAATAAAATCGGTAAAGGGGGTTGAATTTATTGAGATGAACCTCCACGATGCCTGCTGCGGATTTGGAGGGACGTTTTCAGTAAAATTCCCCGATGTCTCCGCATCAATATTAGATGAAAAGATAGAGAATATTGTTAAAAGCGGGGCAGACACCATTGTATCTACAGATATGGGATGTCTCATGCAGATTGGCGGCGCGCTCAGCCGAAGAGGAATTCCAATAAAAACAATGCACATAGCCGAACTCCTCGCTTCCAGATAATATATTAACAAGCCAAACAAAAACACAAAGATTACCAATGGAGACTAGAAGACTAAGGTTTGAAATAGACTCAGCGAGTGCACTAAAAAACCAGAATCTCCAAAAGGCACTAAGAAATGCAACCGACCGCTTTAGAGCCATTCGAGAAAGGGCAACCGGGGAGATTAAAGACTGGGAGGATCTAAGAAGAAGAGCCAGAGAGATAAAGAAAAACACCATAGAACACATAGATCAATACCTAGAGATACTCGAAGAGAGCATCAAAAAGGCCGGAGGAACAATCCACTGGGCAAGGGATGGAAACGAAGCCTGCAGCATCATTCTGGATATAGCGCGAAAGAATAAAGTGAAGTCGGTTGTAAAAAGCAAATCCATGGCTACAGAAGAGATAGAGCTCAATCAGGCCCTTGAAGGAGCAGGAATAAGGGTTGTAGAGACAGACCTAGGAGAATATATAGTCCAGATTGCAAAAGAGCGTCCATCACACATACTTGCCCCTGCAATCCACAAGACAAAAGAGGACATTGCAAGACTCTTTACCGAGAGATTAAATACACAGCCAAACCTAGAGCCAGAGCAGATAACCAAGGTGGCAAGGGAAAAATTAAGGGGGGAGTTTCTCAGCGCCGATATGGGGATCTCGGGGGTCAATTTTGCCGTAGCGGAAACCGGGACGATTGTGATTATCGAGAACGAAGGGAATGCAAGGCTCTCGACAACCATCCCCAGGATACACATAGCCCTTATGGGAATAGAAAAGGTAACCCCGAAATTTGAGGACATATCTACATTTTTAAATGTCCTTTTCCGGAGTGCCTCAGGGCAGAAGATATCAGCGTATGTCTCGTTTATAACGGGTCCCAAAAGAAAAAGCGATGCGGACGGCCCCGAGGAGTTTCACCTGGTTATTATGGACAACGGAAGATCAGAGATCCTCGCACATGAAGAGACAAGAGAAACGCTCTACTGTATAAGGTGCGGCGCATGCCTCAACATATGCCCTGTATATAGAAAGGTAGGCGGACATTCATACGGCTGGATATATTCAGGACCGATTGGAGCAATATTAACCCCACAACTCTTGGGGATTGATAAAGCACCGGACCTTCCATTTGCATCGTCCCTTTGCGGCGCGTGTAAGGATGTTTGTCCGGTAAAAATTGATATCCCCAGGGTTTTGTTAGAACTCAGAAAAAGGGTTAAGGACAGCAAAGAAGGGAGGAAAAACACAGGGTTCGGAGAGCGGATTGCTGTAAGGCTCTGGCGGTTTTCTATGGAGCACAAGATAATCTACAGTTTGGTCTCTTCACTATCGTATATCGTCCAAAAGCCATGGCTCAAGAATGGCAGGCTGAGGTCACTGCCATTGCCTTTCTCAAGATGGACAAATCACCGGGATTTCCCGGCCGTATCAAAAACGCCTTTTAGAAGGATGTGGAGAGAAATTAAGGACACATAAAAACTAATGAGCGGAGATTCAAGGAAAGAGATTCTAAGGCGTATAAAAACCGGACTTCGGGGTCCTTCAAATACAATAGAAGAAAAAGAAACTATTTTCCCTCCTCCAACCGACGGTAAATGGATTCAACAGAGGATTACAGAGGTTCGTGAGAGGCTAGAAGAAAAGAAATGGGATTTGATAAACCGATTTATAGATGAGATTACAAAGGCAGGCGGAAGGGTAATGGTTGGAAGAGGAGAGGATGAAATTAGAGGATTTATTACAAGGCTGATAGAAGAATACAATGCCAAGCTACTGGCAATGTGGGAATCGGATTTATTAATAGGCCTCCGCAATTTGATTTTGGATAAGAGTTTACAACTCGCTTCTCCGATTAACAAAGATGAGATGGCAAGGGCTGATATTGGAATTACAGGGACGGATTTTGCCATAGCGGAGACAGGAACAATAGTTCTAATTACAAATGAAACGCAGCCGCGTTCGATTTCCCTAATCCCACCGATTCATATAGCGGTCATGAGATCCAATGTAGTTGTTGAGAATCTAGATGAATTATTTTTTCTTGTGAAAAACCGCTCCGAGCCGACAAGCTGTATGACATTTATCACAGGTCCCAGCCGAACAGCAGACATTGAGCTTAACCTCACATTGGGCGTTCACGGACCGAAGGAGTTGATTGTACTTATATATCCATAGATTATCTCAACTAGATCTTAGTAATCCAATCCCTGGCATTAAATTCCATCCCAGTCACACCAATTGACTCGTCAGAAACGAGGTATAAAAAAACGGGTGTAATATCCTCGGGAGATAGCAGTGTCATCGGGTCTTCCCCCGGATAGGCCTCTGCCCTCATTTCTGTCCTAGTTCCACCCGGATTTACTGAGTTTACCCTTACACCGAACGGTCTTAGTTCATCTGCAAGGACCTGGGTTAAGCCCTCCAGTCCGAACTTGGATACCGAATAGGCTCCCCATTTTGCAACCCCCCGCCTTCCGACACTTGAGCTAACGTTTATAATAGAGCCGTTTTGAGATTTGAGTATTAATGGAAGAACAGATTTTGTTATAAAGAACTGGGCATTGAGGTTTATCCTAATCACCTCTTCCCAAACGTCCTCAGGATAGTCTAAGATAGGGGCGCGGACACCCAAGATACTCGCATTATTTACGAGAATATTAAGCCTCTTCCATTTCCCATCTATTATATCGGCAAGCCTCTTTACATCACACCTATCCGAGATATCAGCCCGTATGTATTCTATCTCTCCATATTGAGAAATCTCATGATATGCGCTGCGCAGAGCCAGTTCGCTGCGTCCACAGATCATTACAGAAGCACCTTCACTTACATAGGCCTTTGCAACAGCCCTTCCAATTCCCCTGCTTGCACCCGTAACAAGAGCGGTTTTCCCATTTAGTTTCATAATCAAAATATACCATTAAAGGATACAGTATAATAGGACAGAGGGGTCTAAATTTCCCTATAATAATTAACCCATAGACTCAAATCTCTTTTCAGAGAAGAGCTTATCGAGGTATAAAGACATAATATGGGGATTGGTTAATTGAGAGAATTCCTTCCACTTCTGTACCATCTCCCGGCGCACGTCTCCATAGCCCCTAACAATCGCCCCGCCCTTTGCCGCAAGAAGGGCGGAGTCTGTAGTATGGGCTGAGCATCGCCTTATGTGGTCAATATACATCTCAATAAGTGAATTCTCTTTTGCATATCTAAGTGAGTGCCTTCTTAAGAATCTGAGTTTTGATATTCCCTTAAGAATTAGGAACCCAGATATATGATTAGTAAACATCCCTGTCTTCCAAGAGATTCTGTATCTTGAAAGCAATCTATCGAAAATCTTCCCCAATAAATTGGGAAGAATACCATAGAGTTCATCAATATCAGGTCCAAAGAAGTCCTTAATCCAGAAGACATCCCTATCCTGAATTCTATAGAGCCTCCTTATCCGCTCAAATCTTCCTCTGCTGATTTTTTTCTCTGCAACCCTAATAATATCCTCATACATCATTCTTATTGCTAGAACCCTGGCAAACTCCTTTATTACGCCTATCCGTACTGTTCCATTTGATTCGAGAACGGAGTGGAGATCATAGACCCTGGAGATATAGAGCCTCGCATATTTCACGTCCTGATAATCAATTATTTGTCCTACCGCCTCAAACAGAACATCCCTTATATCCTTACCATAAGTAAGCCCAAGCCTCTCTATTGATTCTTTAATGTATAAATCGGGTGTATCGCATGGGCTGATCTCATCAATCACAGAGGGGCTTGAGTCCCTCTTTATTCTTCCTAAGAGTTCGCACCCAGTGTTAAAGTCCCTTAGGTTTCTCTCGGTATCTATTCTTACAGCCTCCATAGCCCTCTCATATGTCTCACGTCTAATAAAGGGCATGTATCCCGAGGCGCATAACAATCCAAGGAGATGGGCGTTACTAAAATCAGAGATACCCAATTTATATATGTCCGCCATTATGTGGTCTTTAGAGTATTTTTCTATAACATCACGGAAATTCTCATATGTATATATGTCCCGCTTCAGTGAGAGTTTCTCATAAGTCGTATAGTACCTGTATGTTGTTCCGATGACATTGCAACCCTTGCCTCCATACCCTTCCTTGAGAACACGCAGGAGTTCAAGAAACTCATGAGAGATTATAAGATCAATATTGCCCTTTGTAGGAAATGGAGAGAATGACGTGCCATCACTGCCAATTTCCATATATGAAAGGGTTCGCCCTGTGCGCTGGCTTACCCCGGGAAGGTTTAGAACATTTGGCTTTAGTCCTTCCATAATCAACGCGGCCGAGAGCCATTCTACAAAAACCCCAACCCCCAGGCCACCCACAGACGGAATAAGTATCCTCATAATATTAGCAGCCTTTCTATGATAAAATTCCTTAGATTGAACATAAATCTGTCATAACAGGATGGATTAATGATCCTATCTACCTGATAGAATGACGGACAGAGCCTTGCGATATGGGCAATCTCGCTACATAGCCCACACCCTATGCACGAGTAATCAATCCAGGCGATCTTGTCGTCCTTCAGGGGGTTCGGATTGTTTCTCACGGTAAGCGAAGGGCAGCCGTTATATAAGATGCATGAATGATCTCCCGTGCATACATCCTCATCGACGCCGAGTTTTCTCTCTATCCACCTTTTATTTTTACTAATGGCGTCCGACTCAATCCTCTTTATCTTTCTTCCGGCCTCAAGTGCACACTCGGCATCCGATATTATTACCTTGAGTCCCTTATATTTTGACTTGTATGCGTTTTTGATTGCCTCTAAAGACTCCTCGACATTATAGGGGTCAATCACATCCACCCACTTTACACCCATTCCTCTGAGTGTCTTTTGCATATCTGTTTCAGATTTCCCGTACAGTTTTCTTAGAAACGGATAGGGTCCCTTCTTCATTTGTTCTCCAACCCCTTGAGGCTCTTTAGACTCAGTTCAGGTGGAGTAGAGAGATTCTTCTGATGGCCGGTCATAGCGGTATGGTAGTTATAGAAGATTATAAGCACTGCGTCTTGATCGAATCTCAATGCGTTTGCAATGCTCGTTGTAAGTCCGCTGTGCCAGAATGCTCCATCTCCCATAAATGCAATTGCCCTTTCCCCTCTCACCTTTGAGAGCGTGCCAGAGTTTGCCATTCCCGTGCCCATCCCCGTAATAGAGCCTTTAAGATTAAAAGGAGGCAATCCCCCTAGAGCATAACATCCGATGTCGCTGCTAAAGAGGAATCGCGCCTTGGGGTTTTGCCTTTTAAGAATCTTTATCGCCGAAAATATGGGTCTTTCAGGGCAACCCGTGCAGAATGTTGGGTGCCTTTCGGGAATCTCAATGTCGGGAATTCCTCCGTTTGAATTAACCGAAACTCCAAAGAACCTAGATAAACCTTCAATCACGGTTTCATAAGAGATTTCGCCCGCCTTTGGTATGATCCCTTTCCCTAAGATCCTTGTCGTGAGTCCATTTGATTGTGATATAGCCCTGATCTCCTTTTCAATGAGATTGGGCATCCCTTCTTCCACTATAAGCACCGTTTCTTTATCTGAGAGGAACCGGATTAACTCATCTTCTACAATAGGGTATAGACAGTGGAGAGAATAAATAGGACACTCATTACCCATGGATGCAAGGACCTTCTGTACTGTACTTGTCAATATACCATGAGTTATGATTCCCATTTTATTTGAGTGCCTATGGTTATAAGTCTTATTTATCCTGGCTGTCTTTAAGAACTCCACCGCCCTTGGGAGCCTGATGTTGTACTTCTCTGACTCCTGCATCTGTGTATAAGGTGGAAATGGTAGCTTCTCCAGGATCTCCTCACGCACTGTAATCTTTTCGGGTCTTTTATTATCCCTGGCCTTTACTATCTGTGACATGTATCCGACTCTGCTCCTTACAAGGACAATCACCGGCATACCGGAGTATTCCGACAGGGCAAACCCGTCTTCTATTAAATCCGAAAGGTGCTGAAGCGATGCGCCCGGATCGAGTATCGGGAGTCCGGATTTATAGGCATAGGGGAGGGTTTTTTCAGCAACTATGGTGTTATTGCATCCGTAGTCTTCTCCAACTAGGATTAGGGCCCCACCCGTAACACCGGATGAAGATATGTGGGCTATTGCATCTGAGGCAACATTGAATCCGACGACCTTGAATGCAACTGCACCACGCACAGGATTGCTTATGGAGGCTCTGAGCGTCGCCGCAGCCGCCGCCTCGTTTGTGGATTCTTGTATAGCAATGTCCTTTAATACGGTGTGTTTGACCCTATCTACTAGGCTGGTAACAGTTGATGTAGGGGAGCCGGGATAGCTGGCAAAATAGGATATTCCACTCTGGAGAAGGGATTTGACAATTACAGTTGCTCCACTGGCAAAATACTCTCTTCCCCCTTGAGTGAGCAACTGTCTTTCAACATCTCTATCATAAAGGTCTACTGTCATTATTCTTCCCCAAATTAAACAGATATTTATAGATCTGTTTCATCCCAGACAGAGACATTAATCATTCCCCAATGACCGCCTACCCATTTAAATTGTACAAACTACGTTATGTAAAGTCAAACAATTATTTCACCAAGTCAAAAGGGGAAAATCTACCCGAATCTATAACTTTCGGATTTATCTGCAAGGTGATATACTTAATTTGTAGTATCTAATTGTAGTTTGTTTGATCTGGTGAGGGGAGTGTGATGTAGGGATGACATCGTGGATATTCGGGGATGAGCACCGTATATTGCGCAGGACTGTTCGTCAGTTTGTCGAGAAAGAGGTAATTCCGCACACAGAAGAATGGGAAGAAAAACAGGAGATTCCGCAATGGGTGTGGAGGCGAATGGGAGAGCTCGGTTTTTTGGGAATTGAGTATCCCGAGGAGTATGGCGGAGCAGGTGCGGATTTTATATCCACACTGGTTTTTATTGAAGAGATTTCAAGATGCGGCTCAATGGGGTTTCCGATAAGCGTGACTGTGCATACCGATATGGCCTCTCCCCATCTCTTTTCAGGGACCGAGGAACAAAGAAGAAGATACCTTCCTCAAATAATTAAAGGAGAAAAGATCTGTGCCATCGCGGTTACTGAGCCGAGCGGTGGCTCCGATGTGGCCGGAATCCATACATACGCCGTAAGGGATGGGAAATACTATGTCCTAAACGGGAGTAAAATCTTTATCACAAATGGCCTAAGCGCGGATATTTATTTTGTGGGCGGATTAAATGAACGCGCCCGTCATAAAGGTATATCTATTTTCATTGTTGAGAAGGGAACACCGGGTCTAAAGGTCGGGAGAAAGCTCAGTAAAATGGGGTGGCTGTGTTCTGATACGGCGGAGATTTTCTTTGAAGACTGTAGAGTCCCCGCCGAAAATCTCATTGGACAAGAAGGTGAGGGGTTCTGTGAGATTATGAAGAACTTCCAGCGCGAGAGACTCGTAGTATCAATCATATCCGTCTCTGCATCACAAAAGGCGCTTGAAGACACTATTGCATATGCCCGCGAGAGGGTTGTTTTTGATCGCCCACTCTCAAAGATTCAGATAATCCGCCATAGAATCGCCGATATGACAACCCAGATTGAGGCTGCGCGTCAGCTTACATACTATGTCTCTTGGCTTTTCAGTCAGGGGAGGGCAACGGATAAAGAAATATCCATGACAAAGCTTTTTACAACAGAGGTCGCAAACCGGATTGCTTACGATGCCCTCCAGATCCACGGCGGATACGGATATATGCGTGAATTTCCAGTAGAGCGTTTCTACAGGGATGCACGCGTTCTCACAATCGGAGCCGGGACATCGGAGATAATGAGAGAAATTATATCGAAACGGCTTGAGCTTTGATCTAGAAGATAATCCTTTTAAAGTGTATTGTCAAATAAACAACCAATTGAAGGTTGGGAGAGTAAGATGAAGAAATCACTTTGTCTACTTCTAATAGTGATTCTTCTGTTTTCGATTGTAGATAACGCTTCCGCATTCATATGCGGTCAAAAGTTTGTTTCAAGGGGTGATCCCAGTTTTCTAATTCTCAGCAGATGTGGTGAACCCATTTCAAGAGAGATAATAGGATACACATTAACACCGGGTCAAAGGATAGAAAAGGTAATTGAGAGGTGGGTTTATGGGCCGATAAAGGGGTGGTATAAGGTTCTAACCATTGAGGGTGGTATATATTGGTAAAAGAAGAATCAATTATCGCCAGATAATTTGAGACTTTGTAAACAGGAGAGGGGATTCCTACTGTTGAATGTCGCCATAATCGGTATTGGACAAACCACTTATGGAGAAAAAAAGAAACAGTCAATTGATGAGATGGTGTTTGAGGCCACAAAGAAGGCACTCGATGACGCGGGTCTCCAAAGGGAGGAAATAGAGAGCGTTGTCACCGCCGCATCGGATGAAATCGACGGGCGTGCAATATCAAATATGCTAACGGCGGGCTCTAGCGGCGCCTATCTAAAGGATGAGGTCAAGGTTTCGGACGGCGGGATTTATGGGCTTATATTGGGATATTTGAGGGTGGCATCAGGTGTATTTGAGAACTCGCTTATCGTAAGCTGGACCAAGTCATCTGAGACATCCCCCGACTTAGTTAGTAAATGGGCTTTTGAGCCGTTATATACACGTGTGTTGGGACTTAATTATATAAGCTCGGTTGCCATTGAGGCTTCGGCTTATATGGGCAAAGCGGATGTTAAGGATGAAGATGCCGCAAGGGTAGTTCTAAAAAACAGGGGAAATGCCCTAAAGAACCCGCTTTCTCACATTTCGCATAGACCATCAAGAGAAGAGATAATGTCGAGTAGGTTTGTTTCTTATCCTATAAGAGAGATTTATATCCCACCCAAATCGGATGGTGCGTGTGCTTTGGTTATCGCATCAAGAAAGAGGGCAAAATCTCTTAACAGAGATTGTGCCTGGATACGGGGTATTGGATGGTCGGTTGAAGAATACTATGCCGGTGATAGAGAGTTATTCAATCTCTCTTCTTTAAGGAGGTCGTCTCAGATGGCTTACAAGATGGCAAAGGTCAAGAATCCTCTTATTGAGATTGATATTGCAGAATTAAGCGATGTTACTCCGTATCATGAGATGATGATATACGAGGCCTTGGGATTCTGCCGTGATGGAGAGGGGAAAAGTCTTATCAGGAATAAAATCACAGAGCTCGGTGGGGAACTCCCAGTAAATCCCTCAGGTGGAATCCTCTCTTCAAATCCGATTTTTGCATCGAGCCTTGTGAGGGTTGCAGAAGCGGCACTTCAGGTGACGGGAAGAGCAGGGAAAAGACAGGTAAAGAATGCGGGATTGGCTCTAGCTCATGGGTTTACTGGGATATTTTCCCAGGGGAGTTCTGTGGTGATACTTGGAAGCTAAATCGGGATTTAAGATGATTGATACAAGATGCTTGATAAAAACATAGTACACCACATGTATCATGCATCTTGTATCGCTTTACTAAAATGAGATGAAACCCCGTAACATAGGAATCATCGGAGTAGGGCAGACGGAATACACTACAAAAAGGGATGATGCTACCTTAACTGAGATTGCAAGAGAGGCCACGGTTCTTGCCCTAGAAGATGGGAAGATTGAGATTAAGGATATAGACGCCGTGGTTTTTTCACTTGCGCTTGATTCATTGGAAGGGATGGAGTCGGGAGAAAAGTGGTGTGCCGGAGCGGTAGGTGGCTATAGAAAGCCGTTTATTAGGGTTCATACAGGGGGCACAACCGGAGGCTCGGCGGTACATGCGGGCTTTTTTCACATTGCATCCGGGCTCTTTGATTGCATTCTTGTCGTAGGAGCTGAAAAGATGGGCGAGACACCAGATGCGCAAAATGTTCTTAATCGGATTTTTGACCCGATTTATGAGAGGACAGTTGCGATCAACGCCGTAAACATGTGTTCATTCCAGGCAGTGAGGCACATGAAAAAATACGGAACATCCGAATACCAGATGGCGCTTGTCGCGGTAAGGAGCAGAAAAAATGCCCTGAAGAATCCTTATGCACACATAAGAGGAGAAATCACAGTAGAAGATGTATTAAACTCAAGGATGATTTGCTATCCAATAAAACTCTATGACTGCTGTCCCAGGTCAACAGGAGGATGCGCGATTGTGATGGCTTCTGAGAGGTTTATAAGGAAACTCAATAAGAAGAATGTGGCGTGGATAAAAGGCATTGCCGGGTGTACAAACTCATACTTCATAGGCGACAGGATGGATGGCTCTGGGATTAATGACTATGCCGATGCCGAGGGTTTGTTTTTGGCGGCAAAAGGGGCTTATCAGATGGCGGAGATAAAGAATCCAGGGAAGGAAATCGACTTTGCCGAGATATATGCACCTTTTACATCCACGGAGCTTGCGGCAGTGGAGGCTCTTGGGTTTTGTGAAAGGGGCGAATCAGGCATATATAATGAAAAGGGGATATTCAATATGGATGGAAGAATACCGATAAATCCATCTGGTGGGGTGCTTACTGCAAATCCGATAAGTGTCACGGCATTAGTCAGGGTTGCGGAGTCTACAATTCAGTTAATGGAGAGGGCGGGGGAAAGACAGGTTAAAAGGGCGAGAACCGCTGTGGCTACTGGAGAGGGCGGCTCACTACAGTTCTACACGGTGACAGTATTGTCAAATAGGATTTAGAGATGGAAAGAGAACTCATATTTATCCCTCAGGCCTGGAATATAAAATTCAATCACGCCGCAGGAGAGGTGGGAAGCGCATTCTTTAGGGCCATTATTGATAGAAAAGAGATACTCGGAAGGAGGTGTCCGGTATGCAAAAGGGTACTCCTTCCACCTCGTTCGTATTGTGAGAGGTGTTTTGTTCAAACAGATGAATGGGTGAAGGTCGGCACTGAGGGGACGATTCAAGCCTTTACAATTGTATATGGAAGGTTCAAAGGGCTTCCCGACCCGCCTTATGCCATAGCCTACGTCCTGCTCAATGGGGCAAGTACATCTATGGTTAATTTCGTAAAGGGAGTAGACCTGGAAGACTTAAATGAAGCTTTAAAGAAGATTAAGATTGGATCAAGGGTAAAGGTGGTTTTCAAAAGAAAGAGAGAAGGAAGAATTACAGATTTCTGGTATGAGTTATTGAAAGAAACATCTTAAGAGCAATTGATGCAGTTCATTTCTTGATATAACTTAAATTAATAATGTCCTATAACATATATTATGTCAACTAAAAGAAAAAGGTGGTTTTATCTCCTTTTTATGTGAAGACTTGAATATCGGATCTATATGATTATATTAGATAATCAAAACCGATAAAGCCAATATCAGCGTGTTTAGGGGAGTGATGTCATGCCGATTTATGAATATGAATGCGAAAAATGCGGTCGAATAACCGAGGGATTTAATGATCCGCCTCTGAGAAGATGTAAGTACTGCAGGGGAAAGGTAAATCGCATTATTTCACTTTCGTCATTTCAGCTTATGGGAACAGGATGGTATGCAACCGACTATGTAAAGAAACCCAGGATACCATCCGAGGTAACCAAAGACAATCCGGCACTCTCAGGCGATGCCAACGGCTCTGTTAACGGAAATCAATCGGAGAAAAGGTCTGAGCCAAAAGAAACGAAGAAACCCAGAAAGTCCGGCATGGCGAATATGGAAAAGAGCGACGTTAAGGTTGAATGAAAAGCAATTTTCAAATAAGTATCGTCTATATCTTAATCGCCTATGTCTTAGCGGAGCAGGTTCTTTATCTTTTCTGAGATATATTTGAATTCCTCTTCATTGAGAACCGGATTTGTCCTATCAAATGAGAACTCATCCGATAAACTAATCCAAGACCTGCAACCTCCATACTCTGGGAGTATATCAATGGTTTTCGGCTCGGGAAGCCTGAAGACCCTCAAAAATATTACATGGAGCGGCTTTCTCGGCCGCCATGTCAGCCTCTCCATTGCATAATTGGCAGTCCATATATGGTATGGAAAAATGGCTTCGAGCCTTTCCAGTTCTGTTATCTGATATGTATCAGAAACTATAGCCCAATTTCGGATGGTTACCTTATTGTTGTCTATGCGCTGAATCGTTTTGAAGTCACCTCTAAATTCCTCCTTTATTAGATCTTCTCTCTGATGCTCATACGTAGGATAGAGGAGAAACCTCTCATTCTCAACCCTGAACTCTCTATTCTCTTCACGGATTCCGCCCTTTCTTAGAAGTATTATCTGTCTTCCCTCGTCAAGTGCCTTAATGGTTATCGTCCATTCTTTAAGGGCTTTATTTTTATTGTCCACCATAGCCTGCCTCTTATAGATATAAAACCATATTACCAGTAGATGAGTTTGTGATCAAAACCACTTCCCCTACCCTTATAGAACGCAGAGATTTTAATACAAACCTTGTCCTCTGTCACCCTTGCGTTTATATTTCTGTTTATCTAAGGAGAGCGAAAAAATGGACCTATGTATAAGGAGCAAGATCGCAATAGTCGCGGCCTCAAGCAGAGGACTCGGAAAGGCGGTAGCCTTTGGGCTTGCAGAAGAAGGCGCAAGATTAACCATCTGCTCAAGGGGCAAAGAGACGCTGGAAGAAACGGCTGAGGAGATCAAATCAAGAACCGGTGCAGAGGTTCTGGCCATCAATGGTGATGTCTCCAAACCGGAGGACATAAAGAAAATCGTCTCCCAAACGGTGGAGAAATATGGAACTGTGCATATACTCGTAAACAACGCCGGCGGTCCGCCTCTTGGGGATTTTCTCAATTTCTCGCCCGATGACTGGCAAATGGCAATAGGGCTTAATCTTATGAGCACAATTAATATGACACGCGAATCTATCCCTTATATGCAAAAACAAAGATGGGGTCGAATAATTAATATCACCTCCGTTGCCGTAAAGCAGCCGATAGAGGGGCTGATTCTCTCAAACACATCAAGGGCAGGAGTAATAGGATTTGCAAAGAGCATATCAAATGAATTTGCCAGGGATAATATTCTCATAAATAATGTCTGCCCCGGAAGAATCCTTACCGACAGAATCATACATCTTGCAGAAGAAAGAGCAAAAAGAGGTATGGTAAGCACGAAGGAAATAATAAACTCATGGGAGAAGGACATCCCCTTGGGAAGAATTGGAAGGCCAAAAGAGGTCGCGGACCTTGTTGTGTTTCTTTCGTCTGAGCGGGCAAGCTACATTACAGGGGTAACGATTCAGGTCGATGGCGGGATTGTCAAGGGAATATTTTAGGTTAGAATACAGGAAAAAACCTCAAGCCCCTGTATTCTGTATCCTAATATTTTATGAGAAAGAATCTCTTGTCCCCTTTTTCTAATCAATTGGCGTTATGCCTGGCCCTTTTATGCTCCTTCTTTTTTGTATTTCGCAATTCAGAACCCTTGCGCTGGATTATCCCTCGATCTAATCAAGGACACGAATTACAAGGAACAACGCGGGAACCGAGGTTCTATATTGAAGTGTCTAAACCCGATGGGTTTCCCATTACCGTTTATAATGAGGATGAGATAAAGCAGATTGCTTCTCTTTATAAACTAAAAAACATCAGAAACGGAGATAGGATTGTAATCAATGACAGGGGGATTATTTCACTCTCCAGAATAAGTGGGAAAAAGAGCCTGGCTCTAGGAATTCCTATAGGAATAAATTCGGCCAGTGTTGAGGATCTCGAGGCCCTCCCCGGAATCGGACCCAAGCTGGCCGAGAAAATAGTTAAATATAGAAACCTAAAAGGTCCCTTTAGGGCTATAGAGGAGCTGCGCAACATAGATGGGATAGAGGAGAAGAGACTTGAATCTATAAGACCGTTTATAAATCTGGATTAGTGCCTTATGAGGAAATCAATCTCGCTCTCTGATGGATTATTCTGTCCCCTGGGGTTTTCATTTCTTCCCACCCCCTCTTCTATCCTTATATCGTTCGGTATTGAGTCCGATTTATAGGGTATGTATCCATAGGGCGTATTTACAAACTGTATTCCATCGGGAACACTGAAATTTCCACCAGGAAACCTCCTCAGCGCCTCCCTCATAAAATCTATCCATATAGGTAGGGCGGCACTTGAGCCCACTTCCCCCCGGCCAATCGGCTTATGGTCATCCCTGCCTACCCAGACACCGGTAATTACCCTCGGACTAAACCCAATAAACCACGCATCTGTAAAATCATTTGCGGTTCCAGTCTTGCCCGCAATCGGTGCAATAGAGGATAACTCTAGCGCCCTTTGTCCAGTTCCCTCTTTAATGACCCCTTGAAGCATATTGACCATTATATAGGCTGTCTCAGGACTGATTACCTGATCCCCCATATTTGATGACAGATTAAGCCGTGAGAAATCGCCGCTCCGCAGAATCTTTAGAAATTCATCGGCTGTCACAAATTCATCATCCGGCTTCTGTTCATTGTCCTCTTTGGATTTGGTAAATTCAGCCACGCCTATCTCTGCATCACCGGTGTTTGCAGCTATCTGTTTAATTACCTCCAAGCGTTTTTTCTCTCTCTGAGCCCTCTCATACTCCTCTTCTGTCTGCAATATAGTGTTATCCTCAACAAGCCTCCCGTCCCTGTCATATATACGCAGTATAAACCTAGGCTTGACAAGCCTACCCCCTGTGGCAAAAACATCAAATGCCTTTACCATCTCAAGAAGCGTTACATCTGAACCTCCTAAAGCAAGTGCAGGGTAAGGACTGAGATTCGATGTAAATCCAAACCTCCTCGCATAGCTGGCCGCATATCGAGGACTTATGTCCATTATAATCCTCACACTCGCCAGATTCCTCGATTTGGCAAGAGCCTCCTTCATGGGAATATCCCCTAGAAATGCACCGTCATAGTTCTGTGGACTCCAGTCTTTAGTCATAACAGGTGTGTCGCTGACAATCGTAGTCTCCGTATATCCCTTATCTATAGCCGCAGAATAAACTATAGGTTTAAATGATGAGCCGGGTTGTCTGAGCGCTTGTGTAGCACGATTGAATTGGCTTACAGAGAAATCAAGCCCTCCGACGATTGCACTTATGTACCCGGAGGCTGTGTCCATAGAAAGTAGTGCCCCCTGGGATTCTGTTGTATAATCTATAGACACATAATAGACCCCACTGCTGTCTTGATTCTCTATCTTTACTCTGACTATATCCCCAACCCTGAGTTCAAATGGAACCAGACTAATCCCTTCATATCCGTTAACAGGGGCATACCTTTTAAATAATGTGTTTTGCTCCATCCCATCTATGGCAGTCCCAAGAGGAGAGCTTACTCCAAACCTAAGTATCCCCTGATATTGTCCAATGCCAACCACAGAGGTAAGAACCCCAGGTAAGTCACCTTTTATAACACTTGTGACTACGGCTCTATATGATGCCCCTTTATCAATACCCTTAACCTTTTGTGATCTTATAAATCTATCTATCTCATTGCGGCTGTTTAAATGCCCAATGACAATCCCCCTCCCTTGCTTCGACTCAATCCCTAAGATTCCACGCCTCAGAGCCCACTCTCCGGCAAGGCTCAAATCCACATCTAGCGTCGTAAATACTCTGTATCCCCCTTCAATGAGGGCTCTTGTGCCAAACCTCGCCTCCATATGCTGTCTGACTAGCTCTACAAAATATGGGGCTACCTCAAGGTTTATACTTCTCCTCGGAAATATCCTAATTGGATGCGCCTCTGCTCGTTTCCTTTGTTCCTTTGTTATAAATCCATCCTCTTCCATCAACCTTAATATGAGTTCCTGCCTGCCCTTTACCCTCCCAAAGTGCTCACGCGGATAATAGTATGTAGGTGCCTTTGGAATCGCTGCAAGAAATGCAGCCTCTGCAATGTTTATATCCCTGGCAGATTTGCCGAAGTAGTCTCTGCTTGCCGCCTCAATACCATAAGCACCGTCTCCAAAATATATCTGGTTGAGGTATATATAGAGAATCTCTTCCTTTGATAGGTTCTTCTCCATCCTGTATGCCAGAATTGCCTCTTTGATCTTTCTCGATATGCTCCTCTCAGGTGAGAGGGCAAGGTTCTTTACAACCTGCTGTGTTATTGTGCTGCCACCCTGGACTATCTCCCCTTCTTCAACATTCTTTAGAAGCGCACCTATGATGCGCCTGAGGTCAACCCCTTTATGTTCAAAAAAGCGTTTGTCTTCCACGGCCATAAAAGCCTGCCTTACATATTTGGGGATTTCTTCATATGGGATTAATGTGCGCCTCTCTCCGCCGAACTCGGCTATGAGTCTGCCATCAATTGAATAAACCTCGGTTGTAAGACGGGGCCTGTATCCGGTGATTTTTGTGAGATCCGGCAGATCATGTACAAAGTACCAGTAAACGCCATAGAGGAATAGAGAACTAAAGATTATGAAACAAAATATGCCGATAACTAATAGTGCGACCCTTTGGCCTTGCTTATATAGGTTTATTCGCCGATTCATGTAACTCTATATGCACAATAATCTACAGTCGAGATACACCAATATCAAGTGTCATGACTCATCTCCCCTGCTTTTTATTAATATCGGCTATCAGCTCCGCGGCGTCTTTTCTATCCTTTACGTACCAATCTCCATACAGTGTTGGCTCTTTTTCTTCTAGGACTCTGTTTAATTGGCTTCTTGCCTCATCGTATCTTTTCCTTTTTATAAAAACCCTTGCAAGGTCGACCCTAGTAACGGTTAGGTGCGGATCTATCTCTATCGCCTGCCTAATGTACTTCTCTGACAGATTCAGATTACCTCCCAAGAATCCCGGAAGCTCATAATATAGCATCCCATAAACATCAAGGGCGGGGACATAATTGGGGTTGATGGCGAGGATTAGATTCAGCTGCTCCTTAACCTCGGGGACCAGAAAAAGCGATTTTAAACCCCCCTTGTCTCTCCCCATCTGCCCATATTCGCCGTATACCAGAAATGCGCATCGGGGTCATTGGGACTGATTTCTATCGCCTTTTTTGCAATGTCTCTGCCATTTTCACAAGCCATGAGTTTTTCATCCCTATTTCTGGCCAGGACATCCCCATAGGTTAGCCAAACACGGGAAAGAAGGATCATGGCTTGTGAGTCTTTAGAATTTTGTTCCGACATTCTGTTGAGCTTATCTATAGCCCTGCCGATATTGCTGGAGTCCTCATAGTAACTCAGATATGTCTTCTCAGCGTCTTTGAGACTCGATTTACCGTCCGCCGCAAATAAGAAATTATCACCAAACGGCACCCCAATAGCGAGTAATACGAATAATACAGCTAGAGTGGCACTAGTCATTCCATTTTTTATATTCATTAAGTTTTTATTCTCAAATCGGCAGCCGATGCACAACACCCGATGATTACCTCAGGATAAATGGAAGAACCTCTATCAATGCCTCTTTCTTTTTATTCCATAGAGATAACAGAACCGCTCTTACGGATTCCCATGAGGCATTAGACCTCCGCATCTCGTTCTTGAGCTTGAGCAGAATCCCTTTTAACTCTTGATCCTCTACTCTACGGATGTATGCATCAAACATCTCACCCTCTTCATGACACTTTTGTTCTTCCATATCTTCTCCCTTCTATATTGGATTGTGTCCAATGATGGATATCTATAGACTAACGCCTGAAACCATGTTTGAATAGACCCCACAAAGTTGTTATCCTCTTATCATGAATGTTTTTGGGGACATACATCTACATACCCTTTTACACATGTTTTACCTTAAAGAGGACATGTCTAAAAGAGGAAAGCCACCGCTTTTTGGAACCCTTTTAAAAGCCATATAGACCTCTTAAGGATTAGAGAGGGAGGAGTAAATTGCCTTTCGTTTGTTATTTATATCCCGTTTCATATCCGTCGGATATGATTTCGACGGATGTATATGGACGCTAAGAGGTGTAAAGGACATCTCAGATATATAGAGGGTCATTTGAGGCACTCAGTCATACATTCAGTGAAGAGGAGGTAAATGAAGATACTCTTTGAAAACGTCAGACGAATCCTGGTATCAGAATACAGAAGTCAGAATAAAGAATACAGGGGTTAGAGATTTTCTCTTTTCATGTATTCTGTCTTTTACAGAGGTGAAACTAATATGGCTAAATACGACGCTACAGATAGTGTATTAGACCTGATTGGAGACACGCCCGTAATAAGGCTAAACAGGGTTGTCCCGAAGGGGGCGGCTACGGTTTGGGCAAAACTCGAGATTTTCAATCCGGCCGGAAGCGTTAAAGATAGGATATGTCTCTCTATGATAGAGGCGGCAGAGAAAGAGGGAAAAATCGCCCCGGGCAGGAGTATAATAATTGAGCCTACAAGTGGAAATACGGGGATCGGGCTTGCCATTGTATGCGCTGTAAAGGGATACAGATTAATCCTCACAATGCCGGATGATATGAGCCTGGAGAGGAGACTGCTTCTTGCCGCCTATGGAGCTGAACTTATTCTTACCCCTGCAGAGGAAAAGATGGAGGGTGCTGTTCGGAAGGCCGAGGAGATCATTAGGGAAAACCCAAATGCATTTATGCCGCAGCAGTTTAGGAACCCGGCCAATCCACAAACACATAGGCTAACCACAGGCCCTGAGATTCTCGAACAGGTCCCGGGAGAAATACATGCATTCGTATCGGGTGTTGGAACGGGCGGAACCATCACCGGTGTAGGAGAGGTACTGCGCAAAAGATTTCCAAATATTTACATAGTCGCGGTAGAGCCGGCCGAATCCGCCGTACTCTCAGGCAAAGAAGCAAATACACATGCCATACAAGGGATTGGTGCAGGGTTTATTCCCGAGGTTCTAAACACAGATATATACGATGAGGTAATGACTGTAACAGGAGATGAAGCCAAATCCTTCACAAAGCTCCTCTGCTCTATGGAAGGGCTTCTTGTTGGTATATCGTCAGGCGCCGCTGCATTTGCTGCTGTGAGGGTTGCCAAGAGGCTCGGCCCTCAGAAACAGGTGTTAACCATATTCTGCGATACAGGGGAGAGGTACTTAAGCACCGGGGTTTTTAGCAACACCGAATCGGATAGTTAACAACAAGAATCCAGTATACAGAACACAAGGGATCGGAAGCTTTCTTTTTTCCTGCACCCTGTCTACTGTTTTCTGTATTCTAATGTTGAAATGGTATTTTGTGTGTGCTATCCTTTTCTAAGAAATTTCACTCAAAAGGGGCAAATGTGAGTAGTCAGCTTTTTAAAAATTTAATTCTATGGCTTGTTATATTTGTGACAATTATCGCCTTATATCAATTCCTACAGACCCCTAGGAGTAGCTATGCCGAGATTTCATACAGTGAATTCCTCACAAGCGTCGAACAAGGAGAAATAAAGGATGTTGAGTTCAAGGGCGATGAAATAAGAGGAACATATAGAAAGGATGAGTCCCAAAAGGGTTTTAAAACGACCGGACCTGCAAGCGATGAGCTTATAAAGACACTCAAGAAAAATGGAGTATCATTTAGATTTGATAAAGAAAAAGAGGGGCCTTTGATACATATACTCTTTAATTGGGCGCCCGTAATACTCCTGATTGTCGTTATGGTCCTATTTATGAGACAGCTTCAGGCCGGAGGTACCAAGGCCATGTCATTTGGAAGAAGCCGCGCCCGTATGGTCTCAGAAAACCAGAACAAGATTACATTCAAAGATGTCGCCGGAATTGACGAGGCAAAGGAGGAGGTACAGGAGATAGTTGAGTTCCTCAAGAATCCAAAGAAATTCACGCGCCTCGGGGGCAGGATTCCAAAAGGGGTACTCCTTGTAGGACCTCCAGGAACGGGAAAAACCCTCCTTGCAAAGGCCATAGCGGGAGAAGCAGGGGTACCGTTCTTTATAATCAGTGGGAGCGATTTTGTGGAGATGTTCGTAGGAGTAGGCGCATCGCGCGTGAGGGATCTATTTATGCAGGCAAAGCGTCATGCCCCATGTATAGTGTTCGTTGATGAGCTCGATGCCGTGGGACGGCACCGTGGAGCGGGACTTGGAGGCGGACACGATGAACGCGAGCAGACGCTTAATCAACTCCTCGTTGAAATGGACGGGTTTGAGCCGAATGAGGGGATAATAGTTATTGCTGCAACAAACCGTCCGGATGTTTTGGACCCGGCCCTTCTCCGCCCAGGAAGGTTTGATAGACAGGTCGTAGTTCCAAGGCCCGATGTAAGGGGCAGAGAAGAGATACTTAAAGTCCATACAAGAGACACGCCGCTTGGTGAAGATGTAAACCTCGCCACAGTGGCGCGTGCAACCCCGGGGTTTTCAGGTGCCGATCTTGAAAACCTGGTAAATGAGGCTGCCCTTCATGCGGCGCGAGTGGGAAGAACAAAAATCTCTATGATTGATTTTGAGTACTCGAAGGATAAGGTACTCATGGGTGTCGAGAGAAAGAGCCTTATAATAAGCGATGCAGAGAAGAAGATAACTGCCTATCATGAAGGCGGGCATGCCCTTGTTGCAAAGCTCACCCCCGGCACCGATCCGATACACAAGGTAACTATAATACCAAGAGGGCTTGCACTCGGCATCACACAGCAGCTTCCAGTCGAGGATAAATACACACTCTCTAAGGCCTATCTTAATAATACAATCACCGTTCTTCTGGGTGGGAGGGCAGCGGAAGAGATAATATTCGGAGAGCAGACAAGCGGAGCCGGAAATGACCTTGAGAGGGCAACCGAAATTGCAAGAAAGATGATATGCGAGTGGGGAATGAGTGATAAGGTAGGGCCCGTGACATTTGGAAAAAGGGAGGAGCAGATCTTTCTTGGCAAGGAGCTTGCCAGGCACAAGGACTATAGCGAAGCCACGGCGCTAGAAATTGATAAGGAAATAAGGAGGGTAGTTACCGAAAATTACAAAAGGGCTAAGGCCATCTTGGAAGAGAACATAGACCTCCTCCATAAGCTTGCCGAGGCGCTTCTTGAAAGAGAAGTGGTTGATGGAAAGGAGCTTGATGACCTCGTAAAGCAGACAAGGCCCGAATACCCCTCCTGGGAAGGTTCTCTCAGCGCAAAGGGCGCGGTAGCAATGAGAACCAACAAGGACTCTTAAACGGTATTTCTCCTCCGTAATCATTCGATGGTGTGTATCTCTGGCTATACTGGCAGAGCCTCATTGTGAGATAAAAGCCAAACGTCAGACCTCATGCATCGCTTCAGCAAAATATCCTATACATGACGTCTAATAAGTAAAAGAAGATGTCTGAAAATAAGGTTTTAAGTCGTCAATTAACCCGCTTTATGTGCAGGGATATGGAATTGCCCATTGGTTCAAAAACGTACATTATGGGTATACTTAACGTAACCCCGGATTCATTTTATGACGGGGGCAGGTATTATAACCCCGGCGATGCACTAAGGCGCATTGAAGAGATGGTAGCCGAAGGGGCAGACATCATAGATATAGGTGGGGAATCAACCAGGCCCGGATCGATCGGGGTCTCAGAAGAGGAAGAGCTAAGACGCACGATCCCAATAATAAAAGAGGCGAGAAAACGGTTTGACATTGCCCTCTCAATAGATACAACCAAATCAAATGTGGCTAAAGAGGCTCTTGAGGAAGGCGCATCAATAGTAAATGACATAAGCGGACTCAAATTTGACCCCAATATAGCCTCGATTGCAGCGAGATACAAAGCCGGGCTTGTTCTTATGCACACAACGTCTCGTCCGTATGATATGCAGGCCAAAGCCGAGTATAATGATATTGTATTCGATATAACTCGGTCGCTTAAAGAATCCATAGAACTGGCAGAGGGAAAAGGGGTTGATCCACAGAGTATTCTGATTGATCCCGGTTTCGGATTTGGAAAGACTCCGCATCATAACCTCATACTCCTCAAGTGCCTCAGTGAATTCCTTGTGCTCGGCAAACCGATCTTGATAGGAACATCAAGAAAATCCTTTATAGGCAAAGTCATCGGCGACTTGGACGGGGAATTGGAAGGAACCGCCGCAACCATAGCCATTGGCATTATGAACGGCGCCTCATTTATAAGAGTCCACGATGTCCTCTATATGAGACGCGTAGCCAGGATGACAGATGCAGTATTGTCAATTTAAGGAGGGCGACAATGCTCGATGCGATATTACACTTCAGATTCATCTCCGATACGGCAGATATCATAATAGTCGCCCTAATTATATATTACATTCTGAGGCTCATTGAAGGGACGCGCGCGGTTCAGATGCTTTTTGGCCTCGCATCCATATTTGTCCTTTATTTTCTATCTCAGAAGTGGGAACTCTACACGCTCAACTGGATTCTGGACCATTTCCTAGGCTCTATAATCCTAATTGTTGTGATTCTCTTTCAAAACGATATACGGAGGGCCCTCACCGCATTCGGTGGCAACCCGCTCGGCTTAAAGACATACTACAGAAAATCCGAGCAGTTTATCGTTGATGAAATTGTGAAGGCGACAAGCCTCCTGGCGAGCCGTCGAATCGGGGCGCTTATTGCAATTGAAAGAAAAGATAGCCTTGCAGATTTCGTTGAGGTTGGGATGAGACTCGACGCATGGGTCTCAAGAGAGCTGATTATAACCATATTTAACAAGGACTCCCCTCTCCATGACGGCGGGATGATCATAGGAAAGAATAGGATATTATCTGTAGGCTCGTTTTTTCCCCTCGCTACCGACCCAGATTTGGAAAGGGAACTCGGCACAAGACATAGGGCAGCCATAGGACTATCAAGGGAAACCGATGCCGCGGTTGTAGTGGCCTCGGAGGAAACAGGGATAATATCCCTTGCCTTTGGGGGAAATCTGATGAGGGGGCTTGATGCCACATCTCTTGATAACCGTCTTTTTGATATACTTGGAGTAAAAAGAGGACAGACTCAAAGGCATGGGATTCTCGGTCTTCTGAGGAAAAGGCGGATTGAAAAAACGGAGGCTTAATTATACCCCGGTTTATGCATTATGAAAGGTAAAGACCGCAGTATGTGGGAGACACTAAATCGGATTGGAGTCGCATTATCTCTGTGGTGGAATGAAGTACGTTCTTTGATGCCTATTATAGGAGAGGCGGTTGTAAGAGGACTCAAGGGCCTGTTTCTTAAGAACCGTGGTAAAAAGATTCTCGCCGTGGCTTTTGCGGTAGCCCTCTGGTTTTCAGCCAATGTTGAGCAGGACGTAGAAAGGAGCGTATCGGCTGAGGTCAATTATGTTAATCTTCCAGCTGATCTTGTCATAATGAACGATCCCCCTCAAACACTAAATCTGAGGGTTCGGGGACCTAGAACCCAGCTTTCATCGCTTTCACCTCGGGATATGGTCTTTACGCTTGATCTTTCTCATGCCACCCCCGGGGTCTCTAAATTTGAGATCCGTACGGATCAGATAAAACCGCCTAGGGGGGTGCAGGTAGTAGGAATAAGCCCCGCTGAAGTCAAAATAGATATTGATAAAATAATAGATAAGGAGGTAGTAATAAAACCCGCAGTCTCTATTCCCGATACCGGTTATGAGATAGTCGGTGAACCTGAGATTACACCCTCTAAGGTCAGGATTAGAGGACCAAAACGGATAGTGTCCCAGATTGAGAGTATCTCTACCGATCTGGTTTCAACCGCTGGTGTAAGGTCGAGCTTCACAATTGAGGTTCCTCTGAAGGTGCCTCCGGGGGTTGATATACTCGGCAGGAGATTTGCGAGGGTTACAGTGGATATTCAAGAGAAGACTGTGGTAAAGGAATTCAAGGATATAAATATAACCTTCCTTAATTCTGATGGGGTTCAATTCGAGCCTCTTGAGCCACTCAAAGCCGAGTTGGTATTTGAGGGTCCATACCGCATCATCAAAAGCCTAAACAGCGACGATATAGAACTATATATAGATGCAAGTAAACTTAAACAAAACACCAAACAGAGGATACAGAAGCTCAAGGTAAATGTAAACTATCCTTATAAGGGTAGTCTTATACTAAAGAAAAAGGTGCCTGATGAGATTCAGGTAATATTGAGGAAATAACAAACGGAGGGTGAAATTGAGAGAATCTAATAAGCGTCTTTTTGGGACAGATGGCGTAAGGGGAGTGGTGAATTATGACCCTATGACCCCGGAGATAAGCCTTAAGCTCGGCAAAGCGCTGATATATATACTAAATCAGAAGAAAACTGATTCAAAAAGGCTGAGAATAGTAATTGGCAAGGATACAAGGCTCTCAGGGTATATGTTTGAACAGGCAATATCCGCAGGAATTACCTCTATGGGCGCAGATGTGCTTCTTGTAGGTCCCCTTCCTACCCCTGCCATTGCGTTTCTTACCGCCAGTATGCGGGCGGATGCAGGCGTTGTTATATCCGCTTCGCATAACCCCTATGAAGACAACGGCATAAAATTCTTTGATAGGTTCGGATTTAAACTCCCCGATGAAAGGGAATTGGAGATAGAGGAGCTTGTCTTCAGTGAGGGAATTAACCGTATGGGTGTTTCCCCTAAGGATATTGGAAAGGCTTCGAGACTCGATGATGCTAGAGGGAGGTATGTGGTATTTCTCAAAAATGCATTCCCAAAGGACCTGACGCTTGAAGGGTTTAGGGTCGTCTTAGACTGTGCAAACGGAGCGGCTTACAGGGTCTCCCCAATTGTGTTTGAAGAGCTGGGTGCCGACCTTATATCAATTGGAGTGAAACCCGATGGCAAGAATATAAATACCGATTGTGGCTCTCTCAACCCGGATTTGCTTAGACAAAAGGTAAAGGAGACGAGTGCAGATTTGGGAATAGCATTGGATGGGGATGCCGATAGGGTTATCTTCTGTGATGAAAATGGGGATATAGTGGATGGGGATAAAATAATGGCTATATGTGCGGAGGAGATGATTAAGAGCGGAAGGTTGTTAAAAAACACGGTTGTCTCAACCGTAATGAGTAATATGTCTCTTGAGGCGTTTATACGCGACAGCGGAGGGGAGTTGATCAGAACTGCAGTCGGAGATAGATATGTTGTAGAAGAGATGAGGGTAAGAGGATGTAATTTCGGAGGAGAGAAATCGGGGCATATAATATTTCTTGACTATACTACGACCGGTGATGGGACACTTGCCGCCCTCCAGGTTTTAGCCATTATGAAGCGAAAGGAAAAGAGGCTCTCTGAGCTTGCAAAGATAATAGACCTCTTTCCACAGATTCTCTTAAACGTAAGAGTGAGGGAGAAAAAGCCATTTGAATCTATAAAGGGACTTTCCGATTTAATTGTGACCTCTGAGAGGGATCTAAAAAATAGGGGGAGGATCAATCTCAGATACTCAGGAACAGAACCACTTGCAAGGATTATGGTGGAGGGTGAGGATGAATCACTAATAACAGAGATCGCACAGGAGATTGCTTCTTTGATTGAGCGTGATATTGGAGAATAACGGAGGAAATAATAAGTCAATGCCCAGATTAAATGTAAATATAGACCATGTGGCGACTCTGAGACAGGCAAGAAGAGGAATGGAACCCGATCCTATACTTGCAGCTTATTTGGTAGAACTCGCGGGAGCCGACGGTATTGTAGCCCATCTTAGGGAGGACAGAAGGCATATACAGGATAGAGACATAAGGATTCTCAGGGAGGTTGTAAAGACCAAACTCAATCTGGAGATGGCCCCAACCCCCGAAATGATAGGTATTGCGCTAGATGTAAAACCTGATATGGTAACACTCGTCCCCGAAAGGAGAGAAGAGATAACTACTGAAGGTGGACTCGATGTTCTAGGCAATTCTGAAAAGATTCTCGGTGTTGTAGAAAAACTTAAGGAAAGCGGTCTGTTTGTAAGCCTTTTTATGGACCCCGATCTGGATCAGATTAGGGCTGCAAAAACCGTGGGAGCCGATATGGTCGAGATTCACACGGGCAGATATGCAGAGGCAAAACAAGATTGGGAAAAAGAGGCTAAATTAAGGGAGATTGAAGAGGCCGTAAGTATAACCCTTGGGCTTGGATTGAGGGTTGCAGCAGGACACGGGCTAAATTACATAAATGTAAAGAGGATTGTTCGGATAGATGGGATTGAGGAGCTAAATATCGGTCATAGTATCATATCACGTGCTATAATTGTCGGGATTGAAAGAGCTGTAAGGGAAATGATTGAGATTTGTATGTAGCTGCTTATTTTTACTGGTTCTCTGTGTCTAGATATGATTTTAGGTGTGGGAATTGACATTGTAAATGTCTGTAGAATCGAGAGGCTCTTAGAGAATTGGGGAGACAGGTTTAAGAAGAGGGTATTTTCAGAGAGGGAGATATATAATTCTCAGCGTTATAAAAGGAGCTCTGAGCGCTTTGCCGCAAATTTTGCTGTAAAGGAGGCCTTTTTTAAAGCCATTGGAGGGAGTCTTAAAAACAACATTAGGATGGTTGATATTGAAGTTCTAAGGGATGAATATGGGAAGCCTTATATCAATTCTTACGGGAGGGCAAAGTATGTATTGGAGATGATGAATATATATGCTGTCCATGTATCAATTTCACATGACGGTGATTATGCTACGGCGATCGTAGTTCTTGAGAGATAGATTTATCTCTAGCGAAATTACTAATTGTCCTTTTTTCTTGTGCATGCTGAGCAATAGCCGTAAAGCTCAAGCTTATGGTTTACAACCTTAAATTCGTTGACCCTTGCGACCTCTCTTGAGTAGTGTTCAATGTGTGGATTCTCAAACTCTGTGATTCTTCCGCATCCAATACAAATGAGGTGATCGTGGTGTTCTCCTTCAAATTTAACTGGTTCATACCTGGTTTTGCCATCTCCAAAGTTTCTCTCAAAGGCCAAGGCACATTCTTTAAAGAGTTTTAGGGTTCTATAGACTGTGGCATACCCGATCTTTGGATTCTGCTTTTTTACCTTCTCGTAGAGCTCTTCTACTGTTATGTGTTGCCCAGGGTGGTTGAAAAATTCATCAAAAATCGTATCCCTTTGCTTTGTGGATTTGAGCTTCTTCTTTGATATATACTCTTTTAGTGCCTTTTTTCTCTCGGCCTTTGGTCTTAGTCTGGAGATCAATTCTTCTTTGCCTTTTAATAAATGGTTTTCAATATCAATTCTACATTTGTGGAACTCCAATATCAAGTTAATACCGAGTGGAAATCATTACTGTTTTCTTTTTATTGTTTTTGTCTCTTTTGCTGTATAGTAGTTACTTGGAAAACACGAATTTTTTCTGGGGTGTGATATAATAAAATAACCTTCTGACGTTTGCATTATTAAGGAGAAAAGATATGGAAGACTGTGTATTCTGTGGGATTGTAAATAGAGAACTTCCGGCTACAATTGTATATGAAGATGATATTTCAATTGCGTTTAGAGATATAAAACCTCAAGCACCGACTCATATCCTAATAATTCCTAAAAGACATATACGGACAGTGGTTGAATCGACTGAGGAGGATAAGCCCCTTCTTGGGCACCTCATATATGTCGCAAATGGTATTGCAAAAAAAGAGGGTATCAGCCAGCGGGGATTTAGATTGGTTATAAACTGTGGTTTGCAAAGCGGCCAGACTGTCTGGCACGTCCATGTTCACCTCTTGGGCGGAAGGCATATGACATGGCCTCCGGGCTAGGATTTCTATTGGGTTGAGAATAAAAGTGGATGCAATCTCTTATCTTAATTCCCTTGGACTCCATAGAGTAAATCCTGGTCTTGAGAGGATTACCAGACTTCTCTCTGCCCTTGGGAATCCCCAGGATAGAATGCACAGCATCATTATTGGAGGAACAAATGGAAAAGGCTCTGTTTCGGCCACAATTGCATCCGTTCTCAGATCTCATGGCTATAATGTTGGGCTTTATACCTCTCCTCATCTTATAAGGGTCTCGGAGAGGATAAAGGTAAATGATGAAGAGATTCTTATTGATGATCTGTCCAGATTGATTTTGGATATTAAGAATCTTTCTTCTTGTTTCTCACAAGAGCCGAGTTATTTTGAGGTTCTTACAGCGTGTGCGTTTCTCTACTTCTTGGAAAAAGAGGTGGATTTTTCTGTGGTTGAGGTGGGGATGGGAGGACGATGGGATGCAACTAATGTAGTTGCCCCTCTTCTTTCGGTTATCACAAACGTCTCAAAAGACCATACGGAGTTTTTGGGAGATACTGTAGAGAAGATAGCCTTTGAAAAGGCTGGGATCATAAAGCCCGGTGTGCCTGTTGTAACTGCCGCAAAGGGAGAGGCACTTGATGTAATTGAGTCCGTAGCTTATGGGAAATCTGCCCCAATTAGTGTAATGGAAAGGGATTTTATGAGCGCTGGAGAGAGCACAGATGATTTTAGTTATTCCGGATTGGAATGGAACCTCGACCACCTTAGGTTTGCCCTACCCGGATTTTATCAGATTGAAAACGCCTCTGTCGCTATTTGTACGCTTGAATTCCTCTGTCGGTTCTATGGGATGGAGATAAAAGAGAAGAATCTGAGAACTGGACTCTTATCTGTAAAATGGGAGGGGAGGATGGAGTTTCTGAGATACAGCCCGCCTATTATTCTTGATGGTGCGCATAATCCGGGTGGGGCACGGGCTCTGAGGGAGTCAATTCAGAGATTGTTTCCGGGAATGAGGTTTGTATTCTTAGTTGGGATGCTTGCGGATAAGGATCATAAGGGGTATATGAGTGAGATCTCTCAGGTTGCTCAATCTATTATAATAACCGATGTGCCGTCTCAAAGAAGTGTTAACTCAGAGAAATTGGCTAAGATAGCAGAGGAGTTTTTAGATGAGGTGGAGATCGTAGAGGATTTTAGGGAGGCATTCTATAGGGTAAAGTCACTTTCATTTCCTGTGTGTATTACTGGTTCTCTCTACTTGGTTGGGGCTATAAAAAGTCTTCAAAAATAGGATTGAAGTTTCGGTTCTTGTGCTATTAGCAATATTGCGCCCTATTTTAACCTGTGTTACCTTTTAACCAAATGAAAAGGTTGGGTATCGTTCTTGACAAACTCTACTTTGACCATGATAACGGCAGTGGACACCCCGAGTCTCAGGAAAGGCTTCTTGCAATTGTTGATATGCTGAACGGAACAAGGCTCATTGATGAATTAATAATGATTCAGCCCCGCGATGCGACAAAAGAGGAAATCACACTCGTCCACGAACCTAGATACTTTGACTTTATTCAGTCAACAAGAGGAAGAATGAGGGTATTTCTGGACACCGATACATCCACATGCCCTGTGTCGTTTAATGCGGCGGTTCGGGCTGCAGGCGGAATGGTCTCTTCAGTTGATAGTGTCTTAAAAGGGGAGGTTGATATGGCATTTCCACTTGTCCGCCCGCCCGGACATCATGCCGAGAGGAATAAGGCTATGGGGTTTTGTATATTTAATAATGTCGCGATAGGCGCGGCTTATGCCAATAAATTCTACGGAATGGAACGCATACTAATAGTTGATTGGGACCTTCATCATGGAAATGGAACTCAGCATATGTTCTATGATTCCCCCGATGTCCTATATTTTTCCACGCATCAGTATCCATACTATCCGGGAACAGGGAGAATAGAAGAAGTAGGAACGGGAAAGGGAATGGGATACACGATTAATGTGCCTCTTCCTCTGGGGATGGGAGATAGAGAATACATAAGAATCTTCTTCCAGATTCTAAAGCCTGTTATTGACCAATATAAACCTCAGATTATCCTGGTCTCCGCCGGATTCGACGCGTATTATGAAGACCCCCTCGGAGGAATGAAGGTCACTCCGAGAGGTTTCGCCCAAATGACCAGATTTTTAAAAGAGATGTCAGAGGAACACTGCAAGGGGAAGATAATTCTAATCCTCGAAGGCGGATATAATCTAGACGGCCTCTGGGAATCTACAAAAGCGGTGATCGATGAATTACTTGAAAAGACACAGACCGATTATGAAGACCTAACACAAGAGACAAAGGTAGACCCTGTTATAGAGAATGTAAAAAGGATACACTCCGGGTTTTGGAGGTTTTAGGCCCTCTTTCTTGCCTTTTTATGGCCCTCGCCTCTATGGTCGTCGCCCTCAATATATATGAATTCACACATCTCATAGAGCCTTGAAGCAATTCTCTCCCCAATTCTGTCTTCAAGTATTTGCTGTTCTTCATCCTTCCGCATTGCATACCCTCTGGAAACATAATTCGTGGTTGCCAAAGTCATCTTTGATGCGTTATATCTCTTTGAAATCAATTGATCTAGTATATTGAGTTCCCAATCGCTGCTCTTTCCTTTACCAAGCTCATCTATGACAAGAACCTCGGTTTCTATAAGGGGAAAGAGCACCGTATTCTCCGGTGTTCCCTCTGAGTATGCCTCTTTAAGCTCGGAAAGAAGGTGAAAAAAATCCTTAAACATGCATTTCACTCCGCGCTCCAGTGTAAGCTCAGATATAGCTCCAATGGCAAGATGTGTTTTGCCGCGACCAGGCCCTCCCATAAGAAGAAAACCCTTCTTATGTGGGTATTGTTTTACAAAGTCCTTTACATACGTAAGTGCATCTTGTTGCGATCCATTCTTGGGATAAAATGTATCCGGTTGAAGTACCTCCCAATACTTAGCCGGAATACCTGCCAGGTTGTATAATTTTACCTTTCTTCGTGCTATCCCACACACACTACAGATATTGATGCAGGTGTACCCTCTTTCATTTTTAGATAGAACCGAACCGCTACCACCGCATTCCGGGCAACCAGCGCGTTTGCGTTCTAGGTTTCCTAATATGCACTCACAAACCCTCGCTATAGAAAGGTCTCCCCTCTTTTCAACAGAGTATCCCCTCCAACGACAACCGTCACACCCTATGGTTTTGCCTTTAATTACCCTCACCATGGTTTTTAAGTGTTATGAGAATATCCTAATTAGTTTGTAATCCCTCCTCAGTATCTCATTACGAAATGATAAAACACTTTCGCGTCGGGCCTTATCGGTCATAAGATGTCCTCTTTCCTTGTCAATCATACCTTCGGCCATCTGCCCTATCCTCTTTTTTTCCTCTGGGGACAGGGTTTGAAAAAAGTCCTCATAGGATTCCTCTTCTATTTTCTCTATTGCCTTAAAAACATCCTCATTTGAATTCGTCAAATCCAAAACCCTTTTTCTAATCTCTATATAGTGTCGCCTTATACTCTCCATATTTTCATTCGTTATTATTGCGGCAAGTCTCTCGGCAACCCTTTTAATAATGTCACCTCTGGTTGATTCGATGACAGATTCATTCTCCATACTGCTCCGGTGATTCCTTATCTCCCCCTCAATAAACGGAGCGCATTCATCAAGACCTCTTAAAAATGAGATGCTGCTTCTTTTCTTCCTTAAATTCTCAATCGCCTTATTTATACCCCTATATACAATCTCCTTGGGAACTCCTCTTCTTTTCCATTTCATAATGAGATCATAATCCTTAGGGGAGAGCATAATTCCCCTGTCAACCAGAAAAAGAAAGTAATTTTGTATGTCACTAATGTATGAGTTTTTATATGCCATATCTCTTAGATATTCAGGTAATAGCACATACATATCACCTAATATCCAACACCCGACACACTACTCATCCCTGAGAGAGAGGCCATGCAATATACCTATGAAGAAATCCTCTTCTATAGAGTAGTACCTTTTATCAAAGACCCTAATGTCAAGTGTACGGCATATATCGTTAAATCGAGAAGAAACAATCGTTTCCGAGACACCGTATTTAGAGGCAACCGTCTTTTGTGTTTCCCCTTCTATTAGGTCCAACCTCGCTATAGTGTATTCGAGGGCAGCAGCCCAGCTCTCGGGACGCCTGATTTGGAGCTTCCTCATTTTATAAAAATCGTACCAGAGCTTCTCGGCGCTCTTTTTCTGAGTCTCGCTATATCCAGCCAGCCTCATCCCTTGAAGAAGCGATTTTCTTACCTTGTGAAATTCAGAATCCTTTATCTTATCAATTCTATACCTGACCCTTTTCTCTTCTTCTTTAACCTTCTTATATTCATCCCCCGTACGCTCAACCACATTTTGTGTGCGGAGTAAAAAGGGATCCCCCGGAACCCTCAAGAGTCCCTTCCTTAGAGTTCTAATTGCCTCATTAAACCGGTTCATCTTCATATAACATGATGCAAGGTCAGCATAGGCATAGACATTCCTATTATCCAAATCCAATGCCCTTTTTAAGTGTTTTATTCCCTCTGTGGTCTGTCCAGAAACGAACTTTGCCCAACCAAGGGCACGCTGATACTCGCTTTTATTATCAACTATTTGGACTGTGTATTCAAACTCCTTAAGGGCATCTGAAATCATGCCAGATGCGCTATAGGCAAGACCGAGAAGGTAGTGATAACGCGACTCCCTAGGGTTTAATTTAATAGCCTTCTTTAGGCAGTACTCGGCTTTATCAAACCTCCTTAGAGATAGGTATGCGTGTCCGAGGTTTGCGTATGCAAACTCCTTGAGGGTTAGGCTGTTTCGCCCAAGTCTTAGGAGTTTCTCAATTAGAGGAATGGCGGATTTAAAATGCCCTCTCTCAATCTTTCCCTCAATCTGTCCTTTTACCCAAAGGGTACTATCTATCACTTTTCCTTCCAGCATCTTCTACCTCTCTTCTCATTGCCCATATAGTTTCGGCATAGTTTTTGGTCTTGAATATACCTGAACCAGAAACAAATATATCCGCCCCAGCCTCGGCCACTTCTCGAATGTTATCCAATTTAATTCCGCCGTCAACCGAAATAAGTGGCTTGTATTCTGAGTTGTCAATTATATGCCTCAATCGTTTTACCTTCGGAATCATCGTCTTAATGAACTTCTGCTCCGCAAAACCCGGCTCTACTGTCATTACAAGAATCAAATCTATATAGGGAAGAATCTCCTCTATTGAAGAAATCGGGGTTCCCGGATTGATTGCAACCCCAGCCATTACTCCATAAGACCTAATCTCAGCTATAGTACTATAGAGAAGCCCGCATGCCTCTACCTGAACCGTTATGGCCTTTACAAACGGCTCTCCCGCTTCAATAAAGGATCGAATAAATCTGTCAGGATTCTCAATCATAAGATGGATATCCATCATAGGTGGATTCAGGTCCTTAAGCGACCTCACCACAGGAACCCCTATGGTTATATTGGGTACAAAATGACCGTCCATTACATCCACATGAATCCAATCGGCTTCCGCCCTCTGGACAGCTTTTACCTCCTCTCCCAATCTAGTAAAATCGGAGGAAAGAATAGAAGGAACTATAAATCTCTTCATATTGATTATGATTCCCTACCTAATTTTTTTTCATTCGTACAGCAAAGAACCCATCCATATTATGCCTTATCGGATTGGAAATGAAAAATCCATTTTCATCTAGAAAGTCTTTAATATATGAGTTTGATTCTATCTCTAAGTCAATCCTAAACTCCGGGTGTGAAGATAGAAACCTCCGTATCAAACCCTCATTTTCCTCTGGCATCAGCGTGCACACCGAATAGATGATTGTACCATTTCCTTTAAGTCTAGCCGATACATTAGATAAAATTTTAAACTGGATATCCGAGAGTTCAAGTATATCGTTTTGTGTTCTCTTCCATTTTGTATCTGGGTTCCTTCTAATAGTTCCAAGCCCTGAGCACGGAGCGTCAATTAGAATCCTATCAAACCTCTCTCCTTCTAGAAACCCCTTGTCAGAGGCATCGGCACAAATCGTTTTAATTATTTTTACTCCTAATCTTCTTGATTGTGACTCGATCAGTTTTAGTCTTGATGGATTAATATCACACGCTATAATCTCTCCCCGATTCTCCATGAGTTCTGCAATGTGTGTGGATTTTCCGCCGGGTGCACTGCATGCATCGAGTATTCTCTCTCCCGGCCTTGGATTGAGGAGAAGGGAAATAATCTGTGCTCCTTCATCCTGAACTGTAAAAAGCCCTGATTCAAATCCTGGAATCTCTACAGGGTTGATACCGGTTAAAAATGAGATTCCAGTCGGCGAATATTTAGTCTTTATCACTTCGATGTCTCTATCTTCTATATTTTGGATTAAATTCTCCCTTGTTGTCTTGAGCGTGTTTACCCTTACTGTAAGGGGTGGAATCCGGTTAAGCGAATAACAGAGCCTTTCTGTGAAATCTAACCCAAATGAATCTATCCACTTCTCTACAAGCCACTGAGGGAAAGAATGGTTTACAGATATGTAACTTATTGGACTTGACTCCTTCTCAGGATAGCGTATGTTCTCTTTGCTTCTTAAGAACCCTCTTAAAATCGCATTGACAAATCCGGCAACCCTCTCTCCGAATACGCCTTTTGCAACATCTACAGTCTCGGAGATTGCGGCATAATTAGGAACGCTGTCTAAGAATAGGAGTTGATATAGTCCAATTCTCAGTATATTAAGAATCTCCTTTTTATTAACCCTCCTCTCTATAAAAAGGGCTATTATGTAGTCCAATTTCCCCAGCCATCTGATAACGCCATAGACTATTTCCGTCAAAAGGGATTTATCCAGATGGTTGGGGTCCGGGTTTCTCTCAAATGTGCTTTTGAGCACGAGGTCTGGATAGGCCCCTCCAAAGAGCACTCTGTTTAGTATTTTAAAAGCCAACAGACGTGTGGTATCTCTTTTTGATTTCACCCTATTAGTTATACCATTTTCATACTGACCTCGCATTGATTATATAACATAAGTTCGTCGGCAAAACTGGTGAAATACCCAATTTTTTATTCCTAATCTACACTTTCAAAACAGGTTTAGACTCTCTAACAAATCTGTATTCAATATGGTTGTTTCTTCCAAAAGTTTTTGTTGATACCATACTATTTGTGTGATTAACTAATATGAGGATAGACAAATCAGATCATGGCGGATAGAAAAAACGGTTATATTCATCATGTAGTAATTATTGGAGGCGGCTTTGCGGGGCTCTATGCCGCAAGAACACTTGGAAACTCTCCGGTAAAGGTCACGATTATAGACAAACGCAATTTCCATCTGTTCCAGCCGCTTCTCTATCAAGTGGCTATAGGCGGGCTGTCTCCCGGCGATATCGCTTCTCCAATACGCGCTGTATTAAACCGTTATAAAAATATATGGGTGTTCACTGCCGAGGTAGTTGACATTGATCCGAACGGACAAAGGGTTATTCTCCGTGATGGGGAAATCACTTACGACACTTTGATCGTTGCCACAGGCTCAAGTCATCACTACTTTGGTCATGATGAGTGGGCGCAAATGGCTCCAGGGTTAAAGACAGTAGAAGACGCGCTGGAGATACGCAGACGTATATTTCTCTCATTTGAAGTGGCAGAGCGGGAACCGGATCCGAAGATGCGTCGTGCATGGATGAGATTCATTATAGTCGGAGGCGGCCCCACGGGTGTAGAGCTGGCAGGAGCCATAGGAGAGCTTGCATATACCACGCTCAAGGATGATTTTCAGAATATAAATACGGCGGAATCGGAAATTATATTGATAGAAGGAGCCGATCGGATACTGCCTACATATCCGCCGGACCTTTCTGCAAAGGCACAGCGGGCGCTTGCCCAACTGAATGTAAAAGTGCAAACCAACACAATGGTAACCGATATTAATAAAGGCACCACCGTAACAACGCGCAATGGCAATCGCATAGATCAAATCCAGGCCCAAACGATACTCTGGGCTGCAGGGGTAAAGGCATCTTTCTTGGGGCAGGTCCTGTCTAAAGGAACTGGGGTTGAATTAGACCACGTTGGACGTGTAATAGTCCAGCCCGATTTTACCATACCGAATTATCCAAATATATTTGTGATTGGTGACCTGGCCAATTATCCGCACGATAATGGAAAACCGCTTCCCGGTGTGGCATCCGTAGCCATGCAGGAAGGACCGTATGTGGCAAATGCCATTAAAGAGCGTATTAAAGGCAATACCCCTCCACCTTTTCGTTACAATAACAAGGGCAGCCTTGCGGTGATTGGAAGAAATAAAGCAGTGGCAGATTTAGGTAGGTTCAAGTTCGATGGATTCTTTGCCTGGTTGATATGGGTCTTTGTGCATATTCTTAATCTGGTTGAATTTGATAATAAGGTTCTAGTTCTCTTCCAATGGGCTTGGAACTACTTTACAAGAAAGCGCAGCGCGCTCTTAATTACTGGTAAAGACCCATTTCCGATGCTGAAGATTCATAAAGAAGTAGGAGAGGCAACCATTATACCCCCCAGGAAATCCGTTTAGAATTCATAGGAAAAAGGCGGCGGTTATCAGTATAAACACAGGTATTAAAATCAAACCTGAGTATAACATATACCCAAAAAAGCTCGGTATATTAATACCCGCTTCCTCGCATATCGATTTCACCATAAAATTCGGGCCGTTTCCTATATATGAATTCGCTCCCATAAAAACCGCCCCGCTACTTATAGCAATAAGAATATCCTCTGGAATCCTGATTGTACTGCCTCCAATATCCAATCCCTGAGCGAGGGAAAAGAATGTAAGATATGTAGGGGCATTATCCAAGAATGATGAAAGACCTCCCGTAATCCAGAAAAACTGCCAGGGCTCCTTGATTCCAATCTCGGCTCCCCTTGCCTTGAGAATTAAAAGCGCAGGAATCATTGTGGCAAAAATCCCTGCAAAGAGCACAGCCACCTCCTTTATGGGATAGAATGTGAATCTATTTTGCACTCTGATTTCCCTGGCAGTGAATCTGTATGAGAGATACGCCATAGAGACCATTGTTATCTCTCTATAGGGCATGGGTATAAACACCGCCGCCAATACGCCGAGGAACCAGAGAAGGTTGAGTTTCCCATCAATCCTAATCGGCTCCTTACGGATCTCGTCCCTTACAATATCAACGGGTGCTTCCCTTTTCCATGCCTGTCTTTCAAACAAATAGAATATGAGAAGAACCGTCCCAACCGCCATAGTCCAAAGAGGCAAAAGCCTCAGAGTCCAGAAGAACGGCACGCCCTGTAGGTATCCGAGAAAAAGCGGCGGATCACCGAGAGGCGTAAGTGAACCGCCTATATTGCTTACAAGGAATATGAAGAATATCGGTATGTGCTTTATATGTCTTCTTGTGTCATTTGTTCTCAGTAATGGTCTTATAAGGAGCATACTCGCGCCGGTTGTTCCAATCAGGTTTGCAACTACCGCTCCCACAAAGAGGAAAATCGTGTTTATCATTGGCGTCCCCCGCGGGTTTCCCCGCAGTAAAATACCACCTGAGATCGTAAAGAGAGACCCAAGGAGTATTATAAAAGAGATATAATCCATAGCCGTGTGTACCAACTGATGACGGTCTGCAAATAGAAAATAAATCCCGACAGGAATCCCAAGAACTAGGCTGACAAGGGCCTTGTTTTTGTTATTCTCCCACCACTGGCCGTGTATAAGAGGAAAAATTGCAATGGCAATGAGCATACAAACAAAAGGCGAGAGGCTCCAAAGAGGAAGCACCGAACCGAGACTGTTTGTGGAGGGTATAAATAGTTCGTGTAATATTGAGTCAATCATAGATGGCTAGATGCCGAATTTATTTGTCTAAAGGGCATAATGCAGAGACATATTTATTGAATCCTTTTAACTAATCCCCCATTTAAGGAGGGTATTATAACACAAACAAATCCGAATTCACCCGAAGAGTCTAAGAAACTTTCAGAATTAAAAAGGATTTTTGAGGTGTTGGAGTAATATCATTTATCGTATGCATTATTCCATTTTTGTCTACATAATGGAATCACATTTATGCTATGTATGAATCAGGTTGAGCAGTAAGGCACTGCACCTGATCCCTCTATTAAATGATAAATTCATTTATATATCTCCTCGCTTATAACTAATTCCCGATTACATCCAGGAGTTCATTGTATATCATTCTTGAAAAATTAACCCACCTTTCCCATGCCTCCATATACGGGGTATCCTCGTCAACCCTTTTTTTAACCATAAATCCGTATGACGTAAGATCTATTTTGAAATTATTCCCATCGAGCCTGTCCTTGAGTATCTCAGCATAGCGCTTGAGAAGATCCAATTTCCCCCGGTCTGATTCCCTAAACTCGGCAATGAAATACCCTCCCGATTGGGCGGTGGGCATACTCATTATACTCCATTGAGGCTCAAACCCCTTCTCAATAGTTTCGGCCTTCATAGAGATCAAAAGGTCCATTTGTCCATTTTGGATATAAGGTTTTAGAGACTTAACACTTTATTTTAAGACTAAGAAATTGAATGTGTCAACCGAGTTACTTTTTTACTACTCCGACAAACAGACAGAAGATAGGTGCCGTTGACTTACGGCACAGGGTGTCTAATTGCTCCCATAGGGGATGCGCTGCAACATGCTCCTTCTTAATCTCCGTGACCCTTTTGGTTTTTCTCGGGATAAGACCCCTGCTCTCCACTTTTTTTACAGAACCACGTTCGGAATAATACACCGAGAGTGAAAGAGCCGAAAGGATGAAATATGACAGCGAGAGATAGAGAGGGGTTTTATCGGGTATTCTCCAAGGGAGAAAAAGTGCACCGTGCGCGTATGGGGAGTGCATAAGCCCAAAGAGTGAGAATAGGGCTCCGAGAAGAAGAAACATCGATGTGCGACTGAGGTTCTCTTCAATAAGGCTCACCATAGTCGCTAGTCGCTCCCCAGATAAGAGCTGTAACGATAAAGCCGTTTGACAGAATCTTTATCACATTGAATGTACAGAGGCTATCTCCTGAAAGAGAACCCTCATTCAGTCCAAGCTGACCCGCCTCAATAATCACCAGGTTTGCAATTGATGGGATAAAACACATAGCCACAGCGGGGGCGTGGGTTTCAGGAACACGGTGAAATGCCTGTGATGTAATTTCAAGCCCTATGAGTATCAGAATCGGAACAATGACCTCCTGAGGTAGATAGTTTGCAATAAAGGAGATATATCCTAGTATACCTCCAAGCCCTATAAATAATCCCGTAACCAATGTATATCCCGCTTTTCCGCCCATCTTTTTATATGCTGGATGACCGATGTAAGGGGTTGTCTGAAGCACGCTGCCAAAAAGCCCTCCGATGAGTGTCGTAATCCCTTCGGTAAAAATAATGAGCCTAACATCGTATGGATCGCCTGCCGCCTCGGCACTTCCGGTTACATCAATCCCGCCTATGACATTTGTAATGCTGAGAGGAAGAATTATGGATATGTAACTAAATGCCTTGCGAAATGATTCATAAGAACCAAGTGATGGCAGAGGAATATGAATTCCAAGAGGAATCCCCTTACTCAATGTATTGCCTACTGCATGAATGCCGAAGGATTTCAGTCCGTAGTAGATAGCCGTTCCAATAATTACAGCCCAAAGAACCCCGGGAAGCCCAAAGAGGGGTTTCCTTTTTGAGAAAAAGCTGATGAAAATAATCCCCAGGGATATAAAGCCGACAATTGGAGACTTAAACAGAGACACGCTTGGGAGAAATGATATAAGAAGCAGCGCAACCCCCGCGATTGACCCGAGATAACACCCGTAAGAATAATTGTTGCCGTACCTACATGCCACGCAAATTCGGCATTATTCGTCGTAGCATATACGGGTGCTATAATACCGAGTGTATATCCAAAAAGGGATACGGTATCAATTCCGAGCGGCATTGCGGTAATATTAGACACTACGGTCTTCTTCATGAGCCTCTATGCAAGGTAGGTAAATATGAGATTCCCGCACAGAACCCCTATGGCGGTTCCGGGAATCATACGAAAGAAGACTAATTCTTTCGGGAACCTAAAAACCCCGATGAGAAGTCCCGAAAGAATCACAAGGTTTGTGATATTGTCAATCATAAGCCCGAAGAAGGCATTTATATCGCCCCTTCCAATCCAGGAATAGGGTTTTATCATGGCTTATTGATATATATTCAGAAACACATAAAATCAAGAGAACAGGAATTTATAATAAACTAGATGGAATACAGATATGACTTGGGTTATATATTCAGTCCTAACGGCATTCTTTGAATCTATAAAAGACGTTTTTAGTAAAGGAAACCTTAAAAATATCGATGAGTATGCAGTTTCCTTGTCGTTGATACTCTTTGCCCTTCCCTTTTTACTTCCATTCCTGTTCTTTATAAAAATTCCGCACCTGGGAAATCAATTCTGGGTGGCGTTATTCTTTGGAGGGAGTCTCAATATTATAGCCACAATACTCTATATGAAGGCAATTAAGTACTCAGACTTATCAATAACTGTTCCTATGGTTGCATTCACGCCTTTATTTCTTCTGATAACATCGTCATTGATTGTAGGTGAATTCCCAAGGCTCCTCGGTTTAGTCGGGATTGTTCTTATTGTTGCCGGATCATATATATTGAACATCAAAGAAAAACATGGAGGGTACTTAGCCCCTTTCAAAGCACTTTTAAAAGAAAGGGGATCAAAACTCATGATGGTTGTGGCCTTTATATGGAGTATAACCTCCAATTTTGATAAGGTGGGTGTTGGGAATTCATCTCCCATATTCTGGATTATTGCTATAGATACGTTTATAGCGGTTGTTATGGCACCAATAGTACTCTATAAATCTCGAAGGAACGTAAATCAAACAGCAGACTTAATAGCCCTAATACCAATTGGCCTTTTTGGTGCTCTAACGGCTATATTTCAAATGAAGGCAATAACCCTGACATATGTGGCATATGTCATATCAATAAAGCGAACGAGCGTAATAATGAGTGTGCTCTTTGGCCATCTGATCTTCAATGAAAGGGGTATAGAAAAGAGGTTGATTGGAGCCTTAGCTATGATCCTTGGTGTTTTATTTATAATATTGTCATAAGTTACGCAATCTGCTTTAATCAAGGGGCAATAGCGGAATTATATAATTCATTTGATGTAGGGCTTTTTTAACTCTCCTCTGATAATTTCTAAATATTCTCTAAATCCTTAGCAATAGCGGCACTAGAATGGTCAAAGGGTTATGGATATAATGAAATTATTTAGAGTAACATCAACATTCAACAATCTCTCACACGGCGGAGAAATCTACAACAATGTGTAAACCTTCTTTACACATTGAGAGCCGATTGGAAAACCCCAATGTCCTAAGTCGCTAGTAATAAAAAAATCCCTCTAAATATAAAAATGTTGTAGATACTGTTTACGTTTTATAGACGTGCAGAAATAAGAAATATAATAAATTTAATAACTTACAATATGGCACGGAGATCTTTATATATCCGCTATGGTTCATTGACATAAGACTTTTATTCGTGGTATAAATAGCCTTGCATAAAACAAAGATTTGCGAGATGCAAACTGTTGCGATGAAACAGTTGTGACGAACAGACAGCAACTGGACGCCTTAGCCACGAAGGCTCTCGGTTTATTCTGACCTGATGCTCCTATTTGTCGCATCAGTAGAGCAATAGGATACCACCTACCAAAGTAGCTATAGAGCATATGGCATCCGAAAGCTCACACAGGTCGCTTCCGTTGCGTCATCACGCATCGAGCCAATCAATATTGATAAGCCCAATGACTAAGAAATATAAAATGAATATCCCTTTGAATCAATTTTGTATCGTTTTACATATCAAATCCGGCTTACTATCAATCGCTACCAACCAGCAACACCCTTCTGGGCAATAATCCTGCTCAGCATAACGCGCACAAGCAATTCGCTTGGAACGCCATTGCGCCTGCCATAGGCTTCAACTAGTTCGGCCCCCATATATCTGCCCCCGATACGAGTCGTCCAGCTGAGCAGTTCGTCAAGGTCGTCGCTCAAGGTTGCCGTACCTTCAATCTGAACAAATGCAAAAGGAGGCGTCTGGTCATCAACGTATATACACACACGCGGGTCATGCCTGATATTTTTCGCCTTAACCGACTCACCCCCACTTGTGAATACTATTGTCTCGCCGTCAAGGGCAAACCGGATCGGAACCACATGCGGGCGCCCGTCCCTCCTCACCGTTGCGAGCTTTCCCGCCCAGGTACCCACAAGTAGGAAATCTCTCCATTCAGTATTAGTCATCTCCTGTATAGTCTTGTCCCTCCTTAAAACCAGTATTTAAACAAACCGCCTAACCCTTCTTTAAATCGCTCCCACCCGGAGCGCTGCCTCCACTTTTCCAATTCTATAGGCTGCGCACGCCCTATGTCGAGTTGAAATAGGTCCTCCATCTGCCTTCCGAAATCGCGCCCCAGAATAACCGCATTTGCCTAAAATAATCCAAGTTACTCGATCCCACCGTGGACCACAGACCATCAATGACAGCCGTCTTTGCATGGAGCAGTCGATCCTTGCTCTCGTACAGCTTAACGCCTGCCTCGAGCAGTTCCGTATAACGTGCGCGCGAGGCATACAAAATCATTCTGTGGTCGGAGAAGCCGGGCAACAGGATTCGCACATCAACCCCGCGATGGGCTGCGGCCTTTAGTGCATCAATAAATTCGTCGTTGGGGGCGAAATATGCCTGTGTAATCCAAACACGCTGCCGCGCA
>PSLL01000003.1:50871-56019 GCA_040289575.1 Candidatus Dadabacteria bacterium | reverse complement strand
GCTTTATAAATACTGTACTTATTTTCCCCCCCGATGGTGGCGACAACGCGCACCAGGTCATGGCCAACGTCACTTAGAGGCGGAAAGTCATGCTCCGGCCAGTTATCTTTCTGCCCGCTTTGAGCCCAAGTGTGCAAAAACAGCCTCTGAAATTCGGCGACTGCGGGCCCTTCGATACGCACCTCGGTGTCCCTCCAATGACTATCGAGATAATGCTTTTTCCGCCTACCCGAAAATGAGCTTTGGGAATACACGCCGCTGACATTTATCCCCCCTGTAAAGGCAATCTTGCCATCAACAATGAGGAGCTTACGGTGATCACGCTGAAAGTCGCGCCAGAAAAGGAGGTCTCCCACTGGATTGAATTTGTAGACCAAGACCCCCCCATCGCGCAAATAGTCAAAATACGCATCCGACGTGCTCCTACTGCCTATGCTGTCATAAATAACCTTGACATCCACCCCGGCAGCCCTCCGCTCAAGCAGCATATCGGCGAATCTTTGGCCGATCCCGTCATCGGTCATAACGTATGTTTCCAGATAAATGTGGTCTCTTGCATTCCCAATGGCCTCGAACATTGCCTTGTAGGTTGCGGGGCCATCTACAAGGAGCGTAACACGATTGCCCGCTACAAGTGGTCGTCCGGTAATGCCCTGTTCCGCCCGGATGAATTCTTTGAGATGCTCTTTATCGTCCTCATCGCCTACCGCCCGCTTGAGAATGTATTCGCTTTTCTGAAGACTTATATGACCGGTTGCATTCTTAATCCGCAGATTCACAGAATTACGAAAACTCTCACTTAAAATCGCCTCCCGTGTCGGCAATGAAGCACAGCCACCTATTAGTAATGCATATATGAAACACAATGATGGTATTAGAGAACCGTATCTGAGCAGCATGAGCAGAGGGCTGCCTAATTGTAAAATAATTATACATGAGGAATGCACGATAATCGTCGAGTATGATTAACATTGTGCATGTCGTCCCTCTTGAAAAGTCATATCAAATCTATGTTATATTTTAAGAATATAAAGGAGACGAGTAACAATGTTACTAGATAGAAAAATAGACTTTAGCGAGAGCAAGGAAAGAGAGTGGAATGAACTGAGGTCAAAGATTGGAGATGGAATTGAATTACCCCTACCCGATTCTGAAAGATGGTTTCTTGCCACCTTAGATGGAGAAAACATCAAAATTGAGGGAGCCAAGAAAAATGTCCGCCCCCTTACAGTCCACAAACCAGCAATAATTAATTTTAAGGAGTTCGTGCGCGTAGCGGAGCATTACAACTCATTTCTTACCCCCAGCGTCAGCACAATGGAAGCAAGATTAGAACTACAGAGAACTATGCCCAATTTACCCTATATATTTGTGCTCATATATAACCTGCTTTAATCATATTGGCAGACCGAAGCCTGTATAAGCGGCGGAGCGACTATACTCAGGACAGGCTGGCGAATCTTATATTTGCCCCTACAAAAACGGGTTGGCTATCTTTATGAGACCGCTTCTAGTCATAGCCAGAGGTCAATCCGAATTATCTCATACCCCGTTTTAAAGAAATACCGCGTATTTTTGAATGGAGAGAAGAACGCCACTCCCAATCCGCCATCAGTCATCGCATCAAGCATCCCGTGTGAAGCAGTTACAAGGGGAAAATAGGCAATCAACGCCCGTCTGCTTACATCCTTAAATCCGTTAAAAAAAACCAATACGACAAAACAGCCCAGGATTAGGGCAAATAAAAGGGAACGTGTGAATCCGCGGTGCCCTAAAAGGTCGCCGTATTTGATGCCAAAACTGAATCCTATAACATCCACATCCGGTAGGGCCGAGCACGCCGCAGATAAGACCCAAAAGCGGAGTGGCATCCCTCTGCCTGTATATATCCTTCCCAAAGCAAGTCCGAAAAACGCGTGAGAGATTGCCGATGCCATTTAAACCCTGTGTCATCCACCCATTTAGAACCCCGGTCTATTCACTTTCACTTAAGAATTTGATGCTAACCAAATTATTCATTTGCTCTATTATCCACTCTTGTCTTTTATATAAATATGCCGATGGCTTTGCAGGAGACAATGCCCTTGGGGCCGGCAATACAGCCGCTATTAGTGCGGTCTCTTCTTTGGTCAGACCTATAGCAGGTTTTTTAAAATATACCTGTGCGGCCGCCTCCGCGCCGTATATTCCATCACTCATCTCAGCTACATTCATATAGACCTCAAGTATTCGCTTCTTACCCCAGAATGTCTCAATTAAAAGCGTGAAATAAGCCTCAAGCCCCTTCCTCAGCCAAGTCCTTGATGACCATAGAAATACATTTTTTGCCACCTGCTGACTTATGGTGCTTGCCCCGCTAATCCTTTTAACCCTCTTATTTCTATGAAGTGCTTTTTCAATGGCTTCTATATCAAAACCATGGTGTTCGAAAAAGTTCTGGTCTTCCGGGGCGATTATCGCCAATGCCATATTCTCGGAAATATATTCATAATCCTTCCATTTTTTATTAATTGATTTATTTCCGCTGCTACTCTCAAAATACCGTATAACCATCAGCAGTGTAATGGGAGGATTAACAAATCGGTAAATAATAACCCAGCCAATTGTCACGGCAAGAAAATAAAGGATGAATTTTCTTAATATGCCGAGAAAACGATTCAAGGAGTTTTTCACCGAAGGGGAAAATATGTGAGATTATACCTCAAAAAACACCATTGCAATTTCTCCTTTCTCAGTGATTTACAAATTGCGAAATGTAAGCCTTTATGATATAAAAGGATTATACCAAAAGGTCCTCTAAAAATAAGAAAAATAAAGGGGGGAATCAATAATGAGAAACTCATACTATCCTATTATTGGCGTGATGGCTCTACTGATGTTGTTCTTCGTCACTAAGGCAACAGTAGCCCAGGATGTGGTGAAGGTGGCACCTGAGCAGTTCAAAGTCCTTCTGGAAAATGAGCACATAAGGGTTCTCGAATTTAGGATGAAACCCGGCGACAAACAGGAAATGCATACCCATCCTGCTACTGTTCACATCGAATTGACTCCTACTAAGGTCAGAATCGGCTATCCCAATGGCAAAGCCGTAGAGATTGAGGGAAAACAAGGTGAAGCACTATGGGTAGGTCCGGTGAAGCACACCGTAGAGAACATCGGGAACAACGAGATTCATGGTTATATCGTCGAACTTAAAGACATCCCCTATAAAGAAAACGGAAATAAATAGGGAGATAGTGAGGCTGCATTGAACCGAAGGGATTTTTTGAAGACGGTTTTAGGGGTGCCCGGAATTATCGGCATATTGCCCACCGGCTGCGCGCGCCAGATAACAAAACCCAAAGGGGTTTTAGTCAATGATGTTCACACAGAGCTTAACTCGACTATTGTAGACCGCATCGTTTATCCAAATTCCATTGATGGAGTTTATGAAACCATACGCAGTGCGCGTCGTGAAGGAAAAGTAATTTGTATCGCCGGCGCCCGTCATGCGATGGGGGCGCAGCAGTTTGCAACCGGCGGAATCTTAATTGATACAACGGCAATGAGCCGCGTAATCAATTTCAATCCTGAAAAGGGCACTATCGAGGTCGAATCCGGTATACAGTGGCCTTTAATTATCGGCTACCTGCTCAATACACAAGAGGGTCGGTCAAATCAGTGGGGAATCGCCCAAAAGCAGACGGCCGATTGGCTTTCTATCGGCGGGAGCCTTGGCTCCAATGTGCACGGACAGGGACTCAGGATGAAGCCTTTTATTCAGGATGTCGAGTCCTTTGTAATGATTGACGCCTATGGGAATGAACAAAGATGCAGCAGACAAGAGAATACAGAACTCTTTCGACTCGCCATTGGCGGCTACGGTTTGTTCGGGATTATTTACTCCGTTACAATGCGCCTGGTTCCCCGGCAAAAGGTCGAGCGCGTTGCCGAGATTATAGGTGTAGAGAATTTGATGCAAGCCTACGAAAAGCGCATCGCAGACGGGTTTACTTACGGCACCTTTCTCTACAACGCCAATCCGGAATCGGATGACTTCCTTAGGAAGGGAATATTCGTGTGCTACCGCCCGGTGGATACAGCAAAGCCGGTGCCCAACTACGAAGAGCAGCCCTCTAATGAGGAATGGATAAACCTCCGCTATCTGGCTCATGCCGACAAAGGGCAATACTTCCAGAAGGTATCCAGCCACTATATTTCAACCTCCGGCAATCTCTCTTGGTCGGACACACATCAGATGGGATTATACATTAAAGGCTACCACCATATACTTGACCGGATGCTTCACACCCCTGAGGCATCCGACATTACAACTGAGGTCTATGTTCCAAAGGAAGCGCTTATAAATTTTATAGATGAAGTCCGCGAAGATTTCCGCAGGAACCGTGTGAATTTGATCTTTGGAGATATCGGAATAATACAGCGGGATGATGAGAGCTTTTTAGCCTACGCAAGGAAGCCCTGGGGGCGGATGAGCTTTAATGTCCACACCGTACATAGCCCTGAGGGTGTGGAACAAACCCTTCAGGCATACCGCCGTCTTATAGACATGGCGATTCGGCATGGAGGAAGCTACTATCTTACGAACCACAAATTTGCCACATCCAGGCAGGTCAAAGCCTGTTATTCTCAGTTTCCGGAATTCCTTCAGCTAAAGAAGAAATACGATCCCGAAGAACGATTCCAGAGCGACTGGTACCGACATCACAAAGAAATGTTCGTGGGTGTATGAGATGAATCAGCCTATAAAAAACCGAGCGTATATAAACAAATCTTTTCCGACGATAGACGCTATACAATCTACATCCCTGAGATTTCAACTGAAGATAAAGAACCGACATTGATAATGCTGCTTCACTGGAAAGGGCCGTTTTATCCTTTTAAAGGGTGGGAGATTTTATCCGGTCTTGGAATACCTGCATTCGGTGATTTGGGAGCGATTATCGTCTCGCCCGATTGCCCTTCAGACCGTTGGGATGATCTGGTAAGTGAGGCTTATGTTATGGATTTGCACAGGCGGCTTCTGGATCAATATGAAATCAAAAAGGGCAAGACCCTCATTGTCGGATACAGCTTTGGCGGGATTGGGACATGGTATATTGCGGCAAGGAATCAGAATGAATTCGCAGGAGTGTTGCCCATCCCCGC
>PSLL01000003.1:36027-50804 GCA_040289575.1 Candidatus Dadabacteria bacterium | reverse complement strand
GATGAGATATTCCCCATTGAATACACGGTAAAAGCCGTAGAACTTCTCAGGAAGAGAAATGCAGATGTAGGGCTTAAGATTGTAGAAGGCGTAACCCACTTCGACACATACGGGTTTATTGAACCTCTTCGTGAGACAATATCGTGAATTAGGAGAGTGTGGGGACAGAGTGGGTGACGTAGCTAGGGGGATCATAGAATAAAAATGGAATCTGCTATTAATAAAATGCAATGAAACTCCCTGCAGCAAGCTGCAAGGTATCTAAAACAACTCTAGCTGTTTCAATTCCTCTTTAGGCTTTCCTTGCTCTTGTATGTATTTTTCCACTGTTGCCCAGTTTGCTCTCTCTCCCAACCGTGGCTACATAATAATACCCATCTGTATAATACCCATCTGTCCAAAACTCCCCTCCCCATAATTCCCGCTTTACCGCCCCGGCTTGCGCTTGAATATCTCTTGTCCTGTTATGCTTTTGAATGTCTGCACTATCTGTCCGGCTGATACTTTCGGATGTGCTCCACAAAGTATATGAATATTGCCCTTGTCCATTCCCATTGCTTCAATCTCTATTGCATAACGCTCTTGTATCCCAAGTGCTGTTTCCTTTATTATCTGTACAACCTCTTTATCTAACAATGCCTTCCTGTATTTCACTGGAAATACTATGTGATAATGTATATGCCATGCACAATGATACCCTTTCCTTACATCCGCTTCTTTTCCCACACATACAGATTACTACAATAAGCTAACCCTGTAGCTTGCTATAGGGAATTGTCTAGTTAAAAATGAAGGTTACATTCCATCCCATTATTTATAAGCAATTGCAGCGCTTGCCGGTCCGCCTAGCGGTAAAATCTGGGTGTCCTTAAACCCCACCGCTTTACACCACTTTGAAAAATCCGCACCTGTAAAATCAAATGCATCGCCGAATTCAATCAGCATGTTAAGAGACATCATAAGACCGAATACGTTTTTACGCCTGGCATCATCTATAATATTCTCAATGGCTACGAACGCCCCACCTTCTGGAAACGCCGCATACGCCGCCCTTATAAGATGCATCTTCTTCTCCAGGTTCCAGTCATGGAGTATCATGCTCATTGTTATAATATCGGCATTGGGCAGCGGATCCTGGAAGAAATCTCCAGATGCAGTCTTTACACAGTCGGCAACACCGGAATCCTGTATATATCTTTTAGCAATGGGCTACCGGGAGATCGAATGAGATACATCGCATATGCGGATTAGCTTTTGCAACGAGTATTGAGAGCTGACTCGTTGCCTCACCTATATCACAGAGGGTTTTATACATTGAGAAATCGAACCTCTCTACAAATGATTCAAAGTTTCTGGCGGATAGTCCCGCCATAGCCCTCATAAACCCCTCGAGCTTAACAGGATCCCTGTACAGAACATCAAAAATGGGTTCTTCGTTATGCCTACTTTCATTCTGCGGTTTCCCCGTCCTCAGGGCTTCGGTGAGATCGCCCCAGTAGCGATATAGGCGAGTACCTGCCATCCCCAGCATGCCGCCGATATAATTTGGACTGTTTTTATCAAGGTAAACCGATGTTAATTCAGTATTAGAATACCTTCCATCGACGCCACGCCTTCCCGCTCTAAAAAACCAAGGGCAACAAGCCCATCAATAAAGTCCCAGATACCCCTGGACCTAGTCCGATCTCATTTCCAATATCCTCACCCCTCATGGATTTCTTTCCGAGTAGAGTACCCCCCAATTCTACTGCACTAAGTAGGGTTCTGGATTGCCAGAACCCCAATCCTACATCTAAGATACGTGAAGAATCTAGTTCTTTAGACATCTCGTTCTCCTTTTTAAGATATTACTAAGCCAGCTGATTTCTCAGCCATGCCTTTATCGAGTCGTCTATAGGATAGCGACCATCAGTCTCTATTCCCCCGCCGGCTTCTCGGACTGCTTCGCGAAGCATCTGTTCGGGAATCTCTGTTATTTCTGCAACGAATCTGCCAGAGCCATCAGGGTAATTTTCGTATAGATAAAGAGCGGGTTGGAGGTTTCGGACATCTATGTAGAAATAGTATCCGACCCTGTCTTGGAGTTGTTTTGTAATTTGTTCCGCCTCTCCCTGGGTTTCAGTTTCCGTTCGCCGTATCCTCTCCCGCGGCTTCATGTCCCAGTAGATTTGGGATTGCAGTGCCTTATCCTGACGAATGTCGTCGAGTGTTTTCATCTGTTATTTCTCTCCTTCTAAAACTAAAACGGTAAATCCAGAACTAACATAAAATGATAAAGATGCAGCCCATGCCTGGGATATTAGAGCCAATAATGTACCAATCTTTCGGAGACCTTACTAGCCCATACGTTATCCAGATTGAAAAGGTGAAGAACAACACGACCATCATAAAAAAGAGAGTCCCGCCGTGGATTTCTTCACATAGTTCTTGCGTACCTAAATGGGCAGCCCGATGCATGTGTAGATTACCATGATAGAAAAGGCTATCCACCCTATAACATCTGAATTTATCACAGATGCCTCTCCTAGTGTCGAAAAATTATTATAAGTAAAGATGGAAGTTATAAATTATCTGTCTACCAAGAGCCTCATAAACCCCGACCTTTTAAAAGCCCTTGCAAAAACTCAGCCTTAGGAACCAGATAATACAAACGACCCTTTTCCTTCATAACCCCCGCGTACCTGGCGGCCTCTTTCCCACTTCCCCAATAGAGATCCACACGATAGGGGCCGCGTATAGCCCCTCCTGTATCCTGATCCAGAACAAATCGAGAAGTCGTCTTCCATCCCACAGGTTCAATTGAGGTTCCATCCGCAAACACGGGCTTTGGAAATTCCATGTACGCCAGGGCCCCCTTGGGGAAAAAGCCCTGATCCGTAGCGATTGTCCGCCCATCCACCACCTCTGTACCTAGAGTGGTAACCGGTTTTCCTTTCAATTCCTGAAAGAAAACATAGCTCGGATTTTTATATAAAATCTTTCTCATCTCATCTTCAGGCAATTGGCGCAAATAGCCCTCTATAGCCTGCATGCTCATTCTTCCCCGGGGAATTACATCCAATAAATACCTACCAATTGGAACGAAAGGATACCCATTTTTAGCGGCATATCCTAATGAAATCCCTTTACCGTCCTCGAATACCACCGTTCCCGATCCCTGAATATGCAGAAAGAACGCATCAATTGGGTCCACCCAAGCTAACTCCAAATTCCTTCCCTTCAACACTTGCTGGCTATCAATTTCTTCTCGTGTGTAATAGGGCAATACTACCGCACCCCCCGACTCAGATGTAACCAAACGTCCCTGCAAGACACCAATTCGGGATGTCTGGTCAAGCACTTGATCTTTAATCGGAGAGAGTGTTTCAACAGACTTAACAAATTCATCCAGACGTATATTTACCAAATCGGGCGGAATAGAATAGAGGGCTTGAGAATACCTGGGTGTTTTTGTTCTTGACCCCGGTATGATCGGATGAAAATAGGAGGTTATTAAAACCTCACCCCACTTATCCTTTCCGTAGACCTCGTAAAAATCAAAGTTGTTAACCACGGTTTCGATAAAATGGGCTCTCGAGACGCCCGATTTAATCTGATATACAAGATAGTTAAGAGCCAAAACATAATCATCCTTTAAGACGACCCTGGGTCCGAAAGTCAGTGATTGAATATTTAATTTATTTAACTGCTCTATGTTCTCTTCCATGCCACCTGCCAATTGATCTAGCGGAAGATCATCAATAATGGTTTCAGGCGGTTTGGTCAACCGCATGGCCTGGTGGGCATGCTTAATAGGAGTCCTTCCACAAGAGACCATCAAAATAATGAGACAGCTTATGAAAAATCGGGCAGGTGTAATACGCATCCCTATTATTATAGGGATGTTCAGTTACAGCACAAGATAAGTTTCTGCATTTATTGAATAAAAATCACGGGGCCGTTTAAAGTTATTAAAGACTGGATAACGCTCACTCGCCGTGCTCAGGGTGAACAAGTGGTTGATACTCAGGGTGTTTATGTATATAGCTTGCCACAAATGGGCAGAGCGGGATTACTGTGAGTTTATGAGCCTGAGCATAATCAAGCGCCGTGCGAGCCAGCTTACCCCCAAGCCCCTGTCCTTCGAGCACAGAGGGTACTTCGGTATGGGCAAGTACAATGCTACCTTTGAAATAGTAGTACTGGAGAAACGCTATATTCCCATCCACACACGCTTCGAACCGCTTTGCGGATTCATTATTCTCAACTACAACACTCTCAGTATTTACCTTCATTTACTCATACCTCCCGATTTTCTATGCGGTTGCTACTTTCTTCTTGTAACTTGTCCATGACCCGCTTAAGCACTTGATACGGCTGGGGCACCGATCACCAAGTACCTCTCATCAAAAAAGAGTGTAGGGACGCTGCGTATTCCGTATGTCGAAGCCAGATTTATATCGGTACCAACAGCGGAGGCAAATGTAGAATCCCTCCAGGCGGTTGCAATGTCCTCGCCATTTAGGTCAACCTGAGAAGCGATACCCTTTAGTACTTCCTTATCGTCTATCAAGCGCGCTTCCTGCCAGAAGGCTTTCATAACAGCAGAATGAAAGGCATTCCCTTTTGCGTGGGCCTCGGCGTATTTGACAGCAATATGAGCGGTAAGTGTATTGATGCCGATAGGACCGGGATTGAGTTCAAGGCCATACCGCGTGCGTGCTAAGTGTTTAACGTGTTTACGCTCTGCTTCAATCATGGCCTGCCTCTGGGCAGATATAGGCGGAGTGCCTGGCGGACGGAGCAGGAATGCACGCCAGCAAATGCTGATGTCATAATTTCCCTGGAGTTCCTCCAAGCCAGGGACAATGAGAAAGCAGAAGGGGCAAACAAAATCTGACCAAACATCAATCCGTACCGACACGCGACAGCTCCTTGTTTATAATCGCTATACTAACTATAGTGTAAATGCAAAATCGAAGAATGGAAACGGATATTATGTTATACGGAAATCCTTGTGTCTTCTCTCTTTGGAGTATAATCTAAGGTGTCTCCCTAATCAATAATTGTGCGACAAATTAAGATTAAGAGTAAACCATGATAGTCGCAACACACCAGCCCATCTTTTTACCCTGGCCTGGATTCTTCTTTAAGGCTATGAAGGCTGACTGCATGGTTTTACTTGATGACGTGCAGTTCCCCCAAGGTCGTGGCTGGGTTAATCGAAATCGCCTGAAAAATGAGCAGGGGGAGATGTGGTTGACTGTGCCTGTTTGGAAAAAGGGGCGCGGACTTCAGATAATTCGGAAGGTCGAGATATGCAATGAAACAGACTGGCAAAGAAAGCACCTGCAAAGCATTCGTCAGAGTTATACCAATGCTCCATATCTGCGGGAATATTTCCCCATCCTGGAGTCTATTTATAGAGGAAATAATCGTCTGCTAATTGAACTGAATCTCAATATCATAAAATTCCTTTGGGATGCACTCGTGCTTAAAAACAAATTATATCTACAATCCGAACTAGGAGTCACTGGAAATGGTATTGAGTTAATCATCAATATTTGCAAACACCTACAGGCTGATACCTACTTGACTTTTCCCATTGTAGAAAAACACCTAGACACGGTTCTAATGAATCAATCAGGAATTCAAATCGAGTTTTCTAGATTTCATCCGCCTGTCTATCCTCAGTTATGGGGAGGGTTTATACATAACCTGTCTACGCTTGATATGTTGCTCAATTGTGGTGAAAAGAGGAGGGATATTATTTATTCGAAGTGAATCACTCTTTACCTCCGAACCTGGCGTCTTCAACGAGGTAAGATTTATCCATTACACCGTGCCCTTCAATTACGGTTCCATCAATCGGGCAAATCTCTTGCGGAAAGACAATAAGTGTATCGCCGAGATGCACACACTCAAGGGGCAGACCAGCAACTTCACCAAAACACACAAATAATGAGGAATTAATTAGCCGTCGGCTTTATAATTATATGCCTCTAGCCACTCTTTAATATCCTCTCGATCGCGGTTAAGGACTGTGATATTCAGCCTAATCATCTCAAGCGACTGCTTTATAGTACGCTTTGCCCCCGGAACCTTATGGGTCTTGAAGAATCCCTTTACATCCTGGAATTTGTCAAGAGTGGTAAAAGCGGTTGTTGTCCCTTCAATAATCCTCCCGATAAGGAAAAGGCCACCATCGTGGTAACGATCCATAATCGTCTGCCAATTTTTCTTTACGAATTCCCAGGCTAGATCCTTACCCAATGGATTTTGACCGACAGAGGAAAGGGCGATTGGTAAATCCTGTGGGCGCACCTTTTCCGAGAAAGCAAACTCTAAAACCGCCCTTAGAATGCCCTCGGTATGGAAGCCACCGATTGCTGAAAGTACTCTATTTTTTTCTTCATGAAGATCCGTTGAGTCATAAATCCTCAATAATCTCTCAAACTCCTCTTCTCCCCCGTTCTCTGCAACAAGCCTATAGACGGTATGCCTTAGGTCTGGATCGAGACTGCCGCCGTTGACAAAATTTCTAAAACGCTCCTTTGCCTCTTCGATTGTTGATGCATCGCCGTAACCACCGAGATTCCTTATAGCAAGTGACCTCAGCATTATATCAATATGGCTGTCCCCGTTTGATTTATCCCATCCCTTTGAAAGCGCAATCGGTCGAAAAAATTCCCTCGCAAAGGCTTTGAATGCCCCATTCCAGCGTTCTCCCACAATCAAATTATGAAGAAACTCGAGATTCTTAGAGATTGCAATCCACACGCTAAAATTGGTCTCGTACCGATATGCGTTTAATGCGGTCAACGCCTGGGATGTCTTTATAAAACCCGCCTGTGAGAGGGCAAATACGTCATCGAGAAACCCCAGTCTATCAACTGTTCCAATCCTTCCGGACTCTACTGCCCGAATTAAATTGTTAAATAGTTCGGAGGAATAAAGCACACGGTAGAACCCACTTTGAGACGGATTGAGTTTTATCCATTCACCCATCTCGGCTTTCAGGGGAAAATCCATCTCTTGACTTTCCATATATTTGAATATCGGGTCTCTTGTATTTGAGGTTAAAATACCAACTGGTATCTTCCATAGGTTCTTTTTATCTCTTTTTCTGTCGAGCATAAAACGTCTTTGTTCAAGTCTAAGTATGAGTTCTTCTCCGCGCCTGTCACTCTGCACTATAATAACCGGATATCCGGGCTGTTTTGTGTAGCTCGCCATAATGGCTTTTACGGGCTTTCCCGATACATCCTCAAGTGCCTGCCAGAGGTCTTCTGTTTTTGCGTTTCCATAGGCATGACGGTTAAGATAAACATTTAGCCCCTTTTTGAAATCCTCTTCCCCGAGATAGTGTTCAATCATCCGGTTCACCACCGAGCCTTTTCTATAAGTAATAGCATCGAAGAGCTCACCGATTTCATAAGGATTCTTCACAGGAACCTCAACCGGATGGGTGTTTTTCAAACTGTCCTTATGAAGTGCTACAAGAAAATCATCCGCGACATACTGAGTCCATATATCCCATTCCGGAAACTGATGATCAACGGCCTTCGGGCCCATATATGAGGCAAATCCTTCATTGAGCCAGAGATCATCCCACCACGCCATCGTCACGAGATTCCCGAACCACTGGTGCGCCAGCTCGTGATCAACGACCTCGGCAACACGCTGTCTCGCAGTAACGGCAGAATTTTCAGGGTCAACGAGCATCGCGGTCTCGCGATAGGTTATAAGCCCCCAGTTCTCCATAGCCCCAGCAGCAAAATCCGGAAGGGCTACCATATCGAGCTTTGGAAGCGCATACGGAATATCAAACCAATCGGAAAAATATGGAAGTGTATGAAGGGCGCATTCGAGGGCAAATCGTGCCTGCTCCTTTTTACCGGGGGTTGTCCAAACCCTAATCGGAACACCGTTTCTATCTGTGGATTCAATAGACTCAAGATCGGCTATAACAAAAGCAAGGAGATATGTGGACATAATAGGGGTTGTATCGTATGTGACCCTTTTTAAATCAGAATCTCTGTATGGCTCTTCACTGACGATAGGCATATTGGAAAGCGCGGTAAGATTCCTAGGCACAATCAGGGTAACACTGAACTTCGCCTCATATGACGGCTCGTCCCAGCAGGGAAACGCCCGGCGGGCATCGGTCGCCTCAAATTGCGTTGCGGCGCCGTATTTCCTGACCCCGTTTATGCTGTATGATGTGCGATAGAAGCCGTGCATCCTGTCATTTAGCACGCCGTCGTATTCAATCCTTAGTACCGCACTGCCCTCCGTTTTCTTGCCAAAATGAAAACTAACAGTTTCCCTTTTCTTGCTAAATGAGATTCTCCTTGCATTGATCACCTCATCACCAATTATTAGATAGGCTTTGTTTATTGTTAAATCAACGGCATGCAGGGTGATTTTGGAAGTCGGCTGTTTGATGTTAATGGTTATATCCTCTTTCCCCGAAAAGGTAAAATCCTCAAAGTCGGTTTTAATCTCAAGGTTATAATGAAGCGGCTCAACACCCCAGGGTAGAAGTATGGGATTCTTTGAATTTTCGGTCATGTGTGTCTCCTCTTGATAATTAGTCATAGAGTTAAGAATCATGAGGCAAACAATAGTTTGTTAGTTTACCCGCAAAATACTCTTCGTATGTGCTCATGTCAAAATAGCCGTGTCCGCCGCTAGGCGGTATTGTTTCGGTTTTCCTTTCTCTTACTAAGATACCATATCTAACTACTTAAATACCGCATCTAAAAAACCAGTCACAATATAGTACAATTTAAAATTAACTTTATCATTAAAACAGGGTTTTAAAAAGGAGGAGTACTCATGTTTTCAGATAAAGAGATTGATTACCTAAGATCACAAAAACTCGCAAGAATAGCTACAGTCTCAAAAGGACTTCAGCCGGATGTCGCACCCGTCAGTTATGAACTCGAAGGAGACAAATTTGTAATCCCGAGTCTCGATATGGAAAAGACACTCAAGTACAAAAACATAAAAAATGGAAATCTCAAAGTGGCCCTTGTGATTGACGACCTGGAATCCGTCAATCCCTGGAAGCCCAGGGGGATTAAGGTTCACGGTACTGCAGAGATTGTGGAGCGCACAGGTAGATTCGGCAAGGGGCTTTACATTGAAATTACATCGCAGAAGGTCTGGAGCTGGGGAATTCAAAAGCCCCCTTTTGAAGAAGGTGGAAAAGCAGCTTTTGATATAAAAGATATGTCAAGCAAATCACATTCAACATTGAGAATGGGAAAGTAAGAGAGTTTAGAGGGTAAGGAGAAAAAAGCACTAGATCAAAATTGTCTTTTTCAACCACCAGCAATAACTCGAAATGTAAAAGTAGTTCTCGAAGTATTAAGAACTGATAGTAACGTTCATTATTAAGACCGAGAATTGACGGTGGCATCTCACCCCACTTGTTGATTGATCTTTTGAGAAAGCATTGCTGTAAGAACTTGTTTTCTTGCTCTAACACAATTCCCGCAAGCGTACGAGTTTTTGAAGCTTATTTTTTTTCAAACATATTACAATAAACGACATCTACAAGAGACGAAACGTACTTAAATTGAAGCAATTCTCATCTACTAACCAGTAATAGCATCAACGCTAATTGTGGAGATTTGGATTGTACTTTGAGCTTAACGATTCTCCACGTGTGGCATATCGAACTTCTCGATACATGCCGTCTCGCGGGTCTCTATAGATTTCAACCATGTCTTTAATCAGATTCACAAGTCACACCTCAGATATCAATGAGGCGGTATAAAGAGGGATTTTTATGTCCCAGTCATATTCCAAAGAGGTATCGCTGACCTCTATATTATCAACAATACATCGGCACGGGTTGAATGTGAGTTAGAATAAAAATCATCACGCGGTCTTAGCAAAGAAATATCGAGTTGTGGCTCTGAGAAATCGCTGAGACGTACCGGATTCCGTACACTTACTAATGCAGTCTCACCAACTTGACGACTGAATATAGCATTTAAACAACTGACACAACTGGCATGACGACTGCCAATGGGAGCCATTTTATAATCTTTCCCTCAATGAGTTCAACACAATCATCCTCTGATAGGATACCGACCTCAGCCATACGGTAATATTCTGTTATGTTGAAGTGGCGTTTTGTAACCTGAACTGACATAACAATTCATCCCTTAAAAATTTCAGTCGAAAACCTCTATGTGTATGTATAGCACAACAACCTTCTATTGATACACCCTCACCACATTGTAGAGCGCGTCTCTTTCAACCGGAATGTATCCGGCGTTCTTTATCATATTCACCATAAATTCCCTCGTATGTCCAAGCTCAGATGGCGCACCGGCATCGTGTATGATCTTCTCCCTCATAATGGTTCCGTCGGCATCGCTTGCCCCGAAGTGGAGGGCAACCTGAGCGAGCTTTTCACCGAGTGTTATCCAGTAGGCCTTTATGTGAGGGAAGTTATCGAGATAGAGGCGGGCAAGTGCGTGAATTTTGAGGTCATAAGAGCCGGGGATAAAATTCACCTGTTTTTTAAGCCCAGTGTTTTCGGGCTGGAATAGAACTGGGATAAATGCAAAGAATCCCGGTGATTCGTCTTCAATTCTTCTCAGCCTCTCAAGATGGTCAACGACATGAAAAGGCTCCTCTATGTGTCCGTATAAAATCGTGGCATTCGTCGGTATGCCGAGCCTGTGTGCAATCTTATGTATTTCCTCCCACCTCGTCGCGACGGTTTTGGGCGCGCATATCTTTTTTCTTATATCGGGGTGGAGAATCTCCGCACCGCCGCCGGTAAGGGCGTCCACTCCCGCCTCTTTTAAAACTATCAACACCTCTTCTATGCCCTTTCCGCTAATCTCAGTAAACCAATCCACCTCAACGGCAGTAAATGCCTTTACGTGCGTTTTAGGATACGCACTCTTAATGAGCCTTACAATATCGAGATAATGGTCGAATTTCCAATCAGGATGAAGCCCTCCAACTATATGAACCTCCCTTATTTCATCATTTAACATGGAAAGTATCTGATCATGGGTTAGTTCATAAGCATTTGGAGATTTCTGTGTCACACCAAAGGCACAGAACTTGCATGAGATCGCACATATATTTGTCGGATTTACATGACGGTTTACAACAAAGTAAACCCTGTCCCCTTCCCTTTTTCTTTTAACGTAATCTGCTATCATACCGATTACGTTAAGGTCAGGACTTCTAAGAACCATAAGCCCGTCTTCAAAACTGAGCCGTTCCCCATTCTCGACTTTCTCAAGTATGAACAAAAGGGATTTATCCCAACAGAGCCTCTCTATACTTTCCAGTATTCCGGCCATCTCTCTCTCACCTTCTCTTTTATATCCTCCGACATCTCAATTACTTCAGGATACCATTCTTTAAACGTGGCATCTATACCCATTCTTCCATCATAGACTACTGCCGAGCCTCTGAGTTCTGTCCTCTCAAATATAACATCGAGATATGGATCGAACCTTGTAAATATGCCCCAGATCAGATCGGTATCATTATGCAGGTCAATATCCGAACTCTGGGCTACAATAATTCTAACATCCTCATATCCGGGTATGTCAAAAAGCCTGCGGATATTATCCTTCGGATTTTTTTGGACCTTTATGACTAAAAATCCTCCCGGAAGAAGCCTGAAATCCGTTACATCGCTTAGCCTCTCCCTCGGATCGGGAACCCCTTTCGGGATTCTTCTTTTTTCTCTTCCGCCATTTGCGCGTCTTACGGCATTTATTCCCATCTTACTCCCCACATTGAGCTTCCCGCTTGTAAAATCCAATGTATCGAGCGGCGCCCAGGGAATTAAGAGAAAATCCTCGCGGGGGTCAAAATTCTCTCCTATTTCCCTAAGAACAGCGCTCCAGTCCCGTGGGTTTATGTCGCTTGATACCACTATCATACACTTTGTAAGGAGTAGTTGTCCTGTCCCCCAGAGTGCGAGCATAGCTTTAATTCCATTCTTTGGGTATCTCTCATCAACAGAGACAACGAGGAGGTTATGAAACCCAGCTTCTGGGTAAGCCCACATCCTTCTCACTTCGGGTTGAATAATCTTTATAAGTGGAGAGAACATCTCCGCCGCCGCAATTCCGAGAAATATATCCTCTTTAGGCGGCTTTCCAACAACCGTAGCGGGATAGATTGGATTATGCCTGTGTGTTATCTCGTTTATTCTAAAGATCGGAAAAGGCGCTTCCATTGAGTAGTACCCGAAGTGGTCTCCGAACGGACCCTCAATTCGCATCTCCCCCTGAGGAACAACCCCTTCGATAATAAACTCGGCATTCGCAGGAACACTCAGCGATATGGTTCTGCCCCGAACCATAGGCATCGGGCTTCCTCGAAGGTAGCTTGCAAATGCGATTTCATCCATACCTTCGGGGAGGGGAGCAATGGCAGTGAATATCATCTTAGGGTCTCCGCCCAGAACCACAGCGGCTTCAAGGTCCATTCCGAGTTTCGAGGCCTCGTGATAATGGGCTGCGCCGCCTTTATGTGGATGCCAGTGCATTCCTGTCGTTTTTTTATCGTAGATTTGAAGCCTATAGATTCCGAGGTTTCTCCTTCTTGTAATCGGGTCTTGGGTTAAAACCAGTCCCAGTGTGATAAACCTGCCACCGTCTTTGGGCCAGCACTTAATTACGGGAAGCCTATCGAGATCAGGCTCCTCCTCAATTTCCTGAGCCATTCCCTTTCCTACATTCTTCGTTCTCATAGAAAGAAGCCCTATAGCCTTTGGAAGAATTGAAAAGAAGGATTTTATTGAAGGGGGATTCATTTTTTCAAAGAGAAATACCAGCTCCTCACCGACCTCTCTCGGCTTTCTCCCCAGGGCAAATTCAATCCTCTCTTCAGTCCCAAAGAGATTGATTGCAAGGGGGAAAGGAGAGCCTTTTACATTCTCAAATATAAGCGCAGGACCTCTTTCTTTAATTACCCTCGATGAGATTTCTGTGATTTCCAGAATCGGGTCTACTTCGGCTTTTACCCTTTTTAAATCGCCGATAGATTCTAGGTATGAGATAAATTCCTGAATGTCGGAGAAATTCCTTTTTTTCATCTGCCCTTTGATTATACCATTTTCCTGTAACTGCTCACTAATAAGGCGCAAAGTCACAAAAAAAGAAAATTAGTGTTTAATTGATGTAGGCTAACGCTTGGGTTCAGCGGCCGCCGGAGGCGCTCCGCCAAAATGAAGAATTATGTCTGTTAGTACGTCATTTCTTCTCCGGCATCATGGAGGAGTGATGACTTGTGATTAACCATTGCTTGCCATCCCACTTATATGTGAATGTGTAGCGAGCCTCGACTTTATCACCAGTCGTGCCGAAGGTAAATGTGTAGAGCCCGGCGTCAACCGCCGTATTGCAGCCAATCTCTATTATCCTGAAGTTGATCTTCCCTACAGGCTTGTTTTTGAGAAAATGACGGAAGTAGTTCTCCTTCTCATCAGCGGTCAGAAGCAGCTTGTTGGACAGAGTAGGAAGGAGGATCGAACGTTCGGCATAGTTGGCAACAACCTTGCGTGGGTCACCGCTCTGTAGGGAGCGATTCCACCGGTCGAATAGTGCTGCGATCTCTTGCTCATCGGTTGATTTACAGACCTCGGTCCGTGCCGAAGCCGAACCGGATTCGAACTGTCCTGAGGCACACCACGCAATAACGAAGGTGGCGGCGGCTACCAAGATTGTTGTTATATTCATCGGTTGTCCCTCAGCGATGGCTGGAAAAATGGGAAAGAGCATAACTCTTAGTTATAAAAACAGCTTATCACTTTTTCTTTTGTTTTAGGAGTATAATTAAAAATATCTTGCAAAATCAATAGGCACGAGAAAAATTATGGGAAACACATCAACTGGTGAATATAATTAAAATGCCATTTTCTCTTCCAACAAAATAATGATTGCCTTCGGCTGTGCTTATTATTCTCCAAAATTCAATACTTCCTTCAATGTCCCATTCTCAAAATAAATCTTACGTACTCCAACCTGGTTGCCACCCTTGTAGCTACATGCGCCCTCTAACGCCCCACTCTCATAGTAGGTGCGAGACGGTCCGTCCATCTTATCATTTTTATAATGCACCTCTTTCTTTAATGCACCGCTTTCATAGTAAAGCCTGGTCACTCCATTTAGATGGCCGTTTTTGCACCCCCATTCAGTCTGCACCACTCCGTGTGGATAGTAATCCTTAACTATTCCATTGGGATTATTTTTACATATTGGGTTAGGGGCATCTCCAAATGCAACGGCGGGGGTAAATAGGATTATTAAAATTACGATTAGTCTCTTAGCCATCTTCACCCTCCATATCTATTTGTAGAACTCTTAATTCTATTTTATAAGAACCTGGGCTTTTTTTCAACTCCGTTTATCCGTTAAAATGTCCTTAGAACATCTTTAGCAAATTTTTATACTCGCTGTGCGAGCCTATCCAGAACCACACGACCGTGTACTCTCCCTCTTTCATCACACCTAAAGGCTCGCTATACAATTCCTATTCGTATGGAGTAAATGCTCTTGGTTGATTTTATAGGCTTGAACTCTAAACTGGAAGGGTAGGGATTCTCTTTCCACAATTTATAATTTTTTCGGGCTGTTTGTCTTACTCTTTCTGGCAGTTTGCGAAAACACTCAATGAAATCTTCAGTTAGCTCTAATTTCATAATTCGTCGAATCCCATTTTCTTTGTCTTTCCGGCTTTTGACTCTTCAAGAGCCTTCTTGGCCAATTTCTCAAGCTTGCTTTGTGACCGATTCAGTGTAG
>PSLL01000003.1:33014-36013 GCA_040289575.1 Candidatus Dadabacteria bacterium | reverse complement strand
AAATATCCTCTAAAATTTGCTTGGCGATTTTGTCTTGTAGCTCTGGTGGCAAATTCTCAATTTTTTGATTGCTTTTGAAAGCAACGTCGTCATTTGGTCTCCTTTTTGCAAAAATTACCAAATTTACTTTTGGCCTTCTACTGCCGGATCAAATTTTCTAACCGAATTAACTACTCCAGCTCCTCATGCCTCCATCCGCGTCCATCATCAACTCCAATTACTTTTAAAACCTTATCCACAAAGCCCTCTACAAGGTCGTTGATGGTCTTTAACTCAATATAATGAGGCGGACTTATTGGCATTATTATTACGCCTTCCCTTGAAAGCTTAAGCGCATTTTCCAGGGCTATTGAGCTAAGCGGGGTTTCTCTGAGTGCGATTACGAGTTTTCTTCTCTCTTTAAGAGCCACCTGTGCGACTCTTGTTATTAAGGTATCGGAAATCCCCGAAGCGATTTTGCCGAGGGTTGAAACAGAACATGGAATTATGACAAGCGCATCAAATGGATTGCTTCCAGACGAAAATGGAGCCGCAAGGTCGGAGTCTAAAAATGTCTTTTTCGCCCACGGGCTGAGTTCTTCAACCCTAAGCCCCAATTCCTCGTGTAGAACCCTTTTCCCCCATTTGCTGACAATGAGAAACCTATCGTCAGGGCATTTTCTCAAGAAATTAACCCCGTATATCACACCTGAAGCTCCCGTGATTCCTACAATAGTGCGCATCTCAGGGTAAGTATATCCCAGAGAGAACAAAAAGAAAAACAACAAATCCTAGAAGCGCATTTATCTTGAAAAAGGCTAAATCCACATCAGCCGATTTCCTGTGCTCCCAGAAAAGGAGAAGCCCGGAGATAATGAGAAACAGAAGTGCATAGATTGATTTGAAACTGTAGAAATAAAGCTCAATAAGCGCGAGAAATGAGAGAAGATGAAGAACGGCTGAGATGAGGAGCGCCCTTTTCTTGCCGTATCTCGATGTAAGGGAAAACACACCGCTTTGTCTGTCAAATTCCTCATCGAGCGTAGCATATATAACGTCAAAACCGGAGACCCAGAAGAAAGTAAAAAGAGAGAGAAAAAGAGGTGGAAGAATCCCACTGACTGAGCATCTAACAGCAAGCCACCCTCCGATCGGGGAAAGTGAGAGTCCGAGTCCCACCCCAAAATGGCAGAGCGAGGTGAATCTTTTCATATACGGATATAAGGTAAAAACAAGGAGAGGGATTGGAGATAGATAAAGAACAAAATCGCATATAAGATAGGCTGCGATTAGATAAATCAGAATGCCTCCACCGACAATTCCGGAGGCTTCGATTAGGTTCATCTTCCCCGATGGGAGCTCCCTTTCTCTAGTCCTCGGATTTCTTCTATCAATCTCCCTATCTATGATTCTATTGAGTCCGAGGGCTGATGTTCTTGCTCCAAACGCGGCAATCAGTATGAGAACCAGCACACGAATCTCAGGAATACCTCCCGCTGCCAAAAAGGCTCCGCTTAGGATTAATGGAAGGGAAAAAAGCGTGTGTTCAACCTTAATGAATCTCCCGTATGTTTTTAATCTCTCCATAATATCTCCATAATACTAATGCAGGATTTTACCCAATCTGGGTATAGATAAAAGTCATTGGGCATAAAAACAGCTCCCTGATATTCTAACCCGATAAAATAAGGAACGAATTTACCTTTACTTTTATAGATTCTCTTTTAGAATAAATCTGATAAACCAAATTTATTTAGTAATTCACGTTACGCAGATTGTCATACCCGAATAATAATGTATACGGGAATGACATTAATGTTATCTTTAAGATTGCATAAATGCGTAACACCAATAGGTAAACCATGGAAGCGCCGGAGCTAATAGAGAAAATATCAGACTGTCTCAAGGAAGGAAACATAGAAGGGGTTAGAGATACGCTATCATCTATACACACATCAGAGATAGCCGCTCTTATTCAATCCCTTAACCAGGAAGACCGCTCCAAGGTGCTCAGTTCCCTAGATACCGAAACCGCCTCACAGATAATTCTTGAACTGGAAAAGGAAAATAGACAGGAAATCCTCTCAGAACTCGACCATGAAAAGATCGCCGACATCATAGAGGAGATGGACTCAGACGATGCCGCCGATGTAATTTCAGAACTACCTCATGATACAGCAAAGGTTGTGCTTGAGAAGATGGCCCCCGAGGAGGCCAAAGAGGTTGAGCCCCTGCTCAAATATCCGAGCGATACGGCAGGGGGAATAATGCAGAGAGAGTTGGTTCAGGTTACACATGATTCCACGGTGAGGGACACAATAGGATGGATCCGACTGATCGCCGATGAGGTTCAGGATTTCAATGAAATCTACGTCACCGATGATAACGACAGGCTTTTTGGAATTGTATCGCTTAAAAGATTAATCTTGGCCAACCCGATGATCAAAGTGGGAGAGACGATGGAACCGGTCGCTGTTACCGTAACGCCCTATGTTGATCAGGAGGAGGTGGCCAATATCTTTAAAAAATACGATATAGTCTCGCTACCAGTTGTAGATGAAGACGGAAGGCTCTTAGGCCGCATAACGGCAGATGATGTAATAGATGTTATCACCGAGGAGGCATCGGAAGACATATACCTCCTCGCTGGGGTAGGAGAATACGTACATCCTATATATACCCCCACTCTTACCAGGGTAAGACTCCGGCTTCCCTGGCTTCTTCTAACCCTTTTTGGAGAGCTTTTCATTGCATTTGTAATCGCGCATGCCTTTAAACCGACTCTTCAGCGTGTTGTTGTTCTTGCCGCCTTCATGCCAGCTATAATGGCAACGGGCGGAAACGTAGGACTTCAGGCAACAACCGTAGTGATAAGAGGTCTTGGGATGGGAACAATCAGCCTAAAGCAGGCTTTTAAAGTCATTATATCAGAGATGAGATTGGGTTTTTCCCTGGGAGTAATATGTGGAATTATTGCCGCTCTAATAGGCACACTAATAGGCATATACGAGCCTGAGGTT
>PSLL01000003.1:20975-32989 GCA_040289575.1 Candidatus Dadabacteria bacterium | reverse complement strand
CACTTTCCATTTTTATAGCTATGTCTTCCGCGACCATTGCAACCGCATTTATGGGGGCGGCTGAACCGCTTGTCTTACATAAACTAAAATTCGATCCGGCTGCGGCCTGCGGCCCTTTTGTTACAATGTTTAACGATATTTTTGGGTCAATTGTTTATCTACTTATTGCTACGGTTATTTTTTAAAGATTAATTCGCCACAAATGGACACGAATATATACAAACAGAAAAATAAAGGGAAAAACCTTAAGTCCATATATCCTGTTTTCTGTTTCTTGTATTCTGTATCCTGATTTCTTATATTCGTGGCTAAAAGTATTTAATAAACCCAATGAAAGCCTCTGAAGCGTTTCTCATTCGTAAAATCGAGCACGGTGAGGCAGATTATATACTTATTCTCCTCACCAAGGATTTTGGAAAGATAAGGGGACTTGCAAAAAATGCAAAAAAGAGTAGAAAGCGGTTCGGAGGAAGGCTTGAGCCGTTTGTGCATCTACGTGTGAGGTTTCACGAGAGACCAGGTAAGATGAAGTTTATTGATGACTCAGAGACTGTAGAAGTGTTCTTGTCTCTTATGGAAGATATAGGACTTTTTACATGGGGGAGTTTTATCCTAGAGAACATAGACGCCCTTATTCCCGAAGAGGAACCCAATGAAAAGATGTTTGAGATTCTGGTTCAAGCCCTATCCGATTTAAACTCCAAGAAAAGCCCTTTGTCTGTAGTTATAAAATTTCAACTCTCCGCCCTTTCTCTATCCGGATATAAACCGGATTTCGATGTCTGCATCTGTGCAAGATGTGGAGACTCGATAGAAGGAGATGCCTTCTTTAGCATCCAAAAAGGCGGTATCCTCTGCAACGGCTGCAGAAAGAATGAGCCGAATGGATTTAGGGTGCCGAAGGGTCTTCTTATACAAAGGGATTTAATAGATTTCTCAAACCGGGATTTAGAAACGTCTTTTGACTATATAAAATTCCTAATAAAATTCACCGAGTATCACACGGGAAAGGAGATTAGGTCATATAAATTTTTAGAGGAGATAAAGAATGATTAAGGTTCCGGGATTTCTTGGGTGCGGTATATCTTCGGGTATAAAGAAGAATGGGAGAAAGGACTTGGGTCTTATATTTTCGAAGGTTCCGGCAAAGGTATCGGGGGTTTTTACGACTAACGTTGTAAAAGCAGCTCCTGTCCTCTTAGGAATGGAAAGAGTAAAAAGCGGATACTGTCAGGCAATCGTCATAAATAGCGGAAACGCCAATGTAGGCACAGGAAAGAGGGGTCTAAAGGACGCAAACCTTACAGCAAAACTCGTAGCCAATGAGCTTAAGATTGATGAATCTCTTGTTATTCCTTCATCAACGGGTGTGATAGGGGTTTACTTAAATATGGAAAAGATTAAAAGCGCAATTCCCAACCTAGTCTCAGAGTTAAGCGAAGACGGACTATCGAATACTGCAGAAGCCATAATGACAACAGATAGGTTTCCCAAGTACGCAGAAGCGCAAATCAGGGTTGACGGGAAAACCGGAACAATCTGCGCCATTGGAAAAGGAGCGGGAATGATTGCCCCCTATATGGCTACAATGCTCTGCTTTATTCTCACTGACATTAACATTGACCGGAAAGCCCAAAAAATTGCACTTAAAAACGCGGTAGATGTTTCATTTAATAGAATTATAGTTGACGGTGATATGTCTACAAATGATACGGTACTCATGCTATCAAACGGCACATTGGAGAACAGGCTGATAAAAGTCGGAGATAAAAATTATAGAAAACTCGAAAAGGCTCTTACCGAACTCACCACAGAGGTTGCCGAGATGATTGTGCGTGATGGGGAAGGAGCGACAAAGGTCGTGAGGATTATAGTAAAAGGAGCAAAAAATAGAAAAGACGCGGAGAAAATCTCACGCACAATCGGCTCTTCGCTCCTTGTGAAAACCGCCCTTTACGGAGAGGACGCAAACTGGGGGCGAGTGCTTGCGGCGGCAGGTCGGGCCGGGGTTAAATTCGATCCATTAAAAGTAGACTTGTACTTTGGAGATCATAGGATCGTAAAAAACGGCGCGGAGATAATGGACGAGAGCAGAGTAAACCATATCCTTAGAAGCCCTAGCTTCACAATCACGCTAGACCTAAAAGGCGGAAAGTCAAGTTATTTCGTAATCGCAAGTGATATAACTATGGATTATCTGAAGCTCAATGCACAGTACAGAACGTAGCGAAGTGTCAAGGTTTTTGAGAGGGGTGGATGACCGGACTTGAACCGGCGACCTTCGGGGCCACAACCCGACGCTCTGACCAATCTGAGCTACACCCACCATAAGATAATCCAGTCTCAATGATGGACTAATTTTAAATTATCCTTAGACGTATAATCTTACCTAAGAACCCATAAAAAGCCACTAAAAACACCCTATTTTAGAGCAAATCTAGCTTTATTGTATTTAATATTGTGTTTATGCCTTTGTCAATTATTGACATACTATGGCTGGGTTCGTTTGCTGTGCCAAATAGCCGCGTGGTCGGCTATAACAATTTGAGCCTGTCGGTAAAGTCAATTTTGATATATCCATTGTTGTATGAATTAATAGTCGTTCTAGCATCGGATGCCCATGGGTTATAATAATGTACGACATGCGTTTAGGTAAAGGGATCATACTAGGTATCCTATTGGGAAATGCCTTTGAGAGAGTTAATTGTCATAATTCGAAATTATGTTAACGTACCCACTTTAATTACCAGTTTTCGACTGGTTATCGCCCCTCTACTGCTATACCTTGCCTGGATCGGTGAGCATACTCTTTTTCTAGTTTTCCTTGGCTGCTCCCTGCTTTCAGACCTCACAGATGGATTTGTTGCCAGGAAATTGAACCAGGCATCGGAATTTGGAGCCAAGTTGGATAGCTGGAGCGATTTTGTAACAAACATAACTATTTTAGTTTGCGCGTGGTGGCTATGGCCAAATCCGATACGACGAGAAGCTCCGTTTATAATCACTATAATTGCGGTTTCCACCGTTCCACTTACATTCGGATTCTTCAAATACGGCCGACTTATAAGCTATCATGCCTGGAGTACTAAGCTCTCGACGGTGCTCATAATCGGCACCGCGCTCATCCTAATCTTGGGCGGATCCCCTTGGCCATTTCGTCTCTCCACATTCGTTCTAGTTATTGCACAGATGGAGCTGACCGCTATGACTGCAATACTCCCCGAATGGCAACCAAATGTGCCATCGCTCTGGCATGCAATAGAGCTCAGCCGTTGCCTAAAGCAAGGGAAGAAAACATACAAGGCAATTTAACTACCGCCTCTGAATTTCAACCTGTCTGCTGAGTTACCCACCGCATCAATCAAATGCAATGCAGAATTAGAAAAACCCTTGTGAAACTTTCTTGCCCTTGCCCGATGTATGTGAATAAGCCTCTATGGCCATTTGATACAACTGTTCAAACTGCTTCACCACCCTATTGATGTCATGGACTTGTATTAGAGAAAGGCTTTTTTGACCCATCTTGCGTCTTAACCCCTCATTGGTCAAGATGCAGGTAACCCTTTCTGCAACCGCTTGGCTATTACCACCAGAAAAAAGAAATCCGTTTTCCCCATGATGGATGAGTTCAGGGAGAGCCACTGCGTCTACCGCAACTACAGGAAGTGCTGAAGCCATAGCCTCCATTGTCACAATGCTCTGCAGTTCTGCTGTTCCTGCAATCACAAAGACATCGGCAATTCTATATAAATTAGGTAGGTCCTCATCACCTACAAACCCCGTAAAAACTGTGTGATTGTGGAGAGACAGTTGCTGCACTATACCCTCTAGGTGATTTCGCAATGCACCCATACCAGCCAAAACAAGCCGAGCATCAGTTTTTTTAAGAATCAATGGCATTGCCCTGAGAATCACCTCGATATTTTTTTCTTTATCCAATCTCCCAACATACAGGATAATTGGTCGATCAGGGATGTGATACCGTTCCTTAAGATAGGTGCCATTATTAGCTGGATTAAAACGCTCTAAATCAACACCACAGGAGAGCACAACTGCTTCTTTTGTCAGTCCCTGCCGATACATCAATTCCGCTGCTGTTTTCGTAGGAGCAGTAACAAATGAAAGCTGGCTATATACCTTAACAAACTGCCGCCATGCTAGTCTTTTAAGTCCCCTCTCTAAAAAGTCCGGCAAATGGAGATGATGTATCAAATTCTCTGGCATAAAGTGGTTTGTTCCTATAATTGGAATACCGATCTCGCAAGCGACCTCAAGCACCGCCTTCCCAATCACAAAATGATTCTGTATATGGATAATATCCGGCTTAATACCTCTTATGACTTCGCGGATATATTTTCTTGTCAGCAATGGCGGCGAAAAGCGAAAGCCGGGATATAGTGGCACTGGAATAGATCTAATACCATAGAGTGTAATACCACCGGTGGAATTGACAGTATTGTTTAATGTTCTTGACGGAGCAATTACAAAGACATTGTGCTTTAACTTACTTAAGTAATATGCCAATCGAAATGTAAAGTAAGCTGCCCCATTAGTGCTAGGATAGTATGTATCGGTTGCAAGGAGAATTCTCATTTTTACTATTCTATATACGGGATGTTTGCTATCTTGGAATATCTATTCTGTAGAGAATTCAAAGCCATTATAATCAAACGCATTTTTCGAAAGCCGATAATTATTTCTACATTATTCAACCTCTCGTATCCTAACCCCATCTTCACCTACTGTTATGTACGTAGATGGCCTATCTATCCAGCATCCACTATTAAAATAGTGAATGCCATCAACAGTCTTAGAGATCGCTTGATGCGTATGACTACAAAAAACGTAGTCAGCACCTTTAGCCATACTGTAACAGATAGCATCATCGGCTACTTTATTAGATAACCTTAAATATCTCTTTGATGTCCTTTTAAGAAGCTTACTTATGTAGAAACCCTTCGTATCTATCTTTTGAGTCAAACGATAAATGCGGCAGGCTATTTCAGTAATTGTGCCATTATTTATTATAAAATCATCAAATTGATGTCCATGTATTGCAAGACACACTTTCCTATTATATTCCCATACGTATTCCTTACACGCCTTCACACCCAATAAATATGGGACTACCTCTACAAGACCTTCGTCATGATTTCCTTCGACCCACACAACTTCTTTATGTTTTGATATTTGCCTTATATAAGATAGAAAATCCCAATGGAGACGACGCAGTCTTTTAAAGTTCAGATCATCAAATATATCTCCAAGCAGAATCAATTTTTCAAAACTCCAAGAGTCAAGAACATCTATTAACTCACTGGCTCGGCTCATATCAGAGCCAAGATGAATATCCGAAACAATAATTGTGTTAGCTATAGGTACTTCCCTACGTCCGGATGTAATGATTGAAGCGCTAAGGTTCTCCATTTTTTCCTTTTCCATTTTGATAAGGTAAGTAGTTATTAATTGATTTTTCTAAGGGCACACCAAAGTCTTAGTAAACACAAGGGTCAAATACCTTCTTAAAGAGAGTTTTCCTAACCGGTACTTAGTATGGGTGTGCTTGTTATTGCCTTTGTGATTTTGACTCGATTATTTATATGGCTCTCATTCATTCAAGTTATATCCATCATACCATCTGTATCCATTCCAGTTGTACCCGTCATATTCACATTTGTATCTTTTATGTTTGCGCCTTGCAGGTATTTTTGACCGATTATAGCTTTTAACAATTAGACATATAGCAAAGATTGTCATAAATATTATCCACCACATCCACTGACCTCCTCATGCGTTGCCACTCAAATCATAAAGCATCTGATTCCTCAATTTATCTAATACTTTTTGACTTTAAATAAATAGTTACACGATTTTGTTGTTTTTGTATTAAGAATACGTTAAGTACAGGTTTAGATAACTACACTAAGGCAATCTCAGGTTGATAGCTTATTCGCAACGAGTCCCTACTTATATAAAATTAACAACAGATTAACAAGAGCATAATATGGATTTAACAAATGGATGGTAGCATAAAAATGTGTCTTTCATCTCCCCGGACATCCACCATTCTGATATATTCCCTTCCTTTGAGCGAGCCCTTGAGTCAAGGGCCCGCTTCTTTTTATAGCTTATCAATTTGAAAGAGAAAATCGATGCGTAGGAATTTTATATCTTCTATAACTCTCGTCAGCATAAAGTAGATGAGGAAAAGTGGTAAAAACTACCCGACCTTATATCCGATCTTTCTTAAAAATGCCTTTCTCTCCTCAATATCCTTCTCGGTCTCAATCCCTTTCGATTTTAGTCCATCAATGACACCAACAATGCCCCTCCCCTGTTCAGACTCGACTATGATCACCTCAACAGGATTCGCAGTGGCACAGAAGATTCTACAAACCTCCGGAACATTCTTTACAGCGTTCAAAACATTAACTGGGTAGCTATTCCTAAGAAATATGATAAAGCTATGACCTGCCGAAAGACTAAATGCGTTATTCTTTGCTAACTCGGTGAGTTCAGAATCGGTGCCGCTATACCTTATAAGGCATGGACCCGAAGATTCGCAAAAGGCAAGACCGAACCTTATCCCTGGGACTGTGTTTACCAGAGCCTCATGAATATCCTCAACCGTTTTAATAAAATGGGACTGTCCTAAGATAAGGTTCACATCATCTGGTTTTTGGATCTTCACAGCTTTAAGCTCCATAGTCTTTCTCCTTAATAACCTAAGTAACCTATGCAATTTAAGCGCGGTGCCAACAAATCGGTTTCCTATATGCTTTGATCGGACATCTAATCCTACTCTCAAATAGAGTATAAATTATAGCCGTGCTCCACTCTCTTCCAAACCTTGAGATAACCCTATAGTGAGTATGGCGATATTATCGATATATGCCCTTTTTAAGACCGATAGGTGTTAGGTTTGAGATTCATCCATTACTCTTCGATTTTACTCTCAGAGTCAGCCATGCAATTTTGCGTCCATCGTAATCTTCGCATTCAAAAGGCGAGAAATTGGACAACCCTCTTTAGCGTTTTTGGCCGCCGTTTCAAATGCCGTTCGATCCGCACCCGGAATCCTGGCGGTTACATCAAGATGAATTCCGGTCACAGTCCAGCCGGCCTCAAGTTTTTCCATTGTGAGCGTGGCAGTGGTATTTATGCTTTCGCAACCATACCGGCGTTGGCAAGCTGTGCGGAGAGCGCCATTGAGAAACAACCGGCATGGGCCGCGGCTATTAGTTCTTCCGGATTTGTACCGATTCCATCTTCAAATCGGGTGCTGAAGGAATATTGGGTATTTGATAAAACACCGCTATCGGTTGAGATCATTCCCCTACCGCTTTTAAGATCGCCTTTCCAAACTGCCGAGGCTTTTCGTTTCATGATTCCCTCCTTATTTTTTTGTTGATTTGGATAATCTCAATGAACCTCACTGTAGAGGATATTAATATCTATGCAAACAGTCTCATATGTCATTGCAAGGAGCAAAGCGACGAAGCAATCTAAGACAGAGAAAAATGAGGAGATTGCTTCGCTCGCAATGACAGCGGAAAGCCTATATCAGAGTCGAATAACCACTTTGCCAAAGTGCGCACCACTTTCCATATAACGGAATGCTTCCCGAGATTCTTCGAACGAAAATACGCGATCAATTACCGGATGGAGTTGATGTATAGAAATAGCACGGTTCATTGCCTCGAACATCTCACGAGAACCCACATAGATACCTTGAATACGAATATTTTTCATCACCGCCGGTAAAGGATTGGCTTCTCCTGCCCCGGAAAGCACGCCAATCAGACTGATATGTCCTCCCATACGCACTGCGCGAAGTGATTTTGTCAGCGTTCCCGCGCCGCCGACCTCAACCACATGATCTACTCCTTTCCCGCCGGTTATTTCCAATACCTTCTTATCCCAATCCGGCACTGATTTGTAGTTAATACCGTCGGATGCCCCCAATTGTTTAACCCTCTCCAGTTTCTCATCGCTGCTGGATGTGGCAATTACCCTTGCGCCAGAAATCTTGGCAAACTGCAGCCCAAAAATGGATACTCCTCCCGTGCCCATTATCAGCACTGTATCGCCAGGCTTCAGGCCTCCTGAGGTTATAAGCCCATTCCATGCTGTGACCGCTGCGCAGGGTAATGTGGCCGCCTCTTCATAAGAAAGATGCTCCGGTATGTGTACCAATCCGTCCTCATGGAACAAAACACATTCTGCAAGCACTCCCTCAACCGCTCCGCCCAAAGCAGACTTTGCCTTGCTCTCATTCAGCTCTCCCGATATCCAAGTCTGCATGAATATACCGGCAACACGGTCTCCCTTCTTGACGCGTGTGACACCATCTCCGGCTTCAATTACCTCGCCAACCCCATCCGAACAAGGGATGAGAGGTAGGGGTAGATTACGACTATATGAGCCTTTGACCACCAGCAAATCACGGTAGTTGAGCGATACGGCTTTTATATTCACCAGTGCCTGCCCATAGCCGGGCTTGGGCTTCGGCCTCTCAGTGAGAGTCAGGGCATCTATGCCCGTAGCTTGTTTAATCTCAAAAACCCTCATGGATTCCTCCTATCTTGATTGTTATAGTACCGAATATTTTTACACTTAATTATCTTGCTGAATTTATTTGGCGCGCCCAGAGGGATTCGAACCCCCGACCCACGGCTTAGAAGGCCGTTGCTCTGTCCAACTGAGCTATGGGCGCATCGAGATGGTCGGGGCGAGAGGATTTGAACCTCCGACCTCGGCGTCCCAAGCGCCGCGCGCTCCCACCTGCGCTACGCCCCGACTATAAAAAATGAAATTATACCCATGAATATGAAAACAACAAGTCCATTTTGTAGATGAATATCAGGGAACCTAAAATAAAGAAGAGGACAATAGAGACGGACAGAAACATGTTTCTATAGAGCAAATAGACGAGGGGAGAACTCCCGTTGATATGAGCCCCGATAGCTAATATAATGGTTTTATGCACAAGACAACGAAACTCATTGATCTCAGCCTAAAGATTGAACCTGTCCCTGGTCCGGAACACCAGCTTCTCCAAATAAAACACGAAGAGCACCATGAGACCGCAGAGTATATGATAAGACGGTTCCAGTGTAGAAGGGAAGACCTACCAAAGGGCCTTGGCTGGGCTAATGACTACGTCACCCTTGGTACACATGTCGGGACACATATTGATGCCCCCTGGCACTACCATCCAACCTCAGAGGGAAAGAGGGCAAGAACAATAGATGAAGTACCCGTTGAGTGGTTTTACGGAGACGGGGTTGTAATAGATATGAGGCACAAGAAACCCGGAGACTTAATTACGGTCTCTGACCTGGAAGAGGCTCTGGACAAAATCTCCTATAGAATTAAACCGTTTGATATTGTCCTCATTATGACGGGAGCCGATAAGCTCTGGGGTACCCTGGATTACTGGTCTAAGTTTCCGGGTTTAGGAAGAGAATCCACCCTATGGCTTTGTGATCAGGGAGTTAAGGTCATGGGAACCGATTCCGCCGGATGGGATAGACCCTTTGCGGCAATTGTAGAGGAGTTTAAAAGAACGGGCGACAGCAGTATCATCTGGGGTGCACACTTTGCGGGAATCGAAAAGGAATACTGTCAGATTGAAAAGCTCACCAATTTGGACCTCCTCCCTCCCTTCGGTTTCAAGTTGGCATGTTTCCCTATTAAGGTTTTGAGAGGAAGCGCGGGCTGGGTAAGGCCGGTTGCAATAATTGAGGAATAATCTCTATACTAAAGGGAAGCGATAAATCTCATTCTGAAGCCTGTATAGGTTATAGTAAATCCCCCTTTTCATCAAAAGCTCGCTATGGGTTCCGGTCTCAAAGATCTCCCCCTTGTGTATAACAATGATCTTATCTGCCTCCCTTACGCTTGAGAGCCTGTGTGCAACGATTATAGTGGTTCTCTTTCGAGAACCGTTTTTGAGTTCCTCTTGTACCCTCAGTTCCATCTCGGCATCTATAAGAGATGTGGCTTCATCCAAGATTAAAACCCTTGCGTCCTTTGAAAATGCCCTTCCCAAATAAATGAGTTGTCTCTCACCGGAAGAGATAAAACGCCCGTCCAAGCCCATCCCGTCTGTGCCCACCGTTTTTGCAAATCCGTCTCCATTGAGATGTGTACCGCCGGAGACGTTTTTTCCAAAGAGGAACATATCCTGAAATACAGTTGAGACGTTCGTCCTTAAAAAATCCGGATCGATTTCTCTTATGTCAATCCCGTCAAAGAGAATCTGCCCTTTTTGTATATCGTAAAATTTAAGAATCAGGTTAATTATAGTGGTCTTTCCGGAACCCGTGAGACCCACAAGAGCCACGGTTTGGCCCGACTCCGCACTAAAAGAGACGTCTTTTAGAACCCAATCTTCTCCATTATAGGAAAACCAGACGTTCTTAAATTCCAATCTTCCCCTCACATTCTCTAATCCTCTACCCGCTCTTTCCTCAGGCCCCAGGTTTACAAGGTCATAGAGATTTTCAGACGCCGCTATGGCAGACTGAAATATGTTATATCTCTCTGTGAGTTCGACAATCGGCCCGAAGAGCATCCTTATATAGGCAAGATAGGCGATAAGGGCGCCAAGGGTAAGATCGAGTTTTATAATCCTCAACCCCCCATACCAGAGTATAAGAGCTACGGCAAAGGTGCTTATAAATTCAATGATAGGTCTAAATGTAGCAAACGCAAAAAGCTGATCCATATTTGCCCTATAGTTCTCTCGGTTTACCTCTTTGAATCTCTCAAAATTCTCTCTTTCTCTGAGATAGAGTTTTATGACTATAATTCCCCTTATACTTTCTTGGACGAATGCGTTTAGTCTTGCAATTGACCTCCTAACGCTCCTGTATATTATCTGCAACCTCTTTTTAAAAAGTGCCCCTATGATCCCAAGAATTACGGTGAGAACAAATATAAACGCGGTAAGGGTTTTGTTCATATTAAACATCACCATAAGAACACCAAAAATCACAATAAGGTCTTTAAAGAACTGTACAAGTACTGATGTATACATTTCGTTTATCGCATTCACATCATTTGTGATGCGTGTTGTGAGCCTTCCAACGGGATTCCTGTCAAAAAAAGATTGAGGAAGAGTAACGAGATGGGAGAATACACCCAATCTTATTTTGTGCATAATCCTCTGCCCGGAGTAATTTAGAAAATAGGTGTAAGCAGAGCTAAAAAGAAAGTCTGAAAAAAGGACAATAAGCAAAAGGAGGGCGAGTTTATCAACCTGCCCTATGTCTCCAATCCGCAGCATCCTTACCTCATCGCGGCTGAGCCTTTTAAGAGAGGAGTAACTCGCAAAATATACCCGCCTTAGGGGTTTAAATATATCGGGATGGCTCTTTAATATTTCATCAACCTTATCTCCGGCCCTGTCAACAACCAGGTATCTCTCTTTTGAGACAACTCCAAATTTTTCAAGATCAACCCTATCCCCTTTTCCAATCCGGGAGAGATCAATTAAGTATGAATCCTTATCAATTGGGATGATTGTGGTTCCCCCGATACCCTTCCTCTTTATCACTACCCCAGATCCCGATGAATATTTCTCCTTAATGGATTTCTCAAGTCCTTCATTACTCGAAAACCTCACCTCCATCCAAGGGAGAAATATGTATTTATCTACGGCAATCTTCGTTATATATGGAACAAGGAGCTCAATTGCCGCTGTAATAAGCATAAAAATCAGGGAGAGGACCATGAGCCCTCTGTAATGGCGGGCAAACCCAAAGAGCCATTTTATAACCCTTATGTCATAGCCCCTTTTATTCCTCCTTTCCTCTTCGTAATCCATCTCGCTCAAATCGAGTTCTCCAAAAATTTATGAATGATTATTTAGCCACGAATAGACACAAATTAACACAAATTAATCTTAAAATAGGGGGCAGGTTTGAAACCCGCCTCCTACAAAACTCATATTTCTTATTCGTGTCCATACGCGCCGATCTGCGGCTGAATAACAATCTCTTGAGAGA
>PSLL01000003.1:0-20964 GCA_040289575.1 Candidatus Dadabacteria bacterium | reverse complement strand
TCAAACGTCTGCACCCTATAGAGTCTTGCGTAAATCCCATCTTCAGCCATAAGCTCATCGTGATTTCCAAACTCAACTAGTTTTCCCTTTTCAAAGACGGCAATCCTATCAAAACAGCTGATTGATGGGACCTTGCTCGATACGACAATGAGCGTCTTCCCTATCATTATTTCCCTCAGATTTTTAATCACCAGGTTTTCGGTTCTTAGATCAAGAGAAGATAGGACATCATCGAGTATTAACACCCTCGGTTTAAGGAGAATCGCCCTCGCAATCGCTATTCTCTGCCTCTGCCCACCTGAGAGGCTGAGTCCCCTTTCTCCGACCAATGCGTCGAAGTCCCCGGAGAATCCCATTATCTCATCATAGATTTGGGCGGATTTAGAAGCCTCTATAATCTCCCTGTCGGTGACATTGGGATTCATAAAAGCGATATTATCCCTTATCGTTCCGCTAAATATAGTGGTTTCTTGAGGCAGGAAGATAATCCCTTTCCTTAAACTCTCTTTTCTTATCCTCTTGACATCAATTCCATCTACAAATATTTGACCCTCAGATGGCTCTATTATCCTCATAAGAAGTTTGAGGAGCGTGGTTTTACCTGAGGCAGTGCTCCCAGTAATTCCAAGAGCCATTCCCCTGGGTATGTCCAGGTTCAAATCACTCAGAGCCTTTTTTCCGTCGAGATAAGAGAAGTTCAAGTTTCTAAATTCGATTCTGCCTTTTATTTCAACATCAATCGAACTGGGAGGGTCACCCACATCGGGCATCGTAAGGAGTATTTCATTAACACGCTTAAGCGACGCACTGCCTCGCTTAATAATGTCAACCGCCCAACCCATTGCCACCATAGGCCACGTGAGCATACCGAGATAAACCGATATGGCAGCAAAATCACCCAGCGTGATGTCAAGCGTTATAGTGTGTCTTCCCCCCATCCATAGGAATATCGCCGTAGAGAGCCCGGCAATAAATGTGATAAGGGGTTGATAAACACTCTCTATTTTTATCAGATGAAGGCTCGTGCCCAGATAATGGTTGCTTGCACTCTCGAAGTCCTTAATCTCGTCTTTTTCCCTTACAAATGCCTTTATCACCTTTATCCCTGAGATAGACTCTCTCGCATTCTCAGTAAGATCGGAGAAAGACGCCTGCACCCTTTCAAATCTATCCTCTATTACCTTTCCGAATTTAGCTACAATGGGGGCTAGTATAGGAAAGGGAATTAGGGCATATAGGGTTAAGGTCGGCGACACATAGGCCATAGCGGCGAGTATAAAAGTGAGAAGCAAGATTCCGTCATAGGCTACAACCACACCTATTCCACACGCCATCCTTATAGCCTCAATGTCGTTTACCGTATGGGCCATAAGGTCTCCGGTCTTCTTCTCGTTATAGAAATTAAAGGAAAGGCTCTGAAGGTGTGAGAAGAACCGATTTCGGAGATTAAGCTCTATCTTCCTAGAAGCTCCCAATATGAAATATCTCCATAAAAACCTGAAGATGGACATCACAAAGGCCAGTCCCAATATATAGAGGGCATATTTTGTAAGGGCCCCAATCCCCGCATTCTTCATAGTCAGCGCATCAATTGCCCTCTGTATAATCTGCGGGATAGAGAGCTGTGCGAGGTCTACTATGGAGAGCGCAAATATCCCGGCAAAGACAGAAAATTTATAACCCAAAATCAATGACATAAGGGTTTTCTTCTTATTCAAAATCCACCCTATTTAATCAAAATTAAAAATCGCCACACGAGCTATTAATGATATATGACGAAAAAATATTTCTCAAAATTTTGGCTATTAATTATTTAATGACAAATATGGGAAAAAAATAAAAACTGATTAGATTTCGCTAAACATGATAAGATCTGTGCGGAAATTTGAACATGGTACTTTGCTTTTTAGTTGATCCAATTACATATTACATATGCTTGACCAACTTGTTATACTCGGCATGTGAACCGATCCAGAACCAATTAGATAGAATCTACTCAATTTCAGCAATAGCTCGCCGAAGTAACTCTGCCATACTTTTTTATATCCTACCCATAATTGTAGCCGTCAGTTAGGCTGCGACTTCACGATACTTTGCGAATGGCTCAGAGCCAATGGTCTAACCGTTGCGCCAACGATTTCCAGATAACCCCACTGAAGGCGATCGCAGAAAGCAGAAGTCGAATCATGTGAAGGAATCCTCGGTAGCATTCAACTTTGTATCTGCACTGGAGGACCGGGCTTGCCTTCGATCAAAGGAGCAATCACAAGATAACGGCGCGCACCCCCTTGCTCGCCCTCTACCACTTTGCGCAAGGGGCCAATCGCAGTCACTATCGCCGCGCCCGCCGGATTAGTCATAAATTTTGCCACCAGCTCAAGTGCACCAGAGCCATCAGGATTGCTTGCAAGCGCCAAGACATAGGTCGTATGAGGTTCAAGGCCAGTCACCGCCGCTTCCAGGAGATCAACGAGTCCCTGATTGTTCACCGCTACAGTGGTCTGAGCTTTTGTCGAACCAACGGCAGCCAGCTTCAAATGAACCGATTGACCCACAACACTGAGCGGCGCAAGATTTTCACTTCCTTCACCACTTGGAACTGCATTGGGAAGATAAATCAATGCTTGAGGGGATTGACCGGTAGGGATCGTGGCAATCACCTTATTGCTTCGCGTATCAATCACCGCAACGGCATTCGCATTCTCCAGTCCCACGTAGACCCGCGTGCCGTCACCAGAAGGCCATAACCCATGAGGTAGGTCACCTGTCGGAATCGTAGTCACAAGTTCGGGTCTCGGGTCGGTCGTCGTAAACACCTTGACCTCGTTCAATCCGCCGACCGTTACATAAGCGAATTGCCCGTTCGCTGTGCGAGCGAAGTTGACATGGTTCGTGATGGGACCTGTCTCCAATACGGCCAATGTTTCAAAAGGCGGCCTGGCACGGATCACCTGAGTCTTGCCAACATCCTTTAGAGTAAACCACACCTGCTTGCCATCCAGCGTGACGGCGATGTTGGGACAGAAAGCTGATGCTTGCTTGACCCGCCCGATAATCTTGTGCGTTCTGACGTCGATGACCACAGTCTCAGGGGTGAAGCTCGAACAAACATAACCGTACTTGCCGTCGGGAGAAAAAATTGTCATGCCGGGTCCGTTTGGCACCTGAATGCGGCGCGTGGGTCGGTAGGTCTTACCGTCGAGCACCTGGATGTAGTCTTCGCCCCTGACCGAGACCCACACCTCTTTGCCGTCTGGGGTGAACATCGCCTCGTGCGGAGAACGCCCAACATAGGCGATGTATTTAATTCGATTGGTCTTGGTATCAACGAAGGTCACAGAGTTGGAACCGATTGAGACGACAGCAAGTGTCCGATGATCTGGTGAAAATCCGAGGCCGTGCACCAGAAGCTGACCCTTGTAGAGAGGACTCAAGTTCTCTGGCGTCGGATCACCCAAGCGAATGACGCCTAATATTTTTTCTGTGGCTGGATTGATTACTGAGACAGTGTTTGAAGTCTGGTCTGCTGCATAAACTCTATCGCGCGCACTAACGGGTATCTCTGGCGTGCTTCGAGGGCGAGGCGCTTGAGCCCACGCAGTGCTTAAAAACAAAAGTGCGAGTGCTGATGCGGTTAGGATCGTTTCTCTCAGTTTCATCGCGATTGCGCCCCCTTTGCGTCAGTGTTCGGAATGTTTGGGAGCTTGCTTGAGTTGTGAAGAATACCTCTTCAATTCGGCCTCCATGACGGCGATTTCCGAGCTTTGTGTTACGATAATTTCCTGGGCGAGCCGACGTAGCACGGGATCCTTACCGTAAAGTAGATAAGCCTTCGCCATATCAACGGCACCTTGATGATGTGGGATCATCATAGTTGGAAAATCGTGATCCGGATCGCCAGTCATAGGAGCCTCTTTTATGCCTCGATTCATAACTGTTATCGTTTCTTCCATGAGGTGACGGAAAGATTTCTCAGAGCTGACTCCAAAATAGCTCGAATAAACACTTTCTAGAGATACACCAATACCTAAGAACAGGGATGCTAGAAGCAATGTGAACTTCCGTAGCCGCATACTATGCACACTACTTATCATTACACGTTTAGATCTCTTGAACACGACTTACTCTTATAGTGACATACATATATTACACAGCGATTACATCCTAAACAGAGCCCAGTGAGATGTCAAGGACTATAATTGTGTCCTTAGAATACAGAAAAATCAATCAAAAAGACTCGCAGTCTGATGCCAATAGCCGACGGATGACCGCCTCGGTTTCACTTGCGAGCCGTGCGATGAGTTGGGTAGCAGATTAGCGGCGCGCCAAGCGGACACCTTGACCCGCCCATAACAAGAGATATTCACCCTGGCCCTGCTTAGCAGCCGCATTGCGGAGTGGCCGTGTCAACATATTCTGGTATGGGAGAATAGCATCAGAGATATCGGGACGGTCAATCTCTACCATAAATCGGTTGACCCCCCTACTGGGCGGCCGGTGAAGACCCTGGTCAGTCGCGTTTCATGTTTGCAAGCATTGAGTATTGCATCCTTATGGACCTCAGGGATGCCAGCCTCATCGCACGTCAAGAAGGCTGTGCCCATTTGCACAGCACTTGCGCCTAGAGCCAGCGCCGCTACAATTCCACGTCCATCTATAATACTACCTGACGCAATCACAGGCACCCTCACAGCATCAACCACCCGGGGTACAAGTGCCATAGTCCCGATCATTGCCGCAAAGAAATCAAACGCAAACGTGCCCTGGTGAGCACCTGCTTCGCTTCCCTGTGCAACTACAGCATCGACACCAGCTCCCTCAAGTTGCACTGCCTCCTCAACCGTTGTCGCCGTACCTATAAGGAACACGCCCCGAGACTTAATAGCATCAATCGCACTCTCTGGCAGAATGCCAAATGTAAAACTCAATACAGATGCGCCGTTCTCAAGAGCCGCTGCCACTTGTTCGTCGAATATATCACCCGTCAATGTGGGGGATGTGGGAGGGGGCAAGCCAAGCTCTGTATAAAAGGGAGCCAATAGTTCAATCATAGGGCCAGTGTCCTGTGACTGGTCGGGTACAGGTAGGGGGACAAATAGATTTATGCTAAAGGGTCTAGATGTCTGCACCCGCACCTAATGTGAAAACTCAATAATCTGTGACGGCGTCAGATAGGCTACACCGATGAATCCCAGTGCCTCCGCCTCGCAGACTGCAACCACTAGATCAACTGTAGTTGCACCGCCTGCCATTGGTGCCTGGATAATTGGATGTGTCAAATTGAGCCGCTTCGTCAGATCCGTCTGAAATGGCATATAGCACCTTCTATTGACCGCTCATCGGCAAAGTCACCGTGCCTTGCAGGGCAGATTTGAAGGAGTTTACCATATTCCTCATATTTTTACTTTAATATTTAAATATTCTTTGTTAGCCTTATATTGATACATTCTTCAAGAGGAAGAAATAATTAAGTGATTGAACTAAAACCACTTGGCAATACCGGGGTAATGGTACCGGAGATTGGACTTGGCACTTGGAATTATACCGGCGGGGTGGAGCCACTTCGTAAGGGAATTGAACTAGGGGCATATCTCATTGATACTGCGGAGGGCTATCATACAGAAGACATAGTAGGTCAGGCAATCAGGGGTATACGCGATCGCGTATTCATCGCCACTAAGGTATCCGGCAGACATCTGCGCTATGACGATGTGATAAGGGCGGCGGAAAGAAGTCTGCGCCTCCTCGGCACGGATTACATTGATCTCTACCAGATTCACTGGCCAAACTCAGCCGTTCCGATAAAAGAAACAATGCGTGCCATGGAGGCCCTGGTGGACTCCAGCCTTGTCAGATACATTGGGGTTAGTAATTTCTCAGTCAGAGATATGCAAGAAGCCCAATCCGCTATGAGAAAATACCCGATTGTCTCCAATCAGGTTTTATACAATCTTAGCAACCGAGGTATCGAAAAGGAACTGATGCCCTACTGCGAGAAGGACAGAGTGACGGTTATCGCCTATACGCCTCTGGATAACGGCCGATTGGCAACCGAATCGCGTGGACGGGGAATGAAAATCTTGAGGAAGATAGCGGCTGAGGTGCATAAAACACCGGCTCAGGTGGCATTAAATTGGTGCATATCGCGGCCAAATGTCATCGCTATCCCTAAGTCTAATAGCATAGCCCGAACAGTAGAGAACTGCGGAGCCTCCGGCTGGCGCTTGTCTCAAGCGCAGATAAGGCTTCTGGATGAGGCGTTTTCGTAAAATGGGAAATCTTTCAGCCATAAAGGGCAACCTAGGAGCGCCATCCCTCTGGAATTTGATTTTTAGTCTCATTAGTAGTGTATCATTACCAACCATTGTCTAGTATTTAATCCGACATCAAGGTCAGATATAGACAAGGCTTTAAACTCGTTTGTCCCATTTTTTACAAGGTTACAAAATAAACAATCTTATAAGGAGAGTAAAATGAGATTTATATTGGTTAGCATGCTGCTGCTTTTTATTGGGTATATTCCGGCTCATGCCAAGATACAGGCCAAAGAGGTTAAATACAGCGCCAATGGAGTGGCGCTTAAAGGATACCTCGCTTATGATGACAGTATAAAAGGCAAACGGCCAGGAGTATTGATCGTGCATGAATGGTGGGGGCTTAACGACTACGCACGCAAGCGCGCGCGTATGCTCGCCAAATTGGGATACACCGCTTTGGCACTAGATATGTACGGTGATGCAAAGCAGGCAAAGAACCCAGATGAGGCTAGAAAGCTTGCTGGCATGGTTATGAACAATTTGGATGATGCGCAGGGGAGGTTTGAAGCGGCTTTAGAATTGCTACGCAATCAAAAAACTGTTGATCCACAGCGCATAGCCGCCATAGGATATTGTTTCGGTGGCGGCGTCGTACTGAACATGGCTCTGCGCGGTGTAGACCTGGACGGAGTAGTAAGTTTCCATGGACTTCTACCCACAAGCGCGCCCGCCAAAGCCGGAAAAGTTAAGGCCGCTATCTTGGTTTTTCACGGGGCAGATGACCAGTTTGTGAAACCGGATCAGGTAGAGAAATTTAAGGAACTGATGAAAAGTGAGAAAGCCAATTTCGAGGTCATAACATATCCGAACGCAAAGCACAGCTTTACCGTTCCAAAGGCAGATGAGTACGCAAAGGAATTTAATATTCCTTTAGGATATAACGCGCAGGCCGATAAGGAGTCGTGGGCCAAGATGGAGGAGTTCCTGAAAAGGGTCTTTGCGAAAAAGAGCTGAAAGAAGAATCGTAATTGATTTTTGGCTGTAGGGATTATTGCAATACACCTCTACTTTTCTCCTTTGGAGAATTCCTGGACTATTTCCTCAAACGATTTGATCCCCCTTTCTACTTTGGCAATGCCAGAAGCCAGGTTCTTGATGTTTGTGTGCAATTTCATTTCCAAGCGTTTCTTGTCTCGTTCGAGAACAGTATTAAAGAGAGATTGTATCTTTCTTGCCGTATCCCCAAGCATCAAATCGAGATGGAGCGGAGCAGTCCATTTGCCTGAACTCTCTTTTTCAATTCGGTTAAGCGATTCAATGCGCGCCCTTAGCTTTTTCAATGATGCTCTAACACCTGAGGAAATTTTCAGGCATTGCGTGCAATAAGCCTGAGACGTAGAAGCTTTTCTCACAAGGCTCAGAAACTCACTTCCATCAATAATTTCGATCGGTTTATCTTTGACAAACTCTATTGCTTCTTCTATAAAACCACCCGTTGTAATAATGTATCCACGCTCGGCGTCATCGGATAAGAGGAGTTCATAAAATCTCTTTACATACTGTAAATCCAGGGATTTCTCCGAGTTTATACATTTAAACAAAATCCAAGACTCAACGTGCCATCTGTGTTTTTCTGATTTATGCGATTCGAGTATGAAGCCTTCATCCCCTTCATTCTTTCTATCGGATTCAAACACATCGTATCCGTGTTCTTTTAACACATGCACGACTAATTCTTTAAAATCCTCAATGTTCATACTTCTAATATGGTCCAAAGATAAAAGGGATGGTCTTATCCTGATATATTCGCTCCGACAGAGAGAACAACGATTGAATTTAATAGGGGTTTTATCATCTATCATACTTCTACTATAAGATAGAAAACAACTAACGTAAATTAAAAATTGTCCTTATTGAATCCACTGTATAAAAATCCTAGCATAAAGTGGAAAAACCTTATAAAGAGGGGATAAGCCAGAAAAGCCTTTCCACGGCTTATCCCCATTTGTTTTTCCAGACCCGGATCCCTCCGGCCTGGAGCGCAAGAAAAAAGGAAGAAGGTAGCCATTAAGAGCTTCTGAAAACCTCTAAATACCTTATACACATATACTCGCAATATCCATACCAGCAACTTATAACATCAATCCCTAATAAATACAGGTTATTAGAGGCACATGAGTATCGAGAAAAGGCAAGCGACCCAACTATATGTGCAATATGCACTGTAGAGACTGTGCGCAATTGCACAGAGGCATAAAAGATATAATATAAAAATTAACTTATGAATCTCGCGTTCACAAGATTCAAAGGCGATTGTGGGAATTTGGATTCTACATATTCATCCCTTCCCTTCGCTTTTGAAAAACAAAACCCCAAGCGGAGGTAGGATTAGAGAAATGGAGTGGTATCTTCCCCAGGCGGGCACCGGGCTTGACTCAACACTCTCCTCATTTTCAAGACCGCTCCCTCCGTATTCTTTTGAGTCACTATTTAGAACCTCTCTCCAGAGACCGCCTCGCGGAACCCCTATTCTGTAGTTATACCTGGGAACGGACGTAAGGTTGAAAACGAGTAGAATTATATCGTTTATGCTCCTGCCCTTTCTTATAAAGCTTATGATGCTCTGTTCCCAATCGTGAAAGTCTATCCATTCAAACCCGCTAAGATCAAAATCGAGTTCATACATTGCAGGCTCATTCTTATAAAAATTATTCAAATCCTTAACCCACCTCCTTACCCCTTCATGGAGCGGATAGCCAATCAGATGCCAATCGAGACTCTGCTCATGATACCACTCATTCCACTGCCCAAATTCCCCTCCCATGAATAAAAGCTTCTTTCCCGGATGTCCATACATATAACCGAATAAAAGCCTGAGATTCGCAAACCTCTGCCAGTCGTCCCCTGGCATCTTCCTAATAAGCGAGCCTTTTCCATAAACTACCTCATCATGAGAAAGTGGAAGGACGAAGTTCTCGGAGAACGCATACCATATGCTGAAGGTGAGTTGATTGCGACGGTATTTTCTATAAATAGGATCGTTTGAGAAATAATCCAATGTATCATGCATCCATCCCATATTCCATTTCATCCCAAAACCAAGCCCTCCAACATATACTGGCTTTGAGACCATAGGCCATGCGGTTGATTCTTCAGCTATGGTCTGTGTATCGGGACATTCTCCATAGACCATCTCGTTGAGTCTCTTTATAAAACTAATCGCCTCTAAATTTTCCCTTCCTCCATACTGATTCGGTATCCATTCGCCCTCTTCCCTCGCATAGTCCAGATAGAGAATTGATGCCACTGCATCAATTCTCAGTCCGTCAATATGGTATTTATGGAGCCAGAAGAGTGCGCTGCTAATGAGAAAAGCCCTTACCTCGTTCCTTCCGTGATTAAAAATATATGTGTTCCACTCAGGATGGAAACCTCTTTTCGGGTCTGCGTGCTCATATAGATGGGTGCCGTCAAAATAGACAAGCCCATGCTCATCGCTTGGAAAATGGGAAGGCACCCAATCGAGGATAACCCCTATTCCATTTTGATGCAGATAATCAATCAAATACATGAAATCCTGAGGGGTTCCATACCTACTTGTCGGGGCAAAGTACCCTGTGGTCTCATACCCCCATGAACCGTAGAATGGGTGTTCCATAATTGGTAAAAATTCAACGTGAGTAAACCCCATCTCCTTTATGTAATCTACAAGCGGACGAGCCATTTCTCTGTATGTAAGGAACCTATTTCCCTCCTCAGGGACACGCCTCCATGAGCCTATATGAACCTCATATATGGCAATAGGAGAGCCAAGGGCATTGACTTTGTATCTCTCTTTCATCCATTCATTATCTCCCCACTCATACCTGATGTCCCATACAATAGAGGCTGTTTTGGGAGGGGTCTCATAATAAAAAGCAAATGGATCGCCTTTATTAACCCGGTAGTTGTTGTAGTTGGAGACTATGTGATATTTATAAATATCGCCCCTTTGAATGCCGGGAATAAACCCTTCCCATATCCCTGAACCGTCCCATCTAACATTGAGAATATGAGACTCCGGACTCCATTTATTGAAGTCCCCTATAACTGAAACGCTCTTTGCATTTGGAGCCCAAACGGAGAAGTATGTCCCTTGCACTCCATCAACAGTCATGGGATGAGAGCCGAGTTTGTCATATAACTTGAAATGGCTTCCCTCTTTAAAAAGGTATATGTCATGGTCTGTAATGATACTCACATTATGCACTGCGTTTTCTGTCATAATTAAACCTCAATTAGGTGTTTTATCCCTTTTATGGGAATGATTACCCAATCGGGACGGTTGTTAAGCTCATATCCAAGCTCATAAATAGCCTTCTCTAAAAGATACGCATTAAGCATTATATCCAGCTCTTTCGTATCCTTTGGAATAAACGGGGCATCCTCTACCGTATGGAGATATGACCTCAGGAAATCCCCTCCAACGTATTTGTACCAGAGGTCTGCCCACGGCTCCAATCTCTGTAAATCCTTAGGCTTATGAATCTCTTGTTTGAGAGGCAAGTTATATGCCGCATAGTGGAATGACCTTATCATACCGGCTACATCCCTTAGCGGAGATCGCTTTAGTCTCCTTTCACTCAAGGCCCTTGCAGGCTCACCCTCAAAATCAATTATGATAAAATCGTTTCCCGTGTAGAGAATCTGACCCAAATGGTAATCCCCATGTATTCTTATCTTCATTGCTGATATCTTTTTATTCAAAAGGGCTCTAAACCGATCTATTATCTCTTTTTTGAGATTCAATATCCTATTGGCCTCATCCCTTTGGCCTTCCCTTAGATTCTTTAAATTCTTCTTGAGAAGCTCAAAGACCCTTTTTGTAAGGCTCTCCATGGACTGAAAAAGGGACCTCTGATAGAGGAGTGAAAAAGGCTCCGGAGCGAAATTCGGGTCTTCCGAATCGGAGGATAAAGCCAAGTGGAGTTCTCCCGTCCTTCTTCCAAGAAGGGTTGACATCTCAAGGTAGATACCTCCTATCAGTTCCTGAAGAAGCAGGGGTATTTCCCTTGAAGCCATATCTAAAAACCTAGATGGAACCTTTGGAATCTCCTCCATTTCATATCTTTTTGACAATACCCTGTCAAAATATCCCCTTACAGAATCAAGCGTATATCCCCACGCATCCCCCTGATTGGGAACAAACCCCTGGAGCATCCCAATGACAATCGGCTGATAGATCGATTCTCCAAAATCAATCGAGACATTATCTCTTTTATACTCTATGGCTCCTGCAAATGGGGGAATGTTGATAAAAGATGTCTTCTCGGTAAGGAACCTTTCTATCTCCACATCCGGATTCATCCCCTCATCAAGGCGACGATAGAGCTTAAAGAAAAACTCCTTCCCATATAGAAACGACGTATTGCTTTGCTCCGCTTTAAGAACCTGTGATTTTTCTAAATGTAGATGCTCTCTTTCATCGTCTTTAAAAGATTCCCCAGGATAGAAGGTAATATACCCCTGGAGGCCCCGAATAATGTGTTTTCTCCGAAGCATCAAAAGGATATTCTTCCGAAACTCCTCATTATAAACGCCGTCGTATATAATTCCCTGAGCGTCTTCGGTTCTAAGGCGCGCAATAACCGCTTGAGGACTCTCTTTCATAATCCTCTGCGCCTCATCCCCAGAAGAAAAAGACAGGGGCAGAAAATACGTATCGGGCAGACCCTCGGTATATCTAACCTCAATAAACAGCATTTGTGTAAGAGAAGAGCCTTCTCTTTCTACAGGAACATTTTCAACGATCCCAACCTTCTGAATAATCCGCGCCTTTCCTCCGAACCACCTGCAACCCTGTATATATGATGGTAGTATTTCATCCTCGAGTATCTCTTTTGCCCTTCCTCTAAGTGCGGTTGCCCAACCTCCTTCAACGTTCAACTCCGAAATAGCCTTCCCACTTACAATCGTTATAGGCTCGTCTTTTTTGTGCAATAAGAACCAGAAATAACCATAAAAGCCCAGGGTAATAACATAAGGGGAATCCTTTATAACAGGAAATTTGTTCCTACTAAATACCTCTTCCGGAACGCATCCTGAAAACCTAGAAAGATCGAGTTCAACCGCCTGAGAGAAGCGTGAGAGGTTAACTATAGTAAGAATAGTCTCATCTCCATACTGACGGATGAATGATAGGACCTTCGGATTATCCGAGTATAGAAATTCTATGCTCCCCCTCCCGAAGGCCTTAAAACGCTTTCTCATAGCCAAAACCCGCCTCATCCACCAAAGAGAGGATGCTTGATTCCTCTCCTGGTTCTCAACATTTACAGCCTCGTAGTGATACTCTGGATCTATTATGATGGGGAGGTAGAGTTTTTGAGGGTTTGCCTTCGAGAATCCCGCATTTCTATTTGCACTCCACTGCATCGGGGTTCTGACGCCGTTTCTATCTCCTAGGTAGTAGTTATCTCCCATATCAATCTCATCCCCATAATATATAATCGGGGTTCCTGGAAGTGAAAGGAGAAGGACATTCATAATCTCAATCTTTCGCCTGTGGTTTTTAAGAAGCGGCGCAAGACGCCTACGTATTCCAAGATTTACTCTGGCAACTGGGTCTCTCGCATAAACCCTGTACATGTAGTCCCTCTCTTCATCGGTTACCATCTCAAGTGTGAGTTCATCGTGGTTTCTCAAAAAGAGCGCCCACTGACATGTCTCCGGTATCTGTGGGGTTTGTTCAAATATGTCAATGATTGGAAACCTATCCTCCATCCAAACTGACATAAACATCCTCGGCATCAGTGGAAAATAGAATGCCATATGACACTTATCCCCATTTCCAAAGTATGCAGCCGTATCCTCGGGCCACTGGTTTGCCTCAGCAAGGAGCATTTTATCCTTATGATTGGCCTCAACATGCGCCCTCAGTGTTTCTAAAAACCCATAAGTCTCAGGCAGATTCTCACAGTTTGTTCCCTCCCTCTCAAATATGTATGGAATCGCATCCAGACGCAGACCATCAACACCCATATCGAGCCAATAATCAACCACCCTAAACATCGCCTTTTGTACCTGAGGGTTGTCATAGTTCAGATCGGGTTGGTGGGAGTAAAATCGGTGCCAGTAGTAGGCCCTTGCAACAGGGTCCCATGCCCAGTTGGATGTCTCAAAATCCTTGAATATTATCCTTGCGTCTTTATATCTCTCTGGTGTATCGCTCCAGACATAAAAATCCCTCCATACAGAGCCTGGCTTTGCCCTTCTTGCCCTCTGAAACCAGGCATGCTGATCCGATGTATGATTGAGAACAAGCTCTGTAATAACCCTTATTCCTCTCTTATGTGATTCACGCAAGAACTCCTTGAAATCCCTCAGAGTGCCATAATGTGAATGTATATTCATGTAATCCGCTATATCGTATCCATCGTCCTTTAGAGGAGACGGATAAAATGGAAGAAGCCATATAGCGGTTATACCGAGGCTCTCAAGATAATCCAGCTTCTCTGTAAGCCCTTTGAAATCCCCGATTCCGTCGCCGTTGCTATCATAAAAGGCTTTGACATGCAGTTCATAGATTATGGCATCCTTATACCATAGAGGATTATCTTCAAGATAGATTTCATTCTGAGGCATCGGACGGTGTCTCCTTGACCTAACATGGGATTTATCTATGGATATCCCTCCAATTGAGGAGGAGAAGGTTCAGGTAGTATCAACATCTAATATGTTATTAAATTCTATCACATAAAATAGTCAAAATCCGTTTCCATTTTCAACCCTTTTCAATCCTCAAAATATGGGCAGGAATCTTATAGGGATTAAGCTCCACGTAATTTCTCTCTCCATACCAGACGTATTTCTCATCACTCAGTAGATCATGAACGACATACGACCGATTAGAATCTATTCCCAATTCCCCTATAGGAACCTTTACCCAACCCGATTGTTTGTAAACTGTATCGAGATTCACCACAACGAGTATTATGTTTGATAGGTCTTCAGTCCATTTTGCATAGAATATCAAATAATCATTGTCCACTTCATAAAACCTGAGATTCCACGTGGTCTGAAGCGCAGGATTCTCTTTTCTTATCCTATTGACCCTCCCTATGAAGTCCTTGAGATTCCCCGGGCTGTTCCAATCCCAGTTCTTTATCTCATATTTTTCTGAGTTGGCATACTCCTCCTTACCCGGCATTGGTTCATTAATGCATAATTCAAATGCGGGCCCGTATATGCCGTAGTTGGATGAAAGCGTTGAGGCAAGTATAAGCCTCATCATAAATACATGCCTCCCTCCATACTGAAGGGGTCCTGCAAGGATATCCGGAGTATTAGGCCAGAAGTTGGGTCTAAAGTATTCCCTAACCTCTGTCTGAGTAAGCTCTGTAAGGTAATCTATAAACTCCTTCTTTGTATTCCTCCATGCAAAGTATGTGTATGATTGAGTAAACCCGAGTTTAGCCAGGTAATACATGACGCTAGGCCTTGTGAAAGCCTCAGAGAGGAAGATAATGTCGGGATAACTCCTCTTAATATCATTTATGAGCCATTCCCAAAAACGAAATGGTTTTGTATGCGGATTATCAACCCTAAATATCCGAACACCCTTTTCGATCCAGAAAACCACCACGCTCTTTAGTTCCTCCCAAAGCTCATGCCATTTGTCTGTCTCAAAGTTCAGAGGAAATATATCCTCATACTTCTTGGGAGGGTTCTCGGCATACTGAACCGTTACGTCGGGACGCCATTTAAACCATTTTGGGTGATTCCTAACATAGGGATGATCGGGAGAGCACTGAAATGCAATGTCCAGTGCAATCTCTATCCCATAATCCTTTGCCCTGGCCACCAAATTCTCAAAATCCTCAATGGTTCCGAGCTTAGGGTGGACTGCCTTATGCCCGCCCTCATCCGAGCCTATCGCCCAAGGACTGCCCTCATCATTCGGCTCCGCAATTGGCGAGTTATTCTTACCCTTGCGGTTTGTCCTTCCAATCGGATGGATGGGGGGCAGATATAGAATATCAAACCCCATTCTGTATATCTCCGGAAGTATCGCCTCACAATCCTTGAATGTTCCGTGTCTGCCCGGCTCCGTGGAGCACGACCTTGGAAACCGCTCATACCACGCGCTAAAGACGGCTTTTTCTCGATCTACCACAACACGAAGCACCTTTCCATAATTTGTGGCAAATCTCATATCCGTGTATTTATCCATTAATTTGATGAATTCATCGTCGAGAGCAGCAGAGATTGCCTCTTCCGTATCTCCCCTTAATGAATCGCCAATACCTGTGAGTTTCCTTCTGTCGGTTCCCGAAGCCCTCTTTAAAGCCTGCTCTACATACCCTATTCCCGTAAGCATATCAATCTTGATGTCCTGACCGGCATCGAATTTCTTTTTGATATTGTTCTGCCATGTCTTAAAATGGTCAACCCATCCTTCAATTGTATAGAGATAGATTCCAATCTCATCAACAATAAACTCTCCTCTCCACCTATCATTTTCAACAAAGGTCATCCGAACTTCTCTCCATTGTCTCTTTCCATTCTTTTTGTAAAGAAGCCTTGCTGAAACCGAATCGTGACCATCGGCAAATACACTGGCCTCGACCAAAACCCTCTCTCCAACGACTCTCTTTATGGGAAACCGACCGCAGTCAATTTCTGGGGTTACTCTCTCTATGACAACCCTTTTTCTTTCATCTTCGTATGGCATAAAAACAGTATACCTAAACCAAACGGCATTACTCATAGAAATTTGGAATGATCAAAAATAGATTTGTACTTAACCTTTGATCAACTGAGATAATCTATGACTTAAGCAAAATTTGATTCTTGACATCCGAATGACTGTCTTTATATAAGACTCACTATTCTATGGTATAGTTTTTTCATGAAACACGACACCCTGCTTATAATCGCATCAAGCGAAAATAGTGCAGACCTCCTCTATAGAACGAGTTTTTTTGCTCCAGACCCCATTATTTTTATTGAGAATAGAGGCAAAAAAACGATTATTCTAAGCGACCTTGAGTTAGATAGAGGAAAAGAAGAGGCGGATGTAGATGAGGTTCTTTCTTTCTCTGAGTACAGAAAAAAACTTCCATCCAGGAAGCGTAAACAAGCGGGATTCGCCGATATTGTAAATATCGTTTTTAAAGAACGTGGAATAAAGAGCGCGCTTGTTCCAGGGGATTTTCCTATAAAATACGCAGATGAATTGAGAGAACTCGGATACAGGATTAGGTGTAAAGAAGGACTATTCTTTGAGGAAAGAATGAAAAAAACACCAGAGGAAGTAAGGCTTATATCTGACTCCCTCAGAAAAACCAAAAAGGCAATGGAGCTAGCTATCAATATGATCTCTTCATCTAAGATTCAGGATGGGAAATTATTCCTAAACGGCTCTCTTCTCACATCTGAGATGATAAAGGGCGAGATAAACTCGGAGCTTTCAAGGCTCGGATGTACCGCTTCAAACACAATCGTTGCCTGTGGAATCCATTCTTCTATGCCACATCACAGAGGAGAAGGACCTCTTTTTGCGAATCAGCCGATTGTAATTGACATATTCCCTAGGTCTCAGGAAAGCGGGTATTTTGGAGACATGACGAGAACCGTAGTGAAAGGCGAGCCGTCTAAAGATTTAGAAAGAATGTATCGGACAGTTCTTAAGGGTCAAAGGCTCGGACTCAGTCTCATAAGACACGGCGCAAAGGTAAAGGACATTCATGGGACAATATTAGAGTTTTTCAAAGAATCCGGTTTCGAAACTGGAATGATAGACGGAAAACAGCAGGGGTTTATTCATTCAACGGGGCATGGACTGGGACTTGAAATCCACGAGCCTCCAAGAGTGGGTCTTACAGATACTATTCTCAAGGAGGGAAACGTAATCACGGTTGAACCGGGACTATACTATGAAAAGCTGGGCGGCGTAAGAATAGAGGACGTTGTGGTTGTAAAAAAAGGTGGATGTGTGAATCTCACCAGGTATCCGAAGAGATTCAGGATTTAAATTTGATACATTTACTCGCGGCCTTTTGGAGTAATAAATTATTTATCCCACCATATATCAAGCACACACGATGAGGCATTTTTGTAACGGCACTCGACATGGCTCATAGTTACCGTTTCTGCCCCGGCCATAATGAGTGTGATTCTGAGCCATGTAGGATTAGCGTACGTGCAGATTGCTCGACCTGAAACACTGTTCTCATCGGCAATCTCCTCAAGAATGAGCCTAAAATGCCTATTGATCTCATCTGACACTTCTATCTTTACCTCCCCTGTATCGAAATACCTTCTCCACAGAGAGGGCGCACTGCTCAGCACAAAAAATGGACTCAGATTGACAAATATGTCAAAAACCGGGGCAAGGTCTTGTTGGGCAATATATTCAACAATCGGCACTATGGACTTAAAATTCCCCTCTCCAAACATATTATCACAAACGTTAATCAGACGATTTATGACAGGAGCCGGATACCAGCCGTGTTTATTAAGCTGTCCCCCAAATATATCTCTATCTGATTGAGAAAGATGGCTCAGTATTTCTTCCCAAATTTCCCAGCCGTACACCTTTATTATATAATCCCTAATATGAATGAATATTGAACCCTTGGCATTACCTGTAATTCGTTTGTTCATAATCCCTAATTATACACCCATAACACCTGTTTAGGTTGAAAACAGATTAAGCACGTGATCTTTTTTAAATTTCATTTAATCTATATCTTCTTCAATAAAAATCCTTGGAGATTAAAATGGAAAGCACTCTAGAGTTTGACGAACTTAAACCACCTGAACGGATTCTGATGGGGCCGGGACCGAGTAATATCCCCTACCGGGTCTATAGGGCATTGACAACTCCTATACTCAGCCACCTAGATCACGAATTTATGAAAATCATGGATGAAGTCTGCGCGATGTTAAGGATCGTTTTTAAGACCGCAAATAAGCTTACGATCCCGATCTCTGGAACGGGTAGCGCGGGAATGGAAACGTCATTTGTCAATATCCTGGACGTCGGAGATAAAGCGGTAATTGGAATCAATGGGGCATTTGGGGAGAGGATGGCTGATGTTGCCTCAAGATGTGGAGCAAATGTGATTCGGATTGATGGGGAGTGGGGAGATATAATTGATCCAAACCGAATAATTGATACACTAAAAAAAACACCCCGATGCAAAGGTGTTTGCTATAGTCCATGCTGAGACCTCTACAGGTGCAAAACAGCCACTCGAAGATATAGGAAAGTTCCTCAAGAATACGGAGACGCTCTTTTTGGTAGATGCCGTAACATCTCTTGGGGGATGTGAATTAAATGTGGATGAATGGGGAATTGACATATGCTATAGTGGGACACAGAAGTGCCTGAGCGTTCCGCCGGGACTTGCCCCAATTACCTTAAGTGAAAAAGCGGTTCATGTGATGCATTTAAAAAGATCAAAGGTCCAGAGTTGGTATTTAGACCTGAACATGATTGAAAGGTACTGGGGTGAAGAGAGGTTTTATCATCATACGGCTCCAATCTCCATGCTCTTTGCTCTGAGGGAAGGTCTGAGAATTATAATCGAAGAGGGGTTAGAAGAGAGGTTTAAGCGCCATCAAATACTGGGCGATTACCTGAAATCCAGAATTATGGAGTTGGGATGGAGACTATTTGCTAGAGATGGACACAGACTCCCAATGTTAACCTCGGTGGTGCTTCCCAGCGGATTCAATGATGCTCAGAAGAGAAGAAAACTCCTTGACGAATACGGCATTGAGGTCGGCGGAGGGCTTGGAAATACGAAGGGAAAGATCTGGAGAATCGGCCTTATGGGCGAGACATGCAGGCGCAAGAATGTGGACACATTTCTTTCAGCTCTAAGAGACTTGGATAAATAGCCTGTCCAACCTGAATTTAGAACCTGGAAATAGTACGTTTGACGAAATTTACTGCCGGGATTAGACTTTATGGAGCTAGTCTAAAGATGATAAATCTGACTTATAATAATTGTGAAGCGTTAGAGAATTTAGATGCCGAAGTGGCGGAATTTGGCAGACGCGCTGGATTCAGGATCCAGTGGGCGAGAGTCCGTGGGGGTTCAAATCCCCCCTTCGGCACCAGCGATACCTAGTGGCAGGTGATTGCACCATGAATAGATTAAAACCCAAACTGATACTGACAAAACCCGCCAGAGGTGGTGTAAGTGGATTTACATTTTTTTTTACACTCCTCATTGCGTTCGCCCTCGGTGTCTTCGTCGGAATGAGAATAGAAGAATCAAATATTCAATCTGCTGAGAAAAGAGAAACCAACACTGCCAGCCCAGAGGCACGCGTTCAAGTGTATGAAAAAAAGCCCTCTAAAGAAGACCAGTTGAGCATTGCAACGGCAGTTACAAAACCATTAAAAGGCGCGGAGGAATTTAAACCACAAGAATTAAAACCACTGGGCGAATCCAAGATTGATGTTGAGACAGAGATCAATAAATACACAATCCAGGTTGCGGCATTCAAGGGGATCGAAAGGGCACAAAGGATCGCAAATGAACTGAAGGAAAAGGGCTACGACGCCTATATTGTTCCTACCTATAACTCAAGAGGGGGGGCCTGGAACCTTATAAGGGTGGGAAAATTCAAGACAAAAGAAGAGGCCCTGGATTTCGCCTCCCTTTTTCAAAAGAAAGAGGGTATGGAAGCTATTGTAGAGGAATTAAATAGACAATAAGCCTAGTTGAAAATCTCGTTTCAACTTTTATTTCACTGTTAGCGAGTGCGTAGAGCAAATATACTTGTGCAATTTTTTCTAGGAAATAACGGAAATACGTTTTCGCATTTGCGAAAAAGCCCTTGACAGGTATTTTCAGCGATAGTATATTGAGTTTGAATCAAGGAGGGAGGATATGACTGAGAGAAATGAGGTTTTAAAAAACGAGTGCGGAAATTATCCGAACGGCTTTGAGTTCGCCCTATTTCTTTCAGATAAGTTCATAAAAGAGACTATAAACTCCTCACGGAGAAAAGCTGAGAGGGCTTTCTCATCCTTTGATAATTATTTTACCCTGTTTAATAGATAGCGCTCTTCAAACCTTTTTAGCATATGAATGCGGAGCAAATAGAATCTAGGCTATTTATAAATATGTTCTCCGTATTTTAAGAATTGGAGGAATAGAGATAAGAGATGGAGATAAAGGACATAGAATATGAAGAAACGACTGCGGGAGTAAATGACCTTGGGGAGTTTGTTCAAGAGGATGAAGAGACCTTAGTGCCTCTTGATATTGAAGACGATCCAATACTCAATATAGTAGAGTCCGGAGCTGAGCTCGAGCCTAAGGGGTTAGACTCTACAGAGTATGAAGAGGAGCAATGGATACCGGATGAGCAGTTCAGACTCCTTTATGTCTACTTTAAGGATATGGGAGCAGAGTCACTCCTTACATCTAAGGAAGAGATAGAGGTATCGGCAAAGATAAAGAAGTGCGAGGCAAAGGCAAGAGAAATAAGAACAATTCTTGATAAGCTCTCAAAGAGAAAGAATGGAAAAAGCAAAAGAGCCTCGGATAAAAACGGTCATCAAAACGGCAATGGAAAGTCATTGTCAAAGCGTATAAACAGACTCAACGGCTTTATGAGAGCCTATTCAGAAAAGGCAAAGGAGCTGAGGGAGAGGTTTGTAAAGGCGAATCTAAGGTTGGTAGTGAGCATAGCAAAAAGATAC
>PSLL01000105.1:1983-2739 GCA_040289575.1 Candidatus Dadabacteria bacterium | reverse complement strand
CGATGCAAACTGGAAGCAAGTCGAAGCCACCGTGCATTTTCTGAATAATGGACACAACCTGCTGGAAGTCATCATTTACCTTGATAATGTGGGGCCGAATTATGATTTCGATGGCGTCACATTTCAGCGCAACTATGCCAACAACACCTCCTTTGAAGATGGCTTTGCATATTGGAGCACCTTCCATCAACAAGGTGGTTGTACGGTTAATTACGCAGTCTATGCGGGCACCGTGCCAGACGACAGCCAATACCTGGAGACGAATCGCGGCAATTGTACAACCCAGGCCGTGTCTATCATCCAGGAGTTTGCGACCTACCCCTCAGCCAACGACACCTATTCACTGCGCGTGTGGATTCGCTCCAAAGAAGGCAGTGCGATCAGCGGCTCAATCTTTCTGTGGGCCAACGGTGGTACGTATGAGAATCCTGGGACACTTGGCTGGTCTATTGGCGCCGGTGATTTCCTGTGGCATGAATATACGTTGACGAAAACCTTTACGCAAGGTAATCACACGTCATTAAAAATTGAACTCTATCTCGACACCAATGGCCCCAATTATGATTTCGATGGGGTACAGCTTTGGGGTGGAGCAGGAGGCTAATTCGCTACTCACGCTTTCCATAGAAGGTGCTGCATTAATTGCAGCCCTGTTTTGCCGACTGAAACGGGTACTTGACTAAGCGAGGGAAACAGAGATGCAGCGTACTTTTCCTTTGTTCAAAGGCATTATAGGAATCGTCATCTTCACCATCC
>PSLL01000105.1:0-1969 GCA_040289575.1 Candidatus Dadabacteria bacterium | reverse complement strand
GCTTGTGGCTGTTGCTGCTGCTCGACTCACCATCCCGTGCACCATTCATCGCCCAGCAGCCCATCCTGACTCCTACACGCCCGATCACTTCTACAATCCCAGTGACGCCTCCCATTACCGCCACACTTTCAGTCACGCCCACACTGTTCGTGACGACCACGCCTGCCATGACACCTACCGTTGTTATCACGCCGACCAACACCCCCACGACCCAACCGACGCCGACCTCAACTGCTACGCTAATCGTTAGCCCTGTGCCCAGCCTCACGCCCCTGTCACCATAGGCTGGAAGCTTTACGAGAACCAGGAGCATGGCTTCCGCATCAAGTATCCGCCACAGTTTATATACACTCTTTATGGCTCCACTGGTCCTGAAATATTGCATGAAATGATCTTCTGTGACAGCACGAAATATCAACCATGCGTCTCACGTGAATTTCCGTTGATTGGACTAGCAGTCATCACCAACCCCCAACGCCTTTCGATAGATGATTGGGCTAGAGCACATGTCTATACACCAGGCACATCATTGCCTTACTCGATCCAGTTCGAGTCTTACCAAATTGTGCGCACGCTGCCCATTGCGGGTGTTCAGGCTAAGCGGCTCATAGTGACTTCAGCGGCAAACGGAATAATGAGTCATATCATCTCGATCCCCTTGCCTACTGAGTTAAAACTCATTTACCTGCATTATCATATTGACCCACCGAGTATCGAGCCTTTCTTTGAAGTGATGGCCTTGACGCTGGAGCGGATTCGCTAGCCACTCAATCACATGCAAACGAGGTGGCCTATGGGCCTTTTCCTCTATCAAGCTATGGCGCGGACTCGTATTATGTGCCACTATCTCCGCCCGCTTACGCTCGTGATGGCGACAGCCGTTCTGCTGGCGGTTGTACCTGAGCAAGTGTTAGCCTCCGACCCACCCGTGTATGGGGAAAATATTGCACAATCACGCTGGCATTGGCTTTCGGTGGTAAGTCTTTATACTATTAGCGCGGTAAGTACCGCTACAATCCTTGGCGCTTTATTGGGATTCCTGGGGAGGCTGATATTAGCAGATCCTGTACCTGCAAGTGGGAGGATGATCGTGATCGGACTACTGAGCTTGCTCTACGCGCTTCACGAATTAGATTTAGAGCTCCTAACCAAATGACAGAGCAGGTATGGCCATCGGATAGCATGCGGCGGAGCGGGTTGATGGAGGACAACCGATGGCGAAACCTTTAACCGATGATGAATTGGGGGCAGTCATAGCGCCTGCGCTGACAGGCATCGTTTGGCTGCTAAAGACGGGCATCGGCTGGGAAGACCTGCCACAAGAGATGGGCTGCGGCAGTGGCATGACCTGTTGGCGTCGACTGCGCGATTGGCAAGCCGCGCGTGTGTGGCAAGGCTGGCACGCAGTGCGCGTGGCTAAGCGCCAAGCGGCTGAGCAGCTCGATTGGTCGCGTGCGGTCGTCGATAGTTCGAGCGTGCGTGCCTTAAAAGGGCGCGCCAGACTGGTCCGCATCCCACGGACAAAGGCAACCCTCCGCCGCAGCCCGCAGGGCTGCATGCATCCGTTGTCACCTTCGGCGTGCGGCGCAGGGCAAAGGCGGACGAGCTCGTCAGCGCCCCAAGTGCGTGCAGGGTGACCGCGCGGATGACTCGCAACCGCATCGCGCGTGGCGGCGGGCCGTGGGCATCGAGCCGCTCTTGGCCAGGCGCAACACGCCGCCTGGCCGTGGGCTCGGTGTCTATCGTTGGGTGGTCGAGCGAACCTTGGCTTGGCTGCATCAATTTCGTCGCCTGCGCTGCCGCTATGAACGCCGACCCGAATTGCATCACGCTTTCATGACTTTCGCCAAGGCTTTGATTTGCTGGCGCTTGCTGTGAGCTCATGCTGTTAGGAACTCTTAGGCTGAGATTCAATACCCCAAAAGTTGTACCAGTGGGTCTTGTGAAAAATGGGTAGCTTGTGAGAGCT
>PSLL01000104.1:1399-2769 GCA_040289575.1 Candidatus Dadabacteria bacterium | reverse complement strand
GTAGCAATCGCACCATAGTGGGATTGAAACGCACTTGCCGGGCAGGTGGATTTCCCTTACGGTTTCCGTAGCAATCGCACCATAGTGGGATTGAAACCGGGGAAAGGCTTGCGCGATGTCTAGCAGGTATTGGAGTAGCAATCGCACCATAGTGGGATTGAAACGCAGCAATTTCAGAGAGACGGCGCTGGAAATCTTCCAGTAGCAATCGCACCATAGTGGGATTGAAACCCGTCGCAATGAACGTCGCCGCATCTTACTCACCTCCGTAGCAATCGCACCATAGTGGGATTGAAACTTTTGCTTCCCTCCTTGCAGGCTTCGCCGCACGGTTGGTAGCAATCGCACCATAGTGGGATTGAAACACAACACCCTAATCACCCTCACCAAACACGACCCAGGTAGCAATCGCACCATAGTGGGATTGAAACCGCAGCACCGCTATCGGAACACCAGACGAAATCCTAGTAGCAATCGCACCATAGTGGGATTGAAACACTACATTGCAGGTGATATCTACGAGCGCCTGAAGGGTAGCAATCGCACCATAGTGGGATTGAAACCTACTTCAATGACAGGCATGAACAGTTCGGCGGCAACGGTAGCAATCGCACCATAGTGGGATTGAAACTTTCGCCTGCCTCCTTGCCCGCCCCCTCCTCTTTCTGTAGCAATCGCACCATAGTGGGATTGAAACTCCGACTACTCCACGCAACCCATAACACAAATTAACGTAGCAATCGCACCATAGTGGGATTGAAACAACACTCACGGAGGTGTTTGAAGATGCTCGGTAAGGGTAGCAATCGCACCATAGTGGGATTGAAACTGAAGTCAACGCTCTTCAAGTTGCCTGTACCGCGCTCAGTAGCAATCGCACCATAGTGGGATTGAAACACAAGAGTGAAGGAAACGGACCTGTTCTGGTTACAAGTAGCAATCGCACCATAGTGGGATTGAAACCTTTGCGACGGGCAAGAAATCGCCCGTGGCGCTGAGTAGCAATCGCACCATAGTGGGATTGAAACAAACGCTGGTCGGCTGGGGTTACAAAATACGCAAAATGTAGCAATCGCACCATAGTGGGATTGAAACAAGCGGAAAGTGAGGCGGGGTTGGGGAGTTAGTAAGTAGCAATCGCACCATAGTGGGATTGAAACGGGTGGGTGGGCTTGGTGGGTACGATTGTTTTGAGTGTAGCAATCGCACCATAGTGGGATTGAAACTTGGGTTAGTTCAGCAGCGCCTCGTAGGCGCTAATGTAGCAATCGCACCATAGTGGGATTGAAACCGACGTCGCTTGGTCGGTGGTCGGCAAGCCACGCCTGTAGCAATCGCACCATAGTGGGATTGAAACAGTACACAGACGT
>PSLL01000104.1:0-1248 GCA_040289575.1 Candidatus Dadabacteria bacterium | reverse complement strand
TTGGTAGCAATCGCACCATAGTGGGATTGAAACGTGGGCGTCCAGGTTTGTTTATACCTTAGATGTTGAGTAGCAATCGCACCATAGTGGGATTGAAACCGGAGGTGGTGGGGATATCCTGGGACGCAACGAACTGGTAGCAATCGCACCATAGTGGGATTGAAACTCAGAACGGACGCAACAGATCATCCAGCAGGGCATCGTAGCAATCGCACCATAGTGGGATTGAAACCAGCTGCACCCACAGAGCCTAAAGCCCCACCCCCAAAAGTAGCAATCGCACCATAGTGGGATTGAAACTCCTTCTCTGCGACTCCGTTCCAATTTCCTCTCCCGGTAGCAATCGCACCATAGTGGGATTGAAACGGAAATCCTGCTCGGCAAGACGGTTCCAACGGAACAGTAGCAATCGCACCATAGTGGGATTGAAACAACTTCTACATGGTGATTGGCGGGAGCAGGGGCTGGGTAGCAATCGCACCATAGTGGGATTGAAACGGTTTGTGGGGCTTGACAAATAGAAAAAATCTATAAGGTAGCAATCGCACCATAGTGGGATTGAAACCAAGAGAAGAGAAGAAAAGTCTAGTAAAATAAGGCAGGTAGCAATCGCACCATAGTGGGATTGAAACCGGTGGCGGGCGCGGAGCGGGGCTAGTCTTTGATGTGTAGCAATCGCACCATAGTGGGATTGAAACAAACCGCCTACGCCGCGACGCCGACAAAATGGACGAGTAGCAATCGCACCATAGTGGGATTGAAACGAACGGGGCAGGATTCTCTATTAGTTGTTCAACGACGTAGCAATCGCACCATAGTGGGATTGAAACCTTGCTCAATCGCGTGCCGCCAGCAGTAGTGCGTCAGTAGCAATCGCACCATAGTGGGATTGAAACTCTCTCTCATCTACCGCCACGCTTACCGCCTTTGACGTAGCAATCGCACCATAGTGGGATTGAAACGTGAACGGGAACGCCTGTAAGTTTGGAGACAATGCGGGTAGCAATCGCACCATAGTGGGATTGAAACTGACCTTCAGCCCGTAACCGCCGCCCAAGCGCTTCAGTAGCAATCGCACCATAGTGGGATTGAAACCGCCGCATATGCTATCGAAGTTGTTGCAACCGACCGCGTAGCAATCGCACCATAGTGGGATTGAAACATGACGATAATAGCACCGTTGTCTTTGAGACCCCAAGTAGCAATCGCACCATAGTGGGATTGAAACTCATTTTCGCTCGTGGCTGG
>PSLL01000103.1:0-2773 GCA_040289575.1 Candidatus Dadabacteria bacterium | reverse complement strand
AAGGACAGGAAGAAAATACCAGAGTACAGGGCCAGGAGGTGGGTCGTTGAGAGAAAGAACCCATTCCTGGATGAACAGGTTCCGGCGCTTATTGATTCGGTGGGAAAAGAAAGAGGAGGAGAACTATGTCGCGATGCTGCATTTTGCATGCGCGTGGATAACCTACAGGGCAGGAGGACTTTTCGGATAGGCTCTTAGACGTCTAACCAAGAGAAAGCCCGTGCGTGAAATGCGGGTATCTCTATTTTTCCTGTGGCTCTATTATTGCTGGTGGTCTGCACAAGATTCAATTCAAGCTTTTGCCTGCTGCTGCGCCTGCACCGCAGGCTCTTTGACCAGCTCGTACTTGGACGTGTAGCCTCTGGGGTTTATCATCATCCCCTTGTAGTTGTAGGTGGACGAGTTGCCCACGATGACGGTTGTTATCATGCCCAGCATGTCCTGGTGCTCCAGCATTTTATCCAGAGTGGTTACGACGACCTGCTGGGTCTCCCTGTAGGCGCCCTTGACTATCGCCACCGGCGTCTCGGGCTTTCTGTATCTGAGAAATATGTCGCGCGCGTCGCGCAGCTGGTGGACGCGCTTTTTGCTCGCTGGATTGTAAATGACGGTGACATAGTCGCCAAGCGCCGCCGCCTCCACGCGCTTGACTATCATCTCCCACGGGACGAGCAGGTCGCTCATGCTCACGACCGCAAAGTCCGTCATCAGGGGCGACCCGACCAGGGCCGCGCAAGAGTTGAGAGACGAGACGCCCGGCACGCATTCAACATAGATGCTGGTCTCCCTGTCCCAGCCCTTCTCTACCAGGATTTCATATATCAGGCCGACCATGCCGTAGATGCCCGGATCGCCTGAAGAAACGAGCGATACCGTCATGCCCTTCTCTGCAAACCCTATCGCCTGGTTTGCCCTGTCGACCTCCTGTGTCATGGCGTACCTGTAGACTTGTTTGCCCTTTATGAGGTCCTCTACAAGGCCAACGTACGTCTCATAGCCGACAATGACCTCGCTCTCCTCGATGACCTGCTTTGCCCTGTATGTCATGTGGTCGTGGCTGCCCGGGCCCACGCCCACGACGTACAGCTTGCCTGTCCTCCTCCCCTCCTTTCTTTCAGCAGTCTCGGTCATTTGAGAGCTGAAAGGCGCCGGCTTGCAATTTATCTCTTTCCTGCTTTTGCCCAACCGTATGCCCATGCAGCTGCGGGCCGCGCAGCGTAATGTTTTCATGAGATGAAAAGCTTGGGCCGGAAATAGGGCTGTGTCGCGTACGACCCGATAATGGACTCTCGATAAGGCAAGGTCGATGGAGAACCTTGGCAGGTGATTGGGCGGGGTGAAGGGCAAAAGGCCGCCAGATAGAAAAGAAGCTGGCGCGCTAGAAGGGGGAAGGGAAGAGGAATGACCCGCGCCGAGAATAGTGTGCGAAGACGATGCCTGGTTCTTCAACAACGGATTTGCAGACGAGCTGATTTCGCTGGAAAAGCAGCTCGGGCTTGAGCCCCGCGATAGAATGTCTATCCTGTGCATACATGATCTGCACAGGACGCCCCGGCAGTACCTGCCGGATATCATCACGTCGCACGACTATGTAATAACGGACGAGCCGGTGCTGGTGTTTAGAAAAAGCAAAGGGGGCTGACGCACGCATGTGTGTGCGCGAAAAAAGAAGGGCGGTGATGACGTCTCCGTGTGGGGTCACTTGGCTTCCATTGTCGGCATGTACCTGGTGGTATCACCATCAAAGAGGCCCTTCTCCTTGATCAGGGGCAACACCCGCCTCAGGATTATCGACTCGTGGTCGGACGGGATGTCAAACGAGATCATCAGAAACGAGCCGTCAGCAAGCGGAATGGTCGCCCTCTTGACTTTTTCATAGGCCGCGACGGCATAGAGCGTCCTGCCAAGCTTTTCCTCGTGCATCCTCCTCAGCCCCATCCTTATGACCGACTGGATGACGGACATCTCGGATTCCTGGATGGTCATCAGCGGGGCCAGTCCCTCGCGGTATTCGTAGGCCACTATCTTGCCAAGGTTGTCTGCTATCCCTGCAAACCTTACGGCTTCGTCCATACCGAGGATCTCTCTGCATAGTTTGCTGCTGTAGATGGGCATCTCCGCGACTTTTAGTAAAAGTCTCCACATTTAAGCGGCACTGTGCCAGGCTCGCTCGTTTTTTGCAACGCAGCGCACACACTGTGGATATCTATGTGCGATTTGCAGTGCGTTGTATGTGTGTTGTGTATGTGTATGTCCTGCCAGTCTGAGCCACCCTAGGTTTATACAGATTGGCCGCATACCCTGATATCCGGTAGTAAAATAATGCTTGCAAAGATCCTTGTTGCGGTGGACGGCTCTGTATATGTAGACAGGGCATTTGAAATGGCTGCCGACCTGGCACAGAAATACAACTCTCGCATGCTCATTGTCCACGTCGTGCACGAGTCGGCAGGCAGCAGGCTGCCGGCCTCGGCCCATGTCGCCGGCGCCCTGCTGGACCTCGGGGCAGAGATCATTGCAGCATACAGAAAAAGGGCGGATGGCAAGAACCTGCAGCAGAATGTCAAGACCGTGCTGAAAAGGGGCGACCCTGCCCAGGTGATAATAGAAATCGCGCAGGCCGAAAAGTGCGACCTCGTGGTAATGGGGAGCAGGGGCAGGGGCGCGCTAAAGGAACTGCTGCTTGGAAGCGTCAGCCGCAAGGTGACAAACAACGCCGGCTGCCCTGTGCTTATCACGAGGTGACGGTCTACTGGGCTCCGGCTGCCGCTGT
>PSLL01000018.1:37563-60681 GCA_040289575.1 Candidatus Dadabacteria bacterium | reverse complement strand
GGAAGCTTCTATTCAGCGCTTCCGTTTTGGACGCCTTCTACCCGCGTAAGCCACTGGTGTCCGGTTGCTGCCTGTCTGTCGCAACTGTTCCTGCCTAGACGTCGGATTTGTTAATATAGAAATCATGTTCTCTAACCCAAGATTAGTCTCTCAATGTCTTTTCTTTTGACCTCTGTGATCCCGCTCTTCCCCCAACGCCTGCGGTAAGCCCTTCGCCCTTGCCAAGGGCAGGCTTCGCCGGAGTACCGGTGGTGAACTTGTCTAATCCGTCGTTTTCAATTAGATCTATATCAAGTGCCAGGGCTTGGAGTTCTTTTACGAGAACCTTGAACGATTCAGGAAGGCCAGGCTCAAAATTCATGTCGCCCTTTACAACGGAATCAAATATCCTGGTTCTTCCAACTACATCGTCTGATTTCACAGTGAGAAATTCTTGAAGCGTATAGCCCGCGCCATAGGCCTCAAGAGCCCATACCTCCATCTCTCCAAGCCTCTGTCCTCCAAAATGAGCCTTGCCGCCGAGGGGCTGCTGAGTGACAAGAGAATAAGGACCTATCGCTCTTGCATGAATCTTATCCTCTACGAGATGGTGGAGTTTGAGCATATACATAACACCAACCGTGACCTTTTGATCAAACGGTTCCCCCGTGCGCCCGTCAAAAAGAATTGTTTTTCCATCCTCCGGAAGCCCAGCCGATCTGAGCATATCCTTTACCTCTTTTTCAGTCGCGCCGTCAAACACGGGGGATTCAATAGGTATCCCCTCATTTAGTCTCTTTGTGAACTCTAATACCTCCTCATCACTCATTTCATCTATAAACCGTCTGATCTCTTTCGATTCATAAATCTCTTTGAGCTTCCTTCTAAGTGAAGTCGAGCTAAACTCACGCTCAATATACTCATTTAGCTGACGCCCAATCTCCTTTGCAGCCCAGCCAAGGTGCGTCTCAAGAATCTGCCCTACGTTCATTCTCGAAGGAACTCCCAGAGGGTTTAGCACCATATCAACCGGGGTTCCGTCTGGCAGATACGGCATATCCTCTTCGGGAAGGATCTTTGATATAACCCCTTTGTTGCCGTGCCTTCCCGCCATCTTATCCCCTACTTGAAGCTTTCTCTTTACCGCAATATGCACCTTCACGATTTTTAAAACCCCCGGCGGAAGCTCATCGGGTCGGGTGAGTTTTTGTATTCTCTGATCATAGACCAACTTCACTAGATCAATCTGCTCAAGCGTCCTTTCAATCGTTCTTTTAACCTCGTGCTCAACTGACTCTCCCCTCTCAACACTGATGTCAGTGAGCTTTTCAAACGGAATGTTATTTAGCACACCTTCAGTTATCTTTTCCCCTTTTTTGATCAACGTTTTTCTGTTTATTATGAATCTCTGTGCTGCAACCCTATCGAGAAGAAGCGACTTTATCCTTTCAAGGGCACCTTCTTTGAGAATCTTTATTTCGTCATCTCTATCCTGTCTGAGGCGCGCTATCTCAAAATCCTCTATACTTTTTGCCCTCTCATCTTTATCTACCATCCTTGAGGTAAGCATCCTCACATCTATTACAGTCCCGTAGACCCCCGGGTTGGCTCTAAGAGATGTGTCTTTGACATCGCCCGCCTTATCCCCAAATATAGCCCTTAGGAGCCGCTCTTCAGGGGAGAGCTGAGTCTCGCCTTTTGGAGAAATCTTTCCAACAAGAATGTCCCCGGGCTTTACCTCAGCTCCAATTCTTATTATCCCACTTTCATCCAGATCCTTGAGTGTTTCCTCACCGACATTGGGTATATCCCTTGTTATCTCCTCACGCCCGAGCTTTGTCTCACGTGCCATGCACTCAAATTCCTCAATGTGAATAGAGGTAAATTTATCCTCCTTAACCAACCTTTCACTAATAAGAATCGCGTCCTCAAAGTTGTATCCACCCCAGGGCATAAATGCTACAATCACATTCTGCCCGAGAGAAAGCTCACCGTGATCTGTCGAAGGGCCATCGGCAATGACTTCTCCCTTGGCAACCGCCTGTCCCTTCTTGACGACGGGCCTTTGATTCCAGCACGTGTTCTGATTAGATCTTTGAAACTTAATTAGGTTATAAATGTCAACTCCAGCATCATTACCATCGCTTGAAACCCTTACAACAATCCTCGCAGCATCTACGTACTCAACAAAACCATCTCTTACTGCAAGTACCGCAACACCTGAATCCTTAGCCACTGTTTTCTCAAGACCTGTCCCAACAAGGGGCGCAGTAGTACGAATAAGCGGAACAGCCTGACGCTGCATGTTTGATCCCATAAGAGCACGGTTTGCATCATCATGCTCAAGAAACGGAATAAGGGATGCAGAAACAGAGACCAGTTGAGCAGGAGAAACATCCATCATCTCAACCCTATCGCGTTCGACCATGAGGAACTCGCCCCTATAGCGTGCTGAGACAAGCTCGGATTTAAAACGCCCCTCTTCATCTAAAGGGGCATTTGCTTGAGCTATTCTGTATTCCTCTTCTTCAAGAGCATTCAAATAGACGATCTCATTCGTTACCCTTCCATTCTTTACGACTCTATATGGAGTTTGTATGAATCCGTATTCGTTTACCTTTGCGTATGTGCTGAGACTAGAGATAAGACCGATGTTGGGTCCCTCAGGGGTTTCAATGGGGCATATCCTTCCATAGTGAGAGGCATGAACATCGCGGACCTCAAACCCCGCTCGCTCCCTTGTAAGACCGCCTGGACCAAGGGCGCTCAATCTTCTCTTGTGCGTGATTTCAGACAACGGATTTGTCTGGTCCATAAACTGGGAAAGCTGTCCAGTAGCAAAGAACTCTTTCACGACGGCTATAACGGTCTTTGGAATAAGGAGCTCACTCGGCATGAAATTCTCTATGGTCTGATACCCCATCTTCTCTCTTACAGACCTTGCAAGCCTCTCAAGCCCGTGATAGAAGCGATCTTCTACGAGCTCTCCCACAGTGCGCACTCTTCTATTCCCCAAATGGTCAATGTCGTCGATTGTTACTGTACGTACTACCTTCTTCCCAGAGTGATCAATATCCTCGATCGTTCCCCTCCCACCTTTGAGGTAAAGAAGATACTTAATTGTCCTCATTATATCTTCTTTTGTAAGAGTAAACACGTCATCCGGAACCGGAGAGCCAAGTTTATAGTTCATCTTGATGCGTCCCACCTTAGAGAGCCTGTATGTATCGGGATTAAAGAACAGATTATAGAAAAAGTTCTCTGCAACGCTGAGTGTCGGCGGATCTGTGGGCCTAAATTTTTTGTAGATCTCTACAATAGCATCCTGAGGGGTCTTAATCTTATCAGCTAGAATGGTGTTTCTAAGTGATGAGACTACATTGACATTATCTATGTAGAAGACCTTAAACTCCTTTATTCCCCGCGCCATTATCTCCCGGAGTTTCTCCTCTGTAATCTCCTCATTGAAATTGACTATAACTTCTCCGGTCTTTTCATCCACTATATCATCGGCGGAGGGTCTATCTACTACGTCGGTTATTTGAATTGGAATCCTGTCTATCTTTGCCTGATGTAGCTTTTCAATGAGATTTCTTACGAATTTTCTACCCTTTTTAACTATAACATCGCCGGTCTTGGGGTCCAGTATGTCAGTGCTCGATCTCTGAAAAAAGAGGATCTCCGGATCGACGCTCTTTTTTATCCCATCGTGTTCAAAATAGATCGTTTCAGTTGGATAGAAATAGAGCATTATGTCCTTGGCACTGTATCCAAGTGATTTAAGAAGCACGGAGACGAGAAACCTCTTCTTTCTATCAATCCTTACATGGAGAAGGTCCTTAGAGTCAAATTCAAAATCGAGCCATCTTCCATCCTGCGGAACGATTCTTGCTGAGAAAGAGATCCTTCCAGTAGTCTGGTCTTTTTTTACCTGATCAAAAAATACCCCTGGTGAGCGGTGAAGTTGATTAACGATTGCCCTCTCAGTGCCATTTATGATAAAGGCACCGTTTGATGTCATAAGCGGAACCTCGCCAAAATAGACCTCCTGTTCCTTCACGTCTCTTATCGTACGTTCATCGCCTGATTCGGAAGGCGTATTCCAGATTACAAGACGGAACGTTACATAAAGCGGAGCGACATAGGTGTAGCCCTTCATACGACATTCATTCGGTTCGTGCTTGGGTTTATCAATACGATAGCTCACATACTCAAGAGATGCCCTCTGATTATAGTCCTCAACAGGGAAGATGCTCTTGAATGCGCGGTGAAGCCCTATTTCCTTTCTCTCTTCAGGTTTTATGTCAGCTTGAAGGAAGTCGGCATAAGATTTAAGCTGAACCTCAAGGAGATGAGGCACATCAAGAACTATCGGTATTTTTGAAAAGCTCTTTCTTAATCTGTATGATTCTGTTCCCTCAAAACTCAAATTAGAACTCAATTTATCTCTCCCCCTTTCTTTAAATTTAAAACTCAAGAAGGCTTAAAAAAATGACAAAAATCCCTGATCTAAAGGGATAAACCTTTATTCTCTCTGACCAACCTCTTGTCCTAAGTTTATTAAATGGGACTGCCGGTCAGTTATCTCTTCTCCTCCTGACCAAGACTATTTTATCCGCTCCCGATCAAGCCTTTTTTGATCCAACTGACTCAGACACAAACAGTAAGCCTGTCCGCTATGAGCGCTTTTGAACCTGTCGAATGGATTGAATGGCCAGCCGAGCCGTCGAATAAGCACAAACCAAAGAAATGGTCAGTCGCTACATCTTGTAGTCGTAATCGCTTGGGTCTTAATCTCCGCAATTTCTAATATATCTTAACTGATTTCTACCGTTGCTCCAGCCTCTTCTAGCTTCTTCTTCATAGCCTCCGCTTCCTCTTTCTTCACACCCTCTTTTACGGTCTTAGGAGCGCCTTCTACAAACTCCTTAGCCTCCTTGAGACCGAGTGCAGTAAGTTCCCTTATAACTTTAATCACTTGAATCTTATTGTCTCCCGCAGCCTTCAGCACTACGCTGAACTCCGTCTTTTCGGCCTCGGCCGCCTTTGTCTCAGCCGCTCCGATGCCGCTTCCAGCGGAGACCATCGCCACTTGAGGAGCGGCAGCCTTTACGCCAAACTTCTCCTCAATCTCTTTTATTAGCTCCGAGATCTCGAGCATACTTGCGCGCTCAATATATGATATAACATCAGCTCTTGTAACCTCTGCCATTTTCTTAAAGCCTCCTTTGAATTTTGGTAGGGATACCATCCCTAATTTTATCCATTTTTTTCTTTCATCTCTTTAACTGCACTAAGAACATAGAGTAAACGCCTCTGAAGCTCCATAAGAGTTCCCATAAAATTGGATATCGGACTTGAGAGAAGCCCTAAAAGCTGTGCAAGAAGCACCTCTCTCGATGGAAGCTGTGACAGTTTTGATACCTCATCAATCCCTATTATCCTGCCTTCAACGATTCCACCCTTTAGTTTAAGTACCGGCAATTCCTTGACGGATTCTGTAAAAACCCTGGCAACTGACACAGGGTCCTCTCTGCATATAGCAACTGCCGTCGGACCATCAAAGAGGTCTTTTATCTTCTCAACATCGGTTTCATGGGATGCGATTTTAAGAAGAGTGTTCTTTGTGACCCTGAAATCGGCCCCAGCCTTTTTGAGGTGGCGCCTCAGCTTCTCCATATCCTTTACAGAAAGCCCCTTGTACTCTACAACAAAAAGAGAAGGATTAGACCTAAACCTCTCATTAAACTCTCTTACGAGCTCTTGCTTCTGAGCCTTGCTTAGCATCTTTCTGCTCCTTTAAAACGATGAATTATACAAGATACACGATGCGTATAAGAACCCTCTTGTATTATCCATCTTTCTTTCCTACGCCGCCGCTTCAAATTCCTTTAGTGCATCGCGGACACTTACTGGGTCAACCTTTATTCCAGGGCCCATGGTGTTTGAAAGCACGATCTTTTTAATGAAAGTCCCCTTTGAAGAAGGAGGCTTCATTCTTGTGATTGTATCCATGAACATGAGAAAGTTGCCCTTGAGCTTGGCTGGACTGAAAGAAACCTTTCCAATTGGGCCATGGACCACTCCGCCCTTATCGTTCTTAACCTCGATCCTGCCCGCCTTTGCCTCTTTTACAGCCTTTGCCACTTCAAACGTGACCGTGCCTACCTTTGGACTCGGCATAAGTCCCCTTGGGCCAAGGATCTTACCGAGTTTCCCAACAAGGCTCATTACATCCGGTGTTGCAATTGCAACATCAAAATCGAGCCAGTTCTCTTTGGAGATCTTATCAATCAAGTCTTCGGCACCGACATAATCGGCCCCGGCTTCCTGTGCCTCTTTGACCTTTTCTCCTTTTGCAAAGACTAGCACCCTTACGCTTCTGCCCGTTCCATAGGGCAAAACCACAGCGCCTCGAACCTGTTGGTCGGCCTGGCGTGGATCAATACCGAGCTTAACCGTAACCTCAACAGTCTCATCAAACTTAGCGGTCTTGGTTTTCTCAATAAGGTCTATCGCTTCTTCAACTGTATAGAGCTTTGCCGAATCAACCTTTTCTCTAACTTGTAGATACCTTTTACCCCTTGCCATTATCTGTCTCCTTAACATTCACTCACTGTTTAGCAACGAGATGATGCAAGATGCACGATTTATGATACATTATGTTTTTATCTTGTATCCTGCATCATGTTACTATGCAACATCAATCCCCATGCTCCTTGCCGTTCCCTCAACTATTCTCATTGCGGACTCGACATCATCGGTATTGAGGTCGGGGAGCTTGAGGTTGGCTATTTCCCTTACCTGAGCCTTCGTTACCTTCCCTTTTTTTACCCTCGGCACCTCGCCTGAACCCTTGTCAATGCCAGCGGCCTTCTTCAGCAGATATGACACAGGGGGAGTCTTGATTATAAATGAAAACGACCTGTCTGCATAAACGGTTACTATAACAGGCAAAATGCCCTCCATCTTTGACGTCTGGGCATTAAATCCTTTACAGAACTCCATTATATTTATCCCTCTTTGTCCGAGGGCAGGACCTACAGGAGGCGAAGGCGTCGCCTTTCCCGCAGGGACTAGAAGTTTTACCTCTCCGATCACCTTTTTCATTCTATATCTTCTCCACTTGATTAAAATCCAGCTCTATCGGCGTCGTTCTACCAAATATGGTAACAAGAACCTGAACCTTTCCCTTTTCAGGCTTTACCTCTTCAATAACACCAGAGAAATTCGCAAAAGGACCCTCTACAACCCTTATAGTCTCTCCCTTCTCAAATGTAAGCCTCGGCTTCGGTTTCAGGGTTCCTTCTTCTATCTGCCTCTTTATCTTCATAACCTCTTTTTCATCTATGTCGGGGACTGAATCGGGATCAATCTTTCCCTCTTTGAGTTTACCGCCTACGAACCCTATTACCTTTGGTATGCTTCTTATAAAATGCCAGCTTCTATCATTAAGCTCCATATTGACCAGAATATATCCTGGGAAAAATCTCCTAACCGAGGTCTTTTTTCTCCCGACTTTTGTCGGCTCAACAATAGTTTCAGTTGGAACTAATACCTCATGAATTAAATCCTCAAGCCCCTCCAATTTGACTCTTTCTTCAATCAATGTTTTTACTCTATCTTCAAAGCCAGTATTTATATGAACCACATACCACCTTCTCTTAGTCATACGTATTCCTTCGTTACGTTATCCCCTAAGTCAGGATATACTTAACCAATAATGAAAACAAAAAGTCTACCAATCCTAAGAAAGACGCAAGAAGAATTGAAATAAAAATCACAGCCCCGGTCGAGCGCACTGTTTCCTTAACTGCAGGCCATGATATACGCTTCATCTCAACTTGAACGTCTTTGAAGAACTGTATGGTTCTATCTATGACTTCTCTTACTCTTTCCATCTATTTCCTCTTAGCCATTGGCAATACAGAGCATATATGAAGAAAATTAAATACTTCTACAAAATCTGTATTATCTGTGGCTAGCCCTCATCAGTATTACAGGGCAGGAGGGACTCGAACCCCCAACCGCTGGATTTGGAGTCCAGTGCTCTACCAAGTTGAGCTACTGCCCTTAAGTCCCACTCCTTTGGCAATCTCTTAGATTTTTCTTCTATAGCCTATTTAGTCTCCTTATGAAGGGTGTGATGTTTGCACCATCTGCAGTATTTTTTGAGTTCTATTTTCTCTTTGTGTGTCTGCTTGTTCTTCTTCGTTGAATAGTTTCTTCTCTTACAATCGCTACAAGCAAGGGCAATGACCACTACGTTATCTCCCATTTAGAACTCCTCATTGAATGATTTTAGTTACAACCCCAGCACCAACAGTCCTCCCACCCTCCCTTATCGCAAACCTCAAACCCTCCTCCATTGCTACCGGCGCTATCAACTCCACTTCCATATTCACATTATCCCCAGGCATTACCATCTCTACCCCCTCAGGCAACTTTATACTCCCTGTAACATCCGTAGTCCTTAAATAAAACTGTGGCCTATACCCAGTGAAAAACGGTGTATGCCTACCCCCCTCCTCCTTTGTCAATACATATACCTCCGCCTTAAACCTTGTATGAGGAGTTATACTCCCAGGGGCCGCTAACACCTGCCCCCTCTCTACCTCATCCTTCCCTATCCCCCTTAACAACACCCCTACATTATCCCCTGCCACCGCATCATCGAGTATCTTCCTGAACATCTCCAAACTAGTTGCAACTGTCCTCCTCGTATCCCTAAAACCCACTATCTCTACCTCATCCCCAGCCTTTATCCTCCCCCTCTCTAGCCTCCCTGTTACAACCGTACCCCTACCCGATATCGTAAATACATCCTCTATTGCCATCAAAAATGGCTTGTCCACATCCCTCACAGGCTCAGGTACATACCTGTCTACCGCTTCCATCAACTCCAATACCTGCTTCTCCGCCTCCGCATCCCCCTCCAGCGCCTTCAGCGCACTTACCCTCACTATCGGTATCTCATCCCCAGGAAACCCATACTTCGTCAACAACTCCCTTACCTCCAACTCCACTAAATCCAGCAGTTCTGGGTCATCCATAGCATCCACCTTGTTCAAACACACCACTATGTACGGCACCCCCACCTGCCTAGCCAGCAGTATATGCTCCCTCGTCTGCGGCATCGGCCCATCAGGAGCACTGACCACCAATATCGCCCCATCCATCTGTGCCGCCCCAGTAATCATATTCTTTACATAATCAGCATGCCCAGGACAATCCACATGCGCATAATGCCTACGCTCAGTCTCATACTCCACATGTGCTATGTTTATCGTTATCCCCCTCTCCTTCTCCTCAGGTGCCTTGTCTATCTCATCAAATGGTATGAACTTGGCCATCCCCCTCCTCTCTAATATCTTCGTTATCGCCGCTGTCAGTGTCGTCTTGCCGTGATCTACATGCCCTATTGTCCCTATGTTTAAATGTGGCTTCTTCCTCTCAAACCTCTGCTTCGCCATAACCTTCTTCTCCTTTTTAGCTAGCTGGCCCCGATATACATTTTATAGATTACACACCCTTTACTCTGGCTTTAATTCCCTCAGAGAGCATCTCAGGAACATTGGAGTAGTGAGAGAACTCCATTGTAAATGTTCCCCGCCCTTCAGTCATAGACCTCAGATTGGTTGCGTATCCAAACATCTCTGCAAGGGGCACCTCGGCTTTTATAGCCTGCATTCCCCCTCGAAGCTCCGTGCCTAATATCTTCCCTCTCCTTGAACTTAGGTCTCCGATTACAGCCCCCATAAACTCCTCGGGTACAACAACCTCAACACTCATAACAGGCTCAAGTATTATAGCCCCTGCGCGCCTTATGGCGTCCTTAAATGCCATAGATGCCGCAATCTTAAATGCAATCTCCGATGAATCCACCTCGTGATAAGAGCCATCATAGAGTCTAACTGCAATGTCAACAACCGGATACCCAGCTATAACGCCTGTCTCCATTGCCTCCTTAATACCCTTCTCTACAGCAGGTATGTACTCCTTCGGAATCGCCCCGGCCTTAATCTCATCTATGAATTCGAATCCACTTTCTCTTTCACGTGGCTCCACCCTGATCTTTACATGACCGTACTGACCGCGTCCCCCTGTCTGACGGATGAATTTTCCCTCCGCCTGAGCAGGCACGGTAATTGTTTCTCTATACGCTACTTGGGGCTTCCCAACATTTGCATCCACCTTGAATTCACGTCTTAGGCGATCAACGATTATCTCTAAGTGAAGCTCTCCCATACCCGATATGATTGTCTGTCCAGTCTCTTCGTCGTATCTCACCTTAAAAGAAGGGTCTTCAATTGCGAGCTTGCCGAGAGAAATCCCCAGCTTTTCCTGGTCGGCCTTGGTCTTCGGTTCAATTGCAACAGAGATGACCGACTGAGGAAATTGAAGGCTTTCGAGAATTATGGGCTTTTTTTCATCTGAGAGTGTATCGCCCGTAGTTGTGTTTCTAAGACCGACAGCGGCGGCAATATCCCCCGCGCTTACCTCCTTAATCTCCTCACGCTTGTTTGCGTGCATTCGAAGGAGCCTTCCGATCTTCTCTCTTGTGCCCTTCGTTGAATTGTAAACAGTGGTTCCGGCACTGAGCTTTCCTGAGTACACCCTAAGATATGTAAGCTGTCCGACAAATGGATCGGTCATTATTTTAAATGCAAGCGCAGAAAATGGATCGGTTTCTTCCGGGCGCCTGATTTCTTCCTGACCATTATATGGATTTATTCCCTTAACCGGCGGCAAATCTATTGGAGAAGGAAGGTAATCCACAACTGCATCAAGAAGAGTCTGAATACCCTTATTTTTAAACGCGGAACCGCATAAAACCGGAACCGCCTTTATTTCAATAGTGGATTTTCTTAGAACGCTTTTTATCTGCTCTTTTGTAATGGACTGTCCATTGAGATATTTCTCCATCACTCCCTCATCTAAATCGGCAATGGACTCGATGAGCTTTTCCCTGTCTTTGGCAGCCTCGCCTTTTACTTTATCCGGGATCTCTACAAACTCGTATTGAGACCCAAAAGAGTCTTCATCCCAGACTATGAGCTTCATATCTAAAAGATCAATTATTCCCTTGAACTCGTCGTCTTCAACCCATGGAATTTGAACAAAAACAGGATTAGAATTTAATCTATTTTTAATCTGATCAATAACCCTGAAGAAATCCGCCCCTATCCGATCCATCTTATTTACAAAAGCAATTCGAGGAACCGCATATCGGTCGGCCTGACGCCATACCGTTTCAGACTGCGGCTCAACCCCTCCTACACCGTCGAAAACAACAACTGTGCCATCGAGCACCTTAAGAGACCTTTCGACCTCAATTGTAAAATCCACATGTCCCGGTGTATCAATGATATTTATCCTGTGATCACGCCAAAAACATGTAGTCGTAGCGGAGGTAATTGTAATTCCACGCTCCCTTTCTTGCTCCATCCAGTCCATTGTGGCAGTGCCCTCATGGACTTCACCTATTTTATATGTAAGACCCGTATAGTAGAGTATGCGCTCTGTAGTCGTAGTTTTTCCCGCATCTATATGGGCAACAATCCCAATATTTCTAGTCTTCTTTATATCTATATTGCTCAATTCTCTTTCCCCCTAAATCTACCAACGATAATGGGCAAAAGCCCTGTTGGCTTCAGCCATCTTTTGTACATCTTCCCTCTTCTTAATAGCTCCTCCGCGCCCCTGAGCCGCTTCCATAATCTCTGCCGAAAGCTTCTCTTCCATTGACTTCCCTTGCCTACTCCTTGCCGCGTTAATCATCCACCTTATAGCAAGGGACTGACGTCGAAACGGATTTACCTCAACCGGGACCTGGTATGTAGCTCCACCAACCCTGCGCGGTCTTACCTCGATTAGAGGTTTTACATTTTCCATTGCTGTACGAAATACCTCAATTGGGTCTTTCCCCATCTTTTCGCCCACTATATCAATGGCTCTATAGAAGAGTCTCTCGGCTTTGCTCTTTTTGCCATCATACATGAGTGAATTTATGAACTTTGCTATAGTCAAATCGCCGTATTTAGGATCGACATAAGTCCTTTTCTTTGAAACTGAACCTTTTCGTGACATCTCGATTTTCCCTTCTAATTCCTATTTCTTCACTACTTATTAATCGGTTTACCTAACACGGCCCGAAACAACGCTCTTTATTTGGGCCTCTTAGCACCGTACTTCGAGCGGCTCTTTCTCCTGTTCTGTACGCCGGTCGCATCCAGTGTACCCCTTACGATATGGTATCTTACACCCGGCAGATCCTTTACCCTACCACCTCTTATGAGGACAACAGAGTGTTCCTGGAGAGAATGTCCTTCGCCGGGGATATAGCCTGTTATCTCAATGCCATTAGTAAGCCTCACACGAGCAACCTTCCTCAGAGCCGAATTGGGCTTTTTTGGAGTAGTAGTATATACCCTGACACATACGCCCCTTTTTTGAGAACAGCCCTGGAGTGCAGGGGCTTTGCTCTTCTTCTTTAGCTGCTCCCTCCCTTCTTTGACAAGCTGGTTGATCGTGGGCATTAACTACTGTCTCCTATAAAACTAAAGTGAATCTTAAATTATAATCATAAAATATTTATCTTGTCAAATAAAACTCAGTACTCTTACAAATACGACCCTTAAAATCCAATCAAATACCGGAGCGATATAGAAACAAGAACTCTATCCTTAGTTCATAGGGGAGCCTGCTGGATGACATTCGCCTTTTTCTTTTGCGTGTCTTAGTATTTCACAAGGATTACCTTCTACAACCCATATCTATAGGTACTTAAGTGCTTTTTCCCCTATGTCAGTTCTATAATAGAGGGATTTGCAATCTATCCTCTGTACAGCCCCATAGGCCAGATCAATTGCGTTGGGAATAGTTTTACCGAGCGCTGTAACTCCTATCACCCTGCCGCCATTTGTTATAAGCTTTCCATCCTGAATGGCGGTTCCAGAATGAAAAACGACAACTCCTTCCATACATTCAACATTCCTGAGTCCCTTGATCTCGAACCCCTTTTTGTAATCACCCGGGTATCCCCGAGATACCATTACAACGCAAACCGCAGCCTCTGGCTTCCATTCAATTGTTTTCCCAGAGAGATCCCCTTCTACAACCGCATTTAATATCGGAACAATATCAGATTTCATTCTCATCATAAGCGGCTGCGTTTCAGGATCGCCAAACCTACAGTTAAACTCTAAGACCTTGGGCCTGCCATCCTCTATCATAACCCCTGCGTAAAGGACACCTTTATATGTTCGTCCCTCCTCTTTGAGGGCATTCACAGTGGGAATCATTATCTCTTCCATAATTCTTTTATGAACCTCAGGGGTTACTATAGGCGCCGGGGAATATGCACCCATTCCTCCCGTATTTGGGCCTTGATCACCATCTAGAAGTGCCTTGTGATCTTGGGAAGATTCAAGAGGAAGCACTGTCTCACCATCCGTGAAGGCAAGAAAAGATGCCTCCTCACCCTTAAGGAATTCCTCGATTACAACCCTGTCTCCAGCATCTCCAAAGATCTTTCCTCTCATTATCGCATCGAGTGCATCTATTGCCTCATTTTCGGTCTTACATATTAGAACCCCTTTTCCGCCTGCAAGCCCATCAGCTTTTACAACAAGTGGAGGTTTTACCTCTTTTACCCATGACACCGCATCTTCAAACCTATAAAATGTGGAGAAAAAGGCAGTAGGTATCCCATATTTCTTCATAAGATTTTTTGAAAATACCTTGCTATTTTCAATCTCGGCCGCCGCTTTTGTCGGACCAAAGATTCGAACCTCTTCTTTTTGAAATCTATCTACGATACCGAGCACCAAAGGAAGCTCAGGCCCTACAACTGTAAGATCAATCTCTTCAGCCCTAGCAAACCTGAGGAGTCCCTCTATGTCTGTGACCTTTATATCCACACATTCAGCATGATTTGAAATGCCCCCTCCTCCAGGCGCACAATAGACGGCTTCCACAAGTGGGCTCTGTCTTATCTTCCAACAAAGCGCATGCTCTCGGCCTCCGCTTCCAATTACCAGAACTCTCATAAGATATAACCTCTCAACTTCATTTCTCCTTAGAACTGAATGGCAGATTTGAAATTTGCCCTAACCCGTTTTACTCATTCCTCTTTCTCCCCCTCGGCTTTCTTTTCCATCCCTCAATTATCACCTGCTTCGCCCTAGCTATTGCTAGGGTTCCAGGGGGAACATCCCTTGTTATAGTTGAGCCTGCCCCCGTCGTGGCCCCTTTTCCAACCCTTACAGGGGCAACAAGCATAGTATCACTTCCTATAAATACATCATCCTCAATCACGGTCTCATATTTATCAAATCCGTCATAGTTGCATGTTATAGTTCCTGCTCCAATGTTCACCCTATCTCCTAAAACTCCATCGCCTACATAGGACAGATGAAGAACATTTGATCCACGACCGATCTTTGATTTCTTTATCTCTACAAAGTTCCCGATCCTCGCTCCGGTGAGTATCTGAGCATCGGGACGAATATGGGCAAATGGACCTATTGTTACATCATCCTCAATCACGGCTTTTGTTATATATGAAGAAAACTTTATAGTAACCCCTTCTCCTATTTTTGAATCTTCAATCCACACAGATGGCCCTATCTGACATCCATTCCCTATTGTTGTATCTCCATAAATAAATGTGTTCGGATAGATTATAGTATCAGTCCTGATGGAAACCCGAGGAGATATGTATGTAACATCCGGATCTATTATTGTCACACCGGAGATCATAAGGTTCCTATTTATTCGATTCTTTATAATCCGCTCAACACCCGCAAGCTCGACTCTATTATTTACTCCGAGTACCTCCTCACTATCGGGAACGGGATACCCAACCACCCTTTTTCCGCTCTCGGTCGCAACCCCAATGATGTCAGGAAGATAATATTCCTTCTGTTCATTGTTCCTGCCGATCTCTCGAAGCGCCTTCCATAAAAAATCAGACTCGACACAATACGCCCCAGAATTTATCTCCTTTATCTCCCTTTCCTCAGCCGTAGCGTCTTTCTCCTCGACTACTCGTATAACATCGCCATCTCTCCCTCTTATCACCCTTCCATAGCCGTCTGGATTATCAAGAACGGTTGTAAGGAGCGAGAGCGCCCCTTTACTTCTCCTGTGCATCTCGATAAAGCCTTTGAGCGTTTCAGGGCGAATAAGAGGAAAATCCCCATTTAGAATAACTACAGTTCCATTAAAATCTTTAAGTGCCTCATGGGCGCACATTGCGGCATGTCCTGTGCCAAGTGGTTCATTCTGGAGAACATACTCAATTTGATCAGAGTGGAAAGCCCCTTTTATCCTCTCTCCACCATGCCCTATGATAACGATTATTCTCTTTGGAGAAATCTCATTAACCGCATGCAAAACGTAACTAAGTATTGGGCATCCCAAGATCGGATGGAGGACCTTTGGAAGTTGGGATTTCATTCTCTTTCCCTTACCTGCAGCAAGGATAATGGCAGCATAATCCATACCTATACTCTCCCATATTTGTCTTCAAGTCTTACTATGTCCTCAACCTCAGGAGTAGATACCTCAAGCACATCACAATCCTCCACAGCAGTCATCCGATGCTTTGTAAGAGGAGTTATTCTTATGCAGTCGCCAGCTGTGAGCTTTATCGTTTCCCTAGTCTTTCCAATCTCTTCAATCTCTATAATCATCTCGCCTGTATAAAGATATATCGTCTCATCCTTCACATTATGATACTGGAAACTCAGGCTGTGGCTCTTATTAATATGGAGAATCTTCCCCACGTATTTATCTGTAAGAGCCCACCAGATTTCATATCCCCAGGGCTTTGGAACCTTTTTGATTATACCTATATTATTACCTTTAATCCCTTCGCTCATAGATACATTTATCAGACCTTCATACAGAGACTGTCGGCACGTTTTTTAGAATGGGACATCTTCATCTGAGCCAAACGGCTCTTCACTCTCAAAATCCTCTGTGAGTTTCTCTTCAGTTTCAGAGACCGATGCAGATTTTTCCGCAGACGGGCCTCCTAACATTTGCATATTCTGCGCAACTACCTCTGTTGTCCATCTCTTTTTCCCCTCCTTATCCTCCCAAGAACGGGTTCGAAGGGTCCCTTCAATATAAACCGTTTTTCCTTTAGATAAATACTCGCCACATATCTCAGCAAGCCTTCCCCATGCAACAATTCTGTGCCACTCTGTGAATTCGTCCTTCTTACCATCTTTATTAGTACGTATCTCGGTTGTAGCAAGAGTAAAGTTAGCAACTGCCTGTCCACTTGTCGTATACCTTATTTCCGGGTCACGTCCTAGATTGCCAATCAGAATTACCTTGTTTACTCCTCTCATCTTTTTTCCCGTCCTGATTTACTTTTTTAATTCCCCCTATGATATTGCCTATTGCCCTCCGACAAATATCGCCAATCGGATAAGGCGGTTCGGAATACCAATACGAAAATTCTATCATCGCAGAGAAAGAAAATCTAGAGATTAGGAATCGGAGGCTAAAGAAAGTGGATATAAGTGCAAGGAATAACAAGGTAATGGATAATTCAATATAAAATCATTTATCACAACTAAAGAGGTAACCCGCTAAAGATAGAAACTGATGAAGGACTCTTGCTGTCATTCCCCAGATTACGTATTTCTGGTAATGAAAAGCAAAATCTTCTAGTCTTATACCATATCTTTCTACGACCCTTATTTCGAGCGTTTTTTCATCCATGAAATTCGAAAGCGGAATCCAGACAAACTCAGCTACCTCTTCATTCGGCTTTACCTTTATTATATCTCCTCCGACAAGAGCCACATACGGAGTGACAATGTAGTGTCTGGCCCTTGGATTAACTGGACTTACATCATCTAATTCTCCAATAATCCTTCCGTCCTTTCTTAAATCAATGCCCGTCTCTTCAAGGGTCTCACGAATTGCTGTCTCCAGTTTATTCTCATCCCCCTTTTGCATCTTTCCACCAGGGAATGCCATGTGCCCTGAAAAGAGGTCAGATAGGTATTCTCGCCTCTTTATAAAGAGCATAGAATATCTACCCCCTTCCTCTCTCAGGATTACCATTACGGAGGCATGGATAAAATTCTCCTCTCTAATTATCTTAATACTCTTTCTTTCCTTTATAATCCTCTCGAGTTCTTCTATCACATGATGTGGCATTAATCTTTTCTCGAATTAAATTAAAAGACAGACAAGTTATAGTCGGTTACATAACTTTTCGCAAAGACAACAGACCTATGTAAGCTAATTGGAGAAACACCCATACTTCTACAGCCGATATTTATTACTCAATTAAATTTTTAAGGGAGAAACAACAAGACTCAATTAAACATCAGAGCCCAACTTCTCCCTAAGACACTCATCAAAAGCCCTGTAAGTCGGCTCGTCAAAGAGAACAAAGTAAACCATATCGAGGGAGGTTTTTCTGCTTTCGAGGTGCTTATAAACTACATCAACCATAACTTCAGCGCATCTGTCTGGAGAGAATCCTCCAACCCCCGTTCCAATCGCAGGAAACGCGATTGTTTTTATTCCCTTCTCATCCGCTCTCATAAGGCTGTTTTTAGTAGCGGCTCTCAATGATTCCTCAGTTACAGAACCGCCGAGATGCATCCCCGTAGCATGGATCACAAATCTCGACTTAAGGCTCCCTGCTCCTGTAACAACGGCCTCTCCCAGAGGTATTGAGCCAATTCTGTCGCATTCCTTTTGAATTGAATCTCCGCCTCTTTTTCTTATGGCTCCGGCAACCCCGCTGCCAAGAATCAAGTCAGTATTTGCGGCATTTACAACCGCATCTACATCCATATCCGTAATATCACCTTTGAGAACCTCTATTTTATTTACCGAATCCATAACATTTCCTTTCAACCTTCATAAGAGAGAAAAACCTGTTTAACCATAAGCTATCTATAAATTGTACCATTTCCATCCATTTACTAAATCTGAGACACTCATAAGCTTTAGAACCGGATTGTATTATAAAAATTAATTCGGCGGATAGAATCGGATCTTTGGCTCTTGACTTTTGATTTAGAACAATTACAACTGTAACTGAAAGAAACATATAATTCTTTAGGTTTAAATGGGCTTAAGATCAAAAATGCTGGTTTCAGCCTATAGATTATTCCCATTCTCCCTAAGAGGAGACGCTGATCTCGATTATATTTATCCCGAGTGCGATATCTCTTGTATTATAAACTTCTATGGGAGAACCAACATGCTTAAAAACGTGCTCTCCAGCCTATCCGAGCAGAATCTACCCAAGGAGAGATTTGAAGTGATCCTCATAGAAGATAAAGGAGGCACTAAAGAGGGAAGGGATATTTTAGAAGAGTTTAAATCCCGGCTCAACGTTAAGTATTTTGCGCTCCGCGAAAATTACGGCAAAATGGGATATTCAAGAAACGTTGGAATCTCTAAATCAAAAGGGAAATTTATATTGTTCCTCGATGATGACACGGTGATAATACAGAACGATTTCCTATCTAACTTGATTGAAGAATTTGAAACCTCCAGCGCCGATGCCATAATACCGCATGGCAGCACAAGCTACTGCGTTCTCGATGGGAAATACAGTTTTCACGATCCGTACTTCCCATCAAACCGATGTATGGCTTATAAAAGAGAGGTGCTCAAAGAACTGGGCGGGTTCGTCTCAGATATAATAGGACAGGAAGACGTTGAGCTTGTAGTGCGATTTATCGCATCCGGCAAGGAATTCTACAATTCCCGAAGGCTTGAGTTTCTACATCCACCCTTAATCTTAAACAATCTCAACAAAGCAGCTGCCGTCGGTATGTCTTTTGCTAGACTAAGAAACAGATATCCACTCCTTATATGGATAATCCTCCTTATGAACGGCTCTAGGTATCTGCCGACACTGCTTTTTCCAATAAGTAAAAAGCTGCGTATGCGGGGCAAATTCAGCCTAGGCTTCTTGCTTGGAATTCTCTATTCAATGACGGGCAGAAAAATTGAGTATAATGAGAGAAAAACTGTAATTGACAATAAATCTAAAAACACAGTAAATTGCGGCAAAGGGTAGGGATTTAATCCCATGCAAATAGCAAAGAGGCTTTATTTATACAAAGACCTGTTTCGGGTATTTGTCTGGCGGGAATTTACCATAAGATACCGCCAGTCCATCATAGGTGTGCTATGGGCGATAATTCAACCCCTAAGCATGATGGCACTATTTACGTTTATTTTCTCCTATGTGCTTAAATTAAAAGTCGCGGATTATCCCCATACGATCTTTTTCTATTCAGGCCTCCTGCCTTGGATATTCTTTTCTTCTTCACTGAATTACTCGATACCGAGTCTGACAAATCACTACGATCTGATTACAAAAATCTATTTTCCCCGTGAGATTCTGCCCCTATCGGGCATCTCGGTCGCCTTCATAGATTATGTGATAGCCTCGCTGATTTTTGCCATAATTCTCGCTGCATATAAAATCCACATTACATGGAATGTGGTCTGGCTCATCCCACTTTTTATATTGCTTCTTTTTTTTACGATTGCCGTATCTCTATTTTTATCAAGCGTCAATGTATATTATAGGGATGTGAAACTGGCTACTGGATTTCTTATACAAGCCTGGTTTTTTGCATCCCCAGTCATGTATTCAATTGATCAACTCAACGTCAAGTTCAAATTAATACTCTTTCTCAATCCTCTTACATTCATCATTGAAAACATGAGGAGATGCGTGATTGAGGGTAGATCTGTAGTGCTTTGGCAATTCGTCCTCGTAGGCATCATCATAACCATATTTTATCTCCTATCATATAAATTCTTTATTAAAACAGAGCGCGACTTCGCAGATGTTATCTGATGTCATAGTTGAACTAAAAAACGTATGGAAAAAATATTCTATAAGAGATATGTTTCACAGGTCTCTAAGAGAGGATTTCATCAATATCTTCAGAGGAAACAAATGTGATCTCAAAGAGGACGAATTCTGGGCACTCAAAAATATAAATATCTCTCTAGGCGAAAGGGAATGTGTAGGCCTCTACGGACCGAACGGATCCGGCAAGACAACGATTCTAAAGCTCATATCATCCGTCACGTATCCTACTAGAGGAGAGGTTACAGTTAAGGGCAGGGTTGCCCCCTTAATAGCGGTGGGTGCCGGGTTTCATCCCGACTTAACGGGCAGAGAGAATATATACATGAATGGAACCATTATTGGAATGACACTAAAAGAGATAAGGGAGCACATGGCCGAGATTATAGAGTTCTCCGAGCTTGAGAAATTTATTGATATGCCAGTAAAAAAGTATTCCTCCGGGATGTACCTTAAGCTCGGATTTTCTATCGCTATCCACAGCAGCGCCGAAATCCTCTTGATAGACGAAATACTTGCCGTAAGCGACGAGTCATTCCAGAAAAAATGCATCGGGAAGATCAAGGACATAAAATCAAATAAGGCGATGGTTGTAGTATCCCATAATAGAGCACTCATGGAGCAAATCGTAGATAGAATAATATTCCTTGAAGAAGGAGAAATAAAGAATTTACACCTTGTGATTAATAAATAAGATTATTCAAGTTAAAAAATGCCTAGTTATCCAAAAGTATCAATAGTCATAGTTAACTGGAATAAAAAAGACTATGCCATCAACCTCCTTAACTCCCTTAGAGATATAAATTACGACAACTATGAAATCACGGTCGTTGATAATGCCTCTGAGGACGGCTCAGTCGAGACGATAAAAGAAAAATTCCCCGAAATAAACCTCATAGTGAATTCCAGGAACTTGGGCGGCACAGGCGGATTCAATACGGGGATAAGGCATGCACTCGAAAAAGGAGGATATAAATATATTTGGCTTTTGGATAATGACGCAATGGTGGAAAAAGATACATTGGTAGAATTAGTAAAGGCGATGGAAAAGGATGAGAGTATAGGGATTGCTGGATCAATGATAATCAATCCCGACAACAAAGAACTAATTGTCGAATTGGGTCTAAACATTGACTGGGATACAGGCATTGTAAAGCCCTTTATGGAAAATTATAGAATATCCGAGGTCAAAGACGGCATTTATGATGTAGACTACGTAGCGGCGTGCTCTGCCTTGGTCAGAGCGGATTTATTCCTCAAAATGGGCCTTATAGATGAAAGGTACTTCATTTGGTGGGATGACACAGACCTCGGACTGAGCGTAAGAAAAACAGGGAAAAAAGTGGCTGGAGTTACTAAATCCATTGTATACCATCCTACGGAAAAAGACTGGCCGCCAATACATTATTATAACAACAGAAACTCCCTTCTCGCATTTTCAAAACACGCAGACCTGGGAAAGAGAGTAAAAATCTTTTACAGAATAGCGTCCTACTCCTCTAAGGGAATTCTGTTTTTTTATCTAAACAAGAATAAATATTTGAGTAACTTACTCTATTACTCTATAAAAGATTTTCTAATGGACAGATGGAGAGAATTTAAACGCGACACGGGCAAATGGAGTAGTGACAAGTCTTACGAAAGCCGAAAGGCCGATTTTCTCAAAGGAAACAAAATCCTCCTCCTGCCTACAGGCAATCATGAGAAAATCTCAAACCTAGTCAATCTTATCAAGAACAATTATGAGACATGTTGTATTACTCTACTCATCCAGCATTATAGAAAGAATCTGTTCGAGAAGCTCCCCATTGATAGCTTTATCCTATACAACGACAAAACAAAATATATATTCTTTGAACATACAATTCTTTTTTTAAAACTACTCGCCCGTAATTTCGATATTTCAATAACCCCAAATGAAATCTCCGACTCGCCGTTTGCCTATGCGTCTAAAAAATACTATGCCTTTAGCGAAACGGATAGGCAATTCAAATTAAGGGGAATGCGAAAAGACGCTTGGAAGATAGTGCTTGCTACAATAGTAGGACAAATTGTAGCTATCCCGCTGACACTCATTCTCATTGTTAAATCATTAAAATACAGCCATGAAAAGCGCTAGGATTGGAGTAATAATCCCCGTCCATAACCGAAAGAAAGACCTGATTGAGTTGTTAAACTCCGTTTTTGAAACAGATTATAGCGACTTCGATGTCATTATAGTCGATAATGATTCTACAGATGATATTAGTGAAATAAAAAGTCATTATCCGCAAATTAAAATCCTAAGAAATGACAAAAACTACGGAGCGCCAATTGGATTTAATATAGGTATTAAGTACTCCCTCTCATTAGAGATATACAAATATTTATGGCTCTTGGATTCCGACCTTTTAGTACATAAAAATTGTTTATCCATACTTGTCGGCATAATGGAGAAGGACGAAAGTATAGGGATGGCAGGAGCTAAGATTTTGAATAAAAATAATCACAATCTCATTGTAGAGATCGGTGCAAATATAGACTTAGGAACCGGTCAGGTCTTCCCGCTATTTTGTAATGAGCCGGATTTTGAGGGAAATGAAATATTCAGAGTAGATTATGTTGGTTCCGGGGTCTCATTAATAAGAGCCGATGCAATTAAAAGAGTCGGATTTTTTGATGAAAGGTACTATTTCCTATGGGAGGATATGGATTATGGACTTGCCATGAATAGAAAGGGATATAAAGTCGTCTCCGTTTCTCATGCTATTGTCTATCATCCGCCCTTCACGGAGAAGAGAGGGGTTTCTATAGATGCCTATTATGGAATCAGAAATCCCCTCTTAACCATTAGTAAGTATGCAGGTAATTTATCCAGAGCCAAGTACATATACAATTTTCTAAGGAGAATTTTTGAGGGAGCGGTCTTCAGGTTTATAAATGGGTATTACCACTTAGCCCTGCTTAGTTTCCTTGGGGTTTGGGATTTTACCGTTAACAATTGGGGAGAGCTTAAAACTTTAAAAAAGCCCTTGCTTTTAAACGACAAGAATAAGAAGAATCAATTGATTGGCAAAAAAATAAAAAAAATTCTGATACTGCCCTCCGGAACGGACAAATCAATCAAACAATTGATAAACAGATTAAGATCAGAAAACAATAATGTTCAAATATCTCTTGTCATTCAAAACTACAGAAGGTTCCTCTTTGAGCCTTTGAAGATCGATATTATTCTATACAATGACAAAAGCAAATACCTCCTACTTGAACATATCCTGCTT
>PSLL01000018.1:30180-37541 GCA_040289575.1 Candidatus Dadabacteria bacterium | reverse complement strand
AAGACTTTGATTTGGTTATAAATCCTAATCCCCAAAGGGGTTCTCCATTTACTTATGTATCGAAAGAAGTACACGAATGGGATGAGAGATCAGAATCCCTATCTAAAAGCTCAGAGAATATATTTTCCCTTTGGAAACTCCCAGTATCAGTTATAGTTGGTGAACTTTTAGCCCTGGTATCTTTACCCTTAGTCTACTTATCCTCTTTTAGATATAGAATAAAAGAATGAACCATAGCGGCTTATATTTCTGCCTCGTCCGAAGTGGCTGAAGAATGGTCGAAAAAGCCGTGACTTACCAAATATATCTGGCTTACTACAGACCTCCCAATGCCGCTCCTATAAAAAAACCGTCCTTTATTGATTCTGCAATCCCCTGAAAAACCCAACGTCCATATCGGCCAATTTGATATACACTGTGCTTCTCCAATAGCTTAAGCGCCTTCACCCGCCATCTGGAGTCCAGCCAAGACCAGGTATACGCAACCTCAATCCATGTAGGGTCTATCACCTCCACCTGTCCAATAAATTCCCATGACCGCAATTCTTTTATTACCTCCCCCGAATAAATCTCTATCTCTTTATCCGATGGTTTTCCTTTATTCCAATATGCCCGCTCCACATATATGCTCACCCTATCGTTTGTCATTTGCGACGATTTTGGAAGAAAGTGTGTATCCACATTACTGTAGAAGCCCACGCGGTGAAAGCCAGAGTCCGTATCCGGAATATATAGCCAATGCTCATCGGGACATCGAATCCCGCGCTCTGCTCCGATGTTGAGTACGAGCACCGATGTGTAACAGTCCGGTCTTTCATCCAACTCTAAGCTAGCCATTTCCATAGCTTTAGATAAAGGCAGGGTTGAAATCAGCATATTGTATCTGGCACCAGAGCCGTCGGCAAAGAGAACCTCTTTTTTATGTATATCTATTTGAGCCACCTGCTTTTCATACTGAACATTGCACCGCATAGCCATCCTCTGAGCCAGTGTGTTTAAGCCCTCCTGGGGATAGATATAGGTCGCGTTGTATCCAACGGGAGGGGTTCGATCAAAAGCACCCTGAATGACAAGGGATATGTTTACTGGCGATTTGTAAGCGTCCTGTGGTGCGATTTGAGTCCAGAGACCCGCTGTGTATTTTTCGTGGAAAGGACCAAAGAAAAGTTCCACAAGAGTTGGCCCAAAGCTCTGCTCCAGCCACTCAGACATCGTTCTGGGCGTTTGCTTTGGGGCTGTTATTATCTCAGTAAGAGCCTTTGAGGCAATTTCTTTGTCCAGATATCCTAGATGGTTCTGTATTGGATACGGAACGTAGAGATTCCTCTTGCTGAAAAACACAGATGAATTCCGCTCATAGGATTTTACGGGTGTAAGTAATTGTATAAAATGCAAGACGACAGGATCTCCACCAAATATCCAATGTCCCCCGCCGATCTCAAAGCGGTAGATTTCTCCGTCTTCGGGAGGCGTATACAGCCGATTATTGCTGAGGGGCCGAATGCAGTATGACGAGCATATACCGCCGGGAACACCCTGGGCTTCATATACAGGCAGTCCAGATGCCCATCCCGCTGCAAGACCCGTCATACCAGCGCCTAAGATGAGTGTATTTGTCTCTTTCATTTTAAAACCTCCCAATTTATAATCATCCATGCTAAAGGCTGTCCGACCGATATTAACCATTCTATCTGAATTGCACTAATTAAAGAAAACTGCTAGAATTACGGCATCATTTCTCCACTATAATTAAGCTCGGAGAAGCATCAGGTGAAAATCTCCTTTTACAGATACTCCCTTCTCAGTAGAGGCGGAGATAAGATGGTAGTTGAATACGCCAACCACCTTGCCGCTAAAGGGTACAATGTTACCCTCTGGTACAGTAATCTTAACACGGTTTTTAAGCTGCATCCCAAGCTCAAACTCGCAAAGATTCCAATTCCTACTAAACTCGGAGCGATTATATACGCATCTCTAAAGAAATTTCAATCGAATGCTATTGTTGTAGATATTATCCCCTTGGCGTCTGTAGTATCCTCGAGAAACCGCTCTCGTCTAATCTATTTTGCCCAGGACTATGATGAGTCTTATTATAAGAACCCGCTTAAAAGGCTCCTTATTAAGTCCTTTTACTTCTTCTGTCTAAGGTTCATAAAAATAAAAACAATTGCCGTATCAGGTCAACTGGCGCAGGTACTCAGAGAAAAATACAAAGCCGATGCAAAAACCGTTGAAAATGGAATAGATTTAAGCATCTTCTATCCTGATCCCGATAAGGAGTTAATAGCAAATAAGGAGAATAAAAAAGCGGTGCTCATACTTTCAAGAAACGAGCATAGAAAGGGATTTGATATTACAGTTAAGATTATAAATAGACTGAGCGATGAGCTGAGGAATAAAATCGAGATTTGGGCATGCGGAGAAGAGATTAAAGAAGGCATTCTAAAGGCTAGAGTTAGAAACTTTGGCTGGGTTGGTGAGGACAGACTGAGAAAGATAGTCAGCAGTGCGGATGTTCTTCTCTATCCTACAAGGCACGAGGGACTTCCTCTTTTTCCACTTGAAGCTATGGCCTGCGATTGCCCCGTGGTTACAACCAAAGCCGTTACGTATGTAAAAGACAGATACAACGCCCTTGTAACAGAAATAGAAGACGTTGATGCCTTAAAAGAAAAACTCGAAACAATACTGAAAGACGATATTCTAAGGGAAAGACTACAAAGAAATGGATTTAAAACGGCTAGAAAATACAACCTCAAAGAGAGTCGAATGAAATTTGAAAAGATAGTCGCCGATATTTTTCAACTCAATTCTGACCTGCCCTCTAATAATCTCACAAGTGTCTCTTCTAAGCGATGATATGAAAAGACTTCTCATTTGCGCTTATTATTTTCCTCCCATAGGTACACCGAGGAGCTATAGATGGCTGGAGTTCGTAAAGCGCCTTTCAAAAAACTGGGAGATAGATGTCCTTACAATACACACATTCGACAATCATCCCAATTGCGATCCCAATCTCCTCGAGGACATACCAAATAAGGTAAAGATATTTAGAATCTACCCTGGGATTATGCACCATTTCTCTAGCCTTTTTCTCGGCAAAGCAAAGGATAACAAACAATTCAACCCACACAAACACCAAATTCCCCTTAGACAAAGAGTAGGCAAATACCTATTTAAGGTTTTCGAGAATAAGCTCAGAGCCATTTTCATACCAGATGAGGCAATAAGCTGGCTTCCATTTGTGATTGCAAAAGGAAGAAGGCTCATTGAAGAAAACAGACATGATGCAATTATCTCATCCGGCTTTCCTTTTACCTGTCACATAGCGGGCTTCTTTTTAAAACGCATCAGCCAAGGCAAACCCTGGATAGCAGACTACGGAGACCCTTGGGCGTACAATCCCACATTTCTTTTGCCGAAGTGGCGTTCATTTATTGATAAAAAAATAGAATCCAAGGTTTTAAAAGCCGCGAACAGGATTATTGTCACTACGGATAAAACGAAAGAGCATTACTTGAATCTGTACCATTTTTTAAAACCGCAAGACATAGAGGTAATAACACAGGGTTTCTCCCACGAAGAGCTCAAGTGGATCTCTCCTGAGACTACAGATAAATTCAGGATTGTTTATACCGGAATATTTTATAAGACCCGTGAGCCTTTTGTGTTTTTTGATGCGCTAAGCAGCCTAAAGGATATATGGAAAGATTTAGAGGTAATTATCGCAGGAGATATGCCCAATGATGAGTACAGGCAATACGCTGAAAATAAAGGGTTATCCGAGATTGTTCGGTTTATCGGCTTTGTTCCGCGAAAGAGAGCCCTATCGCTTCAGAAAGGGGCTTCATTGCTTCTCCTAATAGGAAACGGCGGAGGAATCCAAGTCCCTGGAAAAGTCTATGAATATATTGCGTCCCGAAGACCTATACTATTAATAAAAATGGATAGTCGTGATATAGCTTCTGCAGTGATTGAGAGATTTAAAAGGGGCATCTGTATTGAAAACGATCCTCAAAAGGTAAGCGAATCTATAGTTTACCTATACAACTTATGGAAGAATAAACGCCTCGACGGAGAATTCAATCTCGAAGGCGTGGACGAATTCTCTTGGGATAGATTAGCCAAGAGGTTGGAAGAGATAATAATGGAAATAACATGGATAAGAAAACCCTTTCTTTCAGACTAGAACAGCTTTGTCCATAAAATAGGTTGGTATAGGATGCAAACAAACCTCAGATTAAAGCCAGAGGTTTTGAGACTAATAGTTTACCTACTCTATTTGCTAATACTCACCATGATCCCATTTAGGTTTTCTATTTCACCGGGCAGATACTTTGAGTTGTGGGAAAGTTTTTATACCGTGAGCATCTCTGACTTTATTATAAATGTAATTCTTTTTATTCCATTTGGCTTCTTACTTTTCCTATTAATGAAAAATACTGTTTGGAAGGATTACACTAAAATCCTCATCTGTAGCATATTAGGAACAAGCCTAAGCTTTATTGTAGAGATCTACCAATTGTTTTTGCCGCGTGACTCAACGCTTTCAGATGTTGTTATCAATACAATAGGGGCTTTTATCGGAGCCGTCGTGGCAAAGTTTTACTATAACAAAACAGTTGAAATAATACGGTATATCTGGAATAGAATACAAATGTCGAAGTTTTTATTAATCCTATTAATTGCGCTCTACTCATTGACTATTCTTAGCTTATCCGTATTGCCGAATCAATTTTTTAATCTTCGTAACTGGAATTCAAATTTCATTTCTCAATTCACTGATTTTCGTAACTGGATTAATTTTCAAAACTGGGATCCAAACTTCACCTTTCAACTGGGGAACTTACCAACTCTTGATCGACCTTGGTTTGGAAAGATGTATCTCGTGGCTATATATAATCGTGCCCTGTCAGATAGTGAGGTCTATACTAATTTTATAGCAGGCCCTTATCCTATTGATAGTAATAGAATTAAAGATGGCCTTATAGCACTCTACAATTTTAGGGAGGGTGGTGGAAAAGATATACATGATAGCTCTGGCTTCGGTCAGCCACTTAACCTAGCTGTTTACAACCCTTCTAGAGTCCGATGGTTGACTCCCAACGGTTTGGAAATCCTAGGTAACACAATTATTCAAAGGAAGGACCCTGTTGAAAAACTCTACAGCACCATTAAAAACACCAACACACTTACTATTGAGGTATGGGTTGAACCGGATAAATTCAGTCAGGCCGTATTGGGTCGTATAGTGTCGTTTTCGGCAGGGTCAACCCCACCTCTTAGTAATTTCACTCTTGCCCAAAGGGGAAAGAATTTATATTTTCTACTCCGTACTCCTCTTACAGGATTGAATGGGACAAATAGGGCTTTAATAACCAAAGATAATTTTTTGACAAAAGAGATTCAGCATCTAGTTATTACCTATGAAAATGGGATAGAAAGGCTTTTTGTAAATGGCTTGCAACATAGCCAGATAGCTATCTTTGACGACAATTTGATAGACCTCTTTGGAAAAAACATTCTAGGTAAGATAGCCTTTTGTTTTTCGTTCTTCATTCCTCTGGGTTTTCTCTTTTATGCCTTATTATTAAATAATCCCTGGGGATTTATAACAATTTCTATGCTGTCGTCGTTTTTCAGTTTTGGACTACTGGTTATTATGGAGGTTCTTAATTTTGTAATATTCCCTCAAGACTTCGATTTTACCCTTCTGTATTCGGGGGTATTAGTTGGGATTTTTAATATATTCTTTTGCACAATTTGTGACAAGTCGGGATTATTTCGAGAAACGAACTCATAAGGATAATATCAGGTCTTCACCACGATACTCCCCCATTCATCTATCTCGCACCCAAAATCAGGTGGAATAAAAAGGGTAGATGTGCTTTCTAAAATCAAAGCAGGACCCGAAAATTTGAATCCGGTAAAGAAATCCTCTCTTCTATAAGAATTTGCCCGAATCAGTTTATTATCAAAAAACAACTCCTCCTTTTTAGATTCCACTTTCCGATGCACTTTAGTCAATTTGGGAAGCGAGAGTTTCTCTTTTTTCATTATGGCCCTCACCCTCAGCGTAACAACCTCGACCTCATCCCCCGGCTTTAGGTAGCCGTATAGCTTTTTATGGGACTGGTGAAATGCCCGAATAAAATTCTTCCCGTAGGGAATTGTAATCTCATGCGACTGTCTTCTGTATCGTGCATCGAGAAAGCGCTCAAACTCAATTTGCTCCCCCCGAAACTCCCTTCGTGCTTTGCCTTCTAAAACCCTGAACCCCCTTTCTACGGCATTAAGATCAGCCTTTTTGCCGGATAAAAATGTTGTTAGGCTGTAGTCCTTAAATGAGTCAGCCATAAGCATCCCAATTGCAGAAAGTGCACCAGGGTCTCTTGGAAAAATTACCGTTTTAATTCCCAGACCAAGGGCAAGCTCGCAGGCGTGAAGTCCACCGGCACCACCGAATGAAAGGAGGACAAACTCCCTCGGATCAAAACCCCGACCGATTGATATGACCCTAAGCGCCCTCTCCATATTCGCATTTATGACCTTTACTATTCCCTCGGCAATCTCATCAACAGATAGGTTCAATCTATCTGCGAGGGCAGCCAGTGCCGAGTGTGATTTTTCCGGGAAAATCTTCATCCTTCCTCCAAGAAACCAATTCGGGTTTATTCTCCGGAGTACCAAATTCGCATCCGTTACAGTTGCGTTTGAGCCTCTTCCATAACACGCAGGCCCCGGTTCTGCCCCTGCGCTCATAGGCCCCACCTTGAGAGCACCCCCAGCGTCAATGTATGCAATTGAGCCTCCACCCGCCCCTATACTCATCACATCAACCATAGGAATCTTTATAGGAATCCCGTCAATGCAGGTTTCTGTCGTAAACCTGAGGACACCGTCGCAGAGGGCAACATCCGTAGATGTGCCACCCATATCGTATGTTATTATCTTCTTATATCCTATAGTCTCGGCAATCTTAAATCCGCCTACGACCCCACCCGCGGGCCCTGAAAGGATGAGTCTTACTGGCTCATCCCCTGCTTGATTAGGAGAAACTATGCCACCCCCTGAGTGCATTATAAAAATTCGGCACTGAGGGAGTTTCATTGAAAGCCCGTCCATATATGACTTCACTCTATCTAGGAGATATGAGTTTGCCACTGTGGTTGAGGTTCTCTCATATTCCCTGAACTCGGACAGTATTTTTGATGAGGAAGAAATGGGGATTCCGAGGTGCTTGAGAATTTTTTCCACCCTCTCCTCATTTTTAGGATTCGCATAAGAGTGGAGAAAAGAGATTGCGATAACTTCGACATTAAGCCTCTTGAGCTTAGATGATAGCTTCTCAATCTCGGCTT
>PSLL01000018.1:20441-30167 GCA_040289575.1 Candidatus Dadabacteria bacterium | reverse complement strand
AATTGGGGTTAAAATCCTTCCTCTAAAATCGGTTCTTTCATTAACCCCAAACCTTAGTCCTCTGTCTACAATTGGCTTCGGCGGTTGCCAAAAGAGGTTGTAGAGTTCTCCTCTATTTTGTCTGCCTATTTCAATTACATCCTCAAACCCCTTTGTTGTAATGAGGGCAACCTTCGCGCCCTTTCTCTCAAGAAGCGCATTTGTTGCAACCGTCGTTCCGTGCACAATTTCGACATCTCTGATATTGATTCCAAGAACGTCTTCGAGACCCCTTATAATCGCACAAGAGGGATTCTTCGGGGTTGAGAGCACCTTATGGATTCGAAGGCGTTTCCCGTCAAAAAACGCGAAATCCGTAAATGTCCCGCCTGTATCTATCCCTACTCGAATCATAATGAGGCAATTAATAATTAGCTGTAGTCATGAATCTTTCATGATTGTGATTGCAGCAAGAAAGTGAAGAAACTCCCCAATTCGTTCATAATATCAGGTCATTATCCCCTAAAATCACACATTTCCCGAAATCAGTTGCATAATCCCCCTTCTTACCATCATAATCCCTATTGCCGCAAGGAGGATGCTCATGATTTTCATAAAAGCCCTCGCCCCGCCCTCTCTGAGTAACATTATAATAAAATCGGCTTTGAGTAGCACCGCCGCCAGTATAATTAGATTCAATCCAAATGCAATGAGGGTTGAGACATACCCTTGAGTATCAACGAGTATTATTAGGGTCGTCAGCACTGCAGGACCAACCACTATTGGTGTTCCTATGGGAAAAACGCCAAGCGAGGTGCTTGGTTTTCTCCTAACCTCCGGATTTTCTTCTCTGAGCAGGTCCAATATGGAAAATGAAAAAAGCAGCAGACCCCCTGCAATTGCAAAATCCGAGACACTTATCCCCAGAAGTTTAAATATAATCTTACCCCCAAAGACGAATATAACCCCAAGAATAAGCGCAGTCAGCATGGAATCCTTAACTACATTTCTCCTCTCATCACGGCTTAGTTCCCTCGTTAGAGAGAGATACATGGGTATAATTCCCACAGGATCCATAGAGACAAAAAGGGGGATAAAACTCAATACCAGGGATTTTATCATTTACTGGGAGAATTTATTCCGGTGTAACCGGGAGGATATATTACCTTTACTTTTCCTTCCGCAATCTCTCTCAGCGCAAGGACAACCGCTTTATTATCGGTTTCTTCAGAAAGGGGTTTTGCACCTTTTACAATCTGCTTTGCCCTCTTCATGGCTGCTACAGCGAGGGCAAATCGGTTTTCCACCTTCTCAAGACAATCTTCAATGGTTATTCTTGCCATCTACTCCCTCCTGAAAAAATCAATTATAGAAATATAAGCTACAAAGCCCAAATAGTAAAGTGTTTATTCCAAGGTTGGCTATCCACCCACTCGGAATGTCATGCCTCGGATTCCAGATTAGACTCGGTTATTATTAATAACCTTGGAGGAACATAAATGAGCACAAAAGATGTAAGATTTGATAAAAACGGGCTTGCCCCAATCGTAGTTCAAGATGCCAAAAACGGACAAGTTCTTACGGTCGCTTATACAAATAAAGAATCGCTCGAAAAAACAATCTCGACGGGAAGAACACATTTTTGGAGCCGATCGAGAAAGAAACTCTGGGCAAAGGGCGAGGAGTCGGGGAATATTCAGGAAGTAAAAAACATTTTCATAGACTGCGATCAGGATACGATTCTCATACTGGTCGATCAAAAGGGGGTTGCATGCCATACGGGAAAAAGAACCTGTTTTTTCGAGACCATAGAGGGAATAGAAAAGGACGCCCCGGCATTCGGAACCATTAGGACGGGCAAAACCCTAGAAGAGATATATGAGGTAATTGAAGACAGAAAACGAAACCCCAGAGAAGGCTCTTATGTAAGCGGCCTTTTTAAAAGCGGACTCGATAGGATTCTTAAAAAATTGGGAGAGGAATCAGACGAAACCATCATAGCAGCAAAAAACGAGAATAGAAACGAGATTATATATGAAATGGCAGACCTATGGTTTCATTCAATGGTCGCCCTTGCCCACTTCGGAATAACCCCCGAAGACATATATGAAGAGCTTGGAAAGAGATTCGGCAAACATAAAGAGGCCTATAGACAAAATAAACCTAAATAGATTCGGAATAAGAGAAAATCCCTGTCTTCTGACTTACGACCAATATAAACCATCTATCTGATGGTCTTATGCCTATCTTTTTCTTCAATGTAGTCGCCTATCACGGTTCTTGCTCTTACCTCAGGCGGCAGATTGGACAGGTCCGGCTTCGGCATATTCGTAGACAAATCAGAAACAACGGCGAAGGCGGAAAATAGCCGCTCCCATTTCTTCGATTTGCACTTTGGACAACGGAGCTTTTCCTCCTCTTCCTTCTGCATAATTAACTCAGCGAATTTATGCTGACACTTTGAGCACTCATACTCGTATAAAGGCATTTTGATCTCCCCCTAATCGTTGAAATATTGGTCTAAATAATCGTATCCAACCCATGAACTGGCAATCTCCTCATCCTTCATTTGTTTGTATTCTAAATGGTATCGAAGCTCATCACCCGGGCGCGGTGCTCTTTTATTCTTATCGTCGAGAATCGCCTTGAACAATGAAGGAACCCTACGAATCCTATCACCCTTCTTACACAAAGGACAGGTTAAATTTTTCTCCTCCTCTTTGTCGTATATCAATTCGCTGAATTTAAAATTCCTAAGCTCAATATAGAGAATCCTATTTTTCTCCAGCTTATACCGAAATCTCCTTGCACCATATTTTCCCCTTTCGCCCAATGCGAATACCGTCCTGCCCTTCTTGTCATTGGAGACCTCAATATAATAGAACTTAGGGTTTCTTTTCATTATATTTGATGCGTTGGTTTTATTAAGCTTCCCAACCAGAGCCGATATGTCCGAGTTAAGCTCCTCAATACAACCATCGCACTCATATTCATATACTGGCATGTCTCATTCCCTCCTATGGAATATCTAAAATATAACAAAAATCCTACAATTGTTCCAGTTTATGAAATAAGACAACTGTCCTTCGGTAATACCCAATGCCATTAAATAGGGTTTGACAAAGATTGATCAGCGATAATACTAATCTCACTCGTGCTTTAAGGAGGAAGGAACGTGTCAGAACCTAAAGAGCTTATCACCGAGGAAAAGGACTCAATATGTACCATTACCCTAAACAGACCCGAAAAGAGGAATCTGCTGACCCCCAATATGCTCATTGAAATAGATTCGGAATTAAGGAGACTGAAAACCGATGGAGAAATAAGGTGTGTAGTAATACGTGGCTCAGGGGATAAGGCTTTCTCTTCAGGATACGACATATCGGCAATTGGAAAAATAAAAGACGACATGATGAGGGACTATAGAGGTGACCATCCGCTTATAATCGCATCGAGAGCCATAGAGAATTTTCCATATCCTGTGATTGCTATGATAAACGGCCATGCATTTGGTGGAGGACTCGAACTCGCCATGACATGCGATATAAGAATATCCGTAGATGATGCGCTATTTGCAATGCCCCCGGCAAAGCTCGGGGTCATCTACACATACACCGGAATAAGAAAATTCTTGAACGTAATAGGGCTTGGGTATACAAAAGAACTCTTTCTTGTCGGAAGAAACATTGATGCAAAAAGAGCCGAAAAAATGGGTCTCGTAAACTACATAGTCTCAAGACCCGACTTAGAAGAATTCACATACAAACTCGCATCCGAAATCAGTGAGAACGCTCCGCTCTCTATGAGCACGATGAAAACGATGATTAATGCCTGGCAGAGAAATCAATCAACGAGCCGCGATGATGAAGAACTGATCAAAGAGATGATTCTAAAGGTACAAGAAAGCGAGGATTACAAAGAGGGTCAGAGGGCTTTTGCAGAAAAGAGAAGGCCGAAATTTCGGGGAAAGTAGGAAGTCAAAATCATCAAAGCCTTTTTCCAAACCTCTCCCAGTGAAACACCTCATCGGGTGATTTCCTCACCTTTTTTCTCTTTACTGTAAATTCCCCAGGATACCCAAACGGAAGGATTGTAAGGACATGAAGATTCATGGGAATATTGAGCTTCTCTTTTACCTTATCTCTATCAATCGCCCCGATCCAGCAACACCCGACCCCTTCATTCCATCCGGCAAGAGCCATGTTCTGCACAGCCCTAGCTCCGTCTATCTCATGCCATTTATTCGTCGGGTCGGTAACTACCACAACGGCAAAAGAGGCATCAACTATGAACCTTCCACTTAAACAGAACTGGCCAAGTTCTTTCAGCGTCTCTTTATTTTTTATCACTATAAAATGCCATGGCTGACCGTTCATTGCGCTCGGCGCGAGTCTTCCCGCCTCAATTATCTTCCCTATCACATCATCCGGCACGTCCTTTTTAATATAGCTCCTTATGTCCCTTCTCTTTCTTATGCACTCAAACGTATCCATTTAGTTCACCTCTGATTTTCACTTTGCCTATCAGGGCAAGCAACCCTGCTCATTGTAGTATTTTACCTAAGTAACGGACTAATCAGAGACTCTTCTTGATAGAAATGATTCCCTGTAGGATAATGGAAACAGGAGGGATTTATTTAAAAAAGGAGGAGAAAGGATGAATATGGGTTGTACCAAACTCATCGTAACGATATTTATCTCAGCCGGACTGTTCTTAAACGTATCTTTTAAAGCACAGGCCGGTGAGTACAAGGTGCTATGCAGTTCGGACAGCTATAAATATCACTACTGTCGCATCAATGGCCAAGTCAGAAGCGTGAGACTCTACAAAAGGGTGAGCGACACCCTTTGTGTTAAGGGTTCCAATTGGGATTATGACAGAAACGGTATCTGGGTAAATAAGGGCTGCCGCGCCGATTTTGCCGTCAGAGGAAGATAGACTGTGATAGGGGTATCACCCAAGGCTTACCAAATGTAAAGCCGATCATTGCAACGAACTAAATCAAGCCGAAAATTGATCTGTATTAGCTTCCGTACCCAAATTCCCTCACAAGATTTGTGTTCTCGGTCCATCTTTCTTTTACCTTGACCCAGAGCTGGAGATAAACCTTTGCACCGAGAATTCTTTCAATATCAATTCTCGCAAGGGTCCCAATCTGCTTTAGCATTTCCCCCCCCTCCCCGATTATAATTCTTTTATGGGTATCCCTCTCAACATAGATTATGGCTGAAACTCTCACAAGATTTTTCTCAGAAACATCTTGTAACTCTTCAACTATAACGGCGGTTTTATATGGAATCTCCTCGCGTGTAAGATTGAAAATTATCTCTCTTATAATCTCGGCGATAAGAAACCTTTCAGGACGATCCGTAATCATATCGTTTGGAAAGTACCTCGGTCCCTCTGGGAGATAGTTTTTAATGGTGCTCAGAAGATCATTAATTCCATCGGCTCTGAGGGCAGAAATGGGTATTACTTCAATGAATTTTCCTTCGAATTTCTGAGATTCTGATATAATTTCTAAGATCTCGCTCTTCCTTACGGTGTCAATTTTATTAATCACTAATATAGCCGGCTTGGTAAGGCTATCAATTATAAAGCGGTCGCCCCTGCCGAATGGTTCTTTCACCTCAATCATCATCAAAATAACATCCGCCTCCCCAATCGCACTCATAGCTGTCTCGACCATAACCTTTCCAAGTTCGCCTTTGGCTTTGTGTATTCCGGGGGTATCGAGAAAAATGAGCTGAGCGTCAGGAAGGTTTTTTACACCGACTATTCTATTCCTCGTCGTATTGGGCTTTTCCGAAACCGCCGCAATCTTCTCACCGACAATGGCATTAAGAAGGGTGGATTTACCCACATTCGGCCTTCCGATTATAGAGATAAAACCGGAGCAAAAACTATTTTCAGTAATTACTTCCTGTTTCATCGCATAGTCCAAAGGCTTGCATTCAGTTGGTACAAGTCTATTTTACTGATAAACTTTGCAATGTTCGCGCCCGAAGCCCAATAATCGTGATACCTACAACTTCATTTTTCTTTTCGTCATAGCGAACAATGGCACCTTCACCAATGTCCGTTCTAACAGCCATTGGGGGTTCGCCGACTGAAATATAGAGCACATCTGCCCCTTCAAGGATCTTTAACGCTTCCATATAACTTCTCTCCTTTGTGATAGCGCATTTGTAAAGTAAGCAGTTATAAGAAACCCATCTTGAGTAGATATTTCTTTATACGCAACTATAAGATACTTCTTAGTGAGTGGTGTTTTCGGGTAAAATCGCACGGCTAACAGTTTACCGAAATCACCCGACTGTATCAAATCGGGATTTGAGATAGTTTCAACAACCTTTTCTTTTTGTTTTTTCATCTCAGGATGTCAGCGTATAATATACGTCCACTGTTTCTATGTCATCCGTATTGGAATAGAGTTTTTAGAATAAACAATGACCATTTATCACAACTGTTCGCCTTCTTTGCTTGCTAAATCCGCCATATAAGGTTAACATTTTTAAACGCCAATTAGAAACGAAAAAATGGAGCGGACTTATGCTTGATCTTTTGGGAGATTGGAAAAGGACAGACTACTGCGGAAGCTTCGGAGCAAAAGACATAGGGCGCGAAGTGATTCTCATGGGATGGGTTCAGTCAAAAAGGGATCACGGCGGACTTATATTTGTGGATTTAAGAGATAGAGAAGGTATTGTGCAGATTGTTTTTAACCCACAACTCAGCAAAGAATCTCATGAAAAGGCCGGGCTGCTAAAAGATGAATGGACTATAGCTATAAGAGGCACGGTAAATAAGCGCCCGCCTGAGACATTAAATCCAAACATTAAAACAGGCGGGATTGAGGTCATTGCAAAGGAGATAAGGGTACTCAACACATCAAAGCCTTTACCATTTCCCATAGAGGATGAGATAAAGGTAGACGAGCTTTTGAGGCTTGAATACAGGTTCCTCGACCTAAGAAGACCGATAATGAGGAACAATCTCCTCTTAAGGCACAAAATAGTAAGCGCAACGAGAAACTACCTAAACTCTAAGGGATTTATAGAGATAGAAACCCCTTATCTCACCAGGTCAACGCCCGAAGGAGCTAGGGACTTTCTAGTTCCGAGCAGACTCAATCCGGGTGAGTTTTATGCCCTTCCTCAATCCCCTCAACTCCTTAAGCAAACACTCATGATCTCCGGGTTCGACCGATATTATCAGATTGTGCGCTGTTTTCGTGATGAGGATTTAAGAGCCGACCGTCAGCCTGAGTTTACACAGATTGATTTAGAGATGTCATTTGTGAATGAAAGTGATGTCATGGAAACAGTTGAGGGAATGATTAAGTCAATCTTTAAGCAGGCAAAGGGGATAGAGATTGAGACACCATTTATGAGGATGAGGTATGATGAAGCAATGCTTAAATACGGAAGTGATAAGCCAGACTTGAGATTCGGCCTTGAGCTTCAGGATGTTACTGAGATATTTAAGAATTCGGGATTTAAGGTGTTTAGCGACGCAATAAAGAGGGGCGGAATCGTAAAAGCACTGAATCTCAAAGAAAGTGCCTCAGAGCTTTCAAGAAAGGAGATTGATGATCTGGGAGAATTTGCAAAATCCCTCGGCGCAAAAGGACTCGCATGGATAAAGGTCTCCGAAGGCGAGTGGCAATCGCCTATAGCCAAGTTCTTAAGGAAATCCGAAAAAGAGGAATTAAAAAACGTCTTAAATATCGAGAATGGGGACATCATATTCTTTATGGCGGATTCGGCTTATACGGTAAATCTCGTTCTCTCAAACCTGCGGCTCCGCCTCGGAGATAGATTTAATTTGATTGATAAGAGCAAATTCGCATTTCTCTGGGTAGTGGATTTCCCCCTTCTCGAATTCGACGAAACCGAAAAACGATATGTTGCGATGCACCATCCCTTTACATCGCCGAAGGAAGAGGACCTGGAAATCTTTGATAATGCCCCGGAAAAGGTAAGGGCAAGGGCCTATGACATCGTTCTAAACGGGGTTGAAATTGGCGGAGGAAGCATTAGGATCCATAGAAGAGACATACAGGAGAAGCTGTTCGATAAGATCGGACTTGAGTCTGAAGAGGCAAAGAAGAGATTTGGATTCCTCCTCAAAGCCCTTCAGTTTGGAGCGCCCCCTCACGGAGGAATTGCACTCGGAGTTGACAGATTGACTATGCTAATTGCGGGCGCAAGTTCTATAAGGGATGTTATCGCCTTTCCAAAAACCCAGAAGGGGGTCTGTCCGTTTACAGAGGCTCCATCGCCTGTGGACGCAAGACAGCTTCTTGATTTGAAAATAAGGATGGATTTGAAATCCTAGGACGGACCCTCCTTGGCTCCAGATAGCCCTTCTTTAGAAGAAGGGATCTTAGAAATTATTTCATCACCTACCAGATAAACCGATTTTTCATCGGCAATTTTAGCGTAGACCTTTCCATTCTCTCTCTTTCCAAAAAGAAGGGTCTTCTTTTTATCAGCATCAGAGATCACAATTCTAGTCTCAGGTTTATCCAGTCCGTATGGTGACAGATCGCTTGGGTTATCATCAACAAATTTCTCGATCTCAAGGCCTTCAATCCCTTCTAGGAGATCCTGAACCCTTGATCCACTTACTCTTATACTCTTGTCTCCCTCTACTTCCCAATTATTTCCCCTTTTAATAATTGAAATCCGGATATTCCCTTTTTCAATCTCTAATGCGCTTACATTTCTTAAACTGATTATTCGTCTATCTCTTAAATCACTTACCGACTTTATTAAAAACCCCTCAACAGAGTCCCTGTTTACAAGAATGACTCTACTATCATTATCCACTCTTATATACACTCCTGAACCTGTAGGGCTCTCGGTACCTATTAATACGCGGTATTTCTTTTTCGGGGTTTTTGCATTCACCTCGACTTCGGGCTTGTCAAGACCGAATCCAGACAAATCGTTGGCATTCTCAGAGATAACCTTCTCAATTTTCATCTGAGAAATGTCTTTCGTCATCCTGTATATGATTCTATCGTCGGCCTTAAATCTTCTTGTATCCTCAAAGATGAACCACTTTTCTTCCTCTTTTCGACACACCAATGTGTATGAAGGGTATTTAAGCTCTATTTCATCTATCTGTTCCACATTGACGGCTGGAAAAACCCTCTGTCTTACATACTCCCCCGGTTTTCTTATCTGAAAGAAATAGAGATAACCCAAAATCAATGCAAGAATCAAAGCCGCAATGAGGGTTCCTGAAAACTTCAACAAATAGCCTTTCATATCTTTTGATCGGTACAAATACTTAGTCAATGGATGAATGCGAGTTTACATGAATAAAATGATGCAAGATACAGGATGCAGGATAAAAGTAAATCATGCATCCTGACTTTATCTTCGCCCGTCTTTGTCAATTCGTGTCCCAAACAAATTACATATTTCTCCGTCTCCACCAAACAGCAATTCCAGAGATTAGAACAACTGACGGAAAAATAACTACAGTAACAGAAAAAATAATCCTCATCTGTTTCCCAGTAAGAACCAAATTGCTCTCTTTAGCCACCTTTGGTCTAATTGAAATCAGGCTCTCATCCCCTATAAGCCAGCTTAAGGTATTTAAAAAGAGGTCGCTATTTCCCGAAAAATTAAAGAACCGATTTGACACAAAATTTACATTTCCAAATACGGCTATTTTAGTCTTTTCGCCGATCTCACTTACGGCGGCAATCCCTAGAGGTCCCGGTTCATCTCC
>PSLL01000018.1:20114-20431 GCA_040289575.1 Candidatus Dadabacteria bacterium | reverse complement strand
GGGTCTTTCTGAGCGATTCCTTGATCAAAAAGGGAAAAATTCGTCTCACCCCAACTGTACTGGCTTGTTTTGGCAATCACAGTTGCTCTAATACCATTACCCTTGATAATACTAATGCTCCTGCTATATGGGAAAAGGGTTGCAAACTTAAACTCAGACGTAATTTCATGCGGAGGATATTCGGCTACAATTGGGGCAACATCTCCGCCCCCGGCGAGTTTAGAAGAAGGGTCAATTATAATATCGCTCTTTATATCAAAGCCGTAACCCCTCAGGAGTGAAACCAGGTCCTCGCCCGATCTCGGCTCAATCATAAA
>PSLL01000018.1:9552-20104 GCA_040289575.1 Candidatus Dadabacteria bacterium | reverse complement strand
TTTTCCGCCGCTGTCAAGATACTTCTTGATAATCTCTATCTCGCTGGGGTCCAACGACTTCTTAGGACCAGCAACAACAAGCACCGAATTCTCTTTTGGAATACTCTGCTCTTTTAGAAGCACTAATTCTTTGACATTATAAGATTCATCCTCAAGGGAGTGCTTTAATCTTCCAAAGCCTTCCGGTTCTGACTCATTCTGAATATTCCTTTCTCCATGACCGGAAAGAAAGTAAGCGGTCTCCTTTATACCCTTGGATAATTTTATGATTGCATTTGTAATCTCTTCCTCGGCATTATCTACAATTCCCCCCGATATAGGATCTGCCAACTTTACCTTTACATTTTGGTTATTGCTTATGAGCACCGCCGTTCCGTACTCATTGACATCGTATTTCCTTGCAATCCCAGGCTCCTTATCGGGATCAATAAATCGCACTCTTATTTCTCCCGTCCTTCTCGTGTATCCATTTATCAGGTCTTGAAACTCTTTTCTATCGGGGCCGACTTCCTTAAAAAAAGCCAGAATCTCTATGTTTTTATCCAAGTCCTTTAGCACCTTAATTGTCTGATCCGAAAGCGAATATAGTTTCTCTTGAGTAACGTCAAATCTGCTATCACGCTTAAATGCCCAGTAGTTTAAAGCCACAAGAATTCCAAGAATTACCAGAGTAAATATGAATGCGTTGGCTCCGTAGAGGAGAAATCGCTTTTTACTCATCTCCACCTCTCAGACTCAACCATGATATAAGTGAGAAAGAGTCCAAAAAATACAAAAGAGAGATAGTAGATCGTATCTCTCAGGGCAATTACACCTTTGGTAAAATTATCAAAGTGGTTAATTATCGAAATGTATCCCAATATGGAATTATCGGCGTCGGATGATGCCCCGAGTATCCAAAAAACGAGCAGAATTCCGAAGGAAATCACGGCGGCTACTATCTGATTCTCCGTAAGGGAAGAGGCAAAAAGCCCTGCGGATATTAGGCTTCCACCCAAAAGAAAAAGTCCCAAATACGCCGAGAGCACGGGACCTAAGTCCGGATTCCCATAGACTCTAAGAACAACCAGATAAATAGCAGAGAGAACCAACATAATGGCAAAGAGAGAGAAAGAGGCAAGAAATTTTCCAAGAACAATCTGCGAGACCCTCACGGGTAATGTAAAAAGAAGCTCCGCTGTAAAATTCTTTCTCTCTTCTGCAATAAGCCTCATCGTAATAAGCGGAATTATAAAGAGAAGCACTACGCTTATCGTGCCAAAGTAGGGACGAATTACAAATTCATTCAGATTGAGTTTTTCTCTAAACAACTGGAATCTCGGATCAAATTGAGATTTAATAAAGCTCTCGAGATAAAAGAAAAAAAATATCCCGGAGAGAACAAGAAATACGACTAAAATAATGTATGCAACGGGAGAAGCAAAATAGGATTTGAGTTCCCTTTTTAGTATAGTAAAAATTGCCTTCATCTATTCCCCCTCGGTTGAAATAACCTTAAGAAACACATCTTCGAGCGTATGTGTGAGCGGACGCATCTCAAGGAGTCCCCATCCATTTTGAACAATGGTTTTTGCCAGTTCCTCCCTAATATCTGCCGTGCCTTTTGTCCGAATTATAAATTCCCCGGAGGCATTCTCAGTAACATGAGATACATGGTCAAGGGATAGGATTTTCTCTCTAACTTCATCATTCCTATAGTTGATTTTAAGAAATAAAACCTGCGCGCCTCCTACCCTCTCTGAGATTCTATCAAGCGATTCTTCTAAAACAATCCTCCCTTCGTTGATTATTACAACCCTTGTACATACCATTGTAACCTCTGGAAGTATGTGCGTGCTAAGGACAACCGTGCGCTCCCCCGCAAGGCTTTTTATAAGATGACGGATCTCTATAATTTGCTTTGGGTCAAGTCCGATTGTAGGTTCATCAAGCACAAGAACTACCGGGTCGTGCACTATTGCCTGAGCAATACCAATACGCTGTCTGTATCCCTTAGAGAGGTTCCCAATAAGACGTTTCCTCACATTCGCAATTCCGCACCTTTCCATCGCAATATCGACTTTTCTCTTCTTATCCTTCTTGGACACCCTTTTTAGATCAGCAACAAAATCGAGATACCCCTCAACGGTCATATCGTTATACAGGGGGGGATTCTCTGGCAGATACCCTATGAGTCTTTTTGCCTTCATCGGATTTTCCAAAACATCAAAGTCGGCTACGCGAACTGATCCATCCGTAGGAGGCATGTATCCTGTAATAATCCGCATTGTAGTGGTTTTCCCAGCGCCGTTTGGGCCAAGAAAACCGAGGATCTCTCCGTGCTCTACTCGGAAAGATACGTTATCTACGGCAACCAGATTGCCGTAGCGCTTGGTAAGATTTTGAACCTCTATCATATTTCAAAATGAATTTCTAAAATTTAAGTTAACAACTTAATCCATAGAGAAAGGTTGTCAAGGGGAAAAGTTGATTATCTCAAATAATGGGTAATGGAGTAGTAATGATCAGAAAATACCCAAAATTCCCTTGAATTTTATTGGTATTTGCCGATATAGAGTATAAGAAATCAACCCTCATTTTATAGACGTGACCAGCTGTATAGAAAATTTTGCTTGATAATGAATTATTCTTTTGCGACAATGAATTAGGGTGGTTTTGTTCATAACGACATATCTGAAAAATGCGCCTATTCTTCCTTAGAGAAATCACATGTCTAAAGGGATAGGTAGGATGAAAAGGAGAGGCTATTTCCGAATAGCTACTGTAATGGAATCCGTATCTTTAGAATCTGACTCTGTGCTCACGCCAAGATTACTGATAGGATTAATATCCGCTTTGATTTTTATCCCCAGTTTTACCCTCACGCGCATTGCGCAAGCCGATCCGGGCGATCTTGACCCAAGTTTTGGGGGAAACGGCAAGGTGCTTGCCCACTTTGCGGGCAATAGCGATGAAGAGATCTCCGCCATTGCCATCCAGGCAGACGGTAAGATTGTAGCAGCTGGAAGCTCCTCCGCTAGGGGTAGATTTGACTTTGCTCTGGCTCGTTACAACACGGACGGGACTCGGGATGACACATTTAGTGCCAATGGTAAGTTACTTACAGACTTCAGGGGTAGCGGCAGCTTTGATTTGGCTCATGCCGTTGCTATACAGACAGACGGTAAGATTGTGGCGGCAGGACATTCCGCTAAGGGCAATGATAACTTTGCCTTGGCGCGCTATCTGGCTGCCGGAGGAAGAGATTGCACTGGAACCGGATCATTGAGTATAAAGGGAAGTGTAGACAATAAACAAGGGAAGCCGGTCCACGGAGTCACGTTGACACTCAAGGGCCCCGGTGGTTTAAGAGTAGCACAGCAACAGACACATCCGGAAAATATAGGTTCCCGACCCTAGCCGATGGAACATATACAGTAACACCACACAAGAGCAGTTGCACTTTTATATCCCCCAAACAGGCGGTAAAAATCCAGGGGAGCAACGCAATAGCAAGATTTACGGTAAACTGTCAGTAGTAAGACAAAGGGGTTTACTGACTAGGACCGACATCAGGACCCTCTTTTTAATAATGAGGAGGCAATCAAATAATGGAAAAGGCCGTAGTTATAATAAATGAAGCTCCCAGCAGTATGAGGGCTTGGAATGGGTTTAGACTCTCCGGCGCCCTTATAGGTGCCGATATGAATGTAGAGGTTTTTCTTTTAAACGACGGCGTCTTCTGCGCACACAAGGGCCAAACACCGCCTGAGGAGATATCGGGACAGAATACGGGAGGCAAGATCAAAGAGCTTATGGGAATAGGCGTAAGGATAAGGCTCTGTACACAGTGCGCTCAGACAAGGGGAATTACAGAAGATATGGTGGTTGAAGGCATAGAGTGGGCAAGCATGGTTGATTTAGCTAAATCCATAAGAGAATGCCAAAAGGTAATTAGTTTCTAGCAAAGCGGTTTCAAAATTTCAAGACGCACTTTTACCCACCAGCAAACCTGTAGTAGAAGGTGAGGGTCTGCAAACGCTGCATGACTTCATCCCACTTGATGAATCCGTCGGTACTATTCCACTCTACAAAAGCAGCCTTGTTCCACCCACTTTTGGAATCGCCTCACAGCAGTGGCATGTGGCTCGGCTGACACAAAGGTATTTATCAAGTCTCTTCCCCAGACAGAAAATGCTCAGAAGTGTTTATGAAACAGGTCTGCACGGAGGCTGTATCTAACTAAGCCCTGTGCTCTTCTCAGGGGGTTCTCCACACGAGATGACATCCATAAGAATGGAAAAACATCTGACCATCTCCGTACGCGGAGAAACGTAGCTAATACATATAAGCTCTTCACCAGAGCCTGGTTGGCCAATCTTTACTTTTTCTGTAAAATCATAGTCCCCAACTAAAAGGCTTCTCAAAATCAGGCAATCTCTCTTGAAAGCCTTTCGAGTCTCTCTATTCTCTCTTCAACCGGTGGGTGTGTGCTAAAGAGCGCGCCTATGCCGCCGCGTAGAGGATTCATTATAAAGAGATGCGCCGTTCCCGGGTTCACATCAAGCGGGATTCTCTGAGAGCCGTAGCTTATCTTCTGAAGGGCGCTTGCAAGGTCGAGCGGTTTTTTTGTTAAACGAGCACCCGATTCGTCGGCTTTATACTCCCTCGCCCGCGATATTGCAAGCTGAATAAGAAGGGCAATTATCGGAGCCACAATTGCCATAGCAAGAGCACCTATAGCATTTCCCCGTCCCTCACTATCGCTGCTCCTTCCATACCCCCCAAAGATAATCCCCCATTGGGCTATTTGGGCCAAATAACCTATTGCGCCCGCAAGCACCGCTGCTATTGTGCTTATAAGAACGTCTCTATTTTTAACGTGACTGATTTCATGTGCTAATACACCCTCAAGCTCGTGAGGTTCAAGGAGTCTGAGTATACCCTCTGTTACTGCAACGGCGGCGTGTTCAGGGTCTCTTCCGGTGGCAAATGCATTTGGCGCCGGGGTCGGAATGATGTAGACCCTAGGCATAGGCGTTCCCGCTTGGGTGGCTACGTTCCTTACCATATTATAAAGCTGCGGGGCCTCCTCTTGTGTAACCTCTCTTGCGCCATACATTGCAAGCACAATCTTATCTGAGAACCAGTATGACACAAAGTTCATAATAATCGCTATACCCAGGGCAATAGTCATACCAGACGTTCCGCCAATCAGCTTTCCTATATAGACAAATAGTAAGGTTAAAACACCTAATAAAAACGCAGTCTTTAAAGTACTCGACATGATTTTATCTCCCCTGTTTAAACCAAAGTAAACAATAATAATGTAATAATTGGCACCTATGTTGTCAATGTTTTTAGGGCGACTCACCAGGTCGCCCCTACTCCCAGACAGTCGCGCAAGACCTACGAAACACCAGCAAGCTCAAGCCTCTCCCCCCATCGTTTTAAAACCTCATCAAATAGACCCGAGTGATTTGAAAGTGCATGATCCTCTTTTACAATCCTGAAGGCCTCCTCTCTGGCCTCGGCGAGAATCCTTGCATCTCGAACTAGGTTTGCAAACCTAAACTCCGGCAATCCAGACTGCTTAGTTCCAAGAAAATCCCCCGGACCGCGAATCATAAGATCGGCTTCGGCTATCCTAAATCCATCCGATGTTTTCTCCAAGACCGAAAGACGCCTCTGGGCATCCTCTGTTCTATTAAAGCCCGACATGAGAATACATATTGATTCATGCTCTCCTCTTCCAATCCTCCCTCTTAGTTGATGAATCTGAGAGAGCCCGAATCTCTCGGCATTCTCTACAACCATTACGGTTGCATTCGGCACATCCACCCCGACTTCTATAACGGTGGTTGAGACGAGTATATCTATGTCCCGAGAGATAAATCTCCTCATCACTTCGTCTTTTTCTTCTGTCTTCATCCTCCCATGGAGAAGTCCTACTTGGAATTCAGGGAAGATTTCTTTTTGAAGCTCATCTGCCATCTGAGTTGCGTATTTCAAATCCTTGAAATCGGGGCTCATAGATTCCTCTATGAGGGGATAAACAACATAAGCCTGCCTCCCCTTTTTAATCTCCTCCCGAACAATATCATAAGCCCTTTTGCGTGCACCTTTTTCTTCATAAAAGACAAGCGTTTTTACAGGCCTTCTTCCAGGGGGCATCTCATCCAATATGGAAACGTCGAGGTCACCGTAGACCGTCATTGCAAGGGTTCTGGGAATAGGAGTCGCGGTCATAAGGAGTACATCCGGATTTTTGCCCTTATTTTTTAGCTCCGCTCTCTGCATGACACCGAACCTGTGTTGCTCATCTATCACAATAAACCCAAGGTTTTTAAACTCCACCCTCTCATCAATTATAGAATGGGTGCCTACAATGATCTGCGCCTCCCCTGATCTTATAGACTCATAACAGGTGTCTCTCTCCTTCTTGGTTAAACCGCTCTTTAAGAGCACAACCCTCAGTCCGAGATATGTTGTGTACCGTAGAATTGATCTTAGATGCTGTTCGGCGAGTATCTCTGTAGGAGCCATAATCGCCGCCTGGTATCCGCTCTCAACCGCCTTTAGCATAGAGATCAAAGCAACGATTGTTTTTCCGCTTCCAACATCGCCTTGAAGAAGCCTATTCATCGGATGCTCCAATCTCATATCACCCTCTATCTCGGAAATAACGCGCTTCTGAGCCGAGGTTAAACTGAACGGAATGACGCTCAGAAGGCTTTTTGTCAACTCCCCGGTAGGATGAAAAGCGATTCCGGGCATCTTGGAAATATCGCGTTTTTTTAGGGCAAGCCCAAGCTCCATTAAAAAGAACTCGTAAAATGAAAGGGTTCTATGAGGAACGGATTCATAAACCGAGTTCTTGTCAAAAAGGTCAACTACCCTGTCGGAATCTATGGGAAAATGAACCCGCGACAGTGCCTCATTTAAGGCTATTATATTCCTTCTTTGCTTTATCTCTTGCGGAATGCTATCTACCACACAATTACAATAATCATCCAGGACCCTTTTGATTACACCTCTAATCCGCCTCTGTCTTATCCCTTCAGTCAGTGGATATATCGGGACAATTCGATTAAAGTTGAGGAAGTCCTTATCAAGTCCCTCCTCACTATCCATTATCTCAACGTCTTCCGGCTTTGGATGAATTATCTGAGGGGAATCGCTGTATTTGTCCATAGTTATTTGACCACTTAGAATTACAGTTGATTCCTTCTTATAGATAGCCCTTAGATAGGATTCATTGAATTGAAACCACACAAGCGTGATTGTGCCCGTTCCGTCGGATAAGACAACCTGAAAGATCTCCCTCGTTTTTGTCCGTATTTTTCCGATGAGGATCACCTTTCCCATAACCGTATCATGGGTATAGGGTTCAAGCTCCGATATTTTCTTTATATGCCTTCTATCCTCGTATCTTCTCGGAAAATAGTAGAGTGCATCCTCCACGCTTTTTATCCCCCTCTTGGCCAAGGCACTGGCGACCTTGGGGCCGACCCCCTTCACATACTGAATTGAGATTTGGGAAAGCTCCTTTTTATCAGAAGCCCCCGCCCGAGATACGTGATCCGTGGAATGGACAATCAGCCGAGAAGTAAACTTCTCGTCTTTTAAATTGGCTATAACATTTAGGGAATTCTCAATTAGACTTTTTTTATCATTGAAAGACAACCTATCATATCCGGCAAAAGACTCCCTTATGGATTTAATTGCGGCGAGTTGATGTGGAGATAAATCGAGTGAGAGTGCCTTTAGGGTCAAGCTATCTGCCAGATACTCAATATCTTTGACCTTATGTATATTTAGAAATCCGTTTCTGGATGCAAACCTAAGAGGTCTCTCCAGCGACTCTAGTATACTTAGTAACCCCTCTTTCATCAAATAATGATTTTACTAGAATCGCATTGTTTTCTAAAGCCCCCTACCGTTTCAACCCCCCCTCCTAATTACGTCAGCCCGGGGGTTGAAGCCACCCGACTGATTCCATTTAACTACCGTAATAAAACCTTTCGTGAACAATCTTACCGTTTTTCCAATGTTGTACCGCAACCTGATGATGTGTTACCTTTCCCCACTCCTTATGTGTGTAATCAAAAAACCATTCTACCATTGTAACACCATCCCCTACGGCAACAGACTTAACCTCGGCGCCCCTAAACTCAGTGATATTGGCAAGAAATTGCCTTTCTCTTTCTCTGTTTGCATCTTTTCCTACAGTGGGCGGCTGCTCGTTTTCCTGCATGACCACGTCATCGGCATAATATTTTTCAAATGCCTCCTTTATCTGCCCTTTAAGAATCATAGAGTTTAAGCCATTAATCAATTCCCTTAAGTCCATGATTGTTCTCCTTATTTAATTTTTATCCGATCCACCTTATCGCATTTTAATCCTTTTAGATGTAAAACTATAAAGAGAGGATTCAAATTATAGTGTATTTTATTTGAAATACACTATATGATTATTTTTTGAGTATTAACCAAGACAAGGCTGTATTGAACTGCTCAATATACCCGACTGTTATTACATTTTGGCTCGGTCACCATTATTTGGAAACATGGCTGAAACTACGCGTTTGCTCCTCTTTTTGCCGATTTCTTAAAGAACTTTCTTTTTGGCTTTTGCTTTTCTTCTTTGTCCTCCCCACCACCGCTAGCTTCATTTTGAAGGCGCTTTATGTTTTTACATTCGGGATAACCGCTGCATCCGAGGAATCTTCCAAACCTGCTTGTCCTTACCACCATAGGCTTTCCGCATAGGTCACAGAGTATATCGTGTCTTATCTCCGGTTCTTTTTTCTCTTTAATTCTTATCTCACCGTCATTGCCGTACTCAAATTGCTTTGCATTCTTACAATCAGGATACCTTGAACATGAGAGGAATTCCCCTCTTTTTCCCCATTTTATAATCATTTGAGCGCCACACTGATCGCAATCTATCTCTGTGGGTACCCCCTCATGCCTCAGACTCTTCATTGAAACCTCAGCCTGCTTGAGCCTTTTGCCAAATCCCTTATAGAACCCTCTGAGAAGCTCCACCCAGTTTACATTTCCCTCTTCTACTTTATCCAATTTTTCTTCCATTGCTGCTGTGAACTGAACATCCATTACCTCAGGAAAACCCTCTACAAGAAGATCAGTCACTGCACAACCGAGAATCGTAGGTTTTAATCTGTTCTTTTCCTTAAATACATATTCTCTTTCCTGAATTGTGGAAAGAATTGTTGAGTACGTAGAGGGGCGTCCTATGCCTCTTTCTTCCAACTCCTTTACCAGTGCACTCTCTGTAAATCTCGGAGGCGGCTGTGTAAAATGTTGCTTTCCTTCAAGGGCAATGAGTTTTAATTCCTCCCCTTCGGACAAGTCTGGGAGTTTTTTCTCCTCATCTTTGTCCTTTGCCTCTTCCTCTTCTTCTTTTCCCTCCATATAGACTACGGTGAATCCTGGGAACTTAATCACAGAGCCGGTAGCACGAAATATTCCTCTCCCGGCTTCAATATCAACTGTCGTCTGATCGTAGAGGGCAGGGTTCATCTGAGACGAGATAAATCTCTGCCAGATGAGCCTATAGAGCTCAAACTCGTCTTCGGCTAAGTATGGCTTTACCGACTCCGGGGTCCTAATAATTGCCGTAGGCCTTATTGCCTCATGTGCATCTTGAGCGGATTTTTTGATTTTGTATACATTGGGACTCTCGGGTAGAAACTCAGAACTATAGGTATCCAATATGTATGCCCTCGCCTCATCAAGTGCATGGTCTGAGATCCTTACTGAATCCGTTCTCATATATGTAATAAGACCCACAGGCCCCTCATCTCCTAACTCTACTCCCTCATAGAGCTTTTGAGCAACAGACATAGTCTTTTTCACGGGGAATTTGAGCTTCCTCGACGCTTCCTGCTGTAATGTGCTTGTAATAAACGGAGGGGGTGCATTTCTTATCCTCTCCTTCTTTTCAACAGAGACGACCCTGTATCTCTCATCTCTTAGAGCCTCAACAATTGCCCTTGCTTTCTCCTCATTCTTTATTTCAACCCTTTCGCCATTGTATTTAGAGAGAAAGGCAACAAATGAAACGGCATCATCCGGGAGTTGTTTTAGCTCCGCCTCAACTGTCCAGTACTCATCTGGCTTAAAATTCTCTATCTCCCTTTCCCTTTCAACAACAAGCCTGAGGGCTACACTCTGCACCCTTCCGGCGCTAAGGCCGCGCCTTACCTTCTTCCAAAGGATTGGGCTTACCTGATACCCAACAAGACGGTCTAGAATACGCCTTGCCTGCTGGGCTTCAAACTTATCGCGGCTGAGACTCATTGGATTTCTTATAGCTTCGAGCACCGCCCTCTCAGTAATTTCATGTATAAGAACCCTATAGGACTTATTCTTTATCTTTAGTCTATCTACTATGTGCCAGGCTATTGCCTCGCCTTCCCTATCGGGGTCGGAAGCAAGATATACCTTGTCGGCTCCCTTTACAGCCCGCTCAAGCTGGTCGAGGAATTTCTTCTTATCCTTTATAACAACATAATGGGGCTTAAAATCCTTCTCAATATCTACGCCC
>PSLL01000018.1:0-9542 GCA_040289575.1 Candidatus Dadabacteria bacterium | reverse complement strand
TTATTATTCGGAAGATCAATAAGATGGCCCGACGATGCCTCAACGTTAAAATTCTTTCCGAGATACTTTTTTATTGTCTTTGCCTTAGCAGGAGACTCAACTATAACAAGAGATTTAGCCATTTAACCTCCTTTTTGTTCTATCCTAATATAATAATCCCAAAAGTTATTTCAACCACCATGCTTTTTAAAGATTCTACCTGAAACCGTTTTGCAAAACCCCCTAAATTTATGATGCTATATCAAATCCGGTTATTTACTAAGCCTTTTCAGCTACGTAGAAACAGCCAGATTCAGTTTTTTCTCCCGGAACAATCTTAGGCGCAAGACACACCAAGACACACTTAGATTGGTATACCATGAACTATAAGATGGCCCTTTGTTTAGAAAATCCCTAACCCTGATAATTTGCTCTGTTGCACAGATAATATATAACATGATGGATGGGGTTTTCTAACCCCTTTAGATCCTATACAAAATGTAGGGCTCTTTCATCAAATGATAATTATGGCTGATGGGGACATCAGCCCCTACAATACGATGTTTGCAACAAAGCAATCTGGTATGATTAAAACTGGCATATTGCAATTGCTCGGGTATGTGAATAAGTTTATATATGGTTAAGGTATAATTATACTTTATTTGTTGGGTCATATGCTATAAACTGATATACGGATAGTTCATGGAGACTACTTAAATGGAGTCAAATAAATGTATCCAAATGGTATTAGTCTCAAATTCATCGCTCTTCATAGATGGAATGAGCAGAATCATAGATAATGAGGGCAACATAAAGATAGCAGCCCAAGCCTCGGATTCTAAAGAGGTCGAAAAATGTCTTGCCCAGATAAAGCCCAGTTTCTTATTTCTCGATAATACGGCTCTCGATCTCGACATTAACAGATTACTCAGTATAATAAAGAAAAAAAGTCCCAATACCAGGATTATTCTATTTGGCGATCAGAATCAAGACGGACCCATTTCTCCAAATATCACATATATAAGTAAGAAAATTAATTCTGCCGATTTAATAAGCATTATAAAGAGCTTAGATAAAGGCTCCTTACTTAGAGAGGCTATAGCGGTAGATATAAAGCGCAAACCTACAAAAATGGAGATGAAAATAATAGATTTAGTCGTCACCGGTCTTAGCAATAAAGAGATTGCCAAAAAACTCTCAATAAGCGAAAAGACCGTCAAGGCCCATTTGACCAATATATTTATGAAACTCGGTCTTAGGAACAGATACCAGCTTATCGTATGGAGAAAGAATTAACCCATACCAATTTTCAACAAAGAGTTTACATAAAGCTAGTATTAACTTTCCCGGCTTAACCCCTAGGCGCTAAAGCGGCTATAGTGCTCGTAGCCCAATTCAGGTTCCTTTATCCTTATCTCTACAAATCCGACCAGGTTGAGAAAATACAGGAGCTTCAACGCATCCTCCCTACTTATGCGGTCACCCGATAATATATTCTCGAGTTCTGCATTCTCCTTTAAAGACCGTAAAAACCTAAATTCGGCAGGACCAAAACCTATGTCTTTCAGCCTTTCAATAAACTCAGGCTCCGCATTTATAGTTAACCCATCAAGGTCAAAAGGCTCCTTTTGTGCCTCTTTTATCTCTATAAGACGTTTTACTTTGCTTAATCTCTCACTGAGGTTCAGCCCCGAGAGCATAGCCAGCTCTTTTATAGTAAAAAACTTCTTCTCTATTCTCCTTGAGTCTCCAAAGCGCTTTATTCCCTCATATATTACTTGAAGGATATTGATCTTATAAATCAGCACATCCTTCACGAAATCGCCCCCCGATTTAAAAGTGTAGGTTCCTATAGTACACTCAAACCCTCTTATGAGTTTCTCTTTAATTTGGGATTCCAGCAGCCAGTCTAATTCATGAGGCGAAATGAATCCCATTTCAACCAGCACCTCTCCCATCCTCTTTTTCGTTTTAGCCAGTCTGCTAATGGCCCTCTGGTAATCCCCCTCCTTTATTCTCCCCTCAGAGAACACTATGTTCCCTAAAAGCGTTTTACTATCGCCACCTTCAACAAAGACCGGAAACCCCTCAAGGAAGTAGATTCTGAGTTTTAGCTGCGAATCAATGTTTAATATGCCAGTTTTTTTCTTCTTCTGAAAGGAAATCAAAAGGTTCGGATAAGGAGTATTTTTAAGTTCACCCTTCTCATCGAATTCCTCTTGGCGATGATAATCTCCTATTCCTACTTCTATTCTCCTATCCTGAGTTCTGTCCCTATTGTAATATTGGTCGTAACGGTAATAATAGTGGTCCTGCCCCGCCTCAAGACCATTAATTACAACGCCTAAGAATTGCGCTCCAGTGTTAGACAACTGTTTTACAACATGTGAGATATCTCTTTGCATCGTCATTCCTGCGCCTGCTACGAGTACGGTCGCATCAGCAATTGTAGAGAGCATAAGGGAATCGGCAAGTCCAATAGCCGGAGAGCTATCTATAATCAAGTAATCGAATTCACCTCTTAACTTAACAAGCAATTCTTTCATCTCCTCCGATTGAAGAAGCTCTGAAGGGTTGGAAGGATTAATCGAGCCAGAAGGTAGTACAAAAAGCTGAGGAATATCAGTGGAATGAACTATCTCACTTACTTCAGAACCAAACATAAGGTAGTTGCTGAGACCTAAACTGCTCTTACTAATACCAAAGGTCTTACTTAGGGTTGGATGTCGTAGATCTGCCTCCACAAGTAGCACACGATTTGTACCATAGGCAAAAGAAATGGCCAAATTGGTGGCTATAGTCGTTTTGCCCTCGCCTGGCCAGCAGCTGGTAACGAGAATTGAGCGCACAGAATGATCCTGAGAGGAAAGGACTATAGATGCACGCAGAGTACGGATGGATTCAGAGAAAGGCGATCTTGGTTCGAGCATATATAATTTCTCAATAGGAGTCCTTAATCCCCTATATCCCTTGCTCCCAGGCAACTTCAATACGGTCCCAAGAACCGGCAGGCGCATCTTCTCGCGAATCTCTTCAGGGGTTTTCACAGTTCTATCGAGATACTCTAGTACAAAAGCAATCCCTACGCCTCCCACTAGTCCCACTAAAACCGCGAGTAGGAGATTGCGCGGGATGTTGGGTGTAAAGGGTGATGTGGGAATAGCAGCATGGTCCACAACTTGGATGTTGCCGGCTCTTATACCTCCTGCAATGTCAGTCTCCTTAAATCGCTGTAGCAGAGACTCATATATAGATTTATTACTTTGAACCTCCCTTTCTAAGGCCTTATACTGTATGGTCTTTTCATTTAGAGACATTGCAAGCTTTTCCTGCTCCTGAGCACGTTTCTTAAGCCCCTCCTCTTTCTGCGCTGCAATCTCATAATCAGCTTTAATGGCTTCTACTCTTTTTTTCGTCTCCTCATTGAGGCGAGCACGAACCTCATCTATCTTTGCCTGAAGCTGTTTAAGCGGCGGATACTCAGGTTTGAATGAAGCGCTGAGATTACTGTAGTCAACCAGGAGGTTATTATATTGACTTTTTAAGTTTTGGATTATTGGGTCATTAATAACCTCTAGAATTTCATTAGGATTTCCGGATTCTACCGATTTATAAAGTGATTCTTTAGCGGTTCTTTCAGTCGCTGTTTGAGCCAAGGAGTCGTTTAGCTTCTCAAGCTGATGATAAATAAGATTCTGGCTAGCATCAAGGCTGACTATATTGTTATCAACTGAGAACTTGTGTAGAGCCTCCTCGGATTTCTCTAAATCCCCTTTAACTTCGGCAAGTTGCCTCTGAAGGAATTCCCTCGCATTACGCGTCGCCTCAAGCTTGCGGTCGAGTGTCCAATTGACAAATGTCTCGGCTATTGAATCCGCCATCTTTGCAGCAAACACAGGGCTATAGGCTTTAAACTCGATGGTGATTATTCGAGAGGTATCGGATGAAGAGACATTTACTCTTGACCGGAATTGCTCGATTTTCCCGTCACGCCTCATCTTTTCCCCATTGGCCTGTTGCTCTGCAGAGCTTTTTTCCCCTTCATACTCTGCAAATATAGTCTTTATGGAATTAACGGCTTCATCTACAAATGAAATTAGGACCGGAATAGGATTAAAGTTTGGTTGTGAGATATTGAAGTCAGGGTTATCCCAAAGGTTATACCTAGAGAGAACAGCTTCAGCCATTGAACGGCTCTTAATGAGTTCTGCCTGGGTATTATAAAACTCTGAGCCACTAGTATCGGCCTCTACTACTTCTGGAAACTCAACGATTCTTGGTTTTTCAAGTGCAACCTCCACGGTAGCCGTAGCTTTATACATAGGCTTCGTTAGGAAAGAAACAAAGAGAGCCGTTAACACTACAATAAGAAAAAAAATGGAGCTTACCTTTCTATGTTTCCATATGACTTGCAAATATGCATATGGGTCTATCTCCCCAAAATCAGCACTAGCAGTAGATGTGCTGACAATCTCTATACTGTCTTCGTATCCCCTAATTGGCTTTCTTCCGCTACTGGTAGGAACAATACTCTTTTCTCTATCTTCTGATTCCATAATTACCTTCTCCTTGAAAATTATCTCGGTGCAGGTGCACCGCTTATAGTAAATGGTGGGAAGAAGAAACCAAGATTAATTGATTGAAAAAAGGCTACAATTGGATTTTTACTAACAAATAAAACATCCTGATCCTGAAGAGCTATATCTTCTTTCTCTCCCTTCCTTATCGCTTTAAGATCAACCGGTATGATTTGCCTCTCTCCATTCTCACCAAAACGTATAAGCGTCACATGTGACCTCGCCCCTGTCTCCAGTCCACCTGCTATCTCTATAGCCCGGCTCGCAGTCACAGGACCCTTAAGACGAAATTCCCCTGATTTCCTAACAGCTCCATTTACATAATAAACCCCCGCCTCAGGAACAAATACTGTATCCCCCATCTGTAGGGGTAGATTTAAACTCGTGTTGCCCTTGACAAGTAACTCATCTAGGTCAACCCTAACCTGCTTATCAGTTCCCTGATGGGTTAAATAAACTGTCTTGCTCGCGTTGTCCGTAAGCCCTCCGGCAAGGGCTATGGCATCAAGTAGGTGTCCACGATTTAAAAGCTCATAGTTACCTGGATTCTTTACAGCCCCCACTACAGCCACACGCTTACTTCTATACTCCTTTACAAAAATGCTTACATGTGGATCCTTGACATATTTAGCCTGAAGGAGTCCTTGTAACTTCTTCTCCGCCTCCCGTACGGTAAGCCCTCCAACCTCTACCTCTCCTAAAAGTGGGTAAGTCACAGTACCCCTTGAGCTAACCCTGACCTCAGCACTCAAGTCCTGAGCCTCATATACCTTTGCATCCAGCAAGTCTCCTGGACCTATCTGATAATCCTCACTAGTACCGGCAGACCTTGCAGACTCCTCTATAATCCTCCTATTTAATTCCTCTGCCTTCTTGCTTTCCTGACTTTTGGATATATTTTGTGGAATCATTGTCTCAGGGCTTTTGCCCCCACATGCACCCAGAATAGCAGAAAACAATACAAAAAGGAGTAAATATTTTATCTCATATCCCAGCCTCATCTGAAATCCCTCCAAAGTACTCTCATAATTATTGCAATTTTATGAAATTTAGCCTTCTTTTGACAAACTTTCAATTAGACTTTAGTCTCTTCTTAGATAAACAAAGAGCATTATCCTTTTGAGAAAATACAACTTTAGGCTTAATACTATTCCTAAATAAAATTAATTGATGATTAGACAACATTGGCATTATGCGTAACTCTTTAAGGAAAAAGTCATAAACCTCACCTATTCCGATTAATGAAATACAACCTTAAAAATAGGCATCTTATTTAACTCATATTTACAAGCAGTATTTGTAGACTAATTCCAAAAATCAAACTCAAGGCCCCTTTTTGTGACATTTTTCGTCATAGGAAGTTCCTTATAAGAGTTCTATTCCGGGGATTAGTTAAATATAATTTCCAATTATTAACTGGTTAAATATACCCTATATTTACCTTACTAATTAAATCCCTCTTCGTTTTTCTTGCCTGCGTATAGGATCTCCACGCCTTTTGGGAATACCCATTTTCTTTAGTCTATACCAAACAGCGGATTTCTTTAGTCCCTTTTTGTACCTCTCCTGCGTTAAAATGGCTATCTTCTCTAGTGTCCACTTCGAATTCTCTAACCTTATCTCCTCTAAAACCCTTAAAAATTCCTCATTCGAGACCCTAGGCTTGCCCCCTCTAGGTCTGATTTCTTTTAATCTCTCATATCCCCCTTCATTGTATTTATTCACCCAATCCCTGACGGATGTAGGACTGACACTTAACCTCCTTGCAACATCATATGATGAGAGCTTCTCCTCCTCTAACATCATCTTGATTGCAAGGAGCCTTTTTTGCAACCTCGCATTCTTTTCCTTTTTATAGAGATTTGTTAATTCCTCTATTGAATATATATCCTCTTTCGGTCTGACAATTGCTCTTTTTCCCATTTATGTTTTAACCAACTTTAAATGGAAAATTATATAGAGAAGATTATCAAATCACAAATGGCACGGCTATTGCAAAGACATTGCGAATAGGAAAGTGATTGAAAAATCAAATCCAAACTTTCCCTTTCGGTCTTTGAAGTCCTAACCGATAATGGCAAATTATCCGAAAGGATGAGGCGCAAAGCCACAGGCCTAAGGGTTGCAAAACCTAAGGTGGCTGGGTTGCCGAAGTAGGATATAGAAGTGAAAAGATTACTTTATATTGTCTGCTCACTCCCTATAAATACAGTAGGAGTGATGCTCCTTGAGGTTGGCTTACAAAGACCACAAGGAGACAGAGATGAATACCTACTGTATCTTAAAGGGAGGACAAGCCCCTAGTAGTATTCGTAGTGGCGATCTCAAAACCCTTTTCCCACAATCACTACCACAGCCCCATAGAAACATCAGGTTTGTTTTGATTCTACTTGCAACTATTCTCTTTCATCCAACGGGGATACTTGCCGCTACAATCACCCTAACTTCTATAAAAGACACATATGTAGACCAAAATAAACCAACAACTCAGTATGGAAGCAGCACTACAGTGGCTGCTCAGTACGGACTCGATACCACTTGGGGTCGATGGAAAATGGTTAGTCCAACAAAAGAAACATTAATACAATTTGATTTATCACCTATCCCCCGGGATGCTCAGATTACCGCGGCATATCTAAGGCTTTATAGTAATTATAATCGAAGTTTTCGAAAAGATACCGCTACCAGGGCTTATGCGATTATGAGATCCTGGAGTGAATCCACAACCTGGACGACGCAACCGCTTCGAGCCTCATCTTATGAGGACAGCATTGCCGTAACAAATACAAACCAGTACTTTGAGTGGAATATAACGAGTTTGGTTCAGGACTGGATTAACGGAGCAGAGGCAAATTATGGAGTAATGGTTCGCTCAGAAGGCGGTGGTTCTCTATATTTTAATAGCCGCGAAAATTCATCAAACAAACCTATCTTGTATGTTGAGTATAATGTTCCAACATCTACGCCACAACCAACGCCTACTCCGACACCCACTTCCTTTGTAGATGATACAGGAATATCTAATGCCCCCACAACACCAGCAAATTTAGTTACAAAAACAGTGTGTGCATCGGGATGTGATTACTCAACTATTCAAGCTGCTGTTGACGGCGCAAGTGCTGGATGGACTATACAGGTAAAAAATGGCACATATTCCATCCCTACAGGGGTTAATCCTGTAGTAATGATAAATAATAAATCTGGTACACAAGCCTCTCCCATAACACTGATGGCTTATCCTGGTCATAGCCCTATAATTGAATGTGAAACCTCTTCTCCTTGGGCTCCCCCCTCTGCAAGTTTTGGGCTTGAAAATGGTATAACAATATCAAATAGCTCATGGTGGATAATTGATGGTTTTGAGATTAAGCACTGCTCCTGGGGTATAAGACCCTTTCAGGCACATAGTGTTACTATAAGGAATAACCATATACACCATAACGGAGCTGATGGAATTATAACTGCAATCTCAGATAACCTCTACATATCCTATAATGAGATACATCATAACGGTATTCCTGAATCTGGGGTATCTGCAAGCTTTCAAGATAGATTCTGCAATATTTCTGCTCATAGATTTTGTCATGGTATTTATGTTGGGGGTAAGACAGATGATGGTTCAACGACGGGTTGTTCAACCTACGCTACAACGCTTAGGGGAAACTATGTCCATGACCATCATGGATTTGGGGCACATATATGGAGTAATAACACCTGCCAAGAGCGAGCTAGTATTTTGGTAGAAAATAACCTATTTGTAGATAATCTATCAGGTGGGTTTGAAATTGCTAAAAACTATCTTGGAAATATCTATGTAAATAATACAACTGTGCTAGTAAATCCCCCTCAACCAGCAGCAGCTAGCCCCTATGGTGAATATGGTGCGCTTGCAGAGCTTCAATATGCAATATCCCCACCTTCTCCACAAAATAATGTAAGAAATAATATCTTTTACTTGGGTATAACTTCATTTACAGTTGTTCCACTCTCTAACGTAAATGGAACCAATATTCCTGCTCCTATGTATGCTTTAATACTTAGAGACTGGCTATCTCATGATGCTAATATAGTAAATAATAATTTGTGGTATGTAGTACCTGGGGCGTCGTGGATAGATATGAGTGGAACTGTAAAGGATTTTGCGGGTCTGTATGCTAGTAGCACAGGATATGATGCACAAGGGGTGCTGTGGAGGGACCCACTGTTTAGGAATCTATCTAGTAGAGATTTTCATCTACAGTCTTCCTCTCCTGCTATAGGTGCAGGGAATATGAGTTTTTGTTCTGTATTTGATAAGGATAAGAATGCAAGAGGAAGCAGATGCGATATTGGCGCATATCAATACATTCCATGATCCCCAATCAAGCCGGAGATTGATCCCCGATCTAATCGGGGATAGTTATTTGGGAAGTTATTTTGGTAATCCCTAGAGATTTTTCTATCAAATTTACCTTACTAAATTAGTAACATTGTTACCTTACAAATACAGCAAAAAAATCCCCACTTGACAAGTAAAGAAAATACTGATACAAATACATCCCAATAACTAGTCCTAATCGAAAGGGTAAACCATTCGAAAGGATAGGGCGCAAAACCACAGATCCTAAAGGTCACAAATACGGCCTATGGTGGCCGGGTTGCCGAGGTGGGGTAGTTTTTATTTCTCTATTTTATCACCTTCTTAAATAAAGTTTTTCCTTCTCTCCGAAGCCCTCGAGGATTTAGGACAAAAATATTAACTAAAGTTAAAGAACCAGGAGGGCAATACCATGATTAATATTTCATTAGTAGACCTATCCATAAGTAAACTCCGTAGCACTTATATTCGAGGTATAGTATCGGTTCTTATCCTGACGATTCTAACCTTCCCCGATTTAATCGGGGACTACCTATTGATAACCGATTGTATAACACTCAGGGCTCAGACAGTTACCCCTATTCCGAGGGTCAACTGGAGTCTTAAGTATGTAGACAGTCAGGAGACAA
>PSLL01000102.1:0-2889 GCA_040289575.1 Candidatus Dadabacteria bacterium | reverse complement strand
CTGGGCGCCACATTGGGAAAGGAATTTAGTTTTGAGTTGATCAGGGCTGTCTCTTCAATAGACGAGGTGCTCTTGAGGAATGAACTCTCTCGGTTAGTAGAGGCTGAGATTCTCTACCAGATTGATACTCCGTCACAAGCCAAATATTTTTTCAAACACGCTCTAATTCAGGATACGGCATATCAGTCATTGCTAAAGAGCAAGAGACAGCAGTACCATCATAGGATTGCCCAGGTTTTGGAGGAGCAGTTTACAGAGATAGCTGAAACACAGCCTGAGCTTCTTGCCCATCACTACACAGAGGCGGGTTTAAAAGAGCAGGCCGTCACATACTGGCAGAAGGCAGGTCAGAAAGCCGTCGAACGCTCGGCTAATATGGAGGCAATAAGTCACCTCACCAAAGGACTAGAATTGCTTAAAACCCTGCCAGATACTCCGGAACGCGACCACAAGGAACTGAGTTTGCAGACTATTCTTGGGCCCGCTTTAATAATCACCAGGGGCTATGCAGCCCCAGAAGTGAAAGAAACTTACGTACGGGCGCGTGAGTTATGTCAAAAGTTAGGAGAAACCCCTCAACTCTTTCCTGTGCTGACGGGACTATGGTCGTTTTATATGATTCGGGCGCAGCTTCAAGTGGCATACGAGTTAGCGGAACAGATTCTGCGTCTGGCTCAGAGTTTACAAGATTCGATATCTTTTCTACTGTCCCGACAGATGATAGGGATAACCATGTTTTATCTCGGAGAGCTTACCTCTGCTCGAATATACCTGGAGCAATCTATTTCTATCTATTATCATACTGAGGGACACCGTTTTTATGCCTTACTTTATAATGTGGATAGGGAGGTGGACAGCCTATCATTTGTGACATTGACCCTTTGGCTGGTTGGCTATCCAGACCAGGCATTAAAGAGAATGAACGAGGCGATTGCTCTGGCCCATGAACTCAATCATCCCTATAGCTTGGCTTTTGCCCGCCTCTTTGCTGCCCGGCTCCATCACCTCCGTCAGGAATGGCATCTGGCTGAAGAATGGGCAGATACACTCATTTCGCTCTCGAATAATCAGGGATTTAAGCTCTTGTTAACCCTAGGGACTATCCTACGAGCTGTGGTACTGGCTGAGCAGGAGCAGAAAGAAGAGAGAATTACGGAGATATGCCGAGGGCTCGCTGCATGGGAGGCTACTGGGGCAGAGCTGGGGCGGCCCTATCATCTTGCCCTACTAGCTGAGGTGTGCAGGAAGAAGGGAAAGAACGAAGAAGGACTGAGCATAATAGACAACGCCCTAACCGCTATAGGCAAAACTACAGAGCGCTGGTATGAAGCGGAGGTATATCGGCTAAGGGGTGAGTTGCTTCTGGGTCTCTCTCAGGAAAACCAATCCGAGGCTGAGACCTGTTTTCGTCGGGCTATTGATATTGCCCGACAGCAGGGTGCAAAGTCATTGGAGCTTCGAGCGGTGATGAGTTTAAGCCTTTTGTTACGGAGACAAGGCAAAAAAGAAGAAGCCCGCGAGATACTTTCCGAGATCTACGAATGGTTCAAGGAGGGATTTGACACAAAAGATCTAAAGGATGCCAGGGCTCTGATTGATGAGTTATCCTAGGACAGATGGGCACGAAATTATATCTATACTCCTATCTTGCATGGAAAGATCAATGGCTGTCCCTTTTACTTGACAAACGTTTTTAACTGTCTATTTTTTTATAAATCTCTCTATAGTTCATTCTATCTTGCTGGGAGAGATAAGCTGAATTATCCCTTGAAATAGGGAGAATTTTAAGGTAAGGGGGAGTATTCCTATGACTGAAAGAAAAGAGACATCGGTTGAAAGACAGGAGACATTAAAGGTTAAAGACTTTGCTGACATGGTAAAGGGAATTACAGGACTGGTAAGAGAGAATTATCTAAATGGTTTTGAGTTGGCCTTATCTCTTTGGGGAGAGAATCTAAGGATTTTAAACACACAGATTGAGCAATGGCAGAACCTTCAGCAGGATTACATCAATGCTGTGAAGGAATTCTATGAAAGGTTTCCAAAGGAATGGGCAACGCTTTGGGAGGAGAACTCAAAGGCTATTAACCGTCAGTTTGACCACTTTGTGGCTTTTCAGAAAAATTATGTTGACTTGATAAGAGACGTTCCAGATAGGTTTACGAGAGAAACCCTCAACCTCACTCAGAAAAACACAGAAACGGCTCTCTCGATTTTTAATGATTATTTCAACCTGTTTAGGGTATAATCAGTTTATACGTATGAAACTTATCGATCTAGACCGGATAAGCAGCCAGTTAAGGACGATAGGGCTTGGTTTGCCTGAGTTATCTCTTTATAATCTCTTTGCACAGATATAGAAAAATTCTTGTCCCAGTTCCCAGCCTGTTGTGATAATCTGAATTTGTCCGGTTTCTTTTAGCTCTCTTATCGCCTCTACGACCTGTATCTTAGTGGTGTTATAATCCATACCCGGATTTAGAAGGAGAATCTGGTTTGTGAGCTTGTCGGTGTTTGTGTTTCCTTCTCCCAAACCCGTGCAAAGGAATGTAAGTAATTCAGATATTATGTTGCTCATTTATTTATTCGAGAAAGCTTTTTAGAATCTCGCCTAAATCCGACAGGGCAAGCTTCTCAAGTGCCCTTTTTTCAATCTGCCTTATACGCTCGCGAGTGAGATCAAACTTTCTTCCAATCTCATCGAGTGTATATGTGGTATCTTGATCTATTCCAAACCTCATCTTAACTATCTCGTTTTCTCTGGGGGTAAGGGTAAGCAGTGCCTCTTTTATTCTCTGTATGAGCATGTCCTTTGCCATAACAGAATCCGGTGCGGGAGAACCCTCATCCGGTATAAAGTCAAGAAGGGTGGCCTTCTCCCCATCCAGT
>PSLL01000101.1:0-2908 GCA_040289575.1 Candidatus Dadabacteria bacterium | reverse complement strand
TACAACAGTTAACCAAGAAGCGGCAATTACGATAAAGCCGACGAAAGCGCCATTGTTGCATATCTTGACAATTATGAGTATCTGGAAGCACCACTTCAAAAACATGATCAGCCGCTTGAAAAGTCCCTCGAAGTCGGAATGAGAGATAACCTAAGGGAGATGATAAAGGCAAAAGAATCTCCGCAATCTATCGAAGCATTTGTAAACGACATGTTGTCAAAACTCGACAAGGCGCAGGAGCTGTTAAAGAATGATACTTCATTCAACAAATCAACAGGAAGCAGCAACAGCAATCAGACAACAAATGGAAGTATGGTCAACATTGACGAGCTCAGCAAGGGGTTCGGGACGTATACTGGCGAAAAAAGAGCCACCGGTCAGGCTGACGACCCTGGAAAGGCCGCCGTTCGGAGCAGCGTAGACCAAATAAGGATCAAACTCGACGAGTCGCTGAGTCGATACAAACAAGCGGACTATAATGGAGCAATGCTGTCTTCACGTTCTGCTTGGACAGCTATGAAACGGGCGAGAAGCCTCTTCGGCCCATTAACCCCGATTTTACGCTCGACATGGAGATAAAGTTCGCCGAGCTGCGGAACCTAATTCACTCCCATGCACCCTATCAGAAAGTAGAAGCCAAGATTATAGAGATACGAAAGGGGCTAGACGAATCTGAAAGGCTGGTATCAGGTACTGGGATAATAGCGCCTACTCTTGCATTCTCCTCTTCGTTTTCCTTGATATTCAGAGAGGGCTTGGAATCCGCGTTGATCTTGGGGGCCATTCTCACATATCTGGAAGCGTCGCGGAACGACCGGTTCAAGAAACATGTCTATTATGGAGTCCTTCTGTCCATAGGGGCGACTGCGGCAACTTGGTTTGTCGCCCAGTTCGTCATCGAGATCTCAGGAGCAAGTAAGTCCCTCATAGAAGCAATTGCTGGAATTTCCGCTGTAGCAGTTCTTTTTTGGGTCAGCTTTTGGATATTAAACAAGGTGGAGACAAAGAAATGGATCGAGTTTGTCAAGGCCAAGGTCTGGAAGGCGACTGCAACTGGGAGTGTCATGGTCTTTGTCATGCTGTCATTCTTTACAGTCTATCGCGAGGGCTTTGAAACCGTACTCTTTTACCAAGCCATGCTTTCGTTTGCAAAGTACATGGAGCTGTATGTCACAGCTGGACTCTTCTCAGGTCTTGCAATAATAGTGGCAGTGGTATTTGTAATTAGGAGGTTGGGCAAGAGACTCCCTCTGCGTGTTTTGTTCGGGCTAACTATGGGTGTAGGAGCGTACATGTCGATAGCATTCATAGGCAATGCGGTACGGGAGTTTCAGGAACTTGACTACATATCGACGACGCCCATGATAGGAGTCATTCCAAGGCTCGACATCAACCTTGCCACCATGACTGGCATACATCCTACCATTGAGACGGTTGTGGCACAAGTGGTCCTGCTTTCCGTCTATGTTCTCGGCTCGACGTATGTACTAATCCTGCAGCCTAGTAGAAAGAAGCTGGTGGAGGCTTTGCGAAAGTCGCGAGTGGACCTGCCGAATGCGAAAACCAGACCTAGTGATGACCGGGGAGAAAGCGAACCGCCCGGATAAATGCCTCTCTGATTGCCATAGTATACTCAAGTTTCTCCAATCAGAAAATCGTATTGTGGTTTAAATGGCCAAGGTCATGCATTCTCCCTATGGAAAGAAAGTGTCTGGCAATAATTATTGTCTCAATCCTGTCGCTTGCGATTCTTGGAAATGTCATAAAAACAGCTCCTAACGCGTTTGCGCAAAGCGCAGTCGCCGACCAAGATGTCTATGTCAAGTATGCTGCAAACTCTGAAATGATAAAGGGCCATATGGCAAAAGCTGTAGAAAATAAAGACATCCATAATCTTGTCTTGGCGAAGGCCCACTCAAGTCACCCAATAGAAGAACACTATACAATTCTGGAACCTCGGATCAACGAACGGAATCCGGAGCTAAACACACAGCTAAAGGCGGCCTTGACAGGCTTGATGGGCAAAGTAGATACACAATCCTCCGCAGACTTTAAAGCTGAGACCGAAAAGATAGGCAAGATGCTGGATCAGGCATATGAAGCTGTCGTACCAGAATCAATGAGAAGAGATATCAAGTTCAACGCCAAAGTGATTATCGAAATCGTCACCCGCGCTAGTGTTGAGTATGGTAATGGCGTAAAGGATGGAAAAATCGTAGCTGATATAGAATATCAAGATGCTCAGGCTTTTAGGGTCCGGGCCAATTTGCTCTTCAACCAAGTGGGACAAATGCTAACAGCGCACGAGAAGGAAATAGCTGCAGATCATTTCAGGGAGCTAGAGGCAAGCATGAACGCAAAGGAAGATCAAAGCAGGATACAATCAGAAATCACAGGAGTTGCAAATGAAGTAAGAGAGGGCGCAGGAATACCTGCAAGCACTACTGATCAGAATCAACAAGCTGGCCTCGCCCAATACCTAGAAAATGTAAAGGCGCTCCTGAAACAGGTGTCCGCAGAATACCATCGGGGAAACTACACGGGAGCAGACCAACTAGCAGTTACTGCTTATCTTGACAACTTTGAGCACGTAGAGGGCCCCCTGCTTGCAGCAAATCAGACGCAGTTGAAAACCGATGTCGAACAGATGATGAGAATCCAACTGCGCGATATGATTAAACAAAAGGCAGCTCCGGAACAGGTGGACAATCACATCGCCGCGATAAACGCAAAACTTGATCAGGCCATCAAGGTCGTTCCAGAATTCCCACTTGGAGTCTTGGTTGCTATGGCTTCAGTCATAGGAGTCGTCATCGCGATAACCCGACGCGGAAACGGCGCATCAAGAATCTCTGAGGGCTGTGAATAACTACCTTCTCACTCTTTTGTCAACCCTGATCGCTCGATA
>PSLL01000100.1:0-2942 GCA_040289575.1 Candidatus Dadabacteria bacterium | reverse complement strand
TCTTTAGAGGGGGGAGGAGGTCACCATCCTTCGGGCAACATCATCGTGAGCGCGAAGTGGCAGCAGACGAAGGGTACTGCGGAGGAGAAAATTCTATGGGACATTGCCAACCTGATAGCTATCGTGCGGGGCTCGGGACGGTACCGGAAGGCCTACGTTGTTCTCGGCGGCGGTGGATTCTCGAACGGGATGCGGGACTTTCTGTTGCGTCAAGGACACTCCAGCGTCCTCCAGGATGGCCATCTGGTCGAAGTGGTTTCGCTGGACGAATTCTTGGCCCGTGCGAACCAAGGACGTATGTGACCTCGCCTCAATGTACGCTTACGCGTGACCGAGGTAGGGGGTGCCCCTTTCGGGAGCACAGATTGACAATCGCATATGCGTTTGACACACTGGGGTTAGGAGGTGCCTCGTTCCAGGGAACACCGAGATGCTTTCCGAACTGAACACCGAAAGGAAGAAGAGCGCAATGACCCCTGAGGAGCTCCGCCAGATCCGCCTCAGATTGGGGCTTTCCCAGATGGAGCTGGCAGAGCGGCTGGGGGTTAGCATCTCCACTGTCCTGTCATGGGAAAAGGGAAGGCGGGCCATATCGCATGTCGTGGCTTTAGCAATCCGGTGCATGGTCGAACACGCCGGGCTAGTTGACTCAAAGTTGCTTCGCGTAGCGAACACCAAGAGGCGCAAGGGGTTAAAATAAGGGCGTCTGGTATCCTGTTCATGTCAGCTCCTTTCAGGGCCGGTCTTTGGGGGACCGGCCTTCTCTTTTAGGCGCACCACCGCGCTCCCCTTCGCCACGACGTGGCCGGCGCTGCCACGGATCGCCACAGAAAGCTCGGCATCGTGGCTGTCCTCGAGGGTGTGTACGAACAGCTTCAGGGCGTTTCCACCGTCAACGCTCAGCTCCACCCAGGGGAGACCATTCCTCGGGAAGAGCTTCAGAACCGCGCCGAGCATGGCCAGGAACGTCTTGAGCTCGCCCTCGTGAAGGATTGCAACGCCCTTTGCCTCAGAAGCGCGCTGCCGGCTCTTCTTAAGGAGCTCATCGATGACCTCGGAGGGGTAATCCTCCACCCTCCCAACCCCCCTCACGGGGCTTCCATCCTCGGTGTGCAGGGCGTGCACCCTATAGGCGTCGCACGCATACACGACGCCCGGGCGCGGCTGGCACAGGGAATTGAGCGCGGGGCGGTGGTCATCCCTAGCCAGCGCGCTTTCCAGGAACTTCCGTTCGGCATCCGTGAGGAACCTCTCGGTGTTCGCTTCGCGAAGCAGCTCGGTGTTCGCCACCCCTTCCCCAAAATGTGGAATAATCATGTCTCTCACCTCCTTAGCCCAGTCAGCGGCGTAGCCGCTACGTTTTCCACCATCAATTCGCCACCAGCCCGGGATGGACCACGTGCAACGCCCCCACCTGGGCAGCCCGGGCAATGAGCTCGAGGGAGGCCTTGCTAATCCGATGGGCCCTGACCCATCCCTCCCCCTCCTTAATGGCCCAAAATACAATCGCCAGCGTGTCGCCCCGCTTTATCCACTTCATGGCCCGCTTCTCGTCGCCGGCCGGAACGACCTCGGCGATCACCTCCCCTTCCAATTCCCCAACGCAAATCGGGGTCACAAAGCTTTCTTCTATCTCCCGGACCAAACGGCGTTTTTCTTCCTCGAGGCGGCGTTTCTCATCGCGCCGCACCCTGCATGATTCCTCGTCGGCACAAATAAGGTGCCACCCCCCGTAAGGGTCGTCGAAGTGGACAAGGCACGCGTCCTCGCCCCCGCAACGATACAGGAACCCCTCTCCCGGGTTCAGGCTTATCCCGCACAACTCACACTCCCCGGGCTTCCGGTTGGTGCGAGTCGGGGCGCCTTCCCGGGGAGTGGGCTCCTTCAAGGTGCCCTGTCGCGTGACCTGGGGGCACCGCACGTGCTTCGCCTTCCGCGTTGCCGTGTCCCAGTAGATTTCATCTCCTATTTCGATTGCCCCTCCGCACGCTGAGCACTGCCCAGCGTATTTGGCCTTCAATTGCTTCAGCATCCCTCACCTCCCCATGCCCCCTGCCTCGGATCTACACCATAAAGCGCCCGGGCTTCCCCTGGCCGAGCGATAGTTGTCAAGGAGTAGAGGGGCGGGAACCCCCGCCCCCCCACCGCCTGGGGCCTATCCGGCCGCGCCCCTGCGCCGCGCGGCCTCCTCAAGCACGTTGGCCAACCGCCCCCCGCAGGCGCTCAAGCACCCGGATCAAATCCGGGTCAACCTCCCCCGAGGGGTGTGCTCCAAACTCCCCATCGGCCTCTACCCACCCGAAAAATTCGTGGGCACGAAGCAGGTGGAGTAGGGCCCGGGCCTCCTCCTTGGAAAGCTGAAGGCAGATGATCTCCCCTTCCATTTCACACCCCTAACTCAACCTCCCACAGGGCGCCCTCGGGGAGGAGAGCGCCGACGCCCTCCACAACCCGCCACGCCTCCCACCCGTCCTGGGGTCCCCAGAACCGGGCGGCAACGAAGCAGCGGGGAGGGAGGGTACCGCTGCTTAGATCCAATTCAAACTCAACGTATTCCCCATTCCCCTCCCGCCACCTGGCGATTGGAGGGCGATCCCCCCGGATGGTTCGGTGGCCAGCAGCGGCCACCGCGCACAGGTTTCTGAGGGTATGCTCCGCTACAAATGGAGTAATGGGGAGATCGCAGGGGATAGTGGCCGACGCCTCGATCCCCCCGTCCCGATTCACCCAGGCGCTCCAGTAGCCGCCCGGTGGGGCGTGAACACGCACAAGGTCCTCGTCAACGCCCGCGCCACGAAGGCGCAGCTTGGCGCAATCGCACAGGGGATAGCCCTTCAGAGCGAATCGCACTTTCACTCACCCCCTCCCCCCAATAATACCCCAGGCATACTAGGTTGTCAGGCGGTCGGCCCGCGCCTCCCCCTCCTGGTGTAGGCCACGCA
>PSLL01000043.1:2846-17846 GCA_040289575.1 Candidatus Dadabacteria bacterium | reverse complement strand
TGGCAGGGCTGAGGATATTTTTGATGAGGTTCCAAGGCAATATTTTGATTTTGTCATATCAAGGGCTGTGGGCAGTATTGAGAAACTGATAAAACTCGGCATCCCTTATCTTAGAGAGGGCGGGAGAATTATACTTATGAGGGGAAAAAGGGGACTAGAAGAGTGGAATGAAATAAGGGCAGATCAAAACATTAAACTTATAGAGTATAAGAAATTTTCTCTGCCATTTATCGGACACCAAAGGGTGATATTGGTTATCGCGGGTGTTTTGTAGTTTGTAATATGGGTTTAATAATGACTATAATTCGAGCTTGGGAAATCTTTTTATTTGCCCTCCATACGTAAGGGGGATGGCACCCAAGACTTCTATATTGTCTGCATAAAAGAGACTGGAGCCCGATCCCAGAACGGCTCCCCCTTGGATATATGTTTTCTTTGTGTGAGGAGGTAAGGTTATGTGTAGAATTCCGGTTTCTCCGCCTACCGGTGTTCTGTAATTAGAATAGGACGTTGAGTAGTATCGCACCCTCACTTCAATGTCTTTGTATCCTATATCGCTTCTGTTTTCGATTGTGACATGGTGAATTATGGCTACCCTAGATGCTACATAAAATGACCAGTTTGTAATCTTGATATATTGCTCCGGGTGTAGAATCATGGAATCCTTCATCCTCGCCTCTTCGGCTTTTCCGGTTCCATAAAGGAGAATAAGTATTATTAGGGCTTTTATTCCTATGTGCTTCATTGTTAACTCTAAATTGTATCATAGGGATTTTAAGTTTAAAATGATATACCAGTGAGAAACATGGCTAAAAAAACTGGAGAAAATATTCGATAGCCTGCGAGACCTCCTATCTCAGGAATTACAAAGTCTAATGAGAAGGCTTTTTAGAGAAGGACTATACAGACCATTAACACTAGAGAATATAACTCGAAAGGCAGGACAGATCGTGAAAGGGAATAATCTATCTTCTGAAGTAGCGGATGAATCTATAGGATAGGCAAGGTCTCAAAAGTAGTATACCAATATCTTCGTTTCTGTGTTTGGATAGAAAGGTAAACCAAAGAAGATTCTAAAATTGGTTGAAGAGGGAAAAACAAGAATTTCACTAGCCTAGCCATTATTGAAGAGATAAAAGGGGTTATCTCGTATAAAAGACTAAATTTCCGAATGACTTACAAGCCGAGATCCATTGAGTTTATAAAGACACAAACAACAATAAATTTATTGAATGTGCTGTAGAGACTAAAGCAAAATATATAATCTCAGGCGATAAACATCTTCTGAATCTAAAAGTTTTTAGGGAAGTAGAGATTCTAAGCCGCATATGATTTTTTAAGTCAGCAAATTAGTAAAACATGAGGGCAAAATAATATGGCAAAGAGGATAATTCTATACACCGGAAAGGGCGGAGTCGGCAAAACTACAACGGCTGCGGCTACGGCGATTTTAGCTGCAAAGAGGGGATATAAAGCGCTGGTCATATCTACAGACCCCGCCCACAGCCTGGGTGATTCCTTTGATATGGAACTGGGGCCTGAGCCAAAGGAAATAATGCCCAATCTCTATGCTCAAGAGGTAGATGTCTATTATTCCGTAGAAAAATACTGGGGAAAGCTGACAGAGTATCTGCAATCTCTACTTAACTGGATGAAGGTGGATGAGATTCTAACCGAGGAGTTTAGCGTGATTCCTGGAATGGAGGAGGTAGCCTGTTTTCTCTGGGTTCAACAACACCTACAAAGGAGGTCGTATGATGTCATCATAGTAGATAGCGCGCCTACGGGAGAGACACTAAGGTTGCTCTCACTTCCCGATGTAGCCAGATGGTGGATAGTAAAGATATTTCCCATTGAGAGAAAGGTGGTAAAACTCATAAGACCTGCAATGAAGGTAGTATCAGAGATGCCTCTTCCGGAGGAGCACACATACGATGCCATAGAAGAACTTTTTAAAAAGCTCGACTCAATACATAAGACATTTTCGAATCCCGAAATTACAACAATCCGACTCGTCCTCAATCTGGAGAGGATGGTGATTAAGGAGACTCAGAGGGCTTATACATACCTGAACTTATACGGCTATCCTGTGGACTCGATCATAATAAATAGAACTATGCCTAAGGAATTGGATGTTCCGTTCTTTGAGGAATGGAAGAGGTTTCAGGAAGGCTATAGAGAAGAGGTAGAAGAACTCTTTAATCCTATTCCTGCATTCGAGGCACCTCTTTTCTCCAAAGAGGTTTTGGGCATAAGCTCACTTGAGAGATTCGGTCAATCCCTTTTTTCACAAAAGGACCCCACCGAAATATTTTTTAAAGGCAGGCCCTATGAGATTGTAAAAGAGGAAGGGGTATATCAGTTGCGTTTAAGGCTCCCTTTTGTCTCTAAGGAGAAGATCAATCTCTTTCAGACTGTAGACGAGCTTACAATTCAAATTGATAACTATCGCCGAAACCTTTTTCTCCCAAGGTTCCTAGCTGGGCTTTCTGCTAAGGAGGCCAAGTTTCATGATGGAATGCTCAGGATAATCTTTGAGAAGAAAGAGAAGAAGAGAATGTAGAAGATAGTAGACGGTAGACGGAATACAGTAAACAGGAGGTATGTTAAGTACCCTTAATAGAAGCTATCAATGAGTACAACATTTTCCCAATTTCCTAATTCTGTTTGCTATCCCCTTACGATGTTCTGCATGGAGGGATTTGCTCTTTAAGTCCGGCTCTTTTCTCCTGCGTTAGGCTTGTCTTGAGTTTCCAGCCGCTTTGAGCATATTCATCATTCTGTTTTATAAGGAGCCATTCCTTTTCCTTTCCCTTGAGGCGGACCAATGAGAAATTCCCCTTAAGCCTTTTTCCTTTAAGAAAGAATCTGATCTTATCCCTTTTCTTTTCAAGAATGTCATAGTTTCCATTATCCCAGACGACAACTGCTCCCGCTCCATACATCCCCTCCGGTATAATCCCCTCAAAATCAATGTATTCTAGGGGATGGTCTTCCACTAGAATAGCTAATCTCTTTTCAGACGCATCCATAGAGGGCCCCTTAGGAATAGCCCATGAACGGAGAACCCCATCCATCTCCAGACGAAAGTCGTAATGAAGGCGCGATGCCTCATGCTCATGGACGACAAAGCGAGAACTCATATTTCTAATAATACCTGAATTAGGTTATATGGGTTAATTATTGACTGTGGCTAATCAGTCGCAAATTGATTTTAGGGATGGCAGAATTTTTCTGTTCCGTGTTATTGTAGCTGAAGACGTTGATCCGGCAGTTGTAGTTACGGTTTACAGGACAAGTAAGATTGATAAATATTGGAGGCGTATATAAAAATAACTTATGATCCCGAGGTGGATGTTCTAAGGATTCTTTTCAGCAATGCGCCAATCGAGGAGAGCGACGAAGACAAACCCGGCTTGATTTTCGACTACGATAAGGATGGCAACATCGTGGGGCTTGAGATATTAGACGCATCTAAGCGTATGGAAAATCCCCGTTCGGTTGAATACGCTATTGCGGATTAGATCGTGATGTAGATACTATCCGAATTGAAAGGTAAATTAACGGATGATTTATTGAGTTTAGCAAATTTGCCAGATTTCGGCTTTGCGTGTAAAATTTTGTTGATTGAGTAACTAAGTTTCGGTTTAGAAGGTAAGTAGCTATCTTTTATAAACAGCCCACTTTACCCTCCTATAACAGATAACTGAAAAGGCTCAAAAATAGGATTAATGTCAATCTTGGATTGACGAGGAGATTAAGATTTGAATTTTGAAGAGTTTAGTTTATCGGATGGAGTCAGTAGAGCTATAAGGGATATGGGGTTTGACATTCCAACCCCGATTCAGGAAAGGGCAATCCCATACGCATTAATCGGAAGGGACATAATAGGTCAGGCTCAGACTGGGACGGGAAAGACCATTGCGTTCGGAATTCCTTTAGTCGAGAAGATTGAACCTCTGGAGAAAGGGGTTCAAGCAATAGCCCTTACCCCAACAAGGGAGCTTGCGGTTCAGGTTGCTAAGGAGATTGAGAAGGTCGGGAAATATAAACAAATATCTGTCCTTCCGGTTTATGGTGGTGAGCCTATTGAAAGGCAGTTGAAACACCTCAAAAAGGGGGTGCATGTTGTGGTTGGAACGCCGGGAAGGGTCATTGACCACATTAGGCGGGGGACATTGAGCCTCAAATCCATCCATTTTGCAGTCCTCGATGAGGCCGACCGTATGCTTGATATGGGGTTTATTGATGGCATGAAGTTCATACTCGCGCGGATTCCGGGCAGGTGCCAAAAGATGATGTTTTCCGCGACTATTCCGTCTCAGATCGCATGGTTGGCAAAGCGGTATATGAAAGATCCTGTTGAGATAATGGTTTCTAAGGATGTGCTTACGGTTCCGCAGATAAAGCAGATGTTCTTTGAGATCACGGAGTTCGATAAGTTGAATGCTCTAACTAGATTGATTGACCTAGAAAAAAAGGGGGTATTTCTTGTCTTTCGAAAAACAAAAACCGGGGTTGATGATCTGGCGGCTGCACTTAAAGCCAGGGGATATAACGTTAGGGCGATTCATGGAAATCGCTCTCAGAGTGAGCGCGATAGGGTTATGAGACTCTTTAGGATAGGTAAGATTGACATCCTCGTTGCCACCGATGTTGCGGCAAGGGGGCTTGATATAGATGGCATTACACATGTTGTCAATTATGACATCCCTCAGGATGCCGAGAGCTATATACACAGGATCGGCAGAACGGGCAGGGCCGGAAAAGGAGGAGTAGCTATTACATTTTTAACCCCCTGGGAGTATGGCGAATTAAAAAGGATTCAATCCCTTTCCGGGACCAAGATTGAAAAGGCAAGCATCCCAATTGATATAAGATATACCCGTGCACATAAGATAGCGGGGGTATAAAGTGATGTATCGCCGGGCACAAGGTTTGAGGTGAAACTGAGGATTAAATTGGGCGATCAAGAATTTGAACCCGGAATAAGAGGTACAATCCTTCAGGGTATCTCCAAAATGGTTGGAGAGGCTTATATGGTAAAGTTTGATGATGGTAGGACTGCTGAAATTCATGTGGTGATGATGAACAATCAGGGATGTATATAATCACCCCTCAGGGGTGAGAGAATAGACCCAAAAAGTTTCTGGAGAAAATGAATTAATAATGCCATAAGTCTCCTTTTAAAAATTTTAGTTAGGCTCATTTAAAAATAATTATCAATTCTTAAAAATTTACAAATTCGTGTAAACTTAACCCTCATGCAAATCCCTCAAAGATTCACAGTGGGGCTTATACAAATGTTCTGTGCCCTCAATCCGGAGGAGAACCTTAATAAAGCCGCCTCTATGATTGAAGAAGCGGCATCCATGGGTGCCAATGTGATATACTTCTGTCAGTGTGAGGATGTGTCATTTTTCGATATTGCCGAGCCGGTACCAGGCCCAACCACCGAGGTGCTGGGAAGGGTTGCTCATAAGGCGGGGGTTGTTGTAATCGCTCCTATATTTGAGCGCCGCGCCCCCGGCATATATCACAATAGCACTGCGGTAGTTGATACAAACGGAGAGATTGTGGGGCTCTATCGCAAGATGCATATACCCGACGATCCGGGGTATTATGAGAAATTCTACTTCACCCCCGGCGACCTTGGATTCCAGGCCTTTGATACGGGTTCAGGACGAATAGGAACACTTATTTGCTGGGATCAGTGGTATCCGGAAGCGGCGCGCCTTGTGGCACTAAGGGGCGCAAGCGTTCTCTTCTATCCAACTGCCATCGGTTGGCATCCACATGAGAAGGAGGAGTTTGGCCGGGTGCAGATTGATGCATGGCGCACGGTTCAGCGCGGGCATGCGATTGCAAACGGCGTTTATGTTGCCGCTGTAAACCGCGTCGGACATGAAATACCGCCGGATGGTGGCTTCGGGATTGAATTCTGGGGATCATCTTTTTTATGTGATCCGCAGGGGGTTATTATAGCGGATGCCCCAGTTGATAGAGAGAAAATTCTTATAGGTGAGGTAGACCTCAAACGGATTGAGAATGTGCGGCGCAACTGGCCATTTCTTCGTGACCGCCGAGTTGACGCCTACGGAGGAATTAACTGCCGTTTTCTCGACAAGGAATAGTAAGGTGTAAATTGTGAGGTGTAAGGTGTTAATGGATCACCTCACGCCTTATGATTCGGTTTACTATGAACCAACAAAAACTAGAGATAACACAAAAAAACCCTCTGGAACTCGGTTTCTGTATGCCTGCTGAATGGGAGCCGCATGAGGCTACATGGATTGCCTGGCCACACAACCGTACAGACTGGCCTGGAAAGTTGTCTATAATCGAATGGGTCTATGGGGAGATTGTCAGGAAACTCATACACAGCGAAATCATTCGTATCATCGTCAATTCAGAGGCTCATAAGAGAAGGGCACGGCTTATCCTTGCGAGGGCTGGTGTTGACCTATCTAGGGTCGAGTTCTTTCTTTTTGAGACGAATCGTGGATGGATGCGCGACTTCGGTCCGATATTTGTCCACCGTGTAAGAGGGCATAATAAGTTGGCAATCGCGCGTTTCCGATTTAACGCCTGGGCGCGATATCCGGATTGGGAAAAGGATGACGCAATTCCAGAGCGCGTTGCTGAGATGCTCGGACTCTGTATTTTCCGTGCAAGATCTAAAGGCCGAGATATTGTCCTTGAAGGGGGGTGTATAGATGTGAACGGCCGTGGGACACTGATTACTACAGAAGAGTGCCTTTTGGATCAGTCAATTCAAGTCCGAAACCCGGGTTTTGATAGGAATGAGATAGAAGAGGTTCTACGCGCATATCTCGGTGTGACAAATATACTCTGGCTTGGACGGGGTATTGCCGGTGACGACACACATGGACACATAGATGATATATGCCGCTTTGTGGGGCCAAGCACTGTGGTTCTCTGCCGAGAAGGCAATCCGAATGATGTTAACTATTTGCCGCTTGAGGAAAACCGTGAGCGCCTTGAAGGTATGAGGCTTGAAGATGGATCTAGGGTGGAAGTTGTATTCTTGCCTATGCCTGAGCCTTTATATCTAGACGGTCAGAGGCTTCCGGCGAGTTACGCTAACTTCTACATATCAAATGCTTCTGTTCTCGTTCCTACCTTTAATGATCCCAATGACAGGGTTGCACTGGGCATCCTCGCGGAGATCTTCTCTGATCGTTTGGTAGTCGGCATACACGCCGTTGACCTCGTCTGGGGGCTCGGAACCCTACACTGCCTCACACGGGAGCAGCCTACGAGATAACGGTGTTTATACAAGTGTATTTTTTTAAACTAAATTGGAGTGAGATTTGAATATGTTCGTGTTAATAGTCAACTGGTTTCTAAGTGCGTTGAGCCTCCTGATTGTTTCATACATTATCCCGGGATTTGAAATAAGGGGATTTGGCACGGCATTGATAGCCGCAATCGTAATCGGGCTTGTAAATGCAACAATAGGATTTATCCTAAAAATTCTGACATTCCCGATATTGCCTACTCACGTTTGGGCTGTTTCTCATTATAATTAACGCTCTTATGCTGAAATTTGCTGCACTATTTGTCTCCGGCTTTGTCATAGGCGGGTTCATCCCGGCCATCTTGGGTGCTGGGGTTCTTGCCATTGTCAATATGCCTCTCCGTTATCTGGTATTTTGTTAATAAGAAAACGCAAGCGGGTAGAGGCTAAAGATACGAATGAAATTGCCGATATTACGGTATTTACATTCTAAAGAAATTCTTCATTGTTTTATGATACTTGTATAATTTACTCCGTATGAATTCAAAAAAATAACCGAATTGGGCTTGACAGGTCTTTAGATATATGTTATTTCCTACTTTATGGATGTATAAAGTCCAGAATAAATAGATATCCTAGGAAAATTCAATATAACCTATCCCAAAATTTAAATGTTGAATTCGGTTCTTAGTAAGAGGATAGAAGAGGAGTAATATAGTTAATTTGAAGAGGAGATTAATATGAGTGAAGGATGTGTTAGGATGACACTTGCTACATTTCCGTATGGCAATATTCAGAAGTGTAGCTGCGGTGGCTATTATGTTACGTTTGGATATGTAACACTTCGACTCAGCTATGAGGAGATGAAATCATATGTGGAAATGCTAAGTAGTGTAGTTGAATCCGAGAGATTTCTTAAAGAAAACCTAAGTACGTAAGGAAATTGGTATTCTTTCCGGACTCTTCTGTCTTGGAATAATTTATCCCGCATAAAAATAGTTCTTTACTTTGTTCTCTTGACATTTAATTAAGCAATGATAATATAAAATTGAAAATGATTTTCAATATTGGAATTGAAAAGAATATTCTAATTTGGCTTTTGATAGCATTAGCCTAGGAGGGAATATATGAAAGGGATTTACAGCGATACCGCAAATTAGGTGCTCCTATCCTCATCGCCATTTATTGGCAATGTTAGAAGGTGCCAATGTTGCAATTTATATCACCTCTCTTTGGACAATATAACTTTGAGACTGCAAAAGAGCGATTTTTTGGCCCTTGCTGAGATGCTTATAGAGGTTCTTGAACTCGATTTTCTCTATAAGGATCACCAAGATGCATAAGATGAAAGTCTTAGTAACCTCAGAAAAGTGTAAATTCCCGATAAAGTACTCAGAAGTAGTCTTAATATTGTTCTTAATTGTAACTATTGGATTAACGATGTCGTGTAATTCCAACTCTGAGGCACAGAGTGGTGGGACGATTCGTCAATATTATATTGCAGCCGAAGAGGTCATATGGGACTATGCCCCCACAGGCTGGGACCTCGTGCATGGAGGCCCAATCCCCGAACCCTATAACGGCAATACCAAGTGGAAGAAGCTCCGATATATTGAGTACACAGACGGTACATTTCAGACCCACAAACCACAACCTGAGTGGTTGGGCATACTGGGCCCTATAATCCGTGCAGAGGTCGGTGATACCATTGTTGTGCACTTCCTTAACAGAACCCCTAGAGAACTCAGTATTCATCCCCATGGTGTAAGGTATGATAAAGACAATGAAGAGGCTCATTACAACCCCCCTGGTGCCGTGGCATCTGTGCCGCCGGACGGCAGTTTCACCTATACCTGGTTGGCAGATGAGCAGAGCGCTCCCGGTCCATCTGATCCCAATTCCATAGTCTGGTGGATTCTTTAACTTCCTTTTCTTGGCATATGATTATTAATCAGAATTTCGAATATGAAAATAAATTTCAATATTAAAACAAAGGAGGATAGATAGAAATGGATTTAAAAAGCCGTACGAGGTGTATGTGGTCAAGGATAATTGTTTTATCAATGACGGTGCTCCTCTTTCCGGTTTCTCTAAACGGGTTTGCGGAGGAGACGATAAAAGAGCAGAAAAAGAAGAGCCAGGAGGAAAGGATAGAGGAGCTTGAAAAGAGGCTCCAGAGCGTTACAGAAGAGGTTCAAAGTTTAAAGTCACAGGGCAGAGCAGAGCAGAAGGTTAAAGAAATCGAAGAAAAGCTCGATGTCCTTGCCGAAGAGATTGAAAAGATTAAATCCGCAGCGGTGGAGAAGGAGCCGGAGTACAAGGAGGTCTTCGGACAGGCTCCTGCAGCATCTAAGGTCTTTCTTGTGAGCAAGGGTTTATCCATTGGCGGATACGGCGAGTTTGCAGGTGAGTTTAGGAGGAAAGGCGACAACATTGCCGACCTTGAGAGGGCGGTTCTTTATTTCGGTTATAAGTTTACAGACAGGATTATATTCAATTCCGAGATAGAGTTTGAGCACGCTGGGATAACAGAAGAGGGCGATGAACTCTCCGGTGAGGGAGGCGAGGTTGCCGTTGAATTTGCAAATCTAAGCTTCTTGATCCACGATAGATTTAATATACGCGCGGGATTGGTTCTTATTCCTATCGGGATCATAAATGAGGTTCATGAGCCGACGACATTTTTCGGTGTTCTAAGACCCGATGTTGAAACATTTATAATTCCTACGACTTGGAGGGAAAACGGTATCGGCATATTCGGTCAGCTCATTCCTGGTCTAAGTTACAGAGCCTATGTCGTGGCTGGTCTTGACTCAAGGGGTTTTAGCGCGGAAGAGGGTATAGGGGGCGGAAGGAGTAATGGAACCCTATCGAGGATAAATGACCCTGCCTTCGTTGCAAGGGTTGAGTATGATAAAGTGCTGGGGCTTAAAATCGGCGGTTCATTCTATATCGGAAACTCAGGACAGAATGAGAAGGTAAACGGCAAGACAATCGGCGGCCTGACTACAATATATGAAGTTGATGCCGAGTATCAATACAGGGGATTTGAGGCAAGGGGGCTTTTTGCCTTTGTAAATATACGTGATGCTGCCCTTATAAACCTGAATAACGGATTTGAGGGAGCCGATTCAATCGGAAAAGATCTTTACGGCTGGTATGTAGAGGGGGCTTATAACGTGCTGCCATTATTCTTTAATACAACCCATTACCTTGCCCCTTTTGTCAGATTTGAGGCATTCGACACACAGTTCAGGGTTCCTTCGGGATTTGAGCGCAACCCTGCCAACAGACGCAAGACTATAACCTTTGGACTGAGCTACAAACCTATTCCAAATGTGGTTATAAAGCTGGACTTCCAGGATAGGAGAAACGGGAACGATACGGCCGAGAATCAGTTTAATGTCGGTCTTGGATATGTGTTCTAAATCGGGTTAAATACTGATTAGGGGTGTGGTCTGGAGCCATGCCCCTCATTTTTATAGATTACAGGTCAACTCTATGAATAGAATAGCGGTGTTGCTCTCAGTTGTTCTTAACCTCTTTGTGTCCTCCACTAATTCTTTTTCTCAGGTCTTTATGACAAAGGATAGGGCTTTAAAATTGGCTTTTCCCGATGCGGATCAGATTGATAAAAAGACCGTTTTTCTCTCCGACGAACAGGCTAAGAAGGTAGAATCTATTGCAAGATCCCAGATTGATTCTAAACTCTACATCTTTTATGTTGGAAAAAAGGGAGATAAAACACTCGGATATGCGGTGATAGATACCCATCAGCTAAGGACAAAAACAGAAACTGTGATGGTTATTATAAACCCCGATGGAACGCTAAAAGAGGTGGAGATTCTCGCCTTTTTTGAACCCCCGGAGCACATGCCGACGCAGAGATGGATGCAGCAGTTTGGGGGCAAAACACTCGACGATTCGCTCTGGGTTGGAAGGGGAATCCCGAATATCACGGGGGCTACGATAACATCCAATGCGCTGGTTAAAGCGATCAGGAGAATAATGGCCGTTTACAATGTGGCTGTAAAAGGAGACCAATGATTTGAGGTTCTTTGTAACTCAGGATATAAGGAGAAACGATCTTTTAAGGTTGATCGTAGTACTCACTATAGTGTTCTTCTTCTTCTTCTGGGTGACCAATCTCCTTTTATATCTTAAAATCGGATTTACATATAACTCTATTGTTAAGTACTACCGTGGCTCGGAAGAAACCTTTCAATCCCCAAAGAGCTACGCTGGTATGCTTGAAGAGGCGCATTTCCATTTCTTCTCTATGGCTATAATTCTTGTCACACTAAATCACCTTTTCCTTTTTACCCCGATTAAATCCTTCTGGAAGTTAGTTGTAATCCTCGCCTCTTTTCTCTCTGCGTTTGGAGACATATCCGGCGGATGGCTTATTCTATATGTAAGCCCGCTCTTTGCCTATCTTAAGATCGCATCTGTGATAATTCTTCAAGTTTCGCTTGCACTTCTATTAATTGCGGTTTTGTCGTTCCTGTATGGGAGAAGAAAGACTGCAGATTTGTCGGAGTAAAATTTTGTATGGGTGGTGGCTGGTCGTCTCTATCAAGACTTGCCTGCTAAAACTTCTGTGACTTTAGAATAGAAAACATCACCCATAATCCCAAAAATCCGGCGGTAAGAGACCCTAAGATTCCAAGGAGCGTTGTCCATGGCGATTTTCCGAAAAGGATGAGAAGAAATGAGGAGATGATTAGGATTGATGTTATCAAAGAGAGAATAAGGCGATTTATAATCTTCTCCCACGTAGATGTCGATCTTTCAACTCCCATATCCTCTATGCGTATCTTAAATCTTCCGCTCTCAAGATTGTCGAGTATGCCTTTTAGCTGAGGCGGTGCCTCTTGAATGGTTCTCGAAAGCGTTACAACCGATTTTGCCAAATCCTTAGAGACCCTGTTTAGATTGTATCTTTTCTTAAATATCTCGACCAGATATGGATGCGACTCTTTAAAAATATTTATATCGGGGTCTAATTTCTTTCCGACTCCCTCCATTGTGATAAGCGCTTTGCACATAAGTGCGTACTCCAGTGGAATTCTTATTCTGTGCCTAAATGCCCCCTCTAGTATGTCCCTTATAAAAGCCCCTAGCTCCATGTACTTTAAAGGCTTTCCAAAGTGCTTTTCGCAGATATCTATTACATCGGCGCGGAACTCGGACATATCCACATCGTCCTCTTTTATTCCAATCTTGTAGAATATTCTGACGACCTCTTCAAAGTCCTCTCTTATAATGGAGAGGATAAGCAGAAGCATTGTGTCTCTTACCTCTTCGCTTACCCTTCCTACGAGTCCTAAATCGAGGTAGGCGAGTCTGCTGCCTTCCATTACAAATATGTTCCCCGGATGGGGGTCTGCGTGGAAGAACCCATCACGAAATACCATCTCGACTACGGCCCTGAGTCCGCGTCTTGCAATGAGTTTTGGGTCGTATCCGTAGAGGGGGGCGTCTGTAATTTTCACGCCTTCGATAAATTCCATTGTTAATGCCTTTTTCCCTGATAGTTCCTCATAAACCTTAGGGAAATAGAGGTCGGAATTTAATCCGAAGTTTCTTCTAAACCTCTCTGCATTTGCCGCCTCAATTGTGAAATCAAGCTCTCTTATTATTGCGCGCTCAAATTCCCTTACAATTCTTCTGGGGCTGTAGAGCTTGAGTTCGGGAATGCTCTTTTCGACGAAGCGTGCAAGGAGATAGAGTAGGTCAATATCGCTTTCAATAAGCGGCTTTATGTCCGGGCGCTGTATTTTTACGGCGACGCATACGCCGTTTTGGAGAGTAGCCTTATGGACCTGTGCAAGGGATGCCGACGCTATGGGATTTGGATCAAAATGTATGAACACCTCTTCAACCTCTACGCCGAGTTCCATTCTGATTTGGTTCGCCGCCTCTTCGGATGAAAACGGAGGGACACTGTCTTGCAGTTTTGAGAACTCATCAATATAGGCGGGGGGAACGAGGTCCGGGCGTGTGCTCAGTATTTGTCCGAGTTTTACAAACGTAGGGCCTAGTTCCTCAAGCACCTGGCGCAGTCGCTCCGGGTTAGAGGCCGGTTTTGTGCTTGGCGTTGGGATAATTATTCCAAGAACCCGTGAATCTCTAAGCCCAAGCCTCTCGATGATGTGCCCATAGCCGTGCCTTGCAAGAACCGTAAATATCTGCCTTAGCCTTTGGATGTCCTGAGTTTTGGTAAGAATAGAAAGGACACTCAATTATTTGAGCCTGAGTTTCTTTCTGAGATTTTCTACATTATAGTAGGGCTCGCCTCGCTCTTTTGCCTCTTCATAGAAGCTCTGAAGCTCTTTTAAAATGGAGCCTAGCTTTTCTCTTCCCTCGTTTGTCTCTAGGGCTTCTCTGGGGGTTTTATTGTCAAGAACCTCAAGCGGTTTATCAATCCATCTGTCATAGTACTCATCAAGGACCGTATCGAGTTCGCTCTGGCTTTTGACTCCGGGGGGAAGCCTCCTGCCCTTCGATGTCTCACGGGGTTGTTTGTCTAAAAATGATTCCAATTGTTTTATAGAATCCTCTTTGTGGGATATGAGGCCCCGGAGTTTACTTTCAATGAGGATCTTTCCTTTATCGAGCAGGTTTGATGAATAGCACTCAATTGTGAGTCTGTCTCTTTCAATTTCAATGTTTCCCAGTATCTTGCTTTGGCCAATTTTTCTTTTTCTAATCCATGAAAATGCCCTAAGTTCATTCGTTCCGCCCTTTATCTCTTCGAGCGAGTCTATCTTCTCTAATTTCTCTAAGATCTTATCATAATCTTTCACACTATAGGTTGAGGACGCAAAAACAAGCTCGTCTCCCTCCGGTGTAAAAAACTGTGGATTGTTGGCTATGTCCTCGATGTATCGCTCTATTAAAAATCCCCAGTCCTTCAGATACTCTTTGGGTGTGCGTTTTTTTCCAAAATTTTTTCTGTATTCTTTAAGCTCGCGTTTGAAAAGGTCCAGTATAATGTGTTTAAACGCCTGTGGATAGATTGAAACCACACCGGAGAAATGTGTGTTGCTGCCTACCCTGAGCGGTCTTCCGCCAATTATATCAGAGCGCGAGATTTGCGAGGATGCTTTAGAATCCTTTATCTGAAACACCTCTCCTGTAAATATATCCCTTATGCGACACCCCTCTTTGGGGATTACCTCTTCTACCTCAAAAAAGCTGAAGAGATTATCTATCCAACCGTCAAGTATGTATCTTTCGATGTTCGAGAGATTGCGGCTTTCTTCTTCATAAAAGCGGTGAATCAGTCTTTTCCCGGTATCAAGCAGTTTAAAATCATATATAAACCAGTCAAGGAATTTTGTAAACGTAAGGTCATCGATATCATCTTCATCCATATCTTCGCCGGAGAGTCCGGGGTTGTTCATCCATATATAAAACGCCTCCCCAATCTGTACCTGCATATCAGGGCGGTTAGAAAAATCAATGAGCTTCATCTTGAGGTCTCGCTCAGCCTGGTCAATCTTGTAATTGGCAAGGTCAACCACTGAATTATCCTTATAACAACAATCCCAAAATTTCTTTCCACTTCCACATATACATTGAGATTCCAAGTCTTTCATATAACTAAAAGTAAATCATATTGAAGGGGGTGTCAATTTTAAATATATCTCTATATGACTTCCAATTTTGTCTTGTGATCGGGTATTGTTCCGAATTTCCTCTCAAGGAACTGGCGTCGAAAGTTGAAGATTCCC
>PSLL01000043.1:0-2836 GCA_040289575.1 Candidatus Dadabacteria bacterium | reverse complement strand
TAATTGTCTGCGTACGAGCAGTTCGTTTATGAGCATTCCCAAGGGGCCCAGCGGAAGGGCATAGTGCACTATGTCCCGCATCTCAACGCCCCCTTTTATTTCTCGAAAGAGGTGCTGATGATGCCAGAATCTGTAGGGGCCTATCTGCTGCTTGTCAACAAAGAAGTTCGGCTCTTCAACGTGAGTGATCTCCGTTACCCATGTCATCTGAATGCCCATTATCGGACTTACGTGATAGGTTATAATCATTCCCGTGTACATCTTTTCGGGGAGTTCTGAGGTTATTTCGAGATGCAAAGAGGGCGGGGTAATAAGCGTCAAATTTTTGGGATTTGAGAAAAACTCCCAAGCCTTGCCGATTGTGATAGGAAAGTACTGAATTGTATTTATACGATAGAGTTTCATTTAGTTGATTCCTATGAAAGGCCAAAAATACATGATTTTTCGTTGTGTTTTCTCATTCATTTTTGGTATAAGTCAATTTTGCTAACTTGCTCATTTCGTAATGATTTATAATAGGTCTATGATATGGTAGATTGTATTTTATTGGGTCATGTATCTTCTCAGAGGGTGTATTTTTTAGCTCTGGGACGTATCTTTTAATATAACTGCAATCTGGATCAAATCTCTGAGACTGTAATATCGGATTAAATATCCTTAGTTGTTTTGGATCTGCGCCTACCGAGGCTGCCCATTGCCAGTTTCCTATATCTACGTTTTCATCATAGTCAATAAGGTAATCAAAGAAATGCCTATCCCCCAATCTCCAATCTATGAGTAAATCTTTTGTTAAGAATGAGGCTACTACCATCCTTACCCTATTGTGGATCCATCCCTCTTCTTTAAGCTGTCTCATACCAGCATCAACAATGGGGTATCCAGTACTTCCTTCTTTCCAAGCTTCAAGCCATTTTTCATTATTTGTCCATTGTATACCACGCCTTTTCTCTTGGAACTCTATATCCCTTGTTTCTGGAAAGTAATGCATAATGTGATACCAAAACTCCCTCCAGGCGAGTTCCGATATGAAGGTGCTCGTATCACAGGTCAAAGATGAGACGATTTTGTAAATCTTTCTTATTGAGATTATTCCGAACCTTATATAAGGGGAGAGTTTTGATGATCCATCGATATAGGGGAAATTCCTCGTTTCGCGGTATCTACAAAAATCGAATTCTTCTAATCTCTTTTCAGGAAAATCGAGAGGCCAATATTTGTTTTTTGATAAGCCTGTCTCATCTTCTATCTCATTAAACAGCTTTGTATCTACTTTGGGTGAATTTATATTGTTGATGTTTAATAGGTCTGTTCTTTTCTCAACTCCTAGCCAGAGTTTATAAAAATGGGTAAAAACTTTTCGCTGCTCTATTCTGTATGGGGGGACTAAAAGTGTATCCTCAAACTCTTTAAATGCTACTTTATTTCTTAAGCATATGTCCTTCATGTTTTTATCTCTTCTTATGCCATCAAAGCTGTAGGCTTTGTTTAAGTAAACCGCATCTATTTTATACTTATTGATAATATCGGGAAGTATTTCTTCTGGCTTTCCTTTTAGGACTAGAAGGAATGAGCCTAGGGATTTTAGTTTATTGCCCAAATTTCTAATACAGTCCAGCAAAAACCCAATTCGCGGGTTCTCTCGAATGATTCTTCTCAGAATGTTCTCATCGAGTATAAATATAGGCAGGACCCCTTTGTTCTCTTTTACAGCGTGGTAAAGCCCTATGTTGTCCTCTATTCTTAAATCCCTTCTGAACCAGAATATGGCTCTCTTATTCATTATTCCTTCTTCGGCGCAGGGACCTGATAATCGGTATGTCCTGACAGAAGAAAACGGATGCTATATCAATTAATCTATCTAAATAATTCAGTGAGTGGTAAAGCTATAAATTTCTCCGGCAGCCTTTCTTCTTATGTCCTCCCATTTCTGGATTAATACATTAAGCATCCTCTCGGCTTCATCAATTCGGCCTTCACTTATAAGGGAAAGCGCCTGCCATATTTCTTTTACGGAAAGCTCGTTTTTCATAGTATAGGGATGGATAAAAGAGCATATATCCCCATAGTCTAGGAGTATATATCCATATGGGTCAAATCTCGAAAGCCACATTTCAAGCTCCAAAATCCCGGCTTGAATCTCACCCAGCTTACCGAGAAGAGGTAATTTAAAATGAGTTTTTCTATATTCTTGAGCGGCTTTTCTTATAATTTCATCCGCTTCTTTTAGTCTTTCAATGGCGAGATCAATTGTTGTGTCATAATAAATCCCATCGTAATCAAGCGCCCCAAACCCAGAATGGGTATAAGAAAATTTTCTTTCTTCATCCTTAAACAAAAGGAACCAATGTAGTGGTATATAATTCTCAGAGTGTAATAGATAGGCATTGACTTTATAACCAATAGGAGAGATATAATATCTACCCTGTTTATCCTTGATAAAAAAGCAGTCCTCGATTTCTTCTTTATCAATCCCTAGGTAGTTTGATAGTGCTTCCCTGAAGGTTTCATATTCCTTGCCAAACCAAACACTATAGGGTGAAGCAACTCCGCCCCAGTATTGCTCATAGAAATTAACGTAGTCGTTCCAGTAGTATCTCTTTTCTCCAAATCTATCAATTTGTTCATAGACAATAAGTAAACTTTCAGCCATAGGAGCGGAACAAATTTATCATATCATAAGTCCATTGTATTCTATAGTTAACAAATATTTGACATGTTTGTCAATAAAGATTCCCCACTTTGTCTTGGATCTTTTGCCAGTTTAATTTGCTCAGTTGCAAGGATAAATAAAAAATCCTCCTTAAGATAAAATTAATAATGGAAACTATCTCAAGGA
>PSLL01000099.1:1794-2968 GCA_040289575.1 Candidatus Dadabacteria bacterium | reverse complement strand
CTTTGCAGGCCAGTCAGGGGAAGCCGGCCTGTAGGAGGGAGTTTTTCATGGTTGGATGCTATACCTGAGAAACAGCCAAAATATGACACAAAAGAGTATAAGTACAAGTGGGTCGTCGTAAGGACGGGATGGCGGGAGTTACTGACTTTTCCAACTCGAAAGAGACGACTTCGGCGATAGCAAGAATAAAGAAAAGGGACGGACGCATAGTTAGCTTTGAGCAATCAAAGATTTCTAACGTGATTTACAAGGCGCTTGTAGCAACGGGCAAGCCGGACTACCCGCTGGCGGAGAGGCTTGCCGCCAGGGTGGTGCAAAAGATGGCCCAGCAGGGCTACGGCGGAGAAAAGAGCGTGGCAAGCGTCGAAGACGTGCAGGACATGGTCGAATCGATACTGATAGAGGAAGGGCTTTCCGAGACTGCCAAGTCGTACATACTGTACAGGCACGAGCGCCGCAAGCTGCGCGACGAAAAGATGAAGATACTGAACAAGAAGGACCTCGACGAGGTTGACAAGGCGTTTGACATCAACTCGCTCCGGGTGCTGGCTGCGCGCTATCTGCTCAGGGATGACAACAACGAGATAATCGAGGGCCCGGCCCAGATGTTCCAGAGGGTGGCCACGCTCGTCGGTCTGGCAGACGTGCTGCACGACCCGCAGGTCTTTAACCTGGCCGGCGGCTACAGGCAGGACATCGAAGAGGCGGCCAAGTATTTTGCAAAACTGGGCGACTTTGACAGCAAGTTCAAGATAGGCGACTACTGGCTCAACAAGTACCACTTTGAGGCTCTGGTGCGCGCGTACATACACGCGGCCAAGCAGGGTCAGATGAAGGTCTCGTTCAAAGAGCTTTTGAAAATGCTGGCGGAGGGCAAGATGGCGGCTCACGCCGACCGCATACGCGAGTACTATAACCTGATGGTGGCCAGGGACTTTTTGCCCAACACCCCGACACTGATGAACGCCGGCGGCAGGCTAGGCCAGTTGTCCGCGTGTTTTGTACTTGACATGCCAGACGACATGGAGCGGATAATGAAGTCGTCGACCGACGCGGCGATGATATTCAAGTCCGGAGGCGGGGTCGGCATCAACTACTCGGACCTGCGCCCGGAGGGCGACATCGTGGCGTCCACGTCTGGCGTCGCGTCCGGCCCCATGTCGTTCATGCGCAT
>PSLL01000099.1:0-1784 GCA_040289575.1 Candidatus Dadabacteria bacterium | reverse complement strand
CTACGTCTACGCGCCCGTGCTGCGCGTGGTGCGCCAGGGCGGCACCCGCCGCGGCGCCAACATGGGCATAATGGAGGCGTGGCACCCAGACATTGAAAAGTTTGTGACGGCCAAGACCAAGCCCGGCGTCTTTGAGAATTTCAACATCTCTGTGGGCATATGGGAGGATTTCTGGAAGGCGCTTGTCAACAAGGATGGCAACCACAAGTACACGCTGCGCAACCCCCGCACGGGCGAGCCTGTCAGGCATATAGACGCCCAGCAGCTCATCGACCTTATCGCGCTGAGCGCGTGGAAGAGCGCCGAACCCGGCATCATCTTCTTTGACAACATCAACAAGTACAACCCGTGCATAGGCGCCAAGGGAGGCCCGCTGCGCGCCACCAACCCGTGCGGCGAGCAGTCGCTGTACCCCTACGAGTCGTGCAACCTCGGCTCCATCAACCTTGCCAACTTTGTCAAGCGCAAGGCAGACGGGATGTACGAGTTTGACTGGCAGCGCTACGAGCAGGCCGTGAGGTTGTCCACCCGCTTCTTGGACAACATCATCGACATGAACAAGTACCCCGTCGAGGAGATAGAGGTAAACACGCGTGCTACGCGGCGCATCGGCCTTGGCATCATGGGCATCGCCGACCTGCTCTTTTTGCTGCGCGTGTCCTACGACTCGAAGGAAGGCTATGAGTTCATGAACAAGCTTGCCGAAGCGGTTTCGTACCTGAGCATGGACGAGAGCGTCGCCATCGCCAAGTCGAGGGGCCCGTTCCCCATGTTCAAGGACACCGACTATGTCAAGGGCAAAATCCCGGTGGCAGGCTACTACGAGCTGCCCAAGGAGACGCACACGTACGACTGGGCCACCCTGATTGAAAAGATAAAGAAGAGCGGCATACGCAACTCGTGGACGTCGACCATAGCGCCCACGGGCACGCTGTCTATGATAGCCGACACGTCAAACGGCGTCGAGCCCGTGTTTGCACTTGTCTTTGAAAAGCGCGTCACCGTCGGCCGCTTTTTCTACACGGACAAGGTCTTCGAGACCGCGCTCAAGGAGGCCGGCCTGTACTCTGACGAGATACTGACCAAGATAGCCAACAACTACGGCTCTGTCAGAGGCATTCCAGAGATACCCGAGTGGATGCAAAAGACGTTCGTCACGGCCATAGACATCCACTGGATGGACCACATCATGGCGCAGGCGGTGTGGCAAAAGTGGATATCCAACGCGATTGCCAAGACCATCAATATGCCGGGCGACGTGACAGCCGAGGATGTCAAGTGCTCGTACCTGCTGTCGCACGAGCTAGGGCTCAAGGGCGTCACCGTGTTCAGGGACGGCTCGCGCCATGAGCAGGTGCTGCACATCACCGGCAGGAACACGGGCGAAAAGAGCTTCTCGGTCAGGCCGAGCCGCTACGTGGCCGACTATATCCAGAACAACATCGCCGAGCCGTACGTGCATGAGCAGTTGGCCAAGATCCTCAAAGAGTCGGGCGTGGATGTGGGTGTGCAGGACGACGAGAAGGACGACGAGAATGAAAACAGCATGTCTACTACTGTTCAGCAGCAGCCTGCGCAACAAGCAGCTGCCGCTGCAGTGGCAGAAGTTCCGGGAAGGAGGATGACCCAGCCGGCGGCGATGCAGGTCATGTCGTCGAACGAGGAGGAGGAGGACGTCGTGACGACGTGCCCGTCGTGCAACGCCAGGCTGATAATCACCGAAGGGTGCAACATCTGCATCGAGTGCGGCTTTAGCAGCTGCACCTCTGGGTAAATTCGATTTC
>PSLL01000098.1:0-3130 GCA_040289575.1 Candidatus Dadabacteria bacterium | reverse complement strand
CCGAGAAATGCTAGGAAGCCGAGGGTCAAGGGAAGCCAGGGAAGCTGAGGGTCAGGTCTAACAAACATACATAAGCTCGCCTGTTTGCCCTGCGGTGCTCGTCTGGTTAATGGTTCAGCCTGCCACTGTTGGCCGCCTCTTCGACCGTGCGTATAGGCTTCGGCGGTCGCGCAAATAATACTCATATCGCTCGGCTCGCGAAGAAGCAGAGGGTCAAGTCTGGGTGTGTCACGAAGCAGGCGCAAGCCTGCATGCTGTATCAAAGATGGGAGTCGGCCTCCCGGAATCGGCTTGCAGAAGCAGGTTTCAAACCACCCAGTGTGGCTGCGTTCAAAAGGCGTGGTCGTGAGCGACTGTGGAAAAGGCGCCGTTAAGACGTCAGGTACGTTTTGAGAAGATGAACGAAAGTGAACCGTGCGATGATGCATCGTAAGACCTGAAGCACTGTCAAAACCGGAGTGACCAGATAATTCCGGGACCAGTTGGGGCGATATCTGCTTACGGCCCCAGCGGCAGTCGGTGTAGAGGCGGCATGAGCTCAATACAGGCTTTGGTATGGAACGTGAGAACCTTGTTTCGGATGCGAAGGGAAATGACAAGTGGCAGACACCACGAGAAAGAATACCGATGCCGGAACGAGGGGCGGAGCTGTCCGTAGTAGTGCTGAAGCTCTTGTAATGAGGGTGGAGCGAAGGGGCGGCGTTATTCTGCTGACGAAGCTCGCCAACCTGCGGGGATGAGCGGCATGACATCAGCAAAACCTTATCGCATTGCGAAGCGCATCGTATGGGAGGCGTTCCAGCAGGTGAAGGCAAACCGGGGTGCTGCCGGCATCGACGATGAATCGATCGCGATGTTCGAGCAGGATCTGTCGAAGAATTTGTACAAGCTATGGAACCGGATGTCGTCGGGTTCGTACATGCCGCCGCCGGTCAGGCAAGTGGAAATTCCGAAGAAATCGGGTGGCTTCAGAAAGCTGGGCATCCCCACCGTATCGGACCGCATCGCGCAAACCGCCGCCAAACTTCTCATCGAGCCTGTTCTCGATCCGCTGTTTCATCCGGATTCGTACGGTTACCGTCCGGGGCGCTCGGCGAAACAGGCCGTCGCTGTGACCAGGCAACGTTGCTGGCGCTACGACTGGGTGGTGGAGTTTGATATCAAGGCGGCCTTCGATCACATCGATCATGGTCTCTTGATGAAGGCAGTTCGCGCGCACATCAGCGAAAACTGGATTCTGCTGTATCTTGAACGGTGGTTGACCGCGCCATTCGAGGCCGAGGACGGAACTCGCTTGCCACGCGCGTGTGGCACGCCGCAAGGTGGTGTGGTCAGTCCGATCCTGATGAACTTGTTCATGCACTATGCCTTCGACAGCTGGATGCAACTCAACTATCCACAATGTCCTTTTGCCCGCTATGCCGACGACGCGGTTGTTCACTGCCGTAGTCTGAAGCAAGCGCAGGACGTGATGCAGCAGATCGCATCGCGACTTGGGGAGGTTGGACTGACGACGCATCCGGAGAAGTCGAAGATCGTATATTGCAAGGATCAGAGTCGCAGGGGCGCGTATCCGCTGGTGCAATTCACCTTCTTGGGATTTACGTTTCGGCCAAGAAGGGCGCAAGACAGGCGGGGAAGAATCTTTACAAGCTTCTTGCCTGCGGTGAGCAAGGATGCACTCAAGCGGATGCGGGAGAAGGTGAGCAGCTGGCAGTTACAGCGCCGGACTTCGGCGAAGCTGGTCGACTTGGCACAGCAATGCAATCCAGTGTTACGCGGATGGTGGAATTACTACGGCACCTTCTACAGAAAGGGAATGGACCGGATGGTCCATATCATCGATCAGAAGCTTGAGCTGTGGGCCAGGCGGAAATACAAGCCGATGGCAGGGCGTCATCGGCGCAGCGCCGAATGGCTCGCCAAGATGAAACTGGTATTCCCGCAGATGTTCTGCCATTGGCGTTACGCAGAAAATAAGGTTGGATAACGGGAGCCGTATGACGCGAGAGTGTCACGTACGGTTCTGCGAGCGGCTCAAGGCGAAATTCCTTGGGCCTACTCACCCAAACTGACACAAGCTCAACCGTTGCGGCCAACCTGGGCGGTCTACAGTTGAGATCGTGTCCGTTTGTCCGTTTGCCAGACGTGACCCTCAGCCTCTCTCATCGACTGCGACGCCGCCTCCAGATGACGAAGATTCAGATGAAGAATCTAGGGCAAAAAAATTGGAAAAAGCGATAGACACGGCGACAAAAATGCGATGTTGAAAGCGGAAAAGTAAATCGAAAAGCTAAGAGAGGGACTGAGGGGAACTAAGGGGCGAACAGAGCGACAAAAAATTGAGCAAAAAATAAAAAATATTAACGCTACCGCTCAGCGCAACGCAAATGGCGAAACGCATTGGATGAAATGATATGAATTTCCACGAAATTAAGCCAAGAATATCTGTCGATAATATTCATTTTGGATTAAGTCTACAAACTCTCGTTGCTGAAGGATATGCCGAGGATGTAGATTGTTTTGACGAATCAACAAAATGGAAGACTTTTAAAAAGGATGATGATTGCGAATTTTATGTAAAGGACGGTAGTGTTGTGTGCATCGCTTGTTTTAAGAACTGTCGAATCAACGGTGTTCCTATCATTGGAGAATCAGTTGGTCGTTTAGTGGCGACCCTCGGGCAGGCGGACGAGATCGGCGATCCGATTTGGGTTTCCGATGACCAACAGCAGATTCCTTACGAATTTTTCCCCCTTGGTTTACAGATTTGGGTAGAGTCTGGCAGAGTTGTATCAGTTTTTTGCAATGCAATCTATTAGTTAAGATTGCGGCACGCTTGGTAAATTAAGAAAGCTGAGGGTCACGTCTAACATTTATACATAAGTTCGCATGTCAGTGAGGCAAACTGGCTTAGCTGCAATCGAGCCCATGTATGTTTGTTAGACGTGACCCTCGGCTCTTTTTTTATGTCCGTTTGTCAGACGTGAACCTCAGCCTCTCAGCAGCCTCTCAGTAAAGACTATCTCAAAGACGTTTTTCAAGCCAAAAGCAGCCGATAAAATTAACAGTATTGCAAAATCAAATCCTGCTTATGGCCACCTCTAAAAACCTCTGCCGCGCCCGCGAC
>PSLL01000042.1:0-18669 GCA_040289575.1 Candidatus Dadabacteria bacterium | reverse complement strand
AGTTGGATCTTCTATTATCTTTTGGTAACCAGATTGGGGCGTCTATATCAAGGATAAAGATATTTGAAGAAATGGGACAGCAGACACAGGAACTAAGAGCTTTATATGAAAACCTGAGGAGTGCTCAGGATCGTTTGATACAATCAGAGAAATTAGCCTCCCTCAGACAGCTTGTCTCTAGTATAGCCCATGAGTTTAATAATCCCCTTACTCCGATTTTGGGTTATTCGCGTCTACTCTTAGAGAAGCCTAATGTGGATTCAGAGCGAAGGCAGAATGCTATTGAAATAATATATAGGTCGGCGGAGAGGCTGAAGAGGATAGTCGAAAATCTGCTTTCATTCTCACAGGAGCGTAAACCTGAAAGGGCGCATGTGGATATTAATCATCTCATAGAAAAAACGCTTGAGCTTATGGATGACGATTTGAGGCTCGGCAATATAGAGGTAATTAAAGACCTCTCTCCCGAGTCTCTTAGAATAGTAGCAGACCCGAATCAAATCCAGCAGGTTTTTACAAACATAATACTTAATGCCAAGCAGGCTATAGCCGATACTGAGAAAGGGGGTTGGCTAAAGGTAAAGACCCGGCTTAAGGAGGAGGGCGTTGTAGAGATTTCTTTTGTTGATAACGGTCCCGGAATCCGTAATGAGATTTTGGGTAGGATATTTGATCCTTTTTTTACTACAAAACCCATAGGCAAAGGCACGGGTCTGGGACTTTCAATTTCATACGGAATTATAAAGGATCACGGTGGAGATATATATGCTTTGAGCAAAGAGGGCAATGGAGCCACCTTTATAATTGAGCTGCCTGTCTTGAAAAACCTATCACTGCAAAACCCGGATAGAGTCTTAATACCGATTCAATTAATGAATAATATCAAATCCGGTTAATTAATGTAGGATGTGTCCCCTGCACAATCGCCCGTTCTAACGCATGTTGCCCGTATGACCAAGCGAGTAGCGCCCCGGTTGGGGCCATATAGTAAGCCCGTGTGGCTCCTTGCCTACAGGGATGCTCTTTACATTGCCAGTCGCGGTATTGATCTCATAGACGACATTATCATAGCGTCCCGAGAGCCAGAGCTGTTTTCCGTCGGCACTTACATTGCCCATATCTGGACTCCCTCCACCCGGAATAGGCCAGGTCGCCTCGACTTTACACGTGGCGAAGTCAATAACAGATACACTGCCCTTGCCGTGCGGTGGCCCGTGAATCTTATGTGAGCCACGATTGGCTACATAGAGCTTCTTTCCATCTCGACTTGGGTAGAGCCCATGCGTTCCGATGCCTGTTGGAATGAAACCAACCTTGGACAATGTGTTGCCATCCACTATAAACACGCCGTCGGCTCTCATATCGGCCACATAAAAGACCTTTCCATCAGGCGAGATGCGGATGTCCTGTGGCATGCTCCTTTTCGAGAGTCTTAGGTAGCCAAGCACCTTGCGGTTTACAAGGTCAATCTTTAGCAGTCCGCCATTGAACTCGCATGTGAAGATGGCGTACCGTCCATCAATAGAGAAATCAGCGTGGTTGATGCCCGCGCACTGCGGGGTCGGGAGAGACATCTGAAGCGCCATAGTATGTGGATCACGGAAGTCGAGCCGCCTGAGTGCCTCAGCCACCACAATCGCCGATTGGCCGTCCGGCGTGAAATACATGTTGTATGGGTCGTCCACCGCGATGGCGGGAGCCGGCTTACCTGTTTTAGGGTCAATAGGTGTGAGGCTTCCGTTTGTGCGGCCCTCTGCGTTGTTTGCCACCCAGAGAGTCTTCAGGTCCCAGGATGGAACCACGTGCTGTGGGTTCTTGCCAACCTTGAAGCGATCCACAACCTTGAGCGTAGCCGGATCAATCACATAAACATCATTCGACCGCACGTTGGGGACGTATACGCGCTGCAGTGCGTCGGCAACCGCTGGACTGAGCCGGCCAGCAGATGCCTCGCTATAGAGATTGTTTGGATCCACTACTGGTGGCATTCCCGGCACAGTCATCACCCCTGGCACCGAGGTAGAATCGGACTTTGCTAAGGCACTGCCCACATGGCACAATATCACCAAGGTCAGAATGAGGAACAAGACAATTCCACCAAATTTTATCAGGTTTTTCCTTATGAGTTCAGCGCGGATATATTTGTGAGATCTTAGTTTCCGTGAAGATGGATAATCGAATTGATATTTCACCTTTTAGTTGCCCCCTAATGTCTTTATTTTTCCTGTTTTATACCCGTAAATGCTAATGGATGCAAGTAAAGGTAATTAGAATATATAAATTTAATAGAGGATGTAGTTCTTGCCCGAGAGGAACGTCAATTATCACCATCCAGTTAAATTTATCCTGATTTCGATAGACGGCAATCCGCTCTAAAATAACAGCTGTTTTATTAGGTCCCAGGGATCTATGAAGGCTAAGAGACCTTCAGCCATAGTAGGCGCCTTTTTCTACTTGTCAAATTAATCTTGGTCTCAATCCATAATTTGCTTAGTATGACTTCTTAATTTCAAGACTTATCTATGGCAGAACTTATTAGTACGGATGCGAAAATAACGAATAGTCCCATATACAGAAGATTTAGATCAAAAGGTCTAGTAACCTTGAGCACCTGAAAAATTTCAATGAGTGTTAAAGGACTAAATCCAGTTAAAATAGAGAGTGGAATCACCTTTATTTTGTCCATAACACTCCTTGAGAGGGCGGTATAAGATAAAAAACCAATTGGGAAGAGAAACAGCAAACAATAAGTCCACCTACCTCCAAGTCCTACACCTACAAGGTTCAATAAATTATTGCTGGCATCTAAAATAGTTGACTTAATCTCTACACTGTTAATGTAGAGTTTCTCAATACCGTTTCTATAAGTAACAACCAAGTGCTGAATATCAGTTGTCAAAGGATTGTCTTTGGTAAATAGGTATATATACATCCCATTTAATGGTGAAATAGGGGTACGCAGGGGAAAAGAGACATTCTTTTGTGATTGACCGAGTGTAAAGTTGCGAAAACCGGTGTCTCGTGAAAAGGAAACTATGGGGGCTGGTCCATCGTGAAATACCTGAGTTAAGTCAGTAGGAGCAATCCAGACTTCGATAGTAAGGCGATTGTATCTCAGTATCTGACTATAGAAGAGCTTATAAGCAGGATTTTGACTTCTAATAATTGTACCCTCTAGAAATACTATGCCATTGGGGGTTAGCCACTTAATCTTAGAGGTATCTTGAATTGCTAGATCCAGGTGTTTCCCAAAAGACGAGGTATCATGAACAATTGCTCCGGCTCCTTCATAAAAGTTGTAAAATGCTACAAGATTGACTCGATCACTGGACTCTGAGTAGTCACGAAAAGGACCTACTTTAAAATTGGAGACGACATCTTTATGACGGAGAGCAACGCTATATATAGCGACTAAGTAAATCTTTCCAAGCCATGGCCTATCTAGCGTTGGTTCGTTTCCTATCTGGAATGTGAAATTTGGATCCCAGTTGCTAAAATCAGTGTGTAGGATCGGAAAGTTAGAGAATACAAAGAGCAAGGCACTGTATATAACAATTAGGGTTGATAGAAATCTGCCTCTTTTAACACAAAACCACCATCTACGGATTAAACCAGTTAGTGTTTTGTAGTAGAATGACGCACCAAACGCCCCAATGAGTGAGCCTGTGGTATTTGCAATAATATCCGCTAGAGATGAATCACGTGGTAGGAATAATTGAGCAAATTCGATTATAGAGCTAAGAATAAATCCCGAAAGGGTAGCAAGAATAATTTTAATAAACCATCTTCTTTCTGAGACCTTTGGTAAAACACAGAGGAGAAAACCCAGTGGGATAAAAAGTAATATATTTATAATAAAATTCCATACAAAAGAACTGACACTAGTAGATAGGTTTTCCAAATCATAGTAGTACATCTCACTTAGAGAAATCGATATAGGTAAAGAGAATGTGAAAGGCTTAAGAACAAGTGTGAAAAGATAGGTTAAGTAAACTACAAGAATTATAGTAGTGGTTGTCCCTTTACTTGTGTGTTTTAATTTTGGTGATATAGTCATTAGCGTCACCGCTGAGTTTAAAAACTAAAGTCCTATATTGGAATTAGAGGAAAGAAAATAAATTGAAGAGGCTTTCTCTAGATATGAGTACATTTTATTTTTAGGGATTTCTAAGATTCAAACTCTCTTAGCTCTTTGTTGAGCTTTTCTATGTATTCTGGTTCGAACTGGGTTGGCGGTTTTCGAGATTCCTTCTTAGATTTTTCTCTATCTTCTTTTAATTTATAGAGAAATAGCCCTATTATAAGTCCTCCAACTAATAATGAAAGGGCGGGCAGCGTCCAAAGAATCCAGTTTACCCCTTTTGCAGGTGGAGCGCCAAGTATTGCTTCTCCATAGCGGCTTACAAAGTAGGCGATTATCTCGTCTTTGGACTTCCCTTCTTGGAGTTTCTCTCTTATTATTGTTCGCATTTGTTTGGCAAGCTGGGAATTGGACTCCGCCACGGTCTGTCCCTCACACACAGGACACATAAGGAGATAAGAAATCTCGCGGGTCTCTTTATCAATATCATCTGCTATGGAGTTCGAGATAAGTAGCCCCAATATGAATGCTACCGAAGCCATTATGTAAAAAACCATTCCAATACGAACCTTGATAATCATCTCTAAACTAACCGCCTTCTTTAGTTAGCCCGCTTAGTGGCAATGATGAAAGTGCTTTTCCCAGGAACTGATCAATCATCTCTTCTGTGAGTGGTCCTGTATATTTATCCACTATTTTCCCCGATGTGTTAATGAAATATGTCTCAGGTACCCCGCCAACCCCGTAGTCAACGGCTATTTCACCCTTCGGATCTATTCCATTCATATACCCTCCGCCGAATTGCTTTATGTAGGCAAGGGCACCGTCTTTGTCGTCCCACACATCTATACCAACAAAGACTACCGGCTTATCTTTGTACCTTTTCCAAGATGCCTCAAGTGCGGATGCTTCGTCCCTACAGGGCATACACCATGACGCCCAGAAGTTTAGGAGAACGGCTTTTCCTCTTAAATCCGAGAGCCTCAGTTTATCTCCACTAAAGAGTTCGAGTGTAAACTCTGGCGCTTCGTGTCCAATAAGAGGAGAGGATTTTGAGAACACCTTATTTCCAAAAACCGCATAACCAAGAAGACCGAGAAGAATCACAATCGCCGCAAACACGACCAGCTTAACAAATAAATCAAAACCCTTCATTATGGTTTCCCGAATTAATTATTTTAGTCATAGAGATCATAGAAAATGGAGATTTTTTAAATAAAAATGCTATATATTAATTTCCCCATTACTCCGGAGAATACGGGGTATCGGTAGAAGGCTTTCCGGCGTATTTTTCGTCTAAGAATTTCCGGATTTCTCTAAGGGATTTTCCTTGTGCTATTAAACGCTTTGTCGTGAGTGCAACGTCTAGACATATATGGCACATAGTACCGTGTTCATCGAGAACGATTGATCCGTCTTCATTTACCCTATTTATAAAACAGCTCTTATTGCTTTTGTGTCCGATCCTTTTGCATCCACAGTAACATGCCATGTGCTCAAGCACATCGGGTCCTGAAAGGGCAAACTCATAGGCTTCCTTTATTTCAGGGGGAGCCGTATCGAAGTACTTTGGAAGCTTTATCGTAGAGGCCTCTAGGGGAGAGGTGTCCAGAGCCGCTTTGTTATCCTTTTTAAACACAATAGTATAAGCCGTCAGACACCCAGCAATAAAAAGAGCCGTAATTGTGCCTAATAGGGCTTGCCTTTTAAAATTTATGGATGCTTTCATATCTACTATTCCTCCGATAAAACACTTCTTATTTTATTTCTACTTACTTATAAATGAACACCTAAACCAATGGATAGAAGGATAGTTTTTACCCGCTCTATTGTCAAGACTGGAAACTCAAGAGATAATAAACGACTCTTTGAGGAGTAATTAACGTATAATATCTCAAGAAACGCCGAGAAAGAGATGGTTCAACAATGATTAAAGCTGTTATATTCGATATGGACGGGGTTATGATAGATAGTGAGCCACTTTGGGAGAAGGCAGAAAGAATACTGCTTGCAAAGAGGGGCATAGGTTATAATCCCACATACAGGGATAAGATAGTGGGATTAAACCAAAATGATTCCGGAAGGCTAATGAGAGAGACATTCAACCTGACTGAAACAGTTGAAGAGATTATTGCCGAAAGAATCGAGATACTGCTTGGTTTATATGAAAAAGAATTGTGGCTTATGCCCGGGCTTCTAACCCTTCTTAGAAGGCTTAAAGAGAGTGGCTTCCTTTTGGCCCTTGCCTCAAGCTCTCCGATTAGAGTCATAAATTTCGTCTTGGATAAGTTCTCACTCAGAGAATTTTTCTCTGTGGTTGTCCCCGGGGATTTTATTGAGCTTGGAAAACCCCATCCCGACATTTATATCTACACCGCAAAGAGATTGGGGGTCGAGACAAGGGAATGTGTTGTAATCGAGGATTCGATTAACGGAGTAAAATCCGCAAAGGGTGCGGGGATGTTCTGCATCGCAGTTCCGGATAAGAGACTAGAGCAGAAAGAATTTCAAATCGCTGATTTGGTTGTAGATAGTTTAGGTATGATTAGTGTTGAAACAATCAAGAATCTAGGCTGAAATTATTCCTTTTCTATCCTTGGTTAATATTAGGTTTATACTTGACTTTGAAACTTAGCTTATTTAGTGTATATTCGTTGTCATCCTATGAAATACTTGAGTCTTTTCCTAGTTCTTAGCGTAATCTTCTGCTATACATGGGTTGGTCCAGGTGTCTGTTACTCCCGTGGCAGTGCCGTTCCGAATATGAATATGAAAAACTGCCATGCAAGCCAGCCGAATAAAATTTCCGGCGCTAAAGCTGCAACAAGTACTTACAAAATCACTGGTATAATGGATCATAAAGCATGCGTATGTTACGATGCGGTTCTTAATGCTCCCAACAGCCATATAGTAAAGAACATTGTTTTATATCCTCTAGCATTTGATATACCTATCTTAGAAATCAATACAATCTCTAATTTTTCCTTAAATCTTGCACTAAAAACAGAATACCGACCGCCTGATTTATTCCTGGCAAACTCATCCCTTTTACTATAATTTCCACTCTGCTGCTTAATCTCTGCTCGGTGATTAACCCTAATGGTTATCACCGCTTTTCTTATTTCTTTATTGTCTCTTAGTGAAAACTAGAGAGAAATTAGCAATCATGGACGAAAAGAGGATGGAAAAAGCCCCTTCAAAGCTTTAGCGTGAAGGGGCTTTATAAGGAGGTGTAAGATGAGATTGGTTTTAATACTAATCGCCATAACCTCAATTGGGCTTGATGCTTTTGCGGAGGAGAGCACAACCCTTAAATCCCTCGTTGACGAAGCTCTATCCAATAACCCTGAAATAAAGGCAGCAAGGGCTAAATGGGAGGCTTCAACTAAGCGCCCATCTCAGGTAAGCACGCTTCCAAACCCCACGATAGGAGTTAACTATACCAATGTCAGATTTGACAAACTCACACTTGGAAAAGATGACTTTTCACAGGTTGGGGTTTCCGCTTCTTGGGAGTTTCCATTTCCTGGCAAACTCTCTCTTAAAGGAAAAATCGCAGAAGAAGAGGCCAAGGCTGATGAACAGTTTCTAGAAGCTACTATGAGAAGGGTTATAGCTGACCTCAAGGGAGCTTATTATGATTGGTATTTGGCAGATAAGTCAATAGAGATCACTTCAAAGAATAAGGAACTTATTGAGAAATTCGTAAAGATCGCAGAAACCAAATATTCTGTCGGAAAGGGTATACAGCAGGATGTAATAAAAGCTCAGGTAGAAGTTTCAGGATTTATCGAGAGACTGGAGCTTTTAAACCAGAAGAAAGAGATTATAGAAGCCAAGATAAGGAGCATTCTTAACCGCCCGCCCGATTTCCCTCTTGGAAAACCCGAAGAGGTGAAAAAGTCTGAACTTGGACTCTCATTAGATGAACTTTACAAACTCACAGAGACCAAGAGTCCAATGCTTAAAGCAAAGAGCGATCTTATTGAAAGAAACAACAAAGCCCTAGAACTCGCAAAGAAAGGGTATTTGCCTGATTTTATGGCGGAGTTTGATTGGTTTGATCGAGGAAAGTTTACAAATGAGGGGCCATTTGCCGATATGTGGCAGGTAAGGGTTGGATTTATAGTCCCGCTTTATTTCTGGAGAAAAGAAAGATTCGGAGTCGAAGAAGCGATGTCTCAGCTTAAAGAGGCGAAAGAGGAATACAACAACACGAACTTAAATCTTTTCTTTGATGTAAAAGATAAATACATTACAGCTAAGACGTCGGAGAAACTCCTAGGCCTCTACTCCCAAGGGATAATTCCACAAGCCACTCTCTCGCTTGACTCTGCCATCGCAGGTTATGAAGTTGGAAAAATTGATTTCCTTACGCTTCTAGACAATATTGTCACGCTCTTTAACTTCGAGCTTTCATACTATACCCAACTTGCTGAGTACGAGAAGGCTCTGGCAAGGATTGAGGAGATTGCGGGGGTAGAGTTGACGGAGTGATTTATGCTCGTGCCTTTGTAAGTGTGAACAGCCGTTTGCCCCTACGGTTAAGAATCAATCGTCGGCAAAGGAGGTTAAAATGACGAAAAAAAGGATAATTAAACTGAGGGCCTTAACAGCTTTGACCCTACTTATTCTAATCTTTACCCTCCCATATGTCTTAATGAAATCAAAGAGAAAAGAACAAGAAAAAAACATAGTCACAAGTTCTTCTCAAGGAATGCAAGGGATGCAACACGGAAGCGGAACCAAAGGACAAATGCAGGAAAACCAAGACCCTCCTGAGTTCGTAGGTATAGAGATAAATCCGCAGAAGCAGCAACTGATAGGTATAAAAACCGGAGAGGTCTCTCTTAGAAAACTTGTAAGAAACATTAGAACCGTAGGGATTGTTGAGGTGGATGAGAGAAAAATAGATTATGTGCACGTTAAGTTCAGTGGTTGGATAAAGGACATGCCCGTATATGAAGGGCAGTATGTAAAACGCGGGGATCCGCTCTTTACTGTTTATAGTCCTGATTTGGTTTCAAGCGAGGAAGAGTATCTCATTGCCCTGAAGGCAAATGATGACCTTGGTAAAAGTCCCTTCTCTGAAATATCATCGGGGGCAAGTTCCCTACTTGAGGCCACACGGAAGAGATTTCAGCTCTGGGACATTCCTGAGAATGAATTGAAAAGGGTTGAGAAGACTGGAAAACCGATTACGTACATGACCATATATTCCCACATGAACGGCTATATTACAAAAAGAATGATGTTTCCCGGGATGCATATATCAGAAGGCGAGAATGTAGTTCAGATAGCGGACTTATCAACCGTATGGGTTATTGCAGACGTTTATGAGTATGAACTTCCTCTGATTAAAGAGGGAGATACGGCAACCCTTGAATTCTCCTATTATCCGAGTGAAACCTTTATAGGAAATGTTATGTATATCTATCCTACTGTTGACACAACCACTAGAACCGCAAAGGTGAGGTTTGAATTTCCAAACCCGGGCAACAAACTCAAGCCCGGGATGTATACCAACGTAACACTCCAAACCGACTTGGGTGAGAGGCTCTCCGTAGCTGAGGACGCTGTAATTGACACAGGGGAGAGAAAATTCGTGTTTATCGCCTCAGGAGATGGATACTTCGAGCCAAGGGAAGTTAAGGTCGGACAAAAGACCGAAGGGTATTATGAAGTGGTGGACGGATTGAAAGCAGGAGAAAAGGTCGTAAGAAGCGCTGTATTCTTAGTAGACTCTGAAAGTCGGCTTAAAGCGGCTCTTCAGGCTTTTGGTGGAGGCAAGAAAGAGACTGTTGCCGTCGGTGAAGGTGAGATAAATGGAAAAAGTAACATTAAAATCTCATTCTCCACAGACCCAACACCTCCTCAATCAGGAAAAACTGCTTTCAAGTTTAAGCTCACCGATCCCGAAGGTAAGCCGATTATGGATGCAAAGGTTAAATTCACCATCCTTATGCCCGCAATGCCCGGAATGTCTGAAATGAGAAGCACCGGTGAAGCAAATCATGTTGGAGATGGGATCTATATGGGGAAATTGGATATTCCTATGAGTGGGAGTTGGACTCTGGGGGTTAGGGCTCTTGTGCCCGGAAAACCGCCTGTGAATGAGAATTTTGATTTAAATGTTAGATAAAGAGGTAAGAAAAGATGATAGAGAAGACAATTGAATATTTCTCCAGAAACAGATTCATCGTTTTTCTTATAGTTGGTTTTCTTACGGTCTGGGGTCTCTGGGCTTTAAAACGCGTGCCGCTCGATGCAATACCAGACCTATCAGACGTTCAGGTGATAGTTTTTGCGGAGTGGCCTGGAAGAAGTCCGGATTTAGTAGAGGATCAGATTACCTATCCTATAGTTTCGACTCTCCTTTCGGCCCCTGAAGTGAAGGCTGTAAGAGGGCAATCTATGTTCGGTTTCTCCTTTGTTTATGTTCTCTTTGAGGATGGAACCGATCTTTATTGGGCAAGAAGTCGTGTGCTTGAATATATGAGTGGGATTCAGGGAAGACTCCCCGAAGGGGTTACTCCCATAATTGGTCCTGATGCTACTGGTGTTGGGTGGGTCTTTCAATATGCCCTGGTGGATGAAACGGGAAGACATAATCTTGCCGAGCTTCGCTCATTTAACGACTGGTATTTAAGATACTGGCTTCGGAGTGTGCCCGGGGTTGCAGAGGTTGCGAGTTTGGGAGGGTTTGTAAAACAGTATCAGGTAAATGTAGATCCTAACAAACTCCTTGCTTATAATGTACCTTTAAAGACTGTTATTAACGCAATTAGGATGAGCAACAATGATGTAGGAGGAAAGGTAGTAGAAGCTACTGAGAGGGAATATATAGTTAGAGGAATAGGATATATAAAATCGCTCGATGATATAAGGAATATCGCCGTATCGGTAGATGGAAAAGGAACGGGAACACCAGTTCTTATAAAAGATATTGCTGATGTTCGTCTTGGACCCGATATTCGGCGTGGGATTGCTGAGCTTAATGGTGAAGGAGAGACTGTAGGTGGAGTCGTTGTTATGAGATATGGGGAAAACGCACTTAATATCATAAATGGGGTAAAAGAAAAATTAAAAGAAGTGGAACCTGCTTTTCCAAAAGGAGTAAAACTTGTCATCACCTACGACAGGTCAAATTTAATTTTGAAATCCATAAGAACGCTTACCCACACTCTGGTTGAGGAGAGTATCATTGTAAGCCTTGTATGTATCCTTTTTCTCTTCCATTTTAGGTCGGCACTGGTGATTATTTTTACCCTACCTTTTGCAATACTTTTTTCATTTATCCCTATGTATTATATGAAAATCACATCCAACATAATGTCTCTCGGTGGTATAGCCATTGCCATAGGAGCGATGGTTGATGCTGCTATAGTACTTGTAGAGAACGTCCATAAGAGGCTTGAACACTGGGAAGATAGAGGAAGAATAGGGGACAGATTAAAAGTGGTGATAGATGCCTCAAAGGAGGTTGGGAAACCCATATTCTTTGCACTCCTTGTTATAGTGGTTTCATTCATTCCTGTATTTACCTTAGAGGCTCAAGAGGGAAGACTATTTAAACCCCTTGCATACACAAAGACCTTCGGGATGTTCTTCGCCGCCCTTCTTTCTATAACCTTTACCCCCGCTTTGATAACAATTCTTATTAGAGGAAAAATCACTCCTGAGAAGAGGAATCCCATAAGCCTCTTTTTAATCCGGGTTTATGGGCCAATGGTCAGGTTTATAATAAAGTGGAGAAGGGTAACCGTTGCCCTAGCCTTTATTATCTTAGTAGTTACAATCCCATTCTTTTTTAAACTGGGTTCTGAGTTTATGCCCCCCTTCAATGAAGGAAGCCTGATGGATATGCCTATAACCCAGCCTGGGATTTCAATTACCGAGGTGTCGAAGATTCTTCAGATTCGAGATAAGATAATAAAACAGTTCCCCGAGGTTGAAACCGTTTTTGGAAAGATAGGAAGAGCCGAGACGCCAACCGACCCTGCACCTATTTCCATGTTTGAGACTACTATAACACTAAAGCCAGAAAGCGAGTGGAGAAAGGGAATGACTTGGGAAAGGCTTATAGGTGAGTTGGATCAAGTTCTGCGCTTCCCCGGGGTCACTAATATATGGACTATGCCTATAAAAAATAGAACCGATATGTTGATAATCGGAATTAGAACCCCTGTGGGTGTAAAGATTTTTGGAAAGGATTTAAGTAAGATTGAGGAAATAGGAAAGGAAATTGAAGCCGTTGTTAAGGATGTTCCCGGAACAAGAAGCGTTTATGCGGAAAGGGTAACTACTGGATATTATCTTGATTTCTATATCAACCGGAAAGAGGCTGCCCGTTATGGACTTACTGTCGGTGATGTGGAGGACATAGTCCTCTCGGCAATCGGCGGAGAGAATATAACACAGACAGTCGAGGGACCTGAGAGGTATCCTGTAAATGTAAGATACGCAAGAGAACTCCGTGATGATATAAGCAAACTCCAGAGGGTACTTATATCTACTCCTGTGGGAGTACAGATTCCGATTGAGCAAGTGGCCCAGATTCGCATGCGAATGGGACCTTCTGAAATAAGGAATGAAAACGGCTCTAAAGCGGCTTATGTTTTTATAGACACGGGTGGAAGGGATATTGGGAGCTATGTTAGAGAAGCAAAGCGTGTTGTATCAGAGAAGGTAAAGCTTCCTCCTGGATACTATATTTCCTGGAGTGGTCAATATGAATTTATGCTAAGAGTTGAGGAGAAATTAAAATTCGTGATTCCTGTTACGCTCCTTATAATATTTGTCCTGCTTTATTTCAACTTTGGTAGCATCACAGAAACTCTAATTGTTATTCTCTCTGTTCCTTTTGCAATGGTTGGCAGTGTTTGGCTCTTGTATATTCTCGGTTACAACATGAGTATAGCGGTCTGGGTGGGGATAATCGCCCTTGCAGGACTTGCCACTCAAACAGGGGTGGTAATGATAATCTACCTTGATGAATCTTATAAAAAGAGAGTAAAAGAAGGAAAGATGAACAACTGGAAGGACTTGGCTGAAGCGATTGATGAGGGAGCTGTCCAGAGGGTAAGACCAAAGATGATGACCGTGATGACAATGATTTTAGGATTACTCCCCCTTCTCTGGAGCCACGGTGCAGGAGCAGATGTAATGAAGCGAATAGCAGCTCCTATGATTGGGGGGCTCGTGACATCCACAATTCTTACGCTCATTATAATTCCAGCGATATATGCGATATGGAATGAGGGGAGATTAGGAAATAAATTCTAATACCAATGTAAGCCATTTGAATTCAACCCGAGGTGCTCTACGTATTCCATTAGGCTACTTAGAGATAGCAAGAACATAAATTATATTTATCATCTAAGATCACATTAATCGTGAGAGGAATCTTTTGATGATGCCAAACAGCATATTCTCAAATATCCCCAATTCTGTCCCAGATGAGATCTTTGAAACCCTTCTAGAGGCAGACAGTTTTAATCTGAAGCGGATAATCTCAACAGGTCAAGCGACGCCACGGGGAAAATGGTATGACCAGGATGATAATGAATGGGTCATTATGTTGAGCGGCAGCGCGGGTCTCCTATTTGAGGGTGATGGTGAGGTATGCATGATGAAACCGGGTGATTATGTCCACATCCCCGCTCACAGACGCCATCGAATTGAATGGACGGATGCGAATCAAAAGACTGTCTGGCTCGCATTGCACTATCGCTCTTGACAAACTCTTTTATGTGCTTATCATATTAACCTCCGAGGGAGGAGGAAAGCTTATGGGGAAAGCAATAAAAGGGAAGACAAAAAAGACTAAGACGCGGCAAGACGAGAAGAAGTCTAAGAAGAATAAACCGCTTAGGGAAAAGGCTTCTTCACAGAAGACCAAAAAGCCTATTGGCAGGAAGCAAGGAGGTATTGTTTTGAAGTCAGTGAAAAAACCAGAGGCCGAGATAAAAGAAAGCAGGATAACAGAGCCGCCTCAGAAGGCGGACAAGTCTAACTGGAAGGATGAGATGAGGGATATGCTTCTTCAGATGAGAAAAGAACTTTTAGAGGATGTTTCACAAACGGTTAAAGCAGAGTCGGATTATCTAAGATTTGACGTCGGTGATTTTTATGACCACGCCTCAAGCGATAGGGATAGGGAGCTATCTCTTACACTTACCGATAGGGAAAGGGATAAGCTGAGGCTCATAGATGAGGCTTTAAGGAAGATTGATGATGGAAGCTATGGAATTTGTGAAAGCTGTGGAGACGAGATAGGCGAGGATCGGCTTAGAGCTATGCCCCTTGCAAAGCTCTGTCTCTCATGCAAGATAGACTTGGAAAGGCAGGAAAGCAGGAATATCTAATCAAGCATCGCTCTTAAACTCTCAGAAAATGGCGATTTAGCAATTCCTTTTTCAGTAATTATAGAGCTTATATTTTCACTCGGAGTGACATCAAACGCGGGATTTAATACATTAACATCTGGTGCAATCTTATTTCCTAAAATGTGGGTTACTTCTCTGGTATCACGCCTCTCGATCGAGATTAAATCCCCTGAATTACAGTTGTAATCAATTGTAGAGATAGGAGCCGCTACATAGAATGGAATCTTATGAAACCTTGCAAGGATAGAGAGCGAGTAGGTTCCGATTTTATTTGCAACGTCTCCATTTAGAGCGATTCTGTCTGCTCCCACGACTACGACATCTACCATACCTTTGCCCATAACATATCCGGCCATATTGTCTGTAATTAGCGTAACAGGTATCCCGTCCTTATCCAATTCCCATGCAGTCAGCCTTGCGCCCTGTAAAAGTGGCCTTGTTTCGGTGGCAATGACCTTTACCTTTTTCCCGTCCTCAAAGGCTGCTCTAATGACTCCAAGTGCAGTTCCATAACCGGCGGTAGCAAGGGCACCCGCGTTGCAGTGGGTGAGGATTGTGCTTCCGTCTTTTATCAATTCGGATCCCACTTTTCCTATTCTTTTACAAATCTCAATGTCTTCTTCATATATCTTCTTTGCTTCTTCAACCAATCTTTCCTTAATCAGGTCAATATTTTTATCCTTGTTTTCATCCACGAGATTCATCATTCTTTTTACAGCCCAAAATAGGTTTGCCGCAGTCGGTCTTGTACCTGAAATCACCGTAGCAATCTCCTTAATCTCGGCAAGGAACTCAATTCTATCCCTCTTCTTACTTTTAACTGATCCTAGAGCAATACCCATTGCTGCAGCAATGCCTATTGCCGGAGCACCACGGATAACCATCTCTTTTATCGCCCATGCTACATCCTTAAAACTCAGGCACTCAACATATATCTCTTCAATAGGTAGTTTTCTTTGATCTATCATTATAACCCTATCATCTTTCCATTCGATTGTTTTAAAAGAGGACATAATTTTTCGCCTCCTTATTCTAATGAAGATTAGCATATTCAAATTGTCATTGCGAGGGACAAACTATCCCATTTTAGATTGCTTCGCTATCGCTCGCAATGACGGCTTCCAGTTCACTCTACAAATTTTACTTTAGATAGAATTTTTATCAACGCTAAATACGATTGCCACCCAATCCCCTTCTCTCAGTTCCCTCTCAAGTATAAATCCGTCTTTTTCAAGCCCTGAAACGACCTCATCCCTTCTTGAAATTGGAATTCCAGAGACTAAGAGGTTGCCATTTAGTCTTAACCTGAGTTCATCCCTCATAAGTATTATTGTCTCAACCGATATATTGGCGACTATTAAATCAAACCTTCCCTTTACAGCCTCTATGTAGCCACAGATGAGTTTAATCTTGTCAGAGACTGAATTCCTTTCTGAATTCTTCTTTGCTTCCATGACTGCCACAGGGTCTATATCCAATCCAACGGCCTTATCTACTCCGAGTTTTACAGCGACAATGGATAGGATTCCGCTCCCACAGCCTACATCAAGGACGCTCTTGACATTGACTTTCTCAAAAATTTCCTCCATTGCCCGTATGCAGAGCCTCGTTGTCTCATGATGCCCGGTGCCAAATGCCATTGATGGGTTAATCTCAATTACCAATTCATCCTCTTTAGGTGAGTATTCTTCCCATGGTGGTCTTATAATGACTCTTCTGCTCGCCTTTACAATCTTTAACTCCCGTTTCCACAATACCCAGCTAGAGAGGTCTATCCCTTCGACCTTGATGCTTCCCGAATGAAATCCGGGCAGATTCTTTTCTAAAAATTTGAGATAATTCCTCAGGCTTTTTATAGTCGGACTCAAGTCTGTTTTTAAGGGAAAATAGGCGGAGACTTCGAACCCTTCCCCCTCAATTATATCTTCGGCTGTACCTGTGACATCTTCAAGCCCTAGAAGGAAATCTGAGACAAGTGATTTTGCTTCTTCTGGTACCTTAAGAGTGAGCTTCTTATATTTGAGCATCTCCCTTTAAACTACCATAGAATTCATCTTGATTCATTCTAGATGATGATTATTTTTTTACTGGAAAAGTAATAAGAATAGTTGGGGAGGTGGATAAAGATGATAAGGAGGAAGAGGAGTGGAAGGAAAGGATTAAGGAGATGGGCTCCTTTTATGAATTTCAGTTTGCCCCAAGAAGGGATGATAAGTGGGTTATTTAATGAAGCAGTGCAGGCAATTTATCCGAATATATATGAGTTCGAAGGCAAAACCTGGATACCAGCTGTGGATATCTACGAGACTGATGACAGTTTTGTATTGAGTTCAGACCTTCCAGGGATAAATAAAGGGGATTTCCAAATTGAGTTGAATGAAAATATCCTTGTAATAAAGGGGCAAAGGAAGCGTGAGGATTTATCAAAAGATAATTGTATAAGATCAGAGCGCCAATACGGGGCGTTTTTACGTAGCTTCGTGATTCCAAGCAACGCAGATGTTGATAAGATCAAGGCGACATATAAAGAGGGGGTTCTTCAGATAGTAATTCCAAAGAAGGAAGAAGTAAGACCAAAACAGATAAAAGTCAGTTAAGCCTGTAGACTAGGGCGTTGTCTTGTACTAATTAAATTATCTAACGATAGATCAGGGGATTTTGGTTCTCGGTTTTTATCGGGAATCAGAGTCCTTTTACTCCTATTGGGGGATTCTCAATTTTTTCGCCCTTAATTTTGTTCTTCTCTATGTCGTGGGATTGGAATATACTCGACTGTTGGTTGCCGTTTTATTGGTTGTGGGTATAAACTCATAAGTTCTAAAAACTCAAGCGGCATTTCTGAACTTACATGAAGCCCTAGCTCTTTACCCTTTTCAAATGTTATGGGATAGTCGTGTGTCCATGTCCCTTGAGAGAGGATACGTGCAAGCTCGTCAACCTTGTCTGCTGGATATCTATCCGCGAGTAGCTCCCTGAGGCTTTCATATAGCTGTTTCAATGCCTTATTGGCCATATCTGCGAGAATCAATGTCTTGTCATCTATTTTATCGATTGGTTTTTCTGTAACTAATTTCACAAGTGATGCTGCAGGATATTCACCCAGTTGTGGGTCTACTGGACCTAGCACTGCATGTGGACTCATTACTATTTCATCTGCAGCTAGAGCAATAAGGGTTCCCCCGGACATGGCATAATGGGGAACAAAGGCCGTTACTTTCCCTTTATGTTTTTTAATTGCCCGTGCTATTTGTAATGACGCAATAACAAGCCCCCCTGGCGTGTGTAATATAAGATCTATAGGTATTTCAGGATCAGTCATATTGATAGCCCGTATAACCTCTTCAGAATCTTGAATGTCTATATACCGAAATATAGGGAAACCCAGGAATCCCATTGTCTCTTGCCGATGTACCAAGAGAATGATCCGGGATTTTCTTTTACGTTCAATCTTTGAGATTAACCGCTGTCTGGTTGCATCGAGTAACCTTTTTTGAATGATTGGCTGAAGAGAAGCAATGATAAAGAACAACCAGATGAGGTCAAATAAACTCGGCATGTTGTTTTCTCCAACTTATATTATGGATACTCTTCCCTCCTGAATTTGGTGTATTAGTATACCTCCTTCTTATTGTTGTGGCTACTACAAAAGATTTATATTGTTTCGTTGTGTGTAATAATATATAGTATTTGTGAGAAGTCCTTATATAAGGAGGTACCAATATGGAACCGAATATAGATCTTTCGGAAGAGCAACGCGGAGGAGTTGTGCTAATCCTCAATGTCTTGCTTTCGGATGAATATGTGCTATATACAAAAACAAGAAACTATCACTGGAATGTTGTTGGACCTCAGTTTCATAGTTTACACGAGTTTTTTGAGGAGCAATATAAAGAGCTTGATGAGATAGTAGATGAGGTGGCAGAGCGTGTTCGTTCTCTAGGTGGGCAATCACTTGGAACACTTTCGGAATTTTTAAGGCACACGAGGCTCAAAGAGCAGCCGGGTCAATATCTAAATGAGCGGGAGATGATCGCCAGCCTTTTAAGTGATCACGAGGCAATTATTCGGCATTTGCGGATTGATCTTGAGATATGTGCTGATAAGTATAAGGACATGGGGACGAATGACTTCCTTATAGGATTGATGGAGAAGCACGAAAAGATGGCATGGATGCTGAGGTCGTTTTTAGAATGAAAGCTA
>PSLL01000041.1:0-18693 GCA_040289575.1 Candidatus Dadabacteria bacterium | reverse complement strand
TGCTTCCGTAAAGTTTGAAGACCCTACGATTCCAATGCTTCCTATAAAAGGAATTCCTTCAATAATATAGGCTTTCCCGCGAAGGAATTTCTTCTTGTAAGCCCTTACCTCAACCTTATTCTGACTTAAGAACTCCTCAAACTCCCTAATAAGAGACGGCACTTCCTTCCGATTTAAAGCAATCTCAAGCTCAGCCCTAAGACGCTCTCCAAGTATGAATTCCCTTTCCTGTTCCTTCCCGATAAGGATTCTTACACTATCTGGCTTATTTAACCCCTGATTCAGGGTAGCAAAACCACCGAGATTGAAATAGGCTGTAACTGCCCAAATGGAAGAGGGCGATTTTTCAGAATTGAGAAATACCCTCAAAACCTCGGCAACCTTCTTGCTCTCTGAGTTATCGAGAATATCAGGAAGCTTTTCGAGACTCATTTATATTACTGTTTCAAACAGTTTTCTTAGTTCATCCAAGGTGATGCCAACCTTCTTAATAATGTTGTTAAGAGTTCCTTTCTTAAGTTCCTTATGCAATGGGACAATAACACAGAGATATTTCTTTCTAAATTATGCATAGATACGTGACTGCCTTTTTGATTATTAACAATGAATTCCATTCTTTATCGCCGTTTTCAAAGGACACTTCCCTACTCGGATGACTCAAGCACGGGTTTCTTTGTAGGAAGGCTCGTTATCTCTAAATCGCTTAGGTTAAGGATTTTGCTTGCACGGTCAATATCAATACCCACAATACTATTGTTCTCATCAAAGTCTATAACTATACCAGGAGCAACCTCGTGGGACATCAGATTTAATCTTCATAAGCACCCCCTAATTTTAAGGTTTAAATCCCCTATCAAGAAAGGTATTGTGTATTGTAACGCTGTCCTCGATTGTAACAACTCTAAGGTACCTGCCTCCTAATTCTTCTATTTTACCCCAAAATCTTATTCTTCCATCAGGCTGGGCTTCTTTTCTTAAAGGGTTTTCGATTACCCTTCTACACATCTCTATTGTGAGATACGACCTCTTTCGTAAAATCTCGTTTCGGAAATATTGTGTGGTGTTCTCCATTTCAGGCGCTACCCCGCACCTCTCCTTTTAATTGCTCTTTTAGATAGTCCGTAAAATCTTTATATTCCTTTTTTCTAATCGGGTTATCGTAGTCCATTTCCCATTTAAGCGGGTTGTTTGTTGATTTTGTTTAATTCGTTTTCGTTGCGGATTATGTGTTCGTAATAATTGCGTTGCCAAAGAGGGATTCCTGGTGTTTTACTTAATTCATTGATTTGTTTTGTCGTGGTGGATTTGAACAGGCGAATAATGGTTGGTATTGAATTGGAAACGGGTTTGCCAAATTGTTCAAATGTAGGGGCACGTTGCAACGTGCCCCTACCATCAACGATGATGATAATCCCGTGCATGTGGTTCGGCATAGCAATAAATTCATCTAACATCAAATTTTTTCGTATATCTTCCCCAAATTGGTTTAATACCATTCTCCTGTCCACCACATCACCAAAAACGCATTCCTTATTGTGTGTGCATATCGTTATAAAATACGCCCCTGTCTGTGAATAATCATATTCTTCTTCTCCGTCTTATCGGGTTTTTACCTTTATTAGACTACTTTTTGGTTCTTAAATCAAGGGATTCAAAAACAGTGCTTTTCTGTGGTAGATTAAATCTGATGTCCCACGAGGTTGAGAGGTTTATTTTTCTAAATCAGCCCGGAGTCCTGGGTTGGACTTTAATCCTAATTCTATTCTCCGTCGTTCTTTACTGCGCTTTGAGGAATACTAAAAGAATAAGGGTGTCAAAAAAGAGAGCTGTTCTCATTTCTCTTAGGGTCGTGTCGTTTTTACTTATAGTCTTCATACTCCTAAATCCGGCGCTGAGGGTTGAGCAATATAGAGAGGAAAAACCCCACCTTGCAATCCTCGTTGATCGCTCATGGAGCATGAGCCTTCCTGAGGATGAGTCAGGAATCTCAAGGATCAGGGCTGTAAGGAATTTCTTTCAAAAACACAGTGACTTCTTCTCGAAGGTTGAAAGGGATTTTATTGTTAACTATTACGTATTTGATAAATCCTTGAAGCCTGTCTCATTGGATTCTATATATGCAGACGAGCCGACCGGCGGGGGTACAGATATTGGAGAGGCCATCAAGGAATTGGAAAGTAATTATCGTCCTGGTGAGCTTAGCTCAGTTATCCTCTTTTCAGATGGTGCCGACAACGGCACAATGAGAAGAGACGCCGATGAGTTACTAAAGAATATTGATTTTCATATAAATACGGTTGGCACTTCAGATGACAAGATCCGAGATATATGGATTGACAGTGTAAAGGCAAGTGAGGTTGCGTTTCTGAGATACCCCGTTTCAGTAGATGTTATGATTAAATCCGACGGGTTTAAAGCGTCTAATCTTCCTGTAACCCTAAAAGAGGGGGACAATGTTATTTCGACTCAGGGGATTTCTATAGACCCCGGGGAGGAAAAGAAGGTAGAGTTTGTGATTACGCCGACATCACTTGGGAGGAAGATTTATACGGTCTCTATTCCTGTATCTGCGGGCGAGTTGATAAAGGAGAACAACCAAAAGTCATTTGCGATAGACGTTATAGTTAACAGGATCCGCGTGCTACATGTGGCTGGAAGTCCGTCATGGGATGTGAGGTTTTTAAGAAAGGCTCTCAAGAAAAACCCAAGCATTGACCTCGTTGCGTTTTTCATACTGAGGAGTGCCTCTGATCTTGTATTTGCCCCTCAAAACGAATTGAGCCTTATTCCATTTCCCGTTGATGAGCTTTTTGGGACTGAACTTGGAACATTTGATGTCGTAATATTCCAGAATTTTGACTTTCGACCCTATGGAATCTATGGCTTTCACCTTGAGAAGCTGAGGGACTACGTAGAGGGAGGCGGGTCATTTCTTATGATAGGGGGTGACAAGAGTTTTGATAGCGGAAGCTATGGCGGAACTCCACTCTCTGAAATCCTTCCCGTAGAGCTTAGCTCAATCCCACCGAGGATTGAGGAGACATTTACTACTGAGAAGTTCCGCGCCAAACTTACCCCAATTGGAACCCGTCATCCGGTTATGAGGATTATTCCCGATGAAAAGGAGAATGAAGACTACTGGAAGGGGATGCCTGAGCTTGATGGTTTCAATAGGGTTGAAGGGTTAAAACCCCACGTTCTTTCCTTACTTGAGGCACCGAATGGAGAGCCAGTTTTGACACTCAGTCGGGTCAAATCTGGAAGGGTTGCTGCGTTTCTTGCAGATTCTTCATGGAAATGGAATTTTGTTCGCGCAGGGCAGGGGGATGTATCGCCTTATTATCAGGAGTTCTGGAACCGACTGATCTTGTGGTTGATAAACGACCCGGAGTTGAAGGACGTAAGAGTAAAGACAGATAAGGCTCTGTATGCCATTGGGGAGAACACAAAGGTGGATGTACGTGTGGCTAATTATGGAAACACAGAGGAAAAAATCGAGGCCTCTGTTGTACTTCCGGACGGCACACAAAGGGGACTGAGTCTTGAAAAAACGGACGTAGATAGGCTCAGTGCTGGAATAGAGGCGGAACAATACGGGGTTTACAGAGTAAAGGTTAAGTCCGAAGGCGGGGATTTTAGTACCGAAGAGGATATAAATAGCGATGAGATAGGGTTTCTCGTTGAGCCCCCGGAGAATGAGCTCAGGAGTCCCACTACGGATGAGGGCCTACTTAGGATGATTTCAGAGAGGACGGGTGGTCGTTTTGTTACAGTTAAAGACGACCCTAAGAAACTCGGAATTGATTTCTCCCCTAGAAAGGTAATTGTGGGTTATAGGACTGTTCAAATATGGGATAGGCCCTGGTTTTTCATGGCTCTTTTGGCTTTTCTTTCTCTTGAATGGCTGTTCTCTAGAAGATGGGGGCTTAGATAAAAATTGGAGAGGGAAACCATGCTTCTTGCAATAGATGTCGGAAACACGAACATTGTATTCGGAATATTCGAGGGAAAAGAGATTGTAAGCCACTGGAGGATTGGAACCGATAGGGCTAAGACATCGGATGAATACGGCGTTCTTTTTAGAAACCTATTTGATGTAAAGGGAATCAGCATAAAACTGATTAAAGGCGCCGCAATCTCATGTGTCGTTCCTCCCCTTCTTGGAACCTTGAATTATATGCTCAAGTCTTATTTCAACGTAAATCCGCTTATTATAGAGCCCGGAATAAAAACCGGTATGCCTATACTCTATAAGAATCCCCAGGAGGTGGGAGCTGACAGGATTGTAAATGCAGTGGCTGCTTTTGATAGATATAAAAAGAGCGTCATAATTGTGGACTTTGGCACGGCTACAACATTTGATTGCATATCCGAAAGGGGCGAATACCTAGGTGGTGCCATTGCTCCTGGGCTTATCATATCTGCCGAAGCCCTTTTTGAGGCGGCATCAAAGCTCCCGAAGGTTGAGATTATAAGGCCCAAAATGGTGATAGGGAGAACCACAGTCCACAGTATCCAATCTGGACTTGTCTATGGATACGCGGGGCTTGTAGATGGGATTGTATGGAGAATCCAAAAGGAGATGGGCACGAATCCAAAGGTGATTGCCACAGGAGGGCTTGCAAACCTCATCACACCTGAGAGCAAGACCATAGAAGAGGTAGATGAATTCCTCACACTAAAAGGGCTTAGACTCATTTATGAATGGAACTCATAGAATTATCATTCAAAGACATAAAACGCCCTATCCTCATTACGACCTGAGGCTTGAGATGGGGGAGATTATAAGGTCATGGATCCTCCCTAAAGGTTTCCCTATTGAGTATGAAAAGAGGCTCGCAATAGAGGACAGCGACCGTGGGCTTGGGTTTGTCTGCTCTGGGGCAATTATAGGCGATGGATATGGGATAGGAGAGGTAGAGGTTTTAGATAGCGGAGTCTATAGAATTGAGTGGAAGAGTAGATCAAAGATTGTATTTATAGCCCGGTGTGAAAAATTCTCTGGAAGATTTATTTTATTGATTCCTAGCTGGGGAGTGTGGAGCAAAAAGAGGTTGTGGGTTTTATTTAGGAATTGAACCTTAACTGTCTACATTGGATGGAACGTAGAGCCCGGGTTCATATAACTTCTATGATATTTGAATCGAAATCAACTTATAGATTAAAAAGATTTGATTCGCTTTATATGCGGTGATAACCTTAATATTACTATTTCTCGCACTAGAGCGGATTGCGATTGGGTTTACCCATTATCTTGAGATGTGAGTTCCTGTGGTTGCACTGGTAATCAAACCAATGTAATTGGAGGATTTTAGTATATATGGCTAAATTTGGAGAAAGGTACTGTTGGACAATTAAAGACGACCCTTCGGTATGCCCATATATTAAACCGGGAGAGGAGTATCTTCTGGGGGACATTAAAAAGCGCATCGGAGAAAAGTGCATCGAGTGCCAAGAGCTAAGGGGTGATCTAAAGGCGATTGCAGAAGAGAAAGGCTCTATGTTTGAAGCGTTTCCGGTAATTCTTGATGAACTCGTAAAGAGGGAGCAGAAACTAAAAAAATACGGAAGCTCTATTAAGATTAAAGAAGAGATGTTCGATATGCTGGTGCATCTCTCAACATCGCTTAAGCTTGTGCTCGATATAGATGAGATACTCTATAAAGGTCTTGTGGCATTTACATCTGGAAGTAGTTTTGGTTTCAATCGTGCCATTGTGCTTCTTTCTCAGAATAGAAAGCTTCGCGGATACTTTGCGCTGGGCCCCAAAAGCCCCGAAGAGGCTTTCGCCATATGGAGGGAAATTTCGGAAAAGAACCTCACCCTACCGGACCTTTTTAGGTTTTCTCCCGATATATTCAAAAAGGAGAAGGAGAAATTCGGTGAGGTTCTTAGGCAAATGGAATTCGACATAAATGAGGGCGTGTTTAAAAGGGTTTTCAAAACCGGCGTGGTTCTCGGGGTTGCCCCCGATGATATTAACACATTCCGAGACTTCTACCCGCCGGACGTGATGCTCAGGGTTTCGCCTGAGGATGATGTGCCCGGAGCACTGCGTAATTTCTACCGTGACACCCCATTCTGGATAGTCCCACTATTTTCACATCTGAAGCGTCCTCTTGGAGCAATACTGCTGGATAATTTCCTTACAAGGAGAGAGGTATTGGAAGAAGAATTAAAGGCAATAGAGCTCTTTGCTACGGAGATTTCGCTTGCCCTTGAGAGGGGATTAACTTATGAGGAATTGGAAGAGAAGGTTGAGACGCTTGAAGAGGCAAATGTTAAACTAAAGGAGCATCAAGAACTCATAATGAAGCTCAGGGAAGAAGCTTCAATTGGCGAGATGGTGCTTCAGTTGACCCATTCCTTTAAGAATCCGGTAATTGCGGTTGCGGGACTTGCAAAGGTCTTAAGAAAAAAAACCGAACCCGGATCGCCTGCTGCGAAGTATACAGATGCCATACTTGAAGAGGCTATTAAGCTTGAAGAGACACTTAAAGATTTTGTGAACCTAGTTAAGACTAAATATATGTCGGATAAATCCTATATAGATGTAAACAAGGTGATTGAACTGCTCTATCAAGAAAAGAGAGCGAAGGGAAGGCTTCAGGGCGTGGATTTACATCTCAAACTTGGGGAAAGCCTTTCCCCAGTTTTCGCGAATCAATATCAGCTTTATAACTGTATTGAAAACATAGTGAATAACTCTATTGAAGCGATGCCTGAGGGGGGCGAGCTTTTCATAGAGACAATGGCACAAGACGGATTTATTTCTGTGAATATAAGGGACACCGGTCCTGGCATTCCGGATGATGTGATGAAGAATCTCTTTAAACCCTTTTTTACAACAAAGACCCTGGGAAGCGGTTTGGGTCTATATACGTCGAAGGAGATAATTGAGAATATGGGTGGCCACATAGTCGTCTCGTGCGAGAGGGAAAAGGGCTGCAGCGTAACCATAAAAATCCCGACTGTAGATTGGAATCTAAGCGGAGAAAAAGTAGAGGTAGGTTATGAACAGAGTCTTATTAGTTGATGATGAACCGAATGTAAGGCTTGTATATAAAGAGATGCTAAGCGATGGGGGATACGAGGTTCTAGAGGCTGAATCCTCAAAAGAGACATTTGATATACTCAGGCATGAACCCGTTGATCTGGTTGTCCTAGATATAAAGCTCAGGTCTGAGAGTGGGCTTGATGTGCTCCAGAGAATAGCAAATGAATTTCCTGAGCTTCCGGTGGTCTTGTGTTCGGCTTATGTATCTTTCCAGAATGATTATACATCTTGGCTTGCGGAGAGCTATATTGTAAAGTCAAGCGATCCCGAGGAGTTGCTGAGGGAGGTAAACAGAGTCTTAAATAAAAAAGGAGAGTCCAAATGAAGGCAGTAGTCCTAGCGGGGGGCTTCGGAACAAGAATAAAACCCCTTACCTATTCGCTTCCAAAACCCATGCTTCCCCTTGCCAGAAAGCCCATACTTGAGCACGTATTAAACCTCCTGAAGAATCACGAAATTACCGAACTCATATTCCTGCTCTACTTTCAACCTGAGGTAATAAGGAGCTATTTCGGCGATGGAAGCGGATTCGAGGTAAAGATACACTATATAATTCCGCCCGAAGATTACGGAACCGCAGGGGCCGTAAAATTTGCATCGGACTACCTCAAGGGCGAGGAATCATTTCTCATAATAAGCGGAGACCTTCTTACGGACGTGGATTTAACGAGCTTTATAGATTTTCATAAGAATAATAAGGCCATGGCCACAATTGGGCTTACATCTGTAAAAGACCCTCTGCAATTTGGAATAGTAATCACAGACAGCGATGGAAGGGTCGTAAAATTCCTTGAAAAACCCGGCTGGGGTGAGGTCTTTAGCGATTCAGTAAATGCCGGGATCTATGTGATGGATACCACGGTCCTCGATTCAATTCCGGGGAGGCAGATCTTTGATTTTAGTCATGATCTATTTCCAAGGCTTCTCAGTGATGGGAAACCGATATTCGGATTCCCGCTTCGCGGATACTGGCGCGATGTGGGGGATGCCACTTCATATTGGGAAGCAAACATGGATATATTGGCCGGAAGGTTGAGGGTAAAGGGTTCGGGGAAGCGGCTCGATATAGTCGGAAAGGACATCTGGCTTGGAAATAATGTGGATATTGCCCCGGATGCAGAGCTTGGGGGAACTGTAATAATTGGAGAGGGTGTAAAGATAGAGGGAAAAGCAAGAATAAAGAATTCCATAATTGACGACCACTCTCTAATACATCAGGGTACAAAGATTCAAAAGAGCATACTTTGGAGGAATACATATATTGGTGAAAACTCTGAGATTGAAGGGGGCGTTATATGCTCTAGTGTAAGAGTCGGAAAGGAGGTAAAGATCGAACCCGGGGTGGTGGTCTCGGAGAACTGTTCAATAGGTGACGGCGCAACACTCAAGGACGGGGTCAAAATCTGGCCCAGTAAAGAGGTCGAACCGGGTGCTGTAGTGTCTTCTAATCTTATATGGGGTGAAAGGTGGAAGAGAAGCCTTTTTGAAGAGTCTAAGGTTAAGGGACTTTCAAATTTTGAGCTTACCCCCGAATTTGCGGCAAAGTTGGGCGCCGCATTCGCGTCTTTTCTTCCGAGGGGTTCATCGGTTCTTGTAGGGAGGGACACGCATAAGGCTCCGAGGATGATAAAGCGTGCCTTTGTTGCAGGGGTTCTTTCCGCAGGCGTGAATGCAAGGGATCTCAAGGCGATTCCCATTCCTATTCTTCGTTATAAACTCCAGACATTTGGTGAGGTAGGGGGGGCTTACTTTAAATACTCTCCCGAAAACCCCGAGGTAACTGAAATACTCTTTTATGATTCAAACGGGTTTGAGACATCCACATCGTTTGAGAAATCGTTTGAGAGGATATTTCAGCGTGAGGATTTCCGCCGTGTTGAGGAATGGGCGGTTGGGAGAATCTCAGACCTGAGCGGCATAGTGGATTTCTACAGGGAGGGGTTTATAAAGGTTATAAAAAGAGAGAGCATAAAGGAAAAAGGGTTCAGGATTGTGGTTGATTTTTCATTCGGTCCATCTTCTGAGTATTTTCCGTCGATTCTTAATGAGCTCGGATGTGAAGTGATAAGCCTCAATGCCTACACGACAGAGCACGGCGGTGCGATAAATGTAGATAGGGCGCTTAGGCTCCTTTCGGACATCGTGAAGGTTACGGATTCAACTGCCGGGTTCTGGATTGACCCCTGGGCTGAGAGGCTCTACATCGTGGATGAAACCGGAAAGATTTATAGAGACATGGACTCCTTTCTTCTATTATTCCATCTAATTCTCAAATCCGAAGATTCCGGCGCCATTGCTGTTCCTCTTTTTGTCCCTTCTTATTTGGAAGAGGCCGCCGAAGAAAGTGGATTTAAAATAAAGAGAACCAAAAACAGCATAAGGGCATTATCGGAGTCTGTAAGGGATAAGGATGTAAAGGTCGTGAGTTTTCCCGATGGGAGGTTTATATTTACCGAATTTCAGACTGCCTACGACGGGATGTTTGCTATTGCAAAGACTATTGAGATTATGGCAAAGCTGAGCGTTAGGCTCTCTGAGATCTCAAAAGGGATTCCTAAAATCAATTTTCTCCATACCACTGTCCCCTGCCGATGGGAATCAAAAGGGGTGGTGATGAGAAAGGTATCTCAAGAGGCACTTGGTAAAAAGGCGACCTTCCTTGATGGTGTAAAAATATCATTTGACGGCTCTTGGATTCTTGTGTTTCCCGATCAGTATAAGTCCATTATTCATCTATACACCGAGGCCAAGTCCGAAAAAGAGGTTCAGGTTCTCATTAATGAGTATACAAAGAGGATAGAGGAGTGGGTGAGAAGCTAGGGCTGAGAGAACTGGGATTTCTTAGGTATAATAATCTAGAGGCTACAAGCTGGTAGTTCATCGCATATAATTCTGATAGTTTTTACGGTAGTGACGGATTGATATGTCTGTCTTAATGCGGTTATCTATGAATAGACCGATGATTCGGCTACGAATGATCGGTACCACCTACCGGGAGGGTTGGTAAATGAAAGGGGGTTTAAAATTGGCGGTTTTGCTCTTTGTGATCATTCTTCTTGTATCTTGCACCAAATCGGAAAAAAAGGAAGAGGCAAAAAGGGATGAAAACAAGGGGCAGGGAGAATCTCCACAGGTGGTGGTATCGCCGCCTGCTCTTCCGTCCTTTGCGGGGCTTGTAAAGAGGCTGAAGCCCGCGGTAGTTAATATCAGCACGACCAGTGTAATCCATGATACCGGATTCTTTTCACTTCCTTCTCCATACGGTGGGGAGGAAGACCCTTTTGAAGAGTTCTTTAAGAGGTTCCTTGGAGACATTCCTCAAAGGGAGTTTAGGCAAAAGGGTCTCGGTTCAGGATTCGTTATAAGTGAGGATGGCTACATAATTACGAATAACCATGTAGTTGAAAAGGCGGAGGACATTCAGGTAGTACTCGAAGATGGGGAAAAATACAAAACCAAGGTCGTGGGAACAGACCCAAAAACCGATCTCGCGCTCTTGAAGATAGAGCCTAAGAGAAGACTCTCAAAGGTGACCCTGGGAGACTCGGATAAGCTTCAGATCGGGGACCGGGTGATTGCTATAGGAAATCCATTTGGGCTTGGGCATACAGTTACTGCCGGTATAGTTAGTGCAAAGGGAAGGGTTCTGGGCTTTGGTGATTATGATGACTATATACAGACAGACGCCCCGATTAATCCCGGAAATAGTGGCGGGCCTCTTTTTAATCTCAATGGAGAGGTGGTGGGTGTGACAAGCGCAATACTTGCGAGGGCACAGGGAATAGGGTTTGCAATACCAATTAATCTCGCAAGGGATATAATAGAGCAGCTCAAAGGCGGCGGAAGGGTTGTAAGGGGATGGCTCGGTGTGCAGGTTCAAGAACTGACCCCTGAGATTGCGGAGTCAATGAAACTGCCCGATGTAAAAGGTGCACTCATAAGTGATGTATCAAGCGGCAGTCCGGCGGATAAGGCAGGGATAAAAAGAGGAGACATCATTTTGGAATTCAACGGGCACAAGATTGAGAATACCGAAGAGCTTCCGAGGGTAGTTGCAATGACCAGACCGGGCACAGAAGTGAGGATTAAAGCGTTGAGGGACGGGAGTGAAAAGGATTTCTCTGTTAAACTGGGGGCACTCCCATCAAAAGGCTCAAATACAGAAGAGGGGCAGATTTCAGAGGGTAAATTGGGGCTTACTGTTGAGAAATTAACACCTGAGATTGCCGGCAGATTGGGGATTGAAGAAGGCGGCGTTATAGTAACCAAAGTGGATTCGGGAAGTCTAGCCGATGAGTCTGGATTCCAAAGCGGGGACGTAATACTTGAGATAAATAGAAAGAAGATCACAACCCCTGAGGATTATAAAAGCACTGCAAGTTCATTGAAAAAAGGACAAACCGCACTTTTTCTCATAAGGCGTGGGGAAGTTACTTTGTATATTGCCATGAAGCTTTAGTGCGGTAGATATGTATTGCAATACGCCTAAATTCTCAAGCCCGTATATTCTCATTTGCCCTCTCAATAATCTTCTTTATTCTGATTATTGAGTCTATACCCCATTCAATTCATCATATAGGCGAGTCTGAAAAAGAGAAATCTGAGAAACCCTGTCTCTTTCTCTCGTATTGGCTTCAGAGCTCTTCATCCGCAGTCTCTATACCTTTAATTAATTTTTTAACAAACAATTACATAGTTGAATATTTACCACTAAATGAAAACCGTTTAATAGGGTCTTATAGGGGCTCTCAATTATTAATCCGTTCTCCTCCAATCTCGGTTTAATCCTAAGGTAGTCCATATATCTAAGTATCTAATCTGATTTCATGCGGCGTTTCTAGAAAAGGTTGTTATAGTCTTTCTCTAAAATAGGAGGAGAACCATGATAAGACTATTAACTGTTCTTGTATATTTTGCATCCTTTTTTGCTTTGGCCATACTGTTAATGCCTATCCCCTCATGGGCACACGGGTTTGCAGGCAAGCGGTTTTTCCCTACTACGCTCTCGGTTGACGACCCATTTATTTCTGATGAACTCAGTTTCCTATTCAACTATATACACGACCCTGAGGGGAAAACCACAAAGTTTTCATTTGATTACTCCAAACGGATCTTCCCCCATTTCGGGATTGGAATCGGCGATTCATTCTGGTTCGTGAAACCGGACGGGGAAAAGACTCAACACGGATTTGGAAACCTTGAAGTGGGAGCAAAATACCAGTTCCTCACAAATGATCCCCACGAAACCATACTCTCAGTTGGGCTAAGTGCGGAGATTGGCGATACGGGAAATGCCTCTGTGGGCGCCGATGAGTTCACTACAATCTCGCCTGCACTCTTTTTTGGCAAGGGATTCGGTGATCTGCCGGATTCGGTGAAATACCTGAGGCCCATAGCCATTACCGGAATCATTGGCCCCAACTTTCCCACAAGTAGCGATAGCCCAGATACACTGAGCTATGGATTCACTATACAATACAATCTCCAGTACCTTCAATCGTTTGTTAAAGATATTGGTCTTAAGGCTCCATTAAACCGAATGATCTTGCTCGTTGAGTTTCCTTTTGAGACGGACTTAAATCGCGGAAGCGGCGGCAATACAACGGGGTTTGTAAACCCGTGTGTCATCTGGTTCGGTAAATATATACAGCTTGGGATTGAGGCTCAAATCCCGGTTAATGATCGTACAGGTGATCACGTGGGAGTCTTGGCTTTGGTACACTTTTTTATAGATGACCTGTTCCCAAATAGTTTGGGGAGACCAATTTTTCATTAGAGGAGATCAGAATCTTGCGAGTGATTTGGGTAGTTATTGCACTTTGCAGCTTTATGCTCTTCAACGCGTGGCCACAGGCCGCCTGGGGTCACGCGTTTCCCGATCACTCTGAGCCAAAAGTGGGAGCGACGGTTAACGTTGCTCCTACTCAAGTTCGCATCTGGTTTGATAGTGAGCTGGAGCCTGAATTTAGCACGCTTCGCGTTGAGAATAAAGGCGGTCAGCGTGTGGACAAAGGGGATGGGCACGTAGATAAATCCAATCCGACCATGCTTGAGGCAAGTCTGCCTTCCCTTTCCCCTGGTACCTACCGCGTTATATGGAGCGTTGTCGCTCGAGACGGACATCGAACTGAAGGAGACTACACATTCACGGTTAAATGAAATGGGTCGGATAACTTATGGGCAGACTCATCCCATGAAGAAAGGGGGAACGTGTTTATTAAGGTTCGCCCTTATAAAAGGAGTTGGATATGGAAAAAGGGTTCTTACATATTGTCCCCACGGCATTTGACCTTCTGGCACTGTTTATCTGTATTGGAGCCTTAGTCTGCCGTTTGTATGTGCTTCCCCCTATAGGTAGGGTCTCGGATTCTTCTGTTTCTGAGATCCTGCGCACACGCCTTTGGCATCTGATCGTAGCTGCAGTCGCGATGTTGACCATAAGCAGCGTTGCCGAGTTGTTTATGCGTGTTATGGAGATGAGCGGCCGTCCCCTCTCAGAGATCTTTTTCGTGATGCCTGTTGTTATCCTCCGAACCCACTATGGGAATCTGTGGCTTATCCGCCCTGCGGCACTTGTAGCGCTGTGGATTGGATGGTGGGTTGGCAGAAAACGCCTTGATTCTCGTGCGATTCCTGTTTTTATGCTGGGTGCCGGGGTTGTTATTGCCATAACACGAAGCGCATCGGGCCACGCCGCCGATATGGGAGACCTAGCGCTTCCCGAGTTGATGGACTGTCTGCATCTCTTGTCAGGCTCAATCTGGGGAGGTGGTCTTATAGTGCTTTCCACAATCGCCCTCCCGACAGCGATTAGGCAACCCGACCGGGGAGGAGCAGTAGTTACCGATATGGCTCGAAGGTTCTCTAAACTCGCTGGTATTACACTGGGCATCGTTGCAATTACCGCAACATATAATGCGTGGCTTGAGGTGAGAAGTCTCCATGCCCTTTGGGAGACGCCCTACGGTCAATTGGTTATTGTCAAGGTTATGTTGTTACTTACCCTTGTTGTATTAGGTGCATCGAATCGGTATATCAGTGTCCTGCTCCTACAGCATTTGTCGGGTCGTCATTTGTCCGGACGGAAATCACTTCATATCAATCCATTTCAGCACAAGCCGGAGTTGGTTCATGTCGCCCGCTGGTTTATGCACAAGGTCTGGGCAGAATCGGTCATTATAATACTGGTGCTCATATGCACGGCACTGCTTCTACACAAGACGCCCGCTCGGCACCTCTCTCATATTGGGCATAATATGGGAAAATCAGGGATGGAGGAAAAGAGAAGCCATATTGAATAAGATCTCTAAGGGGACGATTTATTTGAATATGCTTGTGGAGGTTTTATTGATATTGAACTGACTTTTGTGATATAACAAACGTCTATAAAATCGGATTAAGAAGAGATTTGTTGTATGAGTCGGGTATGATTATATAGTTCATATTTTGATAAAAATTACCGTTTGCCGCCATAGGAGATGACAAGAGAGAAATTAAGAAGGGAAAAACGATGAAAAGATACCTCGTTAAGCTCGTTTGTTTACTGATAGGAATATTTACAGCGGGATATGTTCATGGAGAAGAACTGGTTGTGCACATGCACCTTATTAATGCGAAAGGGGTCGGCAATGAGATTGGAACAGTTACTGCATACAACAGCCCTTATGGTCTAATTCTAACACCGAACTTAAGTGAGCTAACACGGGGGACACACGGATTCCATGTTCACCGGAATGCGAATTGCGGCACAGGAAAGAAGGAAGGTAAGACCGTCCCCGGTTTGGAGGCGGGTGGGCATTATGACCCCAAAGGTACCGGTAAGCACGAAGGGCCGTATGGACAAGGGCACATGGGAGACCTGCGAGCCTTGTATGTCGACCAAGATGGTCGTGCCCTGCTCCCGGTGCTTGCCCCTCGCCTTAAAGTTTCTGACCTCAAGGGTCACTCACTCATGATCCATGCAGACGGAGATAACTATTCCGATCATCCACAACCGCTCGGAGGCGAAGGAGACCGTGTGGCTTGTGGGGTTGTAGAGTAGTCATCTAAGTGTATTTGACTCTTATGGTATTAGAATGAAAAACACAAAGACGCCTGGATTAATTATCCTAATCCTCTCGGCTTTAGGAATAGCACTCTCTGGGTATTTAACTTACCTCTATTATGCAAAGGCGCAGGCCGCATTTTGTACCGTAGGCTCCGGATGTGATACTGTGAGAGAAAGCCCCTATTCTATAATCCTTGGAGTTCCTGTGTCGGTTTTCGGTGTTATCGGGTATTTATCCATTCTTATTTTATCTCTTGTATCTATTTCGTATGGTAGGGCTAAATGGCTTTTACTCTATTTTCTTTCTTTAGTGGGATTCGCCTTTTCTGCATATCTCACATACATTGAGCTTTTTGTTATAAAGGCTATATGCCCATATTGCGTGGCTTCGGCATTTATAATTACCGGCATATTAATTACACTGATAATAGGAAAGCCCGACCCGTTGCCCAGAAGTTCGTTTAAGTTTGCCTTAATAAGCGGAGTCTTAGTTTTGCCTGTTCTTTTAGTTTCCGTATCTCTTCAATCAAAAGGCCTGAGAGCTGGTTCAGAGGATACATGGCGAGTTGGTCTTGCAAAACACCTCGCAGAGGTAGGAGCCACTATGTACGGCGCATACTGGTGCCACCACTGTATGGAACAAAAGGGGCTTTTTGGAGATGCTTTTAAGTATATTAAATATGTTGAATGTGATCCGGGTGGAGAGAGGGCAAATCTGGCTCTGTGTTATGAAAAGGGTATAAAAGTGTATCCTACATGGGAAATAAGAGGGAATTTTTATACTGGAGTAAGATCGCTTGAAGAGCTATCTGATCTTTCAGGATATAAGGAGATAAAATAATGATAAAACACATTGTCTCATTAAATCTCTATCTTGATAAATCTTGATTAGTCTCTATTTTTTTGGTCAACTTTGTGTTCTCTATGGCTGATAAATTGATGTTTTTATTTTGGAATTGACATAATCAAATACAGATTGACAAGCTTATATCTCAAAGCGTAATATCTTCCTATGGTTGACATGACAATTGAAGAGATTATCAAAGAAGCGAAGAGAAGAAAGATTGATCTGGGAGCCGATCCCGAAAAGACGATAAAATTTTATACAAAGCTGGGTTTTATTCCGAAGCCTACGATTAGAAAGACTAAAGATGGTAGAGACAAATCGGCTAGGCTCTATTACCCTGAATCTACACTCGATAGGCTGGCTCATATAAAAGCCCTCAAATCCCAGGGGCTTTCTCTCGATGAAATTCGGGACAGCTTTGCGCTTGAATATGTGCAGAATGCCCTAAGAGACCTTTTAAGCCGCGCCGACGATGAGAAGATAAGGCAGCTTGCCCGAATCATAGGAAGCAAGGAAAATGAACTTGAAGCAATAATAGAAGCCCCACTTGTTTATATCATTGAGGGAATGTCTCAAGAAGAGGCAAAAAGGCTCCTTACGTTATTCTGTGGAGTTGCATTCTATGACCTTCTTGAGGCCCAGAGGGCGCTTGAGGAATTTAGATTAAATGATGCGAGGAGGGCGCTTTTTAGGGCTATATTCTACAACTCGGTAGCCGTACTGAGACTTGCCCGCACAACGGGCGATTCAAAGCTTGAGTCTACTGCATCGGAGGTCTATGAAAAGGTAGTTCTCGATCCAATACGCAAGGCAAGCGAGCGTGTAAGAAAGGAGTTCATAAATTCTGTTGAGTCATACCTTAAGGGAAAAGAAGGATCAAGAGGCTGATTCCATGCGCTTGGATACATATTCGGAAATGGCATTGATGGTTGAGATGAATTCCTGGTTGATTTCGCTTTCGTCTATATTTATATGGAACTCTTCTTCAAGCGCCACTATTAGCTCTAATGTGGCTACAGAATCAACCCCCACTCCAAACTCAATCAGAGGGGTATTGTCTCCTATATCCTCCGGTTTAAACCCCTGAAGCATTTTATTAATTAAAACCTTTTTTATTCTGGTTTTTATCTCCTTATTCATGCACTTCTCTACTATGGGTTAACCTAAAAAGGTCATTTTAAGTGCTCCCTTAAAACCTTTCCTGTAGGGCTCCTTGGGATTTCGTCTCTGAATTCTACTATGCGCGGGATTTTAAAATCCGATATATGACCTTTGCAGTAGTTGTGTACCTCTTTAATGTCTATATCCTCTTTTGCTACTATCACTGCCTTCACAGATTCATTTCCGTATTTGTCTTTAACGCCGATAACGACTGCGTCTTTAATCTTAGGGTGATTCAAGAGAATATTTTCTACCTCTGTTGGGTCAACCTTATTCCCGGCGACATTTATAATCAGTTTTTTTCGACCCACGATGTATATATAACCCTCTTCGTCTATTCTTCCTAAATCTCCCGTGAAGTAGTATCCACCTCTAAAAGCCCTTTCTGTTTCCTCTTGTAGGCCGTAATATCCGGTTGTCATCGAGGGACTTTTTACGGCTATTTCTCCGACCTCATTTATATCGGCCTCGGTTCCATCGTCTCTAAAGATCCTCACCTCGACGTTCTTAACGGGAATTCCCACCGAATCAAATCTTTTTTCATCACCTAGATTTATTGAAATTACGCCCGTTTCCGTAGAGCCATAGAACTGTCTTGGATATATGCCGAATTTTTCATAGAATTTATAAAAGGTCTCTTTTGATAACGGGGCGCCGGCAGAGATGACAAGCCGAAGAGATGAAAAATCTCTGGGTTTGGGTAAGAAAGTTTCTGCAATGACATTCAACATAAAAGGCACTGCTGGAAAGACCGTAATGGATTCGCTTTCTATTATATCAATTATCTTATTTCGGTTGAATTCCCCTAAGACGTACATTGAAGCCCCGACCTTTACCGCGCTTATAAAATTCCCAAATCCGTAGGTGTGGGAGAGGGGAATCGTAAGAAGAATCCTGTCTGTTTCAGTCCATCCTATAGTTTGGGTGTGGTTATCTGCAAGGGCGACAAGATTGAAATGGGTTCGTGATACCCGCTTTGGCCTTCCCGTAGAGCCGGTTGAATAGAGATAAATTGCCTCATCACTCGGCTTTATTGAAATATTGACATGATTCTCGGCAATACCTCCTGAAAAAGACCAGTCCGTTTTTTCTCCTTTTATTATGACAATAGACACACCCGTCTCGACTGTAGCCTTTTCTGCTGCCGACCTTAGCCAGTCTTCCGTGATTAGAATTTTTGCATGAGAATGGGAAACGTAGAACCTGATTTCATCCTCTTTGCAACCGACATTTATGGGAACGGAGATCGCTCCAAGTCTCGATATGCTAAAGAAGCTTGCGGCAAACTCGATTGAGTTGGGAATCAGGATTGCAACCCTGTCACCGTATCCTATTCCACGGGAGATGAGAAAAGAAGAGAGGCCCCTTACCATCAGGTCTAGAGTTTCATACGTAACCCTTCGGTCTCCTTCTACGACGGCCATTCTACCAGGGTGTTTTTCTACAGTTGATAGAAATAGGTCCGAAACGGTGTTCATTTTTTATCTCTTTTTTAATTAGCTACGAATGAACACGAATTTAGATGAGAGGTTTTTCCCTGTATTCTGTGTTCTGTATACTGTATCCTTCCTTTTTCATTCG
>PSLL01000097.1:3051-3298 GCA_040289575.1 Candidatus Dadabacteria bacterium | reverse complement strand
GGGAGGTAGGCAAGACGAAGCTGGCGCAGATACTCAAAGGCTCAAGCGCGCAGGACATGGCGTATTACACACGTGCGCGGAACTATGGCAAGTTCGCATCCTTGCGTCTCGCCGAGATTGAGCAGCTCATCGAGCAATTGTCCAGCGCGGGTTACTTGAAGCAGGTCGGCAGCAAGCGCCCGACGCTCAGGCTGACGCCGCGCGGCGAGTCGGCGCTCAAAGCGCGCACGGCCATTAAAGTGGGTTT
>PSLL01000097.1:2722-2971 GCA_040289575.1 Candidatus Dadabacteria bacterium | reverse complement strand
GCGCGCGGCTTCTCGCCCGAGCAGATCGCCGCCGAGCGCGCGTTGACCGTCGGCACGATCTATTCGCACCTCGCGCAGTTGATTGCCGATGGACGTGCGGACGTGAACGTGGTCATGCCGCCTGATCTGCAAAAGCAAATCCGCACGGCGATTGAAAAGGCCGATTCAGTTGGTTATCTGGCACCTATTAAGGCATTGCTGCCAGAGGAAATAGATTACGGAGTGATTCGCTGCGTAGTGGAGGCATGG
>PSLL01000097.1:0-2650 GCA_040289575.1 Candidatus Dadabacteria bacterium | reverse complement strand
CAGAAGGGCTTGTTTTATATGTGCTAACGGGGCGGCGGTTCGCCGCGTTGCGGAGCGATAGCGGAGCAACGTCGGCTGCAACCCGGTGTTAGCCCGCTGTCTGTGGGATAGTGAATAGACCTGACAAAGGGACTACATTTCAGTTAATAATTTAGGAGTCCTAAATAATGTCGCATTTCAACCCACGACACAGAAATACACCTGGCGGTCAGATTACCACTGCGCTCTATCGCATTACCCAAGCGATTGATTCGCTTTTGCGTGAGAAGGGCAAGGTGATGCGTCTCTCTCCAACGCAGATTCAATCCCTACTCTTTCTCAAGTACGCCCGCCCTGGCGTTCGTACCATTGGCGGTTTAGCCAATCGCTTGGGAGTCACTTACGCAACGTCAAGCGGTGTTGCCGATGCACTCGAAGGCAAACGGCTGATCAAACGCGCCCCGTTGTCTGATGACCAGCGTATTATCACACTTGCGTTGACGTCCCAAGGCGAGAGCAAGACAGAATTGCTAGAAGATGTGCTCGACCAAATTGAATCGGCGGTGGATGCCTTGCCCGAAGCAGAGCAGAGGGGTTTCCACGTATGGACAAAACAGCACGAGTGTGATAGGTTCGAGTCAATCATTAATGTAGTACTGCACGAGCAGACAATAAGTTCAGCATAATGGCGTTAGACAAACGGGAGGAATTCAAATGCTCACTATCAAATTGCTCCGCTCGTTGGTTGTTAGTACGTTGTTAGCAACAATGCTATTTACACTCCGTTCTGGCTCTGCAACCGCCGACTTTAATTTTGGCGGGTATCTATTCAGTTGTAGTCATACCTACTGTGCCCAAAAAGATCCAATTAATGTCATTTTTGATATTAATGGTGACTTGAATAATTCCCTCAATCACGTTTCTCATCATCTTGGATGGACTGATCAGGGAGGATCAATTCTGCAATTCATCGATCACGCAACAGTAGAGGATCAGCAAGCCCAGAGAGCCTCTTGGTGTCTTGCTTGTCAGCGCCATCATCAACGCTATAACCAGGGTAGAGACAATGGTGGACCCAGCTGGGGTACATGGACTATGGGTCCAGCACACTATGAAATCGTTACTTGGTGTGGACATGCGTCAACCACTTTCGATGGGGCACGGAATTATGTCGTTGATAAGTTTGCTCAGGGAGGACATAACACAGGGTGGTGGTGGCTGGGCAATAACATTGCATCGCAGCAATGTGATGGTTCATGGGTTGCCGGCGATGGATACTTCAGATGGGCAGACCTGTAAAGGAAGGAGGAAACATCATGAAGGCTATACGTGCTAAGCTGCAAAATCGCAAGGTTATCTTGATCAGCCTTGGTGGAGTTGCATTGATAGTGATCATCATGGTTGGTGTTGGAATAAGCAACGCCAACACGCTGTTCGGACTCGCGTCAGGCAACACAACTGTGCTTCATCTCCAATCTACTCAACGCGGAGGAGGCGCCGATGTATCTATTGAAGCATGGTTAGACCTAGCAAACAACGAAGGCAAAATTGTTGAAACGGCGTCTAACGGAACGCTACGCCGCGTCGAACTGGTTGCGAATGACACATACATTCAATATTTGGCTGAGGCCAACCATGCCGTGATACGGCGCGGTTTGAATCCAACATCTCCGTTCGCGACTGTTATCCGTAATCAATTGTTTGCTCCTCGCATTGCGGCGGAACGCGGCCAAGCGCAGGTCCTCGGTACTGGCAATATTGCTGGACGTGTAACCGACCGGCTTCAACTTAATTTCGATGACAATCCGGTTATTGTGGACTTGGACAAGACAACAGGGCTTACACTCAGAACCGAGATTAAACGACCGGGTCTTGCTCCGCAGACAATTGAAACCAGTTACAACCTCATCGAATATGTGCGGCGGTCAGATGTGCCGCCCAAAGTCTTCCAACTGGATTTGCCCGCAAACATCACGCGTGAGGAGTACACCGAGGGTCTTCTTCAGTCAGGGCTGACCTCTGGGTTGGGCTATGCAGTCTATGCAGCCCCAAGCAGCGAGGGGGCGCCGATTGCGTCCTTCAGGCGATTCTCAACCGCTCGAGGACAAGCATCAAGCGATAACGTTTACATGATTTACCGAGGCCTGGATGGGGAGATACAAGTGATCTCAGGTTTGCCACCCGACCTTACCGCCATTCAAGCGTCAGGGCGTAGCCCCATCTTAGCAGGCAACAGAGAGAAGCTTGAGCTTGGGGGCAACGTTTGGGAACTTGAACGGGAAAACTCAGGTCAGGTTAATGCGCGGGCTACCTTGAGCGATACCTACGTTACGATTCACACGCCGAATCGAGTTGTTCTTGAGCGAGTTGCTGCTGGCCTTCAACGATTGCCCAAATAGTCTTACCGAGAGGCTATGGTGCGGGCGATGCGTACCAGTTTGCAGCCTCTGCGTTGAAGAAGGAGAAAGGAGCCTAATATGAAGATATTCTCTATAAGACGTGTCCTGGCCTAAAAATCTTGGACACCCTGCTGACGGAGTAAAATCCTATGCAGGAGTGTTCAGGTCATGGCGAAACGACGTCAGTTCAGTCCCGAATACAAGTCCCGTTTAGTGCTGGAGCTCATCAGCGGTCAGCGCAGTGCAGCTGAGATCGCTCGCAAGGAGCACAT
>PSLL01000096.1:0-3300 GCA_040289575.1 Candidatus Dadabacteria bacterium | reverse complement strand
CGCCGGCGGAGCTCGGCGACGAGGGCCTGGCCGGGGGCCAGCGAAACAGGCTGCTGGTGCAGCATTTCCAGAGGGAGCTGTATGACTATGGAAGAGACGGAAAGCGCAGACACGATGATGCCGGCGACTATCAGCGCGCCGCCTATTGCAAGGAGGAGGATGTGGCCCTGTTTCAATGCCTGCGTGTACATCTCTTGTCGGCGGCTGCTTCCTAATATCTATCACCATTCTCTGGCCGCCTACCCCCTGTGCATGCGTGTGTACGTATGCACGTAAGCACAGCAGAGAAGAAAGTATAGAAATGTAATTAAAGGCCGAGCCTGACAGTATGGCAGTTAGAATTTCTTTTGGCACTGCAAAGTGAGATCGCCAGCGCGCTTTCGTACGTGACAAGCAAGGGCTACCAGATACACCCCGAGGCGTTTGCCATGCTCAAGGGGTTGGAGACCGACGTGCTCAAGGCGGTGCAGGACATCATCAGGCAGAAAAAGACCAAGATGATAGTCGTCGAGGACATCAAGGGCATCCTCAAGCCAGGGGCCAACGGTGGCGGCAGCATCAGTAATGGCGGCAGCACCACCATCGACGCGCCTGTGGAGCAAAAGGGCGTGGTGCTCATGGACCCGACGCCCAAGGTCAACACAGGCGAGGGCGTCGACGGCTATGTCATGCTGTTCAAGAGCAGGTACGAAAAGACGATGCGCATACTGGCCCAGCGGCCGGACAGCAAGCGCATATCGCGGATAGCGACGGTCAAGATGATGAACGGTAAGGGCAACAATAACGGCGGCAATGGCAGGAGGGTCACGGCGGCCGGACACGACGAAAGGAGCTTGAACGGCGGCGCAGGCAACAGCTTTGTGGTGGCCGGCCTGCTGATGTCGCGGCGCACCAAAAAGAACGGCGTCGAGCTCGAGATAGACGATTACACGGGCAGGATGTCCGTCCTGGCGGCGTCGGAGGACGCCAAAAAGCAGGCGTCGATGCTGGCGCTCGACCAGATGGTGATGCTCGAGCTTGAAAACGCCGGAGGGGTAGCCGGCCTTGCGGTCAAGAGCGTCTTTTCCCCAGACATTCCCGACCACCTGCCGGCCAAGAGCAAGTCCGAGGCGTACGCCGTCCTGATATCGGACATGCACGTCGGCAGCAAGTATTTCATGGAAAAGGAATTTCTGGCCTTCCTGGACTGGCTCTGCGCGTCCGAAGACGACGACATTGTGCGCAAGATAAAGTTCCTCTGTATTGGGGGAGACCTGATAGACGGCATCGGCATCTTTCCCAATCAGGACAAGGAGCTCCTGATGACGGACGCGACTAGCCAGATGGCCCACGCCGCCATGCTATTATCGAAAATACCAAAGCACATCAAGACCTACATCATCCCGGGCAACCACGACCCGGGGAGGAGGGCGCTGCCGCAGCCGGCGTTCCCGCAGGCCACTTCAGGCGGCATGTATAATTTGGAGAACTGCACTATGCTTGGCAACCCCGCTTATGTAGAGCTGAACGGCGTCAAGGTGTTGATGTTCCACGGCCAGAGCCTTGACGACGTGATTGCCACCACGCCGGGCCTCAGCTACCAGAAACCTGCAGAGGCGATGAAGGTGCTGCTGAAGGCTAGGCACCTGTCGCCCGTCTATGGCGAGCGCACGCCCGTCGCTCCAGAGGGCGAAGACATGATGGTGATGACAGAGGTGCCCGACATTTTCCATTCAGGCCACGTGCACGTGACCGACGTCGACTCGTACAGGGGCACGCTCGTGGTAAACTCGGGCGCGTGGCAGGCGCAGACCAAGTTCCAGCAGACGATGGGCATAACGCCGTCTCCGGGCATCGCCATCGTCGTCAACCTGGCGACGCTGCAGCCGTTCAAGCAGGACTTTAACTTCAATCAGAAGCAGCAATAAGCTCCGAGAATACAGGATCGTCCTTCAGCGCGTCTCTTATCGTTGTAAATGGGATGGTAAGCGTAATTTTACGTGTGTTGCCATATCTACCTTGGTTTAGTATATCTGTTGATACAAGCCCCAATTGTTTAAGTTCACTTATGATTTGTGTCATACGTCGTTGTGTAGGTGGCTCTTGATGAGCGTCTCTACAAAGCTCCGAATAGATTTCATAGACCTCTCCTGTGTGACCAGTTTTTGATTTTGCTATAGCCAATATAACAAATTTCTTTTGTTGAACTGCATTTTTTATTGCGTTATACGGTGCGTCTTTTTCGATTTTCTCTTGGGCTTGTCGAATGTGCTTTTCATCCAGTTTAGTTGCATTTTCTCTTTCTGCTAGCTCAGCGGCAACTCTCAATAGATCTATTGCTTTTCTTGCATCTCCGTGTTCTCTTCCAGCAATAGCCGCACAAAGATTTATTGCGGATTCTGTGACGGCGCCTTCATTAAATGCTAATGCAACCCTATCAAGTAAGATTTGTTTTAGTTGATCAACCTTGTAAGGATTGAACAGCATTTCCTCTTCACTAAGACTACTTCTAACGCGCGGACTAAGCATTTCTTTGAATAAGAGGTTATTAGAAATTCCCACAAGGCTGATAAACCCGTCTTTCAGTCGTTCGTTTGCTCTTGTAAAGTTGTATAGAAGATCATCCCCTCCCTTTTCTCTTTCTACTAACGAATCGATTTCATCTATAATAAGAATAATCCGTAGTTTCTTTTTCTTTATGAATTGCAATATTCTATCTGTTGCTTCTCCTATAGAGAGACCTGTAAATGGAACTTGTTGGGCTTCCTCTTGATTCAATCCTATATCTTCTGCAATTTGAAAAAGGACTTTGTAGGAAGTAGTGGCTAATTTTCCGTTGACAAACGGTACTGTTATTTTTTGTTTAAGTTCGTTGGCCTTCTTTTGTAATCTATCAATTACATTCTTTACGGCGACCGTTTTTCCTGTCCCTGGATCGCCGAAGATAAAGAGATTAGACGGTCTTGAACCTCTGAGAGAAGTTGATAGAATTTGTGCTATTCCTTTTGTCTCCTGATCTCTAAATGGAAGTTTGTCTGGTACGTAATCTATAGACAACGTATTACGGTTTTTGATCAGGGATCTGCCTGTAGCTGCTCTTTCAAAGATATTATCGATATCATCGGAGCTCATTTATCCGCCCCCTCCCCCTCCTTTTCCTTTCCAGAGCACGGCTTTGTTAAGTTTATCTTCACGCCCACGTTAACAGGCCGTTTTTAAACCCTCAACTCAACTTGTACTACTTTCTATATCAACAATCAGTACATGCCAGTAAGCCGCCTGTCAACGAGTTTTTAGTCGATTGTTGAATGGCGTCCCGGG
>PSLL01000017.1:31526-64715 GCA_040289575.1 Candidatus Dadabacteria bacterium | reverse complement strand
AAAGGACTTAGTTCTAATGAACCAAAAAATATTAAAGCTAATACTCTACCCCCCCTGAGAATCTACTTACAGGTGACATTTTCTCTTTGTATTGACATTTACTTAGGGAATTATCAGCCATGATTAGCAAACCATCTTAATACACCCAAGATTTCATAATAGGCTAACATTCCGCAGCCTTTAAGCAGGCATGATATAATATACAGTTAAGGTCATGAATACAAAATGATAAAATTCAGAATACTTACGACACAGGTGAATAATTCATTTTCATCCACAACTACTATTGTTTTCTCTAAAAGCCTTTCCTATCCATACCAAATATGTTATATTTTCTAACCTTTACATGAACAAACCAAAAAGGGTCTTTTACGTTTTATTCATTGCCTCGGTTGTAACAAATATAGGGAGTGGGATGATTGCCGCACTCCTTGGGGTTTATTCAAAGACCCTTGGTGCCACGGGTCTCCAACTCGGGGTTATTTACTCAGGGATCTCCATAGCAAGAGCCATTCTTTCTCCACCCGTGGGAAAGCTATCGGATGCAAGGGGTAGAAAGGCATTTTTAGTTTTCGGTCTTCTTGCATATACGCTGATTTCGCTGGGTTACATATATGCAAAAACGGTCTACGGACTTATAGTGGTCGGGCTTCTCCACGGGGCCGCCGCCGCATTTGTTCTTCCCGTAGCGTTCGCGTATATAGGAGATATCACTCCTGAAGGGAAAGAGGGTCAATACCTGGGAACATTTGGGATTTCGCTTTTTGTTGGATGGGCAATCGGCCCGATTATAGGGGGGGTCATTGCAGACCTCTTTGGATATAAAGAAGCTTTCCTCTCTATGGGGATTCTCAGCCTTACATCCCTCATTATAACGTCCTTTATGCTTCCGGGGGGCAGAATCATAAGGAAAAGTAAAAACCCTATTTCTTATAAATCGCTTCTGAAGGACAGGCTTCTTGTTGTGATCTTATCCGTAAGATTCCTTCATCTGCTTACAATCTCTTCACTTATGACATTCGTCCCTATTTTTGCCAAGTCAATAAGCCTAAGCCTATCTCAAGTCGGGACGGTCCTCATGCTAAACATCCTTGTTATGGGGCTTCTTCAGCATCCATTTGGAAGGCTCGCCGACAAAACAAATAGAATCAATATGCTCGTAATAGGTGGCATAATCGCCTCGGCGGGGCTTATTGGAATTCCGTTTTCATCCAACTTCTGGCAGCTCCTTTTCTGGAATATGGTTATGGCTGTGGGGAGCGCTATTTCCTTTCCAGCGACAAACGCTATTGTTACGGTAAAGGGTAGAGACAGTGGAATGGCAAGCGTTATGGCAATTTTTAACTTTGCTATGAGCGCCGGAATGGCAATCGGTCCGCTCATCGCCGGAGCCATATATGATGTGATGGGACTTGGCTGGGTCTTTGGAGTCCTAAGTGTTATATCGGCTTTGGGCTTGGTTTTATTCTATCCCTATATGAAAAAGAGCCCAAGTCCATCCTTTTAAAATCACACTCTTATTTATCACAATTGTCATTGCGAATGAAGTGAAGCAATACCCTCTGAAAGAAAATTGAATTGGTATAATAAGGGAAATTACGCCTGATATTATGGCTCTTTCAGCCCAAGCAGGTTCAGTGCATTATCATTGAATATTTTTCTTTCTACAGCCTTACCGAGATTTAATCTCCTCAGTGCTGTGACCTGGTTTGAATATTCATATGGAATATTAGGGAAATCCGAACCGAAAAGAATCCTATCCTGATATTTCAAAAAAATTCCCTTCCAGGGCAATTGTTGGGAAAAAACTCCGTATGCACGCAATTGAAAGCCGTATCAAAATAAAGGTATTCAAATTCATCCGCCAGCACACAATAGTCTTCGTACTCAAAAGCCCCACAATAGGCAACAACAACATTCAATCTAGGAAAGCGGCTCAAAACCATTCGGAGCCGAACTGCGCCATCGGTATGCTTATACACCGGAATTGAACTTGGATGACAAATAAGAACCTTTCCCAAATCCTCCATGATCTCGTAGAACGGAAAAAAGCGAGGATCATCTAGGTTTTCCTTTGAGACGAATGGATGGAGCTTTATTCCAAAAAACTCATACTCTTCGAAAATCCGTCTTGCAACCCTTTCAGATTGACCATCACCGATAAAAACGGTTCCGAAAGGATCAGTTCAGGGAAACGATCCGCCAATTCACTGATGAAGTCATTGAGATACTCGGCCAAGCCCGGTTTGTGGGCATACACAAGAGAGGTGAATCGCTCTACACCCTTATTTCTCAGTGTTTCCACAAACTCATTGCTATGCAATTTGTATTTGACATTCCACAGTCCCCATAAGTCGGGGTTTCAAAATACCGCCAGATTGCCTGAAATACACCGGGAGGGAAAAAATGCACATGAATATCAATCATATTTGTTTTATGTAACCCTCCACCTTAAAGAGAGAGGGAATGGGTGGGGTTAATCAGTATTCACATAAATCTCTCCGCCCGATTGTACGAATTCCTTTGCCTTTTCTTCCAACCCCTTCTCAATAGCCTCCTGCTCGGCGATACCGTGAGTCGCGGCGTATTCGCGCACCTCTTGTGTCAATTGCATGGAGCAGAACTTGGGACCGCACATAGAACAGAAGTGCGCCACCTTAGCGTTATCCGACGGCAATGTCTCATCATGAAACGCCCGCGCGGTATCGGGGTCCAACGACAGATTAAATTGATCATTCCATCTGAACTCAAACCTCGCCTTACTGAGCACATTATCGCGCAACTGTGCGGTTGGATGTCCCTTTGCAAGATCTGCCGCATGGGCGGCTATCTTATAGGCAATCACGCCGTCCTTTACGTCCCTTTTATTAGGCAATCCAAGGTGCTCCTTAGGCGTCACATAGCAGAGCATTGCCGTGCCGTACCAGCCTATCATAGCCGCACCAATGGCAGATGTAATATGGTCGTATCCCGGAGCAATATCTGTCGTCAGAGGCCCAAGCGTATAAAAAGGCGCGCCATGGCAGATCTCAAGTTGTTTATCCATATTCTCCTTAATCAGATGCATAGGGATATGACCCGGACCCTCAATCATCACCTGAACGTCATGATTCCATGCAATCTTAGTCAGCTCGCCAAGCGTTTCGAGTTCCGCAAATTGCGCCCTGTCATTCGCATCGGCGATTGAGCCAGGACGCAAACCATCTCCCAGAGAAAATGCGATGTCATACGCCTTCATTATTTCGCATATCTCCTCAAAATGGGTATAGAGGAAGCTCTCTTTGTGGTGGGCAAGACACCACTTTGCTATAATGGAGCCTCCGCGTGAAACAATCCCCGTTACGCGCCTCGCAGTAAGCGGAATGTACCTAAGGAGGACTCCCGCATGTATGGTGAAATAATCCACTCCCTGCTCAGCCTGCTCTATCAATGTGTCTCTGTATATCTCCCATGTGAGTTCTTCGGGCCTGCCGCCGACCTTTTCTATGGCCTGATAAATAGGCACAGTGCCTACGGGAACGGGAGAGTTTCTAATAATCCATTCCCTCGTCTCGTGTATGTTCTTCCCGGTTGATAAATCCATAATTGTATCCGCCCCCCATCTACATGCCCAGACGGCCTTTTCCACCTCTTCTTCAATTGTTGATGTAACGGCTGAGTTGCCGATATTGGCATTTACCTTGACCAGAAAATTTCTACCTATAATCATCGGCTCGGATTCGGGATGATTTATATTGCTTGGGATGATCGCACGTCCTGACGCAACCTCCTGCCTGACAAATTCAGGGGTAATTGGGCTATTTGGAATATTCGCCCCAAAACTCTCTCCGGGATGATATTCTGCAAACTCCTTCAACTTGTCTTTTAATTCATCTATTCTCTGGTTCTCGCGTATGGCTACGTATTCCATCTCAGGGGTGATAATGCCACGCCGGGCATAGTGCATCTGCGTAACATTCATACCCGGCTTTGCGCGTAGGGGTTTTCTTATGTGCTTAAATCTAATGTTATCTAGATTAGGGTTTTGCAAACTGCGCCTTGCGTATTGCGATGAGAAGTTGTCCAATCGCTCTACATCCCCGCGTTCAAGTATCCACTTCTCTCTTAACCTTTGAAGCCCCTTGTGCACATCTATTTCAACATTCGGGTCTGTGTATGGACCGCTCGTATCATAGACCGTGATGGACAGGCTCTTTCTAGAATCCTCGGTGCCTCTGACACCCGGTTTGGAAACCGAATCATCTAAATGAATCTCGCGCATTGCAACATCTATATTATGAATTCTTCCCTTAACATAGACCTTCCTTGAGCGTGGAAAAGGATCTCTGGTAATAACCTCCTGGGTTGGAATCCTCTCTTTTTTAATCATTTTGATCTCCCCCCTTGCCTCTTAATCTCCTATTTTGATTCTAACCTATTATCTCGATTTGTAAACATAGGGAACTTGTGTAAAATAAGTTCTAGATTAAAAATGGCATCTTCTCTCATACTCGGCATAGAATCGTCATGTGATGAAACAGCCGCCGCCGTTATAAAAAACGGTAGAACTGTCCTCTCGAGTGTGGTGGCTTCCCAGATAGAGATCCATAGGGATTTTGGCGGTGTAGTCCCTGAGCTTGCATCGAGAAGACACATTGAGAATATAATTCCGGTAATTGAAAAGGCACTCGATAAAGCAGGGATAGAACTCACAGACATTGAAGGTATTGCCGTGACGCAAGGCCCGGGTCTTATAGGGTGCCTTATGGTCGGAGTCTCAACGGCAAAGGCAATAGCGTTTTCTCTTGGAACCCCACTCATAGGGATTGACCATCTAGAAGCCCATCTCGCCGCCGCCTATCTCGAGTATGATGTTCCGTTCCCATTCATAGGCCTTGTGGTTTCAGGCGGGCACACAAGTCTCTATCTTGTAAAGAGTCTTACAGAATCTCAACTCCTCGGAAAGACAAGGGATGATGCGGCGGGAGAGGCGTTTGACAAAGCGGCAAAGCTCCTCGGCTTAGGCTATCCGGGCGGAGTAGAGATTGACAGGACTGCAAGATCAGGAGACCCAAAATCTATTTCCTTTCCGCGTCCTTTTATAACATCTTCCTCGTATGACTTTAGCTTCAGTGGGATAAAAACTTCACTGGTCTACTATATGAGGAAGAACCCGGATTTGAATGATGAGAATTTAAGGAATATATGCGCGAGCTATCAGGAGGCGATTGTTGAGACGCTTATAGAGAAAACCCTTAATGCAGCAAAACGAAGCGGAGTCGAATCTGTTGTAATTGCAGGCGGGGTCGCATGCAATTCACGACTTAGGGAACTGGGAGGGAAAAGGTTTAGAGATGAAGGGATTTCTCTTTTTATTCCTTCCCCGAAGTATTGTACAGACAACGCAGCGATGATCGGTGCGCTTGGGTTCTATAGGCTCAGCGGAGGCGAGCGCTCAGAACTCAGTTTAAACCCGTATTCTACCTCTCGACCCAGGTATATAAGGGGACGGGGGCTTATTTCTAATTAAAAGACATTAGCTCCTTTTCTGGCTAATGCTAAGGCTTAACAACTTAAATAATGACGATTTTTGTCAGTTAACAATAGGATTCAAAGTTGAATATCGGCTTAACTCCTTAAATAAAGCGCCTTGTTTCTAATAAGTTACGCATTTGAGCCTGCCTCTTATTTCTGGCATATACTTTGCAAACAATCTAACAAGCAAGGCTCAATATGTACCATTTTTGAAAAAATGAGGTTACTTGACTCATCAAAAGAAATAAGCCCAGTCTTGGAGAACACGATTTTTAAAAGTCAGTAAAGGACTAAATGAGCACAGAATTGGCTGTTGCAGGTTTAATAGTAGGGGTGCTTATAGGCGCAACGGGTATTGGCGGAGGGGTGATAATGGCTCCAATACTTCTCTTTCTGGGCATTGAGCCAAGCGTTGTTGTAGGAAGCGATCTGTTCTACGGATTCATAACAAAGATTGTGGGCACAGCCCAACACTACCGTCAAGGCTCAGTCAATATAAGATGGGTAAAAACCCTGGGCACGGGGAGCGTCTTTGGGGCGTTATCCGGAATCTTTTTAATCCATCAGTTATTCAACCACTATGGGATTGACTTTACTAACCTGTTTATCAGAAGGGCGTTAGGAGCCGTTTTGGTATTTACATCGGTTTTTATGGTCACGGGTGAGACATTATCACAGGAATTAAAGGGCAGGCTCGGCAGATTGCAGATAGACGATCCCCAAAAGAGCCAGGCTGTTGTATCTACATTCGGGGCAATAATCGGGTTCGTTGTCGGCATAACGTCTATAGGAAGCGGTTCAGTTATAGCCCTTTTTCTACTACTTTTTTCAGGGATGAAGCCAAAGGACGTAGTAGGTACGGATATAGCACACGCGGTTCTTTTAACAGGGGTTGCAGCTTTAGGACACATGGGCATACATACCGTGGATTTCAGGCTTGTCTCTAATATGCTCATTGGCTCTTTGCCGGGGGTAATGATTGGCAGTTATATAACCGCATTGGTTCCCTCTAAGCCGCTCAAGTTGATCATAGCCTTACTGATAATAATAAGCGGCCTCAGGAGCCTTGGTTGATTTAGAGAAAAACAAAAAGGGGGAAAATGCCTTATACTTAGAAGAAACAATAAACAAAGGAGAGGAAGATATGAATGGATTTACCGTCTGGTTTACTGGACTGCCAAGTTCTGGGAAGAGCACACTGGCAAGGATGCTTGAGAATGTGTTGAAAGAGAGAGGATTCCATGTAGAGGTACTGGATGGAGATGAAGTAAGGTTAAGGCTCTCGAAGGGATTGGGATTTTCAAAAGAAGATAGAGATGAAAATATACGGAGAATCGCCTATGTGGCTAAGGTTGTAACGAGGTGTGGAGCGGTTGCTATAACATGTGCTATATCTCCGTATCGTGAAATAAGAAATGAGGCTAGAGAGGAGATCGGAAGATTTGTCGAGGTATATGTAAAATGCGATTTAGAGGAGTGTATAAGAAGGGATGTAAAAGGGCTGTATAAAAAGGCTATAAAGGGAGAGATTAAGAACTTCACGGGGATCTCAGATCCTTATGAAGAGCCCTTAAATCCAGAGATAGTGGTTGAGACTCATAAGGAGACCCCACAGGAGAGCCTTGATAAGATCATCAATGGCCTGATAGGGCTGGGATATGTCCCCGCAGAAAGGGTAAAAAGGACAAAAAGATTGAAGACTGCGTTATGAGATTATCCGGTACAAGCCGCATAGTCCTTTCCACCAATTACTGCTTCTTCTCATCATTCAGAGTCAGGACGCGGGAGCCGTTGCTCAGGTATTTAAGGTTAAAACTAGCGACCCTCTCCCCCTCGCTCAGACCCCTAATTACCTCCAGTTTGTTGGGAGGAAAAGCCATGCCTAAAATTACCTTCCTAAGATATGCTCTGCCATCTTCGACTACGAAAACTGCCGGTTCATCACTCCTTCCTACTACTGCGAGTCTAGGAATAACTAAAGCCTTTGATTTCGCACTGAACCTGACAAAGGCGGCTGAACCAGGCACAAATTGCCTATTTTCATTTGGTATAGATACGCGTACCTCAAAGGTCTGAGTCTTAACATCTACAGTAGGGTCTATCCTTACTACCTTTCCTTTGAAGGCCCTTCCCGGCAAATAGTTAAATGAAACCTCAGCCTCCTGTCCCAGATATACACCATCCTTATCCTCTTGGGATACATTAGCAACCACGTAGATGGGGGATAATTGTCCAATAGAAAACATAGGGGTTCCGCCGACCGAGCTTACATCCCCCTCTTCTACCTTTTTTTCGAGAACCACTCCGTCCATAGGCGATAACACCTTTAACTCGTTAAAGCTCGACGAAGTTCTATTAAGAAGAGACCTCGTGTCTATCATCTGTTGTTCGTAGTTCCGCAGATCTACCTCGGCCTGCACCAGCGTATTCCTGACGGACTCTAGCTCAATCTTAGTGGCAAATCCCTTCAAGAACAAATCCTGCACCGTGGAAAAGTATTTCTTCTTCTCTTCCACATTCTCCTTAGCCGTCTCGATCTTGGAACTGATAAGAGGGAGATTCTCCTGAAACCTCTTTACGTCTTCTTGAAGAGACACATTCTCTAGAATCGCCAGCAACTGTCCTTTCTTAACCTGATCGCTGACTTTTACAAATATCTTCGCAACTCTCAATTTTGATCCAATCTCCAGTGAGGGAAAAGAAACCTGCACTACAATAGACGATTCAGAGGTGGCATTGGCTCCTATAAATCTTGTTGAATCTTCTTTGACTACAGGAACGACGTATATGGGAATAGGCAGCCTCAAAATACGGGCTATAAGTGGACTTTGAGGAAGCTTTTCTAATAATCCAACCTTAACAAACAAAAATATGACGAGCACGAGAATTGCCAGAGAGATTATGAATAGAGAAATTACAATCTTTTTCCTTTTCATCTCCTACACTCTCTGTATTGATTTTAGTAAATGCTCAATACATTACTCCAGGTAACCAAGGTCTTTCAGTCTTCTCCGTATAATTTCGCTCTCCTCTTCTGTATAGGGATGAGCATCGGCACCATCCTCATTAATATCCTCTGAAAAAACGGGATCGTGGTTTGCAAGAAACTCAGGAGAGATCGCCTGGGTTAGAACCCTGCCATCCATGGTCTTAGGAATCGGTATTCCCTGTATATATAGAGCCGTAGGGGCTATGTCAATTATCTGTGCCCCCTCTATAGACTTCCCCTTTTCAAATACACCACCGCAGGCTATGAATATTCCGTATTGACGATGATTGCCGCTTTTATTTCTGAATCCATCAGATTTCATCTCCTCCTTCGTAAAGCGTCTTATCGAACCCTTGTTTTTTGAATAGAGACTCGATCTGCTCATATAGGAATATCCATTCGGATTATTCCAGTCTATTATTATATCTGGGGCCTTCTCAACATAAGGGCCTGTGTATATCTCCTCTCTTTTATATGCGGCCTTAACTACAGGGGTTCCCGTAAATGGGTCTTTTAAGGCAGCCAATCTTCTTATAATGTCTTCTCTTACCCTCTCATACTCAGCGCCTGGAGAAACTATCCCTTTTGGTTCTCTGCCCTTAAGGTTTATCCATATCAAAGGGAAGTAGGGAGTCTCTTCTGAATATGCCAGGGTTTGAGACCAATCTATAAGAGAAAAACGGAGCCAGGACTCCATCTTGTTCACTATGCCGCCCCGCTGTTTTTTGATTAGTTCTCTTCTCATAATTTGGGGGGTCAGCTTTAGTCCCATCTTTTTAACCCTATCGAGAATAAGGGCGGATATATACTCCGCACTGGCAAAGCCCTTGAATCTAAGAAAGCCCATTTCTTCTAAAACCCTATTTAAGTGAATCACAACATCGCCATTCCCACCGAATCCATGGTCGGAGACTACCATAACCGATGCATCATTGGGAAATAGGCTCAGCATCTCTCCTATTTTTCTATCTATTGTTCCATATACAGTCCTTACGGCATCATTGATCTCAGGAAGGGTTCTCTCATAAAATGGAGAGTTAGGGTCATGATATTTCCAAAAGTGGTGCCCTACGAGGTCTGTCTCCCCAAAGACCATTATAAAAAGGTCCCAGTTATCCTTTTGAATCAGATACTTGGCCGTATCTCCCTTCCTTTCCACAGCCTCAAGAATCCTATCTAGGGCCAATTTCATATCCCCCCCGTATATATATTTAACGGGACTCGATGTAATTATATAGGGACCCACGTTCTTAATCAGCTCATCGTATAGATGTGGAGGATACATAATAACCCTTGGGTCGCTTTTAGCTCCGCCCGGGGCATCAATCCCGCTTATCATAACACCGTTTACCCTGTCCGGCGGATACGTAAAGGGAACAGCCATAACGGCAACCCTTTTGCCGAATTCGCTTGCAATCGTCCATATGTTCTTGCCGTGCCTCATGGAGGCATTGACAAACCTTACGGAATAGGTTCCGGGAACACGCTCTGTAAAGTCATATACTCCGTGTTTTCCGGGATTAAGCCCGGTGGCAAAGGACGACCAGGCGGGTGGAGTCATGGGAGGGAGGGTAGAGTTAAGCTCTCCATAAACCCCCTCTTTCATAAGACGGTTCAATGTAGGAAGTTCCCCGTTCCTTATCATAGGTAGAACTACATCAAAGGTTCCACCGTCTATCCCTAAGATAAATAAACTTTTGCCATCTCTCATTCCGTGACGTCTCCAAATCGGTTTTCTAAATTAGGCCTCCATCCCACCTTCCCTTATGTGTTTTAGAAAGACAAAGAGATCAATTTAAGGGTGAACCTATTGAAAGATTTAGAGCTTCTCCTAATTTCAAGTCAAGATAACATTAATCCGGCGACCCATAGCCCTTATTTCTATGAAATGCAAAAATCAGAAATTATTATGTCTAACCAAGGAGATATAGACCCGCTCCATCTTTTCGGCCACTACATCGGGTGCGAATCTGTCCAACTCCAACTTTCCCGCCCTTCCGAGTCTTTGCGATAGATCCTTGTCTTTAAGAAGGACGAGAATTTTCTCTCCTAATTCTTCCCATGTATCTGCTATTAATCCATTTTTCCCTTCCCGTAAAATCTTAGCTGATCCCCTCATAGACACTATCGGCTTTCCAGCAGCCATATAGTTTAGTAGTTTCATAGGAAAGCCTGGACACTTTTCTCTTGGTATAACTGTAACGTCCGCTACGGCCAATAAATTGGGAAGTTCACTAAATGGAAAATCCTCTAAAAACATCACAAAATTTTCTAAACCAAGCTCCTGTACCAAGGCTCTGTATTTTTTTATCTGATTTACATTGAATATGGTAGCAGCAATGATGAGTTTAGCAGAAGGTACCTCTTTTGTCACAATAGTCATAGACTTCAGCAGATTACCAAGGCCTTGGAACTCATCTACTACACCAGTATATAGTATTATATTGTTATTTGCCAATCTATATCTATCTCGAAATTTTTCTCCACTCCCCTCCCTAAACAGGGATGTATCTACTACCATAGGTAGATAAAATGTCTTCTCAGGGGGAAAACCAGTCATACCAATATTGTCCACCAAATCGGGAGATAAAGCCACACAGTAATCGGCAAGCCGTGGAACAAAAGTGTCCAATAATTTTCCAATTCTCTGTAAAAGAAATGAGGGCCTTACAAATAAAGGAAGCTCCTGTTCCATAGAGGCCACACAGTGATATATCAAAGGAATTTTACTTATAATCCTTGATAAGAAAGCTGCCATAACACCCTCATGATGATGGGCATGAATGACATGAGGACGAACCCTACGGACCACCTGAAGGGTTTTAAGAGCAAGGGCAAGGTCTAATAGCGGTCTTTTCTTTGTAAAACCGACAAAGCTCTCATTCCGCCTTCCACCAAGGCTCGGGATACGGTGTATATAAACACCGGGAATAGGGGTATCCTCTCCCTGATAGTAGGTAACTATATGTATCTCGTGCCCCCTTTTAACCAGGGCATTGATAAGCTCTTTTACGGCTGCTGCCGTCCCCTGATTCGCAGGAAAGGGCGTCGCCACTACATGAAGAATATTGAGTTTCATTTACCCCTCACAGCTTCTGTAAGTGAGCTCAGTATTATTACTGCTTTTTGACTTTTATACAAACTCTAATTTCCCTGGTGACTTAATTCCTTTTCGAGCAAGTTGCATACCAAAAGAGAAAGGAAACTAACCTGGAATGCAACTGGCTGAAAAGATGAAAGATTTCAAACTCCTCCCGAATTATAAGCCGAGATAAGCTAACGTTAAATGCAAAGTCCGCGATCCATATAACAAAAATTGCCATCTTGATAGAACATGTTCCTAATACTAAATCAGTACCTGGAGTTCTATATAAGGATTTGTTTGTACTGCTCTATCCACCTCCTATTAAATAAACTGTGGCCTTATACCTCTCAAAAACGACCAATGTACCTTTCATAAACTCCTGGCTATCTTCATCTAACATGCCGGAAACATCCGGTGTTGCAACGATCCATATCTTTCCTTTGCCAGCACCGATAATTCTTTTGAGTTCGTTTAGTGATAGGATAGCTCTGTTTCCACTTATTCTATGTATAGGGATAAAAGTTGAATTCCGCTGGAGGATTACCACAGGAAGTAAGAGTCTACTTTCAAAAAAATAATCCGCTTTACCTGAATAACCAGTTTTATTGAAATAGTATTCAAGTAAATGAGGCTGGTACGATACAACTATATCCCCCGGTTCCATATTTGCTTTCATAAACCGCACTAATTTTTCCGTTTCAGGGAAATATCTAAGACTCGGATCGCTTTTTAGGCCGTCTGTAATATTTGGGAAATTTTTGAGATTAAGAAATAAATTGGACGAGACGACCACTAACATAATGGATGCAAAGATGTAGTTAATAAAGCTTATGGATCTACCCTCTTTGTTACATCCCAGATAGTCGAGAAACACAAAAAAAAACCCACAAGCGCAAAGAACTAGATACGGAAGGAGATAATACGCATACCTGTAATCAGAAATTTCTAATAGGTTAGACATAACAAAAGGGGTCAGGAGTGGGATTGGATATAGAAATAGCAAGTTTTTATATGTCTTATATTTTATAGATACCAATGGAATACCAGCGAAGAATAGAATTGATATAAATTGATGGCTCTCTATAAAGAAAAAGTTCGGTATATAATAGAAGGGGTCATAGGCTGGAGATAAAATCATCGGTTCTGGAGTGAGTGAAGAAACACTGGGACCAAAGAAATAACCAGGTATCAGGATCTGTTCTAAAAATCTAATTGAAAGATGAGTAGCAACAACAGGAACTACGATAGAAAGGAAAAGCACTATATCCTTAAGAATCCTTTCATTCTTCCACGTTACAATACAAGCAAAGAATAAGGGCAGAATCATAAGAGCAGAACCTTGCCAGCTAAAATAGGTTAGCAAAAATGATAGGGCACAAAGACATAAGTATCTGAGCTTATATGTCCTTAAATAGATAAAGGCTAAAAAACCAGTTAAAAAACCAAAGAAAGCCAACTGGGATGGATACCTACCAAAGTTACTCATCCCTATAGCCGAAGGCAACAGAGAATAAACAGCCGAAGATAATAGGCCAACCCTCGTTCCACCAATCATCTTACCAAAGTAGTAAAGCAGAGCTATAGTTGATACATCAAATAAAACCATTTGAAGTCTTAGAGCAAATTCAGTTTTCCCAAGTACTATAAAAGACAATGCTTGTAAATATGAGACAAGCTCACTTGTTGATACATACCAGGCAGGAAGTTCCGGAGCAAGTTTGATGCTGGGATAGCCGTAATCTAAAACCCCTTGAGCTTTTACCACAAAACCAGCCTCATCTGGATGTAAGGACTCTATAGATATTCCCTTAAATCTTAAGAAGGCACCTATTAAAAGTATTGAAATAAATACGATAACTGGCATCCGTTTTGGCAGTTCTCTAACTCTAATCCTATCAATCAATGGATTAAGCAACCAAATTAAAAAGAGTAAACACAGGGAAAGGATTAAAAATCTACTCTGAAACGGAAAGGATTCATAGAATCTAACGTCATAACGTAGAATGTATATAAACAGCAGAAACAAAGAAGGTATAAAATAGGTTTTGGATAAATAATGAAAAGGCAAACGGATTATAGCGCTAATAACAAAAGTAAATCCTATAAACACCACTGAACTGATACAGAAAATAAATATCAATATAGAATACAATAAAACGTCTAATCCCAAGGGTATATATGCGTCTAGTACACTTTTATTTTTAATACTAACCCAGCCAGGGTCACCCTTATAGATTGGTAAAGAAATTGATCCTCCTGAATAAAAACACTTAAAACCAGTTTCATCTATTTTCTTATTCCAACCATCTCCTTCAATTATTCCATCCATATATAGACCGCGATCCAGGCCTTCGGCATAGACAGTAACTAATATAATATTATTACCATTTCTTAAAAAAGGACCTATATCATATATTCTCAGAATATTACTTGGTATAGTTACAGTTTCTGCTTCCGTTCCAATTACACTCTCCCGAACATCTACTCGCATTCCATTTACAGAGAGTATAAATCCGCCCTTTGAAGCTAATCTTATCCATGCCGTTTCGGGTTTTTTAGAGGTATCTATATCTGTTCGACAAGAAATCTCCCGTTGGTTACCTGCCCAGAACCACAGCCCATTGGCAGAAGTGGTATAAATCCTAGGATCAACATTTAACCAGAGATCTCTAGGTCTTCCTAATGTTTCGGCATTCACCCAGCTAGAATCGTTGAAACCTAAATTGTACCAATAAAGACCGGAAGGAGAACTTCTCTCTTCCCTATTTGAAAGTTTCCATGTCTCATCCGAGAAGACATAATGTTTGTTTCCATATATATCTTCATAACCAAGTTCAACTACCGCTTTAACAGGACCCTGAAAACTCCTTTTATCTACTCTTACAGCCAGTACATTAACGCCTAAATTGATTGTGTCAGTAACATCATAAACACCTATTGGAAACCAACCGTCCAGATTTGCCTGCCCTAAATTTTTCCCATTTAAATACACCTTAAGTTCGTCCGATGCTGACACTAAAAGCCAAGCATTCTTTATGTTGTTGGATAAATTAAACTTTTTTCGAAAATAGAATACATCCCCTTCTAATTTGGATGAGGTTATCCACCATCCATGCCAATCGGCACGATATCCAGAATTATTATAAGCAACATAAATCTCCCATAAAAAGAATCCAAATAACGCAGAGAAGAGCAAGATCGGCAATATCGTCGAGATTCTCTTCAATTTCATTTACCACCCGGCAATTCCTACCCAAGCATGGTAGTTCCCGTTTTTAACCCTGTCAAAGGTATCCACAGACTTTATATACATATTTCTAGAATCTACAAGCTCTCCTGTCTTATTATATGTATCACCAAGAATATTATACAAATCAGCAAATAAAAGTTTTTCTTTACAACTATCAAATAGCAAACCAGAATAATATGAAGCTGATTTCCGATCTTTTAAAACAAAAGAGATATAAGCCATATAAAAAAGCGATTCAAAATTATTTCTATCTAGTCCATATGCTTCATTAAGCCTGTCCATAGCCGATCCAAAACTTTTTTCCTTAATATCCATAATAGCTTCGTCCACCATAGCCTTGGCTAGAGCCCTTCTCGTTGGTGGTAAGCTCATCGATTCCCAATACATCTCCCTAGACTTAGAAAAAGACCTAACTTGCTGTAGATTTTTTGCAAGAAAGAAATAAACTTGAGGTTCATCCCTAACTCCCATATGAAATAGGCTCTCCCCAAACCATAGGTAATATAGCTCTAGCCTATTTAACGTTCTATTTCCAAGGGATTGATCTATTCTCATAGCGAGCTTATACATATCTACCGACTTGGAGTAATTGCCTACAAGAAAGGCACTTCTTCCTAATGTCAGGAAAGAAGCAGTCATAATTCCTGGAATAGATAAAGTAATGGAAACAAGCAAAGCAATAGTAATTCTCCTTGCTCCGAGTTTTCTCGAAACGATTACGGTCCCTATAAAAACTATCCAAAAACCGATTCCTAAAGAGTCTACAGTAAGAGTGACCCTTGACCACGGCGCAGTCCAGAGATCACTGACATCAGGATGGTTTATATCTGTTGGGGTGTCGTCTAAGACATTGGGTTCAAATACATTCTTCTTAGTGAATTGCCTTATATCGTTCATCTGTAAGGTTTCCAAGGCAATATCCTGAATAAATCCATAATCCCAATGAATTTGTAGAGGGAAGGAAAAAACCATAATTAAGAGAATAAATAAAAACCACCTACTAATCCCCATTATGGCCAATATTACTATCGGTAAGAATAATAAACCCCAAGATAAAAGAATCGGAGAATGAAGATTAAAAGGGCTTATTCCGCCAGATAATGGAAATTTAACCCAACGCAGAAACGATCCGACAGAAACCAATAGCAGAATCCATTGGTCCAGAGATATCTTAGACAATAATTTTTTAGGGCTAGATTTCTCCCTACATTTACTAAAGATATCCTTTATCAAGGGCTTGTTCCTAGATGAATAATCCTAAATGGAGCTACTATTAAGGCATTATAAAGCTGAATCTAACACCTTATCAACCCGCCCCTTAAGTATAACTCTGGATTAGAGATATTAATCAACCTTATTTATAAAATCAACAAGGGAATTGTATACATCTGCATTGAAATTATTATTCCCCTCCTGGGTTGCGGCAAGTTCATTATCTAAGAGCACCAGAAAAATAGGGTATTTTTTATTTATTGATACCCAGAGGTTATAAACATTATTCAAAATTGCCTGGAAATCGGCTGCATTTCTAAATCCCTGTGGGGTTTGTCCATAAAGTGGCCAGTCATCGCCAAATCCAAGAGAAGGATTATTTAAGTTTAATGAAGCTAGATCTTTCACTATTGTGGGAAAACCAGTCTTTTGGAATACCTTTGGATTCTGACTAAGACCCCTAAATATAAAGGTGTAATTCTTACTAGCAGCATATTCGGCTATGTTTTCTCCGGTTTTAATATTATTTACTAAACGATACCCACTGAGAAATTCAGGAGTCATAGTAATAACCAGTTGTTTATGTGTAAAGTTGCTGTAGTATAGCCCAATTAAATTATCTATATATTTATTCCAAACCTTCAGCGCCCAGCCAGCCCGAAGAAATGGCGTTGTAGCCTCGTTTGGTGACGCAGCGTTCATATATCCTCCTAGACCAATTCCTATCTGTATATATTGCACCCTTGGATCTTGGTCGTATTTTCTTGCAAGCGCCATTATAAAAGAACTATACTCCGCAGCAAATTGATCGCTCCATACAACTGGAATCTTCACTGTGCCAAGGGTTGTTGACGTAAATGTTATTGATGGGACGGTGTCATAAATCCATGCTGGAGTGCTATCGTTTCCATTATCCTGGCTATAGGGAATAACCCTTAACATGACCCTTTTGCCTGCCTTATTCCAAATATCTATTATTGTGTCCAAAGAATCGAAGTTAAAAACGCCTTTGCTTGGCTCGATCTCAGGCCAGGATACAGGCAGAATCACCACATCCAGCAGTGGATGGTCCGAAAAGAGCGCCGGGCGGTTTATTAAAATATTCTGATAAAAATTAAAGAATATGATATCTCTGTTTGGAGAGACGGTTTGCGCCAGAACCGGACGGACTAGATTAATATCGAAGATAATAAGACTGATAAGTAAAACACAGATAATGCGACCAAGTGTACCGGAATGACATAAGGCCTTAGAAGGCAATATGTCTTTTACTGATTTTCTCATGACCTTCCTCCTTCCTGTATAAGTATCGGTAAAAATATAGGGTTGCACCGAGGAAGGTTGGAAAAGAAACCTGCCCTATCTTCGGCAACCCGGCCACCATAGGCTGTAAAACAGCCCTTAGGTCGAAGGCTTTGTGCCCCATCCTTTCGAATGGTTTGCCTCTTCGGTTAGGACCGATTATTACAAATTCTTTGCAACGGCCGTGCCACTGGCAATTTCATCACTCCGCCATCTAACTTATCGAGACTATTGCCAAGTTGATTCTCATTAAGAATTATTAAACTCCCAATTGACAAAAAGTGTTACAATACCAACACAAGACTATCCAATTTTGGAATTCTAGAGAAAACCTATTCAGACCGGCTCCCTTTTACAAACCTAAATGCGGATTATAAGTGTAACTCAAAGATATTGAATTTGAATCATATTTCGATCATTTATAATCCTATAGTAGATGCCCTTACATAATCCTCCGGCAAACCAATGTCTATAAAATTTCCCCTATAAGGAATACCTACTGTGCATAGATCCAGTCTTTCAAGAACATCCTTTTCAAAAGAGAATTTATCCCGGAAATCTTTTAAGTAACCTTCCAAAGCGGATTTTTTAAGAATATATACCCCTGCATTGATGTAGCTCTTGCCTCTTCGAGAATTTTTCTCTCTAAATCTTAGAACACTGAAATGTCTATCTATCTCTACAATGCCAAATCTCTCTGGATTTTCCATCTCGCAAAGAGCTATTGATATGTCAAAATCCCCTATAGAGAATGAATCTGTTTCAAACATACTTAAGCTTATATCGAAAAATGAGTCTCCGTTCAGGAGAAAAAAGCAATCACCTAGGACAAAAGGCATAGCGAATTTAATGGCTCCCCCCGTCCCTAGAGGTTCTTCCTCTACAACCACATCAATATTTTTATCATGAAAGAACTCGCGGACAAACCCACCTATCAACTCAGACTTGTATCCGGCAGAGAAGATTATCCTCTTTATGTCTTCCTTTAAAAGCTTATTAACAAGATGCCATAAAAACGGTTTTCCCCCCACATTGGCTAGGGGCTTAGGGATATCCTTTACTATGGACCCCAGCCTTGTCCCAAGCCCTCCAACAAGAATGATAGCTTCTTCAATCATGCCCAATGATAGTCTCTACCGCTTCTAATAAGTCTCTTTTATTCATATCCGCTTCAGGCAAGTATTCCCCTACCTTTATTGATTTAATGCCCAATGCCTTTGCAGATAATATATCTTTTTCAGAATCTCCTACTACGTAGCTCCTCTCCAAATCTACTTCCATATTACAATCCCTAAAGTCCTTTATCGCCCTCAGAATCATGCCCGGCTCCGGCTTTCTGCAACCGCAGCCATCCGAGACATCATGCGGACAAAAGTAAACGGCGTCTATGTCGCCTCCGTATCTTCTTATTTCATTCACCATCCTCTCGTGTATCTCTTTTAACTCCTCCTCCGTTATGATTCCCTTGGCGACACATCTCTGATTCGTAATAACAGCTATTAGAAATCCATTCCCCTTTAACATCTTTATGGCTTTAAGAACACCCGGTAGAAAGGAGAACTCGCCCCAATCCTTTACATAATCACCTTCTGGCATTTTCCTGTTGATTACCCCATCTCTATCAAGAAAAACCACGGGTTTAACCACCACCGAAAAGCTCTGCCTCCACTATTTCACATATAATATGGCCTATTAAGATATGTGACTCCTGAATCCTAGGCGTATCTGTTGAAGGAACCCTAATTAGGTATTTGCAAAGATGGCTTATCTTCCCACCCGTTTTACCTGTTAAACCAACCGTGACTATTTCCATATCATTTGCGGTTTCAACCGCCCTTATGACATTTTTTGAATCCCCAGATGTAGAAATCCCTATTAAAACATCCCCTCTTCTGCCCTTAGCCCCTAGAAGCCTTGCATAAACCTCATCATAAGAATAATCATTTGCGACAGCTGTCAAATATGAGGTATTTACATGGAGGGCTTCGGCAAATAAGGGAGGACGATCAATATAGAATCTGCCGGAGAGTTCCGCCGCTATGTGCTGGGCGTCGGCGGCGCTTCCGCCATTGCCGCATAATAAAACCTTTTTACCTCCTTTGAAAGCCTTACATATCTCATCCGAAACCCTTAGAACAATATTCAAAACCTCATCGCTACTTAAAATCGCCTCTTTTACTTTGATTGAATCCCTTATAGCCCCGGCGATCTTATCCTTTATTCGGTTTTCCATGTGATCAAACCATAATTCGTGAATTGAAACCTCCTAAATTCTCCCCCGAACGGCTTTAAAGCCTCTATTACCCTGTATCTCGAATTGGCAGGGCAGTATAGCATCATAAATCCTCCACCACCCGCTCCGGAAATCTTTCCGCCCGTCGCCCCTGCTTTTTTCGCCACCTCATAGATCTCATCTATCACGGGATTTGATATTCCCTCTGTAATCTGCTTTTTATATTGCCATCCATATTCAAGCAACTCCCCTATGCCACCGAGCTTGCCTTTTAAGATTATCTCTTTCATTAATATGGCCTGTTCCTTGAGTCTATGCATCGCCTCTATAGTTCTTTTGTTATTCTCTATCATGCTTTTCTGCTCAACCTCTACTATCCTAGAAGAGAGTCTACTCTTTCCCGTATAATAGAGCAAGAGATTAAATTCAAGTTCATTTATACACTCCTGCTTTATTCTCAGAGGATTTACAATTACCTTGTCATTATTATAAAACTCCATAAAATTAAAACCGCCAAACGTAGCCGCATACTGGTCTTGTTTGCCCCCGACTATGCCCAAGTCCTCTCTTTCTATCTTATATGCAAGTTGGGCAATATCATATTCGCCTAAAGGCAGTTTAAGCCATTCGCAAAACGCGCCAACTGCCGACACAATCAGAGTAGAGGAAGAACCCAGACCGGAACCTGGCGGTGCATCAACATATGTAGTGAGTTTGAATGACAGAGGATTTTTTATGAAATCCTTTACTACCCTGTTATAAACCCCCTTTAATAGATTCGATCTCCCGTCAATATCGATTTTATCTTTAATCTCTTCCTTTATCTCTTGTCCTTTATCTATCTCTTCAAGGATTATCGTTCCATCTCCTTTCAGTTCAATAGTCGCATAGGCATACATGCTTATCGTCGCATTTAGAACCGCACCCCCATATAAATCCGAATATGGGTAAACATCAGTTCCGCCGCCTGCGAGCCCAAGCCTCAGCGGTGCCTTTGCACGAAATATCATGTTTGACCCCTTTTGTATTATAGCTCTCACCCTATTAAACCGGGAAAAACAAAAGCCATTACTCACATCCTACTTACCACCGTAGGGAAATTAGTCCCAGCCAAGTCTATGTACTTAGGTATATCAATACAGAGGAAAAATGTCAACTATAAATGGATATTCAACAAAAGAGCTAAGCGGGCTTGGCGTTTTCATATATGCAATTTCAGTCGCTGCTCTATGGTGTGTGCCTTGACCCTAAATATTTGTTGCGGTATTTTTACCTAATCTAATTAGGTCTTCTAAAATTAGATTGAAATAGTTGGAGATAAACCCGATGGACATACGGATATTGCTCTGGCGGCTTGAGATGGTGGTTATGCAGAGGATAGGCTACACACAGCGGGCCTTGCGCTGGATATGGGAAGGCGATGAATTTTCAAAGCACTGGCGTGAAAGGGCGCGGGAGCACAAGTGGATCTTCGTTCTGGGATGCAACAACTCCGGTACAACGCTCGTTTCCAATGTGCTGAGGCTGCATCCCCTGATTAGTGGGATGCCAAGGGAAGGGCAAAAATTAACCAAGATAGCACCTACGCCGGAGAAACTGGGCTGCCCGCGTCTGTGGACAGAGCGCCTCGATGTATTCCGATTGACTGAAAACGATAACCGATATAATAAAGCCCGTCTGGTTTATGATTGGATCAAATATAAAAGGGTTGAAACAGAGTTCATATTAGAAAAATCGCCTCCAGATATGCTCCGCTCTCGATGGCTCCAGGAGGTATTTGGGAATTGCTATTTTATCGGCCTTGTGCGAAATGGGTATGCCGTTTGTGAGGGTATGCGGCGCCGCAATGGTCATTCTCTCGAGCGTTGTGCCCGTCACTGGAATATGTCAAACAAGATTATGGTTGAAGACTCGCAGTTTCTGAACCGATTTAAGCTTCTGACATACGAGGAATTCACTCGCGATCCCATCGCCGTCTCCAGTTCCCTGGCCGATTTCCTCGGCATTGATAAGACCCCGTTTCTCTCCATTGGAGACAGGAAATTTGTCGTACACAACGTTGACGGGACACCATCCCGAATCAAGGATTTCAATGCCGGAAGCCTCTCTAGGTTATCTGATGAAGATAAGGCGATCATTACCCTCCACGCCAGGGAGATGCTTGAGCGGTTTGGGTATCTCATTGCATAGACAAAGATAAAAAATTTTACTACATCGTGCTCACTTATGTCTAAATAGACCAACAAATAAATCAAGGAAATATGTCTATACAAATAACCGGAAACTGTGTCATCCATAAGGCATTAATTGCATTTCTCCTTCTGATTGCAATCAGCCCGATAAACACCCAAGGGGATGATATTAGCAATAATACCGTCGCTAATATTAAGTCCCTACATCGTGGTAAGTCAGGCATTTATGTCCGTCTAAATAGAAGGATGAGAAAAAGGGATAAGGTGGTTGAACTTATTAAAACCAATCCTCTTGTAGACTCAGTTATAATCTCAGTCCCCTGGCGGGAGGTGGAGCCGCAGCCGGGGGTCTACTCATTCGACTCCCTCTTAAATGAGGTAAATCAGTGGGGTAAGTCGGGAAAGGGGGTGATTATCAACCTGCTTCTCTATGGCCAGGGGGTTGATGATACCCAAACTCCCCCATGGATATACAATCAGCCCGGGGTTCGGGCAATATACTTTAAAGGAGGCGGGGAAGCCAAGGGGAAAAGGATTCGGGTTCCAGAGGTCTGGGACGAAGGGTTTATTGAAAAGAACTTAGAGCCTATGATTAAGGCCTTTGCCAAGACATTCAACGGGAATCCTTATGTCTGGTATATAATGCCTGGCCTTGGGCACATTGGAAACCTGACCGCCCAGCCCTCCGAAGACGGCGGTCGGGCTTTTCTTGAGGCAGGATTTACGGCTGAGAAGTGGAAGAACTACTGTCGCCACATGATGACAGTCTACCGTAAAAACTTTACAAATATCCCGCTTCTTATTAAGGCCGCCGGGATATTCATAAAAAACCCCAATCGGGACAATTATAGAAAAGAGGCGAGTGAGTTGATCACAGAGTTCGGAAGAGAGGGGACAGCTATAATCGGCTTCGGCTTGGATGCAGATATGAATGCGATGACTCAGGTCTACAATAAGGTGTCAGGCGTGATTCCATATGCTCGAATGGAAATTACACGGATTGGTCTTGGGAATGACTGGCCGCTCTGGGTTCCTGAAAGAAGACGCGGAAAAGAGGCAACCAGAAATCGAGATGAGCAATTTCTTCGCAAATCGCTAAACAACGCATTCGGCGGCACAGACGGCATTCCTGAAATCCCAACCACTATCTACTTTGCTCAAGAACCTGAGATATTGGCCAGCAATCCCAATAGCAAAAACTATCGCCCCGAGGTGGCAGAGATCCTCAAGGAGGCGCGAGACCGATTGAAGAAAAACGACATTGCGATATTTGGAAGCCCTCCAAATGCACCGCATTATAAGTCCTCCAGTGCTCCGTAATATGCAATTACTCTTTGGTCATAGGAGGTGGGTTTGATTCTGCCAGAAATCTATCAATTACCCCGGCATTCTTGAGGAGTGTTAGAAGTGCATCGTATTCCTCCCTCTTTCTCAATTCAAACTCATTATACGCCTCTTGATATGAGTTTATATATCCCAAATACTCACCTATAGTAATTAGACCCTCTTTTGAGCGTATCTGCCCCTCATTTACCCTCGCTTCCTTTGCCTTGACCTTATTCCATGCACTCATGGCCAATTCCTTTGCCTTATTCCAATTTGTATAGTCCTGTATGATCTCCAGTTCTACAGAGTTGCGAACGGACTGAAAGTTCACCCTACTCTTTTCAACCGCGAGCTTCGCCCTAAGGAGCTCCGGGTCTTTAGTCAAGAACCTTTTAAATAGCTCCTGGAGTGGGAAACTGACTGATATACCGATAAGATCGGCATTATCAAAGTGGTCGAGACTAAATACAGATGTCGCCGTAAGGGACGCCCTAGGGTATATCTTATTTACCACCAACTTTGATTCCAATTGTGATTTTTCAATGTCTAAACCCGCTATGGATAGATGCGGATTCCGTTCAAGAGCCTGAGACTGGAGGGTGTCTAAATCGGGAATAAGAGAGCCAATATCTTCAAATAAGGAAACATCGTCTTCTATCTCCGGCGGGCTTTGTTCTAAAGGCATCCCTATTAAATTGGCCATTTGTTTTTTAAGTGTGTTTAGGTCCATCTCGATCAGCTTTATACTGGTTTGTGTGTCGGTTAATTGAAGCTCAACCTCTAAAAAGTCGGCCTGTGTAATCAATTTATTCTTAAGCCGCTCCCTACTCTGCTCCACAATGGTCTTTAACCTAGACACATTTTGATTCAGGTATCGTAACTCTCTTTTCTTGAGCACTATCTGTAGGAATAGGTCTGCCACAGAATAAATCACCTGCTGCCTCTGCATCAGATATGACTGGTTACTCTGCTTGTAGACAACCCCGGCTATCTCTTGAGATATTGACCTTTGGAAAATAAATCTACCCTCACTAAGCAATGGATAGTCAAGGCCTAAGGAGACAAATGAGGCAAAATTAACCTCGCGCCCCTTTTGAGAGACAAGAACCCCTCCCCTTACCAATCTCCTCCCAATTGCAGCACCGGCAAATGGGTTTGCGTCTAATGTAAAACCATATATGTGATTCTGTTTGGCTATATCCTCATCTAGGGTAGCTATCTCAACATCCATCCTTGCCCGTATAAGGGATAGGGAATTCTTATCAGCATAGTTGATTAAATCCTGAAGGGTCCAGACCTCCTGCCCATTGGAGTTTGTAGAAAGGGCTGAGAGCACAAGGAGAAAAAGGAGAAAGGGAAGGCGCATCTTATTTAATTACTTCCTCTATAACCCTTCCATCTACATATTGAGGAATCGGAAGGTCTAATATGGTAAGCACCGTTGGGAGTATATCAATTATCCTTATATTTCTCAGTACCTTTCCGCTTACCGCTTTTTCTCCGGATATAAGGAAAAAACCCTCCATCTTATGTGTTCCGCTCCACCCAAAATCACCCGCCAGAGGCCCCGCTTCTATCCTTAAAATGGAGCCATTTTGAGGCCCAGAAGGAGCCTTCTTTAGATTAAACCCCCTATCCGACCAGGCAGCCGGTATCAGGTCGGGGGCTTTTGACACGATGGGGCCTCTGAATATCTCCTCTTTAGAGAAGACCTCTACGCCCAAATCTGAATTGCCTTCGGGGTCTTTAAGACTAAGAAAGGCGTTCTTTATTGTTTCGACTATATGCATCCTCTCCTTCTCAAAGAGAACGGAGCCCTTTGGAAAGTCCTTGCCCGTGTTGATCCATATAAAAGGTGCGATTCCAGTCAGCTCCGTAGCAAAGGCCTTTGTGTGCTCCCAGTCTATCGCCCCAAGCTGGCTATAGTTCTCTATCCTTCCGCGGATGTCGGGCAGGAGTTTTGCTATGAACTTCTTCTGCCCATCCGAGAGATTCGATTTTAAAAACTTCTCAAACCCTCCGATGGCATCTACAAAAAGGCTCTTTTTCTTAAACCTGAGAAGACCCAAATGCTCTAATAAGAGATTGGTATGGAGATAATACCTACTCGTAGGACCGGCTCCATGATCGGACATGAGCATTACGGCGTCTCTAGGAGGAATTTCGTCCAATAAACCGCCTATAAGTTCATCAATCTTGGCATATACCCTAAATATCGCATCGCCGAATCTCCTAGCCCCAATGGGGTCATACTTTGGATGCGAGGGATCCATGTAGTGCCAGAAGTGGTGCTGAACCTGGTCTGTAGCATTAAACACCAACATAAGAACGTCGCACTTATATTTCTCCTGCAGATAGAGAAGAACCCTCGCCCTCTGCTCCTCTACATTCAATGCCTCTTTTAAGAAAAGCCCTCTCTGCTCATCGGTCTTCATATTCCCCAGGTTTCTAATATCCAATTGAAAGCCGCCGACCCCCCTAAATAACTCGTTGTATAAACTGGCCGGATATGTCGCCCCCTTTTCATCGGGCGCATCCAGACCCGATATCATAAACCCATTTACCTCCTCAGGGGGAAATGTCATGGGGATATTTAAAGCGCCGACCCTTAAGCCGAGACTAGATAGATACTGCCATATGGACGGAACCCTTCTCATTCTCGCATTTATGTATCTGAATTCGTATGTCCCGGGAACCCTATCTACAAAGTCGAAGATTCCGTGCTTGCCAGGATTTACCCCGGTCATAAATGATGTCCACGCAGGGGGCGTAATTGGAGGAATGGTAGAGAGAAGCTCTCCATAGCTCCCACTTGAAATTAACCGGGATATGTTTGGAAGCCTTCCGCTCTGCGCCCAAGGTAGGATCAAATTTGGGGTGGCTCCATCCATGCCTATAATAAGTAGATGCGGCGGTTTAATTTTACCCATTGATTTAATTCGTTATAAATTACACCTTTTTCCTACTATTAACAACAGTCGAGTAAAAACCCAAAATAGCTTTTCTATCCGTTACACCAAGCACTATTGCCAGAATCCCATACGAAACCGCCCCCAGGATTATCTTAATTATTACGTTTACATGCACCACTTCGATTAATACCCCCATAAGAACACAGGATATAAAGATCTTAAAAAAATAGGCATCAAACGGAATAGACCTATAAACCCTTTTTGAGAAGATCAGAGCCATAAAAAATAAGACCATAATCTCGCATGCTACACAGGCTACAGCAGCACCGTATATGCCATAGATCGGTATCAGGATGAGATTAAGTATAATCGTTATGAAGACCGATATACCCGTTGCAATGGCATTGAGCCTCTGAAGCCCAAGCGCCAAAAGTGGGTTGCTATAACTCGACCTTACAAAGCCTATAGGAACTACCCAGATTAAAATCTTAAAAATATCTGTTGCGCCGAGATAAGAGTTCCCATAGAGAAGGTGTATTATATCCCTTGCCAATATAGTGCCGCCTACCCCTATGGGGAGTCCTATGGCCAACATAATCTTTTGAAGACTATAGTTGGCTTCTTTAAAGGCTTTTATGTCTCCGGAAAGGCTTGCAAGCACGGGATAAAAAGCCCTGGGGAACACAAAATTAAAGCGATTTAGCATGTAGACAAACCTATGTGGCGCAGAGAAGATGCCCAACTGATCAGGTGTAGATAAGAAACCGAGCAGGAGTATTGGAATATACGCATACCCCCTCATCAGTGAGGCGATTAAAGCAAAGTAAACCGATTCCCTTATATGCCCCTTCCACTTAGAAAGGGAGAAGGTAAAAAAGAACCTTATGCCCAGATTTCTCCAAAGCAGATAAAGCGTCCCGGCACTTCCAACCAATGATGAAAATGACCAGAGAAATGCCGCCCAAGTGGTGTTCTCCGGCCCCTTAACCAGAAAAAGGATACTGGAGAGAAAAAAAGAGCCCGTTATTATATCCCCTATGGCGAGGTATTTCATAGTCTCAGATCCGCGAAAGAGCCAATCTGGGCTAAGCGCATATGCAATCACATAGAATCCCGCTGCAAGGAGAATGTTTTCCTTGTGAGGAGGAACGTGGGCTAGGGTAAGTATGAGAAAGAGAACGCTAAATAATACAATGGAGCTAAAGAAGCGCATGGAATTTAAAACGCTAAGGATCTCCTCCGCCCTATCCGGATTCCTAGCCACCTCTCTTGTACCGTATAGGGTGATTCCCAGGTCAGCCGCTATCCACATGTATTCGCTGACCGCTAGGGCAAATGAGAAGATGCCAAACTCGACGGCCTTCACAACGCGGGCGATATAGAGGTTGCCTAAAAATATCGTGCCTCCTGAAAATACATCGCTCAGGAGAAGCCAGATGAAATTAGAAATGACTCGGCGCGCTACATTATTCATTTTTCAGGGGATTATCCTGAGATTAGCGTTAAGTGCAACAATCTATAAATATAATGCCCAATATTGGAAAGAGGAATTTACACTGTTTAAATCAACAATCAAGGGAGGAAACCTATTTCATAATATTTTTTCATTTTTTAAATGCTGGACTATTTTTTCTATAAATTTCTTCCCATTCTCAAGTATTTCTTCGGCCTCCTGCTTAGATATAACAAATGTGTATTCGTAGTCTTCTAGCTGTCTCTTTTCAAAAGCTCTATTGAGTTCCCTGCCCATTTCTTTTGGAAAAATATCCGTTTTGATGAAATGCTCTCCGAAAGCGGAAATCAGACCTTTGTGAGACGAAAATGATAGGTTCTTTGCAAGCAACACTGCTTGAGCAGAATAGAACATCGCATAGTATGTTCTTGAAACGCAGGATTCATGATCCCCGTCCTTGAGAAGTATTTCAGCACTTTTGAGATACCTTATTCGCCATTCGCCCTTTTAATAAGGGATTGTATCTCCTTCATGCAGGTATTCCTTCCCTTCGTACATTAATAAGTAGTGGGCTGTTTACCGTAAAGTAGTTCCCTTCAGAAATAGGATAGACCGAGAGCAGCACGCCATACTTTAGATTGATCTCAGTAATAGCGTCAATCATTCTATCAATCTCCTTTTCTGGAATGACTTTTCCTCCAAGGACAATGAGTAGATCAATGTCCGACTCCTCTGTTGCATCGCCTCTGGCCCATGAGCCATAGAGCATAATACTCTTCAACCTTTTGCCATATAACTTTTCAACTTCCGATCTAAATTCGTTAAGTATTTCTTTTATCTTCATGATGCCCCTTTTTACCTCGCTTCACTCCCACTGAAGTGGAAGAATTAATTTTTATCAGAGCATTCCAATCTATTTTCGTCGTTTTTTCTTTCTTATCATCTCACCTAAAGTCAAAGCTATCGTTCCATATCAATCAATATAATCGCCTAGACGCTCTTCAACGATTTTTATCTCTTCATCAGTGAGTTCTCTGTCTAGTTCCTGCTCAGCGACATTTTGTAAGTCTTCAATATTGATAGAATAAATGTTTTACTAAAATTTCGGTTGGAAGAAATACCACTTCATCAATACTTCCACATATGAAAGCAACAAAAGAATTATCAAGTTTGTATATCTCTTCAGCGTTAATGTAATTTAGACCAAAGAAATACCGTTTTCCTAAATCAGAGGCCGTTTGAACTAAAATATTTGATTTTCCGAAATTAAAGGTGCTGCTTCGTAAAATTTTGATTGGAGTTACTTCAATGTTTAAGGCTTTCACCTTTTCTAAAAATTCAAGCGGTAATTTATCAGAATTTCTCATAATAGACGTTTTTAAGCCTGTTTTTTCTTGCTAACTATTTTATAAAAATTTTTATAAAAACTTTGATTTCTTTACAATGGGCTTTGCTTGCTGAGGAGAGGAGGATTATTCATCAGAGTCCAGAATACCAACATATAGGAAGAAATCTTTCTCTTGGCATCATGCCTTTATTTGGATGGCGCTTGTTTCACTTTCAACCGACGGCGCATCTCTGTGCTGGAGATTCCACCCTCCGATTTCTGTCGCACCCGTGACCGCTCAATTAGAGCAAGAAACTGAGGATTGGTGCTTAGGGTTACAGTCTCCAAATCCGCTTTATGATCTTTCTTATGCACTTCTTATTCCTTCCAGTGCTTTTTTGCTCTGTCAAATATATCGTCTATAGTCTGCCCCTTGTAGAGTCGTCGAGAGATTTTCACATAATCAGTAGGTTCACGCTGAATCAAAGTTAGAAATCTAAAAGCAGCCGTAGGACCAAGAGCTTTGTTTAAGGCCTCTATCCCGATAATCCTTATTTCCGCATCATTCATTATTCTCTTTTTCTTCACTATATTATCTCCTGTCTAATATAATCTACCGGATTTATAACTACTATCTCAAGTTTTAATCTCTTAATCCGCTTAATTAGCCTATTATCGCAGGTTAGGAAAAAAATCAACATTTGTATAATAGGCACATGCTAGGTGAATGGCATTTTTGGCCGAGAGCTTTCCATTTTCTTGAAATGATTGAGCGAGCTTATAAATTTCCTCTTTTGGGCCTATGCGTACCCTGCAAAGATTAGCAAGGCGACTTCGTATTTCCGTTCTAAAAAAGGACAGAGAATCGTTTCATCCTCATGCATAAAAGACCAACTAATCGAACCTTGTTTCTTTCTGCTCTTATAAATATCTCTTGGCACGCCAAAGCTTCCATATGGATTTTCATCTGCCGAAAGTCATCAAAACCCCTCTGAAAACAGTTATAGTCAAGATAAATCAAATCCATATCTAAACCTTACTCTCAAGCTCGCTTTTCGGCTATTTATAAGAACCTTAAATTCCTTACAATAGGTTTTGAAGAAAGTAGATACTAGATGTCAGGAACACTCCCCCTATACGCCCAATCGAGTAGCTCAACTGGATGAGCGGTTTTGATGTTTAGACCGTATCGTCTGGTGCCCATTCCAATCTGCAAGAGGCATCCGGGATTTCCTGCAACTAAAACCTGTGCTCCTGTTTCTTTGATTTTGGAGATCTTCCGCTCAAGGAGTTTTTCAGACATTTCAGGCTCTACGAGATTATAAATCCCCGCACTCCCGCAGCATATCTCTGATTCGGGAAGCTCAACAAATTCAATTCCGGGAATCCGTTTTATGATCTTTCGAGGATGTGTTTTTATCCTCTGCGCATGTGCTATGTGACACGCGTCCTGATATGTGACCCTGAGCCTCAATTCCTTTAATTCTCCTTGAATCCCAATATCCGATAAGAACTCCATAATGTCTTTCACCCTTTTGCCGAACTTTTCTCCGCGTTCAGCATAACGTGAATCTCTTTTAAGAATCTCACCGTATTCCTTCATGGCAGACCCGCATCCTGCGGAGTTTACTATAATCGCATCAAAGTCCGGGTTCTCAAAGATCTCAATATTCGATCGGGCAAATTCCCTTGATTCGGACAAACGCCCCGAATGGAGAGAGAGTGCCCCGCAGCAGCCCTGGCCTTGTGGAATGACAACCTCGCATCCGTTTTCGGCAAGAACCCTGACCGTAGCCTCATTTGTTTCCGGGAAAAGGACGCCCTGGACGCATCCGGTAAGGAGCGCAACCCGAAATCGTCTCCTCCCTTCAGCGGGCATTAGGTTGGGCAAAGGAGAGGAAAATGCAGACTTAACCTCCGGCAACATCCCTTCCATGTGTGATAGTTTGTCAGAGAGCTTATGAAGGACACCCGAAGACCGAACTAATCCTCTAATCCCCATGGCCTGATACAAAAAGAGAAATGGAAGAAGAAGCCTGAGCCTCTTGGGATATGGAAAAATAGAGAACAAAAGTGAGCGGTAAAGCCTATCCAAAAGAGGCCTCTTGTACCGGCGCTCAATCTGAGACCTTGAGGATTCAATAAGATGGGAATAGTCTACGCCTGAAGGACAAGCGGTCTCACATGCGAGGCATCCAAGGCACAGATCGAGATGCCTAACCAGAGCCTCGCCCATGGAAATTCGACCCTCTATGGCCGATTTCATCAAATATATTCTTCCCCTCGGGGAATCAAGCTCATTTCCAGTCTCAAGGTAGGTCGGACATGCCGTAAGACAGAATCCACAGTGCACGCAATCACGAATAATGCTGAGACTGGGCTTATCTATTTCATCAAATGCTGGGAAAGCTGTATTTTTCATTTATATAACTATTTAGCCACGAACAGAAGAATACAGGATACAGTAGACAGTATACAGGGAAAAACCTTAACCCCTCTATCCTGTTTTCTGTTTCCCTGTATGCTGTATCCTGATTTCATTCCTTCCGAATCGAGAAATGCAGTATCTCACGTTGAGATTTTTCTATCATCTCTCTAAGTTCGGCATCGCCAGTGAATCTTTTCTGACCCAATCTGCGCCCCTCAATCTGAAGCTCAATCAGAGGCTGAGAGAATGGATAAGGAGACACGACATAATTACTACCATCGGTTGATTTTAGATTCAGGGTCGTTGACGAGCCGTTATAGCCGAGCGGGACCTCTTCAATCCCGATTGAAAGCCAGCCGTGACAGAGGGTAAGTGAGATTATATCCGCAATTTGAACAAACCTAAGATTCACTTGAACATCTTTAGGCAGTGAATTGAGGTCTAAACTTGGAATATTAATATTTAACATACCAGAGACAAAGTCGGTGATTTCAGCCTGCAAAGACCTGGCTGTGCCGTTATTTGAGTTTTTATTAAGCGACTTTTCATTGAGTTTCCCAAAATGGAGCGCAATCAGCGCCGAGGCATAAGGGTGGTCTGCCGAATGCCTTCTAAAACACCGCCTCCATATCTCGGACTGATCGGAAGGACTCATCTCCAAGAAATTCATCGGGTACCGACTTATGGGATTTATCTTAGGGCAAGAATCCCATTCCTTCCACCCGTTGTCGTGCTCCCCAATCGCAAATAGAACCTCGCTATCGGGTCTGATAAACTCCTTATTTCCCCAGTATTTCATTATCTCCCCGGAGAGCTCCGCGTGGTCATGCTGATTAATCAAAATCCAGCCATCCCTTTCGTCCCTTCTTATCATAATAACCACACCTAAATCAGGATTCCCCCAAAATAATTACCACATCATAGCGTAACCCAGCGAATTCGGTTCTACAAGTATCCTGCGAACTGCGCTTGAGTTTACCGGGTATAGGGTGTCATTCTGAGCGAAGCGAAGAATCTCGGAGTAAATACGAGACCCTTCGTTATGCTCAGGGTAACATACCCCTACATTGATTAGAATACCGCCCTATGTCATTCACAACTGCTTCAGCTGCCGATTCGCCCGAATGTATACAGTCCGGGATGCCGACTCCGCCGTAAGCGTTTCCAGCAATTGCAAGCCCTCTGTGTTGTTTCACCCTGTAATTGATTCGCGAGATTTGCTCAAGATGCCCAACTGGATATTGGGGCATTGATTGCGGATGATGGTGCACCATTGCAAATATTGGTTGAGCCTTGATGCCAAGCAGGTCTCTCATTTCTTTACACATTGCTCCAATCAGAGAATCATCGTCCCATTCGTAAACATCAGGCTGCAATGCACCGCCAATAAAGCAGCGCAGAAGGGCATTCCCCTCAGGAGCGCGACCGGCAAATTTGACACTGCTAAATGAGCAGGCGATAATAGGACGCCTTTCAACGATTGGGACAATAAACCCAAAGCTGTCTAGGGGATGAGGTATGTCTTCACACCTATAACCGAGGTTTATAACGGCGGAAGAGGCGTACTGAATCCTCGCCAAATCCAATGCGAGTGATGGGTCGAATCCCTCCGACAGCACCGCCGCATTATGAGCTGATGTGGCAATAATGACCCCATCGGCATTGAGCCTCGTGCCGTCGTCCATAAGAATGTCCCAGAGATCGTTTGCCTTAGACAATAGCCTCACGCAACGATTGAGCCGAATTGTGCCCTCTGGCAGTCGCGCCGAAATCGCATCCACAAGCGTCTGCATCCCGCCCTTAAGAGACATAAACAGGCTATACCTGGCACCGCTGTCGCTACCCTGACGCCTTTGGGCTTTGCGCTGTTCAATCATCATTGCTCTGATAATGCTGCCATGCTCCTCTTCCATATCGAGGAATCGCGGCATGGTTGCGCGCAGACTCAGCCTCTCTGGGTCGGCGG
>PSLL01000017.1:6901-31389 GCA_040289575.1 Candidatus Dadabacteria bacterium | reverse complement strand
TAACGCCATACGCAATTTTCCACGCCACGAAAAAAGAGGGGAGGTCAAAAACGGCAAAAGCCGTGTAGGTGCAATCATAAGGAAACCATCGGGAATGGGTATCAGCCTGCCTTTATAAACGACAAGTGTGCGGCGATATTTATCATTAGTTGGGATTAAGCACGAATCCAATCCTATGCGCCTACATAGGGAAAGCACCCAGGGTTTTGTTGTGATAAATGAGTCCGGGCCCTCTTCAATGATAAAGCCGTCAAGACGCCGGGTGGCAATTGTACCGCCGACCCGTCCGCTGGACTCAAGGAGAATAATCTCAAGTGGCAGGGTTTTCTCTGAACGCAATTCAATAAGCCGATGCGCCGCAGAGAGACCCGTGATACCGCCGCCGATTACAATAATTCTCATTGTGCATATAGATAATTAGCCACGAATGCACACGAATTTATACGAATAATTTATTAAATGTAGGGGGCAGGTTTCAAACCTGCCCCCTACAAAAGAATTCTATCTCCCGTCAAGGTATTGAATATTTTCTTTTAGTGCTTATTCGTGGCTAAATAGTTATTTGTCTTTTACCCCGTCCCTCATCTGCTTTTCAACAACATCCGCCAATGCCGCAATAAATTTGGGATCGTCGTTTACCGTTTTTGCACGGATCAGCTTAATTCCGACCTCCTTGGCAACCCCGGCGGCCTCGATGTCGAGATCATAGAGAATTTCCACATGGTCACAGACAAATCCAATAGGGGCAACGACAACATGTCTCACGCCCTTGGCGGAGAGGTTGCGGATTACATCGCAGACATCAGGCTCAAGCCAAGGGTCAGTCGGGCGGCCGCTTCGGCTTTGATAAGCGAGCATCCAATTTTCATGACCCAGGCACTCGGCGACGAATCGTGACGATTTAGTGAGTTGTTCCACGTAAGGCGACTCATCCGCCATCTGGGTTGGAATGCTGTGTGCGGTAAAAATGAGTATCGCATCCTTTCGGTCGGCATTGGGAATTTGAATAAGACACTCTTTAATACGTTCTGAGACAGACTCAATAAATAAGGAATGATCAAAAAGCGGCGGGATGTATTCAACGGATATGTGCGCGCCCGTTTCGGCAATTGCATCAGAGACGTTTTGCTTATACCTCTGCCAACTCGCCTCGCTCTCGTGCGCTGCCATGATAACACCGATTGCGCGCCTCACATCTGCCTTTTTCATCTCGTTTACAGTTTCGGTTAAAAACGGATGCCAGTTGCGCATTCCAACATATATGGGAATCGCACAGCCTCGCTCCTTTAATGCGGATTCTAGCGCGCGCATCTGCCTGAATGTCAGTTCATTAAGAGGCGACCTTCCTCCAATTAGCTCATAATGATGAGCGACCTCTTCGATTCGCTCTTTTGGAATCGGACGCCCACGCGTTACATTCGCAAGAAACGGGCGAATATCCTCGGTTTTTTCTGGCCCTCCAAACGCAATCATAAGGACTGCATCAAACTTCTCAAACATCTATAAAAACCTCCGTTTATTAATTGTAGGGGTCTGCTCTACTTTTTCTTTGTCATCATAAATCGGTTTATATGCCCGCCACTACCGTCTGTCATTGAAATTAGTTTACATGAATTTATGGATACGACAATAAATACAAACCAAAATCCAGCTTGAATATCCATCTATTTAACTGTTAAAATAAACCATCTATGAATGAGGAGGTAGAAATTATGGAAGGTCAACAGGGTCAACAGCAGCCAAGCGCAATGATGAGTTCGGTATTGATGGCTTTTAATATGGGGGTTGCGGCAAATCAGCAATCCGGAGGGACCAAAAGTGTTGTAGAGGTGGTAAATGAACTTGGAGAGGCAATATACGCCAATATTTCCCGGGCTTACGGCACTCAATACCCGGATGAATTTATCCGTGCTAACGTTGAGTTTTTTCTTCAGATTGCCCTTTTGGGATTCATAATTCCGGGTGTCTGCGCCTATGACGAGGGGCTTAAAAACCGTCTTTTTGCACTAATCGAAGCCAAGCTCTCTCGGGCTCAGTCCCCGGGACGAACATCCGGCGAAACCGGAGGTGGGAGCATTATTACTCCTTAGAAGATTTAGTTGAAGGCTCAGAGAAAAGAAAAATTAAAATAAGCCCCTATGAAGAGAATAGGCATGACAAAAAAAATCCTAGGTGGTAGAGAAAAGGTAAAGGTGGCTGTTGTGCAGGCCGCGCCCGTGTTTATGGATAAAAAAAGGACTATAGAAAAGGCCTGTAGGTTAATAAAAGAGGCGGGAAGAAACGGGGCCGAACTAATTGCCTTCTCGGAGGCTTTTATTCCTACATACCCCGCATACTATACGGTCGGATATGAAACGAACCCGCATGAGTGGACGGATTATATGATTGCGCTTCAGGATAACTCCGTTGTGATTCCGAGCGAAGATACCGAGGTTCTGGGTCAGGCGGCAAAAGAGGCCGGAGCCTACGTGGTAATGGGCTGCAATGAATTGGACAATCGTCGGGGAAGCTGCACGGTTTACAATACGCTCCTTTTCATAGGAAGAGACGGCAACGTTATAGGAAAGCACAGAAAACTCATGCCTACATACACCGAGAGGATCTACTGGGGTCAGGGCGACGGGAGCGACATCAATGTGTTCGATACGGACATCGGTCGAATCGGGGGGCTTATATGCTGGGAGAATCACATGACCCTTATAAGAGCCGCAATGATTCATAGAGGAGAAGAGTTCCACATCGCGGTCTGGCCTGGGAATTGGAGAAGGGGAGAAACCAAACTCCTCGATGCCGATACAAGCCCTGGGGGCGGGGGCGCACTTCTTCAATCACTCATAAGGGTTTACGCATTCGAAGCGGGGGCATTTGTCCTCAGCGTATGTGGATTTTTGACTCATGAAGACTTTCCCGAGAGGTGGCAATATATAAGGGATGGGAATCACATAAATTATGACTGGGCGCTGGGCGGAAGCGCAATTGTAAACCCCGCTGGAAGGTATTTGGTTGAGCCTAATTTTGAGAAAGACGCAATCCTTTACGCCGAGTGCTATGCAAACCAAATTAAGGCCGTAAAAGCCGTATTTGATTCTCTCGGCCATTACTCCCGCTGGGATATTGCACAGCTTCGGGTAAGATGTGAAGGGTGGAGTCCTGAGACCACTTTTACTGAAACCTCTTTTGAACTACCCGCAAGAGAGCTCAGAAGAATTTCAGAAGAATTTGAGATGGGCATGGAAAAACTGGAATCATTACTTAATGAGCTTGGAAAAATCAAAAAGGGTTAAGCCGATACATGAGCCGTAAGCGTTTTATACAAAAACAAACTATAGATATATACAAAAAAGCCTTAGATTCCGAATTAAAACTAAAGTCTTAGTTTCACTCTAAATTAAAAATTATTCTTAGCGAAGAACCCGACCAAAGCCCAATTGACTACCACTTATAAAAACTAAACACTTATAGAAAGGACTTGACGAGGAAACGAATAAATTATATAAAGACAATAGGGTCATTTAAGAATTCTAAGAAGTGATATGAGAAACGGGTTACTTACGGTTTTGGGGATTAGGGTAACCACGTAGCGTATGAGAGGGAAAATAAAGGGAGATATGGAGATGAATTTCAGGGATGAGTACGGAGATTACTCCGTCCAAGAAGCTATAGACGCCATAGTGGTAATTCTCAAACAGGGCGGAGCCGAAATTGATGAAAAGAGCTTCACATGGACCTTGGTAGGCGTGCTCTTTGATAAAGGTATAATCCCGCGTCAGGAATTTGAACGTATATACTCTTTGCTCAAAAGTCGAACGAACGGAAACCAGACTTTCATTGAAAAAAAGATGTAAGCTGGATAATTTCTTCTACGATGAGGCGTGCCGCCCTCCTCTATTAAAATTTATCAATCCTAGCTCGAAACTAATTTCCGTTTAGTAATGGCTAGAATGAACTTATAGCCATTGCCGGACCAATAATTAAAGTTTCTATACCGTACAATAATCTGTAGAATATATATAGAGATTGTTTTACATTCATTTGCAATAATAACCATTTTTGAATGTACTAGCATTGGCAGCACGAGCAATTCCTAAAAATCCGAGAAAGGTGAATCATGAAGGCATTTGTAACGGGAGGAACAGGATTTGTCGGAGGCCATTTGGTAAAAAGGCTCGTCCGAGACGGCGTGAGCGTCAAGGCTCTTGTCAGGGATTTGAGCAAAGCGGATGAGCTTAAGAGACTAGGAGTTGAAATCGTCACAGGAGACACTACAGACAAAGCGTCTCTGAAGGGAGTTATGAGAGACTGTGATGTTTTTTATCACCTTGGAAACATTGCTCGATGGTGGCTACCCGATAAAGGCATGTATTATAAAATCAACGTCGAGGGCACAAAAAACGCTTTACTTGAAGCGCTGAAAGAAAACGTCGGCAAGGTAATATTCACAAGCAGTCTAGCCGCAATAAGACAGCCTAAGGGGGAGATTGCAACAGAAGAGACAGAGCACAAAATGGATTTTGAGAGCCAATATGGAAGGTCAAAGTTCCTAGCTGAAAAGGAGGTAATGAGAATCCATAGAGAACTCGGACTTCCGGTTGTAATCTTAAATCCCGGCGTTGTAATAGGCCCAGGAGACTTAAAGACGTTTGGAAGGACTATCATAGATATTCTCAACGGCAATCTCAAGGCCGTAATGTTTGAAGACAGCATAATTCCCCTTGTCTACATTGACGACACAATAGAGGGCCACATACTCGCGACCGAAAAGGGAAAACCCGGAGAGAGATATATACTGGTCGGAGACAACGTCAAGATTGGAGACGTTTTCAAGATGATAAGTAAAATCTCAGGTGTTCCCCTTCCCGAAAGGCGAATATCACCGTCCGTACTTAAGATAATCGCGCACATCTCTGAGATAAAATCATTCTTCACAGGAAAACCGCCCAAGCTTGCCGTAGACGGTATAAGGGCGATGGAGATTGGAGCCGCGGGGTCGAATAGAAAAACAAGAGAAGAGTTAGAGCTGAAATTCACCCCTCTTGAAGAGGCACTGAGAAAAACGATTGATTGGTATAGAGAAAACGGGTATGTAGGGGCATCTCTTAGAGTCGGTTGATCCTAACCAGCCATCAAGGAGAGATGATATTCTTTACCCTTATGAAATTAACGGGCAAATCTTCTCTTGGCACAGAAACAATATGAAATGGAAAACCGAGGGCAGGCGGCGGTACGCTGTTTTCATCATCCCTGATAACCACAACTACAGCGGAATTAAACTCTAGGACAGATACGATTTCGGTCCCCAAACCATTTATGTCCTGCATAGAAACCAAAACCATCTGAGTTGAGAAATCTATATCAGGCAAAGTGGTTCCTGTCTTCGAAGAGAAAAAAGCAACTGTTCCTAAATCTGTTCCATTAATCTTCACTTTTAATAACCAGTTCGTTTTCTTCCCATATGCATCCAGACGGTAGGGAAGAAGGGGTGCCCACAAAGGCAACAGTCTTTAAAACCCGGCTGACTCTCTTGTTCGGCTATGACTTGGTCAGCAGTCTTATTTGTAACGGTTGTGGTACTGCCTCCTGTATTAGGGGTCAAAACACGGGTGAGATGACGTTTTGGAAAAGCAATCATTTACTGCTCAGTTGCGAAGATAAATAAAAAATCCTCCTTAAGATAAAATTAATAATGGAAACTATCTCAAGGAGGGATAAACATCAGAACTGCTAATTAAGTTTAGATTCTTAAAAGTGGCTAAGTTTGTGACAAGACAAACCCCACCTATGTACACACATCCAAAGAGTCCACACATATATTGTGTTCCACAGCTAATTTCATGTGTGCTTCTTAAGATTTATATAGTGCTTCATTTTTGGACTTCCAATCAGGATTCGTCCACCCATAAGAATAGGGGAGGCAGTATTAAGAGTTGGAAGAGAGTCTTAGCATATACAGTCTATATGATTTCTAAAGGAGAAAATTGTATCACTTATGGCTATAGCTTATTACATCCATGTGTTTGTAAGGGGAGAAGGAGATTTAGAGATTTTTTTAGTTTTTGTGTTCTTAAGATTATAAGAATGTTTTCAACAAAACAACCATAGATAATATATTAGTGCATCATCCATTTTGCCGTCTTATGCGTTCAGGGCCTGAAATGATGGGCTTTCCTACGAGTTCCCCGATTCTCCGTAACATTCCGTTAAAAACGAATTGATGAAAGGGATAGATAGAATACCAGTAAAGAATACCTCCTAGGCCACGCGGGATAAAACGTGCAATCTGATGGAGCTCGGTAGTCCAACCATGGATTTCTCTAATACGGAAATCTAGTATAGCCTGACCCGGTAATTTCATCTCGGCTACAAGTAGAAGACGTCTCTGTGGCTCGACTGTGCGGACCCGCCAGAAGTCCACTATATCTCCTGGGCTAAGACTATTTGAATTGTTTTGTCTCTGTCTCATTCCAACGCCGCCGATAAGTTGATCAAGAAATCCACGGAGCCGCCAAAGCCAATCTGCATAATACCAGCCTGTCTTCCCGCCGATTTGAAAGAGATGTTGCCACACCTCATTGGGCGTTGCCCTCAGTATTATTCGACGATGATCCTCATACACTTTGCCACCTGCCCATTTTGGATCTCCTGGATAACTCCATTCAGGTGGTGGTATCCATGCTTTATTTCCTTTTGAGTCTTCGATTAGGTTATGCTGTAGTTCCTCTAGTGCTAACCGAATAGCTTGACGGCAATCCGAGAGATTTTTAGGTATGAGCTGTTGGATACGATTATCAGTACATACTACCTCATTACTGAGTCCCTCGGCTAAAGGTCTTGCAAGCGAGGCCGATATAGGAGTTACAAGGTGAATCCAATAAGAGCTAAGTCGGGGAGTGAGGACAGGGAGAGGGATGACCCAACGTTTCAGAAGATTTGCCTCTTCGGCGTAGATTTTCATGATATGGTCATACGTCAGTACTTCGGATCCACCGATGTCGAATGATTGACCGATAGTCTCAGGGACTTCTAAGCAACTGACCAAGTAATCAATTGCATCTCGGATACCAATTGGCTGACATCTTGTACGTACCCATCTTGGGGTAACCATAATGGGCAACCTTTCGACCAAATAGCGTAGTATCTCAAAAGAAGCGCTTCCAGCACCTATGATCATTGCTGCTCGTAAAATCGTGGTGGGGACATTACCGGATTGTAGAATTTTTCCGACCTCAGCGCGTGAGCGTAGGTGTTTACTCAAGCTGGGATCTTCTCTTCCTAATCCCCCTAGATATATAATACGTTCGAGGCCGCTCTTTTCTACAGCCCAAGCCATGTTATCTGCTGCCTTGCGATCGGCATGAGCAAAATCTTTTTGGTTAGGGTCCATAGAATGGACAAGATAGTAACCTACGGAACAACCCTCACATGCCTGTTTCAATGAGTTTCGGTCGAATATATCAGTGGCTATCAGATTTACACAAGGGTGATTTGACCAAGGACGCTCTCTTAGTTTCTTTAAGGATCTTCCTAAGGCTCTTACAGTGTATCCCGAATTCAGGAGGCAAGGCACAAGACGCGCACCTACATAGCCTGATGCACCAATCACAATCAATGGTTTTGAACGTATTTGGTGTTTCACTTTTTCCTTGTTACAGTTTGATGAATTTAGAGTGCCTTTTTATTGATTTCATATTTTCCCATCGCTATGGGATAAGGCTTCCTATTATGGCTCCAAGCAAGAGTGATCCAATGTGAGAGAGTGATAGGACAAGTCCGCCCAAACCGGCAATTATTCCAAGAAGTGGAATACCAGTTAAGCTCGAGGCGAATATAAACAGAGCAATACTGAATATGATACCCGGTAGAAACACAGCCACTATTGCTAAGCCTACACTACCTGCTTTCTTCCCGCCAACCAATCCAGCAATGAACGCCCCAATACCGGGTAACCAGAACAGGAGAAGTGAAATCACGAACATCCAGAACATTGCGCTTAGAATGCTACCGTTCTTTTCATCAGCCATTCTTTTTTCTCCTCTTTCAAAGTCTTTTCCTGATATTCTAATGAGTAATATAATACCTATCTTGTCGTAGGCAATTCCTCAGTTGAATTTGTAGCACTTTATTCGTCTACACTAATTAGGATTGGAGAAAATAAATTTGGTTCTCATTTACCGAGATGTAGGTCACGAGTAAGACTTGTGCCCACAAACACCTACAGCCTGTCTATCAAGATGGTGCTCGACTTATGGCTCAATCTTTGTTCCCAATACCTTTAGGAATTTCGCCAACCAATCAGAGTGTGCAGGCCAGGCCGGAGCCGTAACCAGATTGCCGTCTACATGTGCCTTGTCTACCGGCAATTCTACATACTGGCCACCCGCTCGCTTCACATCTGGACCCACAGCGGGATAAGCGGAGCAACTCCTTCCTTCAATCACTCCGGCTGCTGCAAGAACCTGTGCACCATGACAGATTGCAGCAATGGGCTTATTAGCTTTAGCAAAATGGCGCACAATCTGAATCACCTTCTCATTTAGACGGATGTACTCAGGTGCGCGCCCACCGGGGATTACAATGGCATCGTAATCTTCTGCCACCACTTCATCGAAGGTGGCATTGAGGGCAAAGTTATGTCCCGGCTTTTCGCTGTACGTCTGGTCCCCCTCAAAATCATGCACTGCTGTCCGAACCTTCTCAACGGCTTTTTTCCCCGGGCAGACAGCGTGGACGGTGTGTCCCACCATTAGAAGAGCCTGGAATGGTACCATCACTTCATAATCTTCCACATAATCACCAACCAGCATCAAAATTCTCTTTGCGCTCATATTTATTTACCTCCTTTTTTTATATTTTGGGAATTTGATTAAACCCCTGCGTAATTGATAAGAAAAGAAATCCGTTTTTTCAATTTAAAGCCCTGTTTCTTTAACACACTCGACTATTCTTTATCATTCCGTTTTATGTGTGTTCCTCATAACTATTGTCACACAAAGAATAATATGTTTCAAATACAAAGAATTTCTCTCAATTGTCCTTTGATTACTTTATGTGATATAGTCACAAAAAGGCTGGAATATCGAGACTTAGAAGGGGGTTGATGTCTGACCTGGATTATTTATTAGATGCGATGAGGTTTTTAACTGTTTCTACGAGCTGCTGATTGGAAAAGGGTTTTGATAAGAATCTATTGCCGGTTGACATTATAAAATCATTTATATTTCCCGAAATAAATATTATTCTCTTTGCTAAATCCTGGCTTAATTTTTGTACTTCTAGATAGAACTTATCTCCTTTCATTCGCGGCATCTCACAGTCGGAAATTATGACATGGTATTCATCGTGCTTTACCTTTTCCAGACCCTCGATCCCATCTTTTGCAATCTCTGTTTCGAACCCTTCTCCTTGTAGGATTATCTTCATTAACGGGGCTAATATATCGTCATCATCTACAATTAGGATTCTTTTCTTATTCGTTTCATCTATCCTTTCTAAGTTAATTTCTTTTTTTTGGTCTTCTAAGGGGATTTCCGACCTTAGGTGTTCTTTCTCCAAACCCTCAGCCTCCGAGTCAAACTCTTCCTTCATCTCCCTATATTTTCTATGCAAGATGTAATCCAGGATCAACACTATAGACAATACTAAGACAAAAGCACATAAGTACCACAACCCTTGCATCATATACCGTCACCTTTTTTAAAGCCTATGGCTCCGCTCTTATTGTATTGCATCGGCGATATAGAATCAAGTTTGATCTTTGGGGGAGAAAAAAGTCCAATCTTTTAGAAGCATAGGGCTAAAGTTATAGGTTCTATTCACGACTTAAGACCAAAATTTTGTTTTCCGTCATCGGATGAAATTTCTCTGCGTATGACAAGTAAGTCAGCATGTGTAAAGGTCGTATAAAATTGATACTCCACGCATCATGTGTTAGCTTTCATATAATGAACTCAAGGAAACTTACGCAGAATATAGAGACCGATTCTTTTGATAGGGAGCTTTTCGATGAACTTGAATCTAACTCTGAAGAACTAAAGAATCTCATTGAACGAGGCTCGCGCCTCCTACCCAATTTCCGCTCTTTGGTTTTGGATTTATTTGGGAGCTTCTTTAAATATAATGTTCTCCTTCTTCCCCAAGACAAAGTGAAAGGAAGTGTGCTTATGGGTAGAAAGCTCATTGAGAAGGCCATTTCAACCGACGATTATAAAGAATTAAGAGATGAAACGATTCTCGATGGTTTTAAATCCGCTATTGCTACACTTACTCTGGGCGGGGAGATAATTAAATGGATAAAATCTGAGGACGGGCTTTCTGAGAGGTCGCTTATTAAAGAATGGGAACTGGAAAAGGCTGAGGAGAACTATGAAGAGCTAAAAGAGGAATCGGAAACATGGAAAGAGATTGAAAAGAAGAAATCGTCTGAGTCTCTTAAGGAGAGAGAGAAAAAAAACCAATTTCAATTGCGGTCTCAGGAGGGGGAACTCAAAGACCTGGAGAAGGAGCAGAAGGAAAGGCTTGAGAGGATGGAGACAAAAATTCAGAATCTCGTCAGGTCTGGTTTAAAACGGGCCTCTGAGAGGATTGATGAAGTTGAAAGGGAGCTTATACAGTGGGGTGCTTCAATGGGGGTGCCTCAGGAAAGGCCGATTGGAGAGAAGCTCGACCTCGCAGAGAAATTGTTTAAAAACGAGAGGCTGAGAAAACTCTCTCTTATGGTTGGAAGCCTTAAGGAGGAGATGCTCTCTTCAAGGAGACGGGTATGGTCGAAAAGAGGAAACGAGGTCTACGATGTTGCGCTTGGGGATGATCTGGGACGCACCATTCCAACTGAACTGATCTCTCTAAGGCACAGGGCTCTAAGGAGGGACTTTCTAAAGAAATTAGTCGAGGGCAGGCTTCTTCAATATCATCTGAAAGAAGAAAAGGGAAGGGGGCCACTTATTGTATGCGTTGATGGAAGCTCGTCTATGCAGGGAGATAAGGAGATATGGGCAAAAGCCGTATGCCTGAGCCTTCTTGAGATCGCGAAGAGGCAAAGGAGAAGGTTCATTGCGATTGTTTTCTCTTCAGGAGGAACACCGGTTCGAGTTTTTGGTTCTGATGGAAAGAAGGGATGGGGAATTAAGGAGGACGATATAATTGAGCTTGCCGGATATTTCCCGGGCGGGGGAACCGATTTTGAGTCCACACTCAATAAGGCATTAGAGTTTCTTCAGAAATCAATGTTTAAAAGAGGGGATATTGTTTTTATTACAGACGGCGAGTGCGATGTAGGAGATGAGTGGCTTAAAGCCTTTCGTCGTGAAAAGGATAGACTTAAGTTTCAGATATTCTCAGTCCTCATTGATCTAACTGGCAGAGAAACACTAGAATCGCTTAAGAAATTCAGCGATAAGGCAACCGCCGTATCAAAGCTTGCATCTCAGAACGCAAGGGATATTTTTCTCAGTCTTGATTAAACATGGTGCAAGATTCGGAATAAAATATATCGCCCATCTTGTATTGTGCATCATGAATCATGCATCCTGATGGCTTGCGATAATAAAAAAAGAGGATTATATAATTAAACCCTCATGAGACCTACGTGGGCTGAAATCAATCTCGATTCCCTAAAATCCAATTTCCTCCAGACAAAGAGAATTGTCGGAAGTGATGTCGGCACTATCTCCGTTGTAAAGGCCGATGCATATGGACATGGTGCGGCGGCTGTGTCTAAGGCACTTATCGGGTCTGGCTCAAACATGCTTGGGGTTGCAACGGTTGAGGAGGCTCTTGAACTGAGGGAATCACGGATTCATGCTCCAATAGTTTTACTCGGTGGGATTCAGCCCGAAGAGGTAGAAGACGTGATTAGGAATAACCTAACGCCTTCTCTATTTTTCCTTGCCTCTGCCCTGGCTATTAACAAATGCGCCGAAAGGATGGGTAAGAGGGTAAAATATCACCTCAAGGTTGACACGGGAATGAATAGGCTGGGCGTGGATTCGGGCGAGATATACGATTTCTTAAATCAGATCGCGGGTCTTAAAAATCTGGAGATGGAAGGGGTTTTTACACACTTTGCAAACGCGGACGGGAAGTCTAGGGACTATACATTAAATCAGATCTCGGTTTTTATGACTGTAATTTCCCTCATAAATCAGGCCGGGTTTTATCCAAGATACATTCACTCGGCAAACAGTGCGGCAATACAGAGATTCCATGAGTCGCACATGAATCTTGTCCGCCCAGGAATAATGCTCTACGGCTCAGGAAGAATTGAGAATTGTGAACTAAAGCCTGTGATGACTCTAAAGACAAGAATAATACAGATAAAACGCGTTCCCTCAGGAGCATCCGTGAGCTATGGAGGGACATTCGTTGCGATGAGACCAACGACCATTGCCACGCTTCCTATAGGATATGCGGATGGATACATGAGAAGGCTCTCAAACCGTGCAAGGGTTTCAATAAGGGGAACTACCGCTCCTGTTATAGGAACCGTATGCATGGATTTGATAATGGTTGATGTGACGGAAGTGCCGGGGGTTGGGGTTGGAGATGAAGTGGTAATATTTGGAGACGACCGAGTTTCGGTTGAAGACGTGGCAAGGTGGGCGGATACAATCCCTTATGAGATTCTCTCTACAATTGGAAAAAGGGTACGCCGGGTCTATGTTTAGCGTCTTACCAGAATAAATATGGCTTTGTATCAGGGGTTCAAGATTTTTATTTCCAAATAATGGGAATCTGAAACTCTATAAAGTGAAAGACCATCAAAACCTATTATTAGGGAAAAATTTTTCTAGATTTTGCGTCTAATTAGGGTTAAAGTTAAAGAGCATGTTCAAAACCCATGATAAACTCAGCGGTGCTTTCTCCGTTTGTTTACTGCTTTTTCTGATTCTCAATTTGGATTCCTCGTTTGGGCAAGAGGAGTTTGGCTTTGCCCCCATTTTCAATGTCGAGCGTGGTACACAATCGCAGGAGGTAGATGCGCTCGGTCCGTTTATAACATCAAAGAAAAGCGACAAAACATCCGAGTTCGGTTTTCGTCCGCTTTTCTATTGGACTCGAGATAAAGAGGGCAACTCATCTGAATTTGATTTTATATACCCTTTTACGACATACAGGAGAAATGAAAGCGACCGGAAGATACGGTCTTTTTTTTACATAATCTCTTATGAATCGGACAAGAAGGAGAGCGGTTTTAGAGAGAAGCAGTTTACACTCTTTCCCATCGTCTTCGCTAAAAGTGCTGAAGATAAAAAAGACAGTTACTTTGCTCTATTTCCCATTTACGGACGTCTGAGAAATAAATTTCTAAAGGATGAGATCAATTTCTATCTCTTTCCGCTTTTTCTCCAGACCAAAAAGGGTGAGACTACTAATTATAGCTTTCTCTGGCCGATTTTTGGATACTATACAGGGGAAGGTCAAAAGGGATTTAGGTTCTGGCCACTTTTTGGATACAGAAAAAAAGAGGGAGCGCTTGATGAGAAATTTGCCCTCTGGCCTATATATACATCAAAAGAGAGGATTCTTTATGGCGAGAAGATAGAGACGCTCTCGATTTTTCCCTTTTATTTCGGCCTTGATTCCCCAAATGTAACTCAAAGGACCTACATAGGACCCCTATTTAGCCATCTGGTGGATAGAAAAAGGGGAGTTGAAAGATGGGATACCCCTTGGCCTCTTATCAATTTCACAAGAGGGAAAAAGGAAGAAAATAGGGTTTTCCCATTCTATAAAAACGAGATGAACGGCGAAGATAAGGAGGGCTTTATCTTATGGCCGTTATATAGATACTACACGCGTACATTTGCGGATTATACGAGAAAGAGGGATACAGTTCTTTTCTTCCTATACTCTGACATAAGAGATGAGCCAATTGTCGAAAGCGGAAGGAGGGGGAGAAGGATTGATGTCTGGCCGCTCTTTACATATAAAAGAGACAGAGATGGGAATCGGGGATTCCACTTTCTTTCAATTCTCGAGCCGTTTCTTTCGGACAATGAAGGCATAGAGAAGAACTATTCGTCTTTTTGGCGGCTCTATGAGTGGAAAAAGTATAAAGATGGTAGTACTGTTTCGTCCTTCCTCTGGAATACGTTTAGGGCCGAGACCGGAAAAGGCACTAAAAAGTTCTATTTCCTGGGGGGACTCTTTGGTTATAGGTCTGATTCGCATAAAAAGACGATAAAATTATTTTACTTTCCGATTGATGTATCTTCCAAGAACAGGGCAATTGGGATAGGAGATGGTTCCGCTCAGAATAAAATCACTCAAGGGGGTGATTCGGCAAGATGAATGGCGTAACGGGGTTTTTTCAATCTACGGGGGAGATGATTAAGCTTTTTGTAGAGACGGTCTATTGGTGCAAAGCAGCCTTTAGGAATCGGGACAAGGTATTTAGACAGATGGCAGAGATTGGAAACTACACACTCCCTTTTGCCGCCCTTATATCTGTATTTGTTGGAGCTGCACTCGCTCTTGAGACGGGGCCTCAGCTTGCACTATTTGGGCTTGAACAAAATATCGGGGGGATTGTTGCGACAGGGATGCTAAGGGAACTTGGCCCCGTTATGACATCCATGCTTGTCGTGGGTCGCGTGGGTTCTGCAATGACTGCCGAGATTGCCTCAATGAGTGTTTATCAGGAGATAGACGCCCTTAAAACTATGGACATAAATCCGGTGAGATTCCTTGTAATGCCCAGATTTCTCGCGACATTTATCACACTTCCGTTTCTTGTGGTCTACATGGATGTGATAGGGACGTTTGGCGGCGCGGTAGTCTCTGCTGTAAATCACAAGATCAATGTTCCTTTCAGTATATATTATAGGAACGTCAAGCTTTATATAGAGTTTGTAGATGTTCTCCACGGTCTGATTAAGGCTACAGTCTTCGGCATAATGATTTCAATAGCGTGCTGTTATGTAGGTCTTAAAACAAAAGGAGGTCCGAGGGAGATAGGGACTTCAGTAACGAAAGCGGTAGTTCTGTCTTTTATCTTGATACTGGTTTTTGATTATTTTATCACCAGACTTTTAATCTTGCTCCATATAGGTTACCATTTTTAATGTTGGTTTTTATTATTCGGGGAGGGCGTATGCGGTATTTGTTCTGCACTCCGACGTTGTGGAATGTGATATGAATGTAAGAACCGAAGATATAATAAATAGAGATGCCGAACCCAGCTATAGGCGGAATACGCCTGTAGAGGTAAAGATAATCAAGTTGAATAAATCCTTTGGGGGCAATCATGTCCTCAAGGATTTGGATTTAGAGGTTAAGCCTAGCGAGACACTTGTTGTTATAGGGAAGAGCGGACAGGGGAAAAGCGTGCTACTCCGACATATAATCGGGCTTGAAAAGCCGGATTCAGGTAAGATACTCATTAATGGAATGGATGTAAATGATCCAGAGGTAAGGAATAAACACAGATTTGCTATGGTGTTTCAGTCTTCGGCACTCTTTAATTCGCTTACGGTTGGAGAAAACGTAAGTCTATACCTGAGGGAACACAGGGTGTTTAAAAATGAAAGTGCCATAAGCAGAATCGTCTCAAACACGCTTTCCATAGTGGGTCTTGAGGGAAAAGAAAATGTCATGCCTTCGGAACTGAGCGGCGGTATGAAAAAAAGGGTGGCAATCGCCCGCGCCCTCGCAATGAACCCTGATCTGATTCTCTTTGATGAGCCGACATCGGAGCTGGATCCTATAACGGCTCAGACAATAGATGATGTGATGCTGAATCTTAGGAAACACGTTGAGGTTACACAAATCATAGTGACACACGATATTGAGCTGGCGCTCTATATTGCTGATAGGATTGCCGTGCTCGACGAGGGACGAATTGTAGAAATAGGCACCCCCAAAGAGATCATCAGAAGCACAAATCGGCTTGTAAGGGAGTTTATAATACGTAGTTCGAAAGAGGAGAAGGAGGCAGACGGATATGAAAACAGAGGTTAAAGTAGGGATATTTTTCTTTGTGAGTTTAGCGATACTCCTTGTAATCTTTGAGTTTGTCGCGGGGATTCCTTTATTTACAAAGGAGTACTTTCTAAAAACCTATTTCAAATCTATAGGCGAGCTTAATAAGGATAATCCTGTAAAACTCAATGGTGTTGAGGTAGGAAAGGTTTCAGACATAAAGATAGTAGATGGAAAGATAGAGGTGACATTTAGGGTTAAAAATGGGACCCCTATCAAAACGGATTCTGTGGCAAGTATCAAACTTACGAGTTTTGTTGGTATAAGTTATGTTAACCTGTCATTTGGCTCTCCACAGGCTCCAATTGCCCCTCCGAGAAGTGTTCTTCCGAGCCAAGAGCCTGCGGATTTAAACGATATACTCTCCAGGGTAGAATCCACAGTAAACTCATTCCAGTCTGTTTTCACTGAAAATAAGGATAAGATAAACAGCGTATTAGGTAGTCTTGATACGGTGCTCTCTCAAGCCGCAAGCGGTCGGGGTACTATAGGGAGGTTGCTCAAAGACGATTCTCTATATAATCAAGCGAAAGATACACTTGCCAGTCTTAACGAAATCTCTACAAGTATAAATAAGGGAAAAGGCACCCTGGGGAAACTCGTAAAGGATGAAACACTCTATAATAATACGAAAGAGACAATGGCAAATCTCGGACAGTTAGCAGAGAAGATGAATAATTCCCAGGGGACATTTGGAAAACTGCTCAATGACCGAACTCTATATGATCAGGCAACGGAAGCAACCACGAGCCTGAACTCGGTGCTTAAGAAGATAGATAAGGGGCAGGGTACGCTCGGCAAGATTATAAATGACGACTCACTCTACCGTGATGCAAAAAATACAGTCAAGCAGGTGCAAAAGGGGATTGAGACACAGGAGGATTTAGCCCCGCTACAGACACTTGCAACAGCATTTGGAATTTTTACAGTTTTTTAAGGGGTTCGATTTTATCTGCGTTATCAAGTGGAGATAATCTTAGACCTGTCTCTACTTGGCTTTTTCTTTCCTCGCACGGGCGACTCGTTTGTCCAATGGAACTCAGTATAATTCCCATATCAAAAATAGATTTTGACGATGAGACATTTTTTGTGGGTTCGGTTGGGGATATATCACCATTAATAATTTCAATTAATGAATTAGGGCTCATAAACCCGCCGGTTCTAAGGGAAAAAGGGGAAAAATATCAGATTATATGCGGACGAAGGAGACTTCGTGCATGTAGGGAATTAATGCTCGATGGGGTTTTGTCGAGGGTCTACAGGTGGGATGAAATATCCAATGAGAAGTGCTTAAAGCTCTTATTTTATGAGAATCAAGCGAGATTCGGCGATATAGAAAGGGGAGAACTAATTTTGAAATTTAGAGAATTGTGTAATCTCACAGAGGGCGAACTTACTAAATATTGGAATTTCTCCGTCTCTTAAGAACTTAAAAAGGTATATGGGCCTTGCCGGATTAGAAAGAGATATAAAAGACGCCCTTTACTCTCAGAGAATCAAAATAGAACAGGCTCTTGCTCTGAGTGAATTGGAGGGCTTTGCGAGGGTCGAAGTACTAAGTAAAGGTGCTTCTTAGGTTTAAGTTGAATGCAAACGAAACAAGGGAAGCTATAAGAGAAATTCAAGAAATAGCGTTTAGAGATAAGAAGAGCATTAATGAAACGATTGATGAAATCTTATTAAAAGTCGGTCAGTCTCAAGTAAGGGTCGATTCTTTTAGGCGTGAACTTAAGTTAATGAGGTATCCTTTTCTCTCCCAGGTTGAGGAGGAGTTTAGGGATTGTTTAAATGATTTAAGTCTGCCAAAGGAGATAAGTATTCATCACCCTCCGTTCTTTGAGGGGAGCTATATTGAGATCAGAATAAAAGTAGAGAGCACAGAGAGGCTTTCTCAAATCCTCTCTCATCTCATTTCGGCCGTTGAGAGAGGCTTGATAGACAGGCTTATGAGCATAGTAAGGGATGGCGGAGCACAAGGGGTGATGCTTTAAAGATTCGCCTGTGATCTTAATCTATTTTCTTCCTATCTTCTTTACGTATTCATCAAGGTTGTAAGACGGAGTCCAGTTATCGTCTACGTAAATTAGGAGCTCTTGTCCCGGATGAATGATATTTTGATTTTTAATTATATCTGAATTCCAGCTATAGATCTTATACCAGTCTCTGGCGTTAAGTAGGTAATATGCTGCAAGCAGATGCAAGTCTTCTCCTCTTTTTACCGTATGTACAATTACATGCTTTCCGGGTTCAGGAGGAAGCTCTTGGGCATTTATTAAGGGAGATATAAAAAATGTGAAAGAAAGTATCAGCACTTGTAAGATTCTCATGGCTCCATTCCCCTTTGAATAATATGAAACTTATGGTTATAATTTTACTCCCTTTCGGGAGGAATATAAACTCGATGATGTGCTAAACCGAAGGAGGGGATGACATCGGCTATCGCATCCTTTAGATAGGGGTTTGCATCTAATAGCCTAGAAGGAGATTTCCAATATGACGAATGAACAGATGGACGTTTTGAGCTTAACAATTGTATTCTTGATGCTTGCACTAGTCATTAGGATAGCAGTTTTTCTGAGATAAAATGATTAAGGATGAGGACCGTAGTTCAGAGGGTAAAAGAGGCACGGGTTGAGGTAGAGGGGGAATTAGTAGGCAAAATCGGAGAGGGGATTCTTCTGCTTCTCGGAGTTAAAAAAGACGATACTGAGGACGATGTCCGGTATTTAGCTGAGAAGGTCTTAGGATTGAGAATATTTGAGGATGAATTGGGAAAGATGAATCTTTCTATTTTAGATGTGCAAGGAGAGGTTCTTGTTATCTCTCAATTCACACTCTACGCCGACTGCCGAAAGGGAAGGCGTCCGTCATTTGATGAGGTTGCCCCGCCTGATATGGCTGAAGGGCTCTATCGCCTTTTTGTAGCGGAAATAAAGAAGAGCGGAATCAATGTCCAAACGGGGAAATTCCGCGCTGTTATGGATATACATCTTGTCAATTCGGGACCCGTAACAATCTTATTGGATAGTAGAAGGTTGTTTTAACGTGCATTCAATTAAGACTGTAAGACTAATTCTCCGTGCGAGTTTATGCAGCTGTGACGCCCCGTATCTTAGGCATGCGATGAAGAGTATAGTAATGCCCTTTATAGAAGTGATAGGCAGGGGATTTAATGGTAATATCCGCTTTGGACTTCCAATCAGGATTCGTCCACCCATAAGAATAGGGGAGGCAGTATTAAGAGTTGGAAGAGAGTCTTAGCATATACAGTCTATATGATTTCAAATTGGTGACAGTGTGAGGGAAAGGAAGGAGAAAAGCAAGAAGACAATTGTATCGCTTATGGCTGTAGTATATAACATCCATGTGATTGTAAGAAATGAAGGTACCTTTGTTATATTTCTTTTATCCTATCGATGTTTGCAACAAAGCATAATGGTATATGCAGATTCAATGAGAGTTTAAATTCACGGACTGGTGTCTTTGATCTATTCATGTCATGTGTATCTGTTATATGTGAGTGAACCTTGTTGAGAGGGTGGTTGTAAATATTATGGGAATATGCGCGGTTTCATTGTTTGACCTCAATCTATGACAAACATCATAACCGTTTACTGGCATCATAACATCAACCAGTATAAGGTCCGGCTTGGATTTGATGGCTATCTCAATGGCTTTGTCTCCGTCATCGGTGGTAATCATGTTATAGCCGCCGTTTGACAGGAGTAGTTCTATCAAATTGAGTGTATCCTCGTCGTCATCAATACATAGCATCAGCGGCTTTGATGAACTATTCATAGACTACCTTCACACGCGAGATATAGTTTAGAAGCTCACCCACCCATTTTCTTATCTCCTCGGGATTTCTATTCTTTGCGGCCTCCTCAATGAATCTACCTATATCGGTTATGGGATCAAATCCATAACCAGCGCCAGAGCCTTTCATACTGTGCCCCAGGATTCGAGGGGTTTCATAATCATCTTGGTCTAAAGCCTTCAAAATGGATTGGATGTCCTTATGCCTGTTTTCTAGGAATCCGGCTATAAGCTCTTTAAGCTCGACATCTACGCGTGCGATAATCATTTCATCCTGCTCGGTATCGCTGTCTTCTATCATATTGCTGCACTCCTTGTATTAATCAACCACTTCATAAACTACCCATTATGAACTTTATGGTTCTCTCCCTAAGTATAATAGCATTATCTAGCAAGGGCAGTGCCAATAGAATAGGTGGGATATAAGTTACCAAAAACAAGGGATTTTTGAATCCTTCTCGCTAGGGTCGGACTAAAATTAAGGTAGAGTTTGTTATAAGCCTGATATATATGTGACAAAAATCGCCAATAGTTTGTGTTTTCTTTGTCTTGTGGATGTGGTAATAATGAAGAAAAAATTGAGAAGCCTTGAGTCCTCAATATTCAATTTAGATGTTATAATTCCAAATTAATGTTTTATAAAACGGATTCTAAAGGGGGTTGTGGCGGTTCGAGATATGAGACATTTTCGGGAGTGCTCATTTCATTTTTCATTCTTATATTTTTGAGTCTGTTTTCCAGGTATGCCTGCAGCCAGGTATTGATATCGCCCGGGGGTTCTGAAAAAATAGACACTAAAACAGTAGGATGTCTCCTGCCTTTGAGCGGAGAATATGGGTTAATAGGGAAAAAGGCGCTAAAAGGGATCCTTATGGCAGCAGGCGTATTTCAGTCCGATAGTGGATTTCGAATTGTCGTAAGGGACTATAATGGTCAGGGTTCTGAGGGGCATAGAATAGCACTTGAAGATATGGTGGCAAAAGACGGGGCCTCTGTTATAATCGGTCCGATTCTCAGCAGTTCTATTAGAGAGATAAGTGGGAGTATCAAATCCCTCAAAATTCCGACACTGGTGTTTCCGCTCTCTGAAGACGTGTCCGATGGGAATCCTTACCTTATAAAATTCTCTTACTCTCTCGAAAAGCAGGCGCGCGTGATAGCAAAGTACGCGGTGCAGGATGCAAGGATAAAAACCCTAGGCGTTCTTTATCCAAGAACTGGAATCGGAGAGTTGTCTAAAGAGGCTTTTATCAAATCCGTAAGAGAGTATGGGGGTAATATAATATACATCAGCTCCTATGACCCAGTGAGCCTTGGCATTTCAGGGGAGATTGAATGGTTGAAATCAAGGCATCCCGATGCGGTTTTTATTCCCGATAGCGCCACGCACTCAGCGCAGTTGATAACAAAGCTCAGGCAGGAGGATAGTCTGAGGGATTTAATCCTTCTTGGGCTAAACACATGGAACAGTCGGGCTTTCCTAAAGGCCCTGGGTACTGAGACGGATGGAATTATATTTACGGATTTCTTTTCCCCTGGCAGTGAGAGTTGGATAGACTTTGATGCTAAATTCAGAGCCGCATTCGGAGAGGAGCCGGGGTTTCTTGAATATCAGGTCTATGAAGCCGCGAGTCTGATTCTCCAGATTCTCAAAACCCCTATACAGAGAAGGGAGGATATAAAAGGACGGCTTCTTTCTTTTAGTAATCCGCTCTTTGATATAAACGAAAACGTGGACGGAAGCCTAACAATCTCCCCCAAGCCACTTATCCTTACACTAAGTGGAGGAGAGATAATAAGGGTGAAATGAGGATTTTTAATCCATTTCAGTTTTTAATTTTTTCATCTGCATCTTTGTGTGTATGGAATTAGTTTAATCGAGTCATTCCAAGTCCCTAATCAGGGTTTGTCCCTATAAGCTTTTGCCAATCACCAGATTCACTTCGTCGTAAACCTCTCTGAGCGAAACCTTGTGGCGGTTAGCTGCCCTCTTGCAATCATCATATTCTGGCTTCGCCCTTTTTATTCCTAACCCAGGTTCATCAACTATCTTTACCCTTATATTGCCGTATCTCGTAGATACGGTTTTTTGCTCTCTTCTGAGTTTAAATCGTGTTGCATCGTAGTATCTCACTCCTATTGTTGTTGATTCCCTAAAGAGGATTTCACTGACCCTTTGTATTCCATCATGCCGGGAAATTATTTTAACAATCTGCCCCGGTCTTCCCCTTTTCATCGTTATGTTTATCAGTGAAACGTCGAGGACCCCATCTTCTGAGAGGAGTTTATCAAAAAGGTTATCAAACGCTTCCGGGTTCATATCGTCAATATTCGTTTCCATAACAACGACTCTGTCCGTTTCTATTCCTTGAGAGAATCGGTTGTCCTCACCCATTATTGCCCTTAACACATTTGGAAAACCACGCGGATTTCTTGTACCAGCGCCGTATCCGATTTTAGAGATCCTCATTCTCGGGAAATGGCCGAATCCCTTTGATAGAACGGATAGTATTGCGGCGCCCGTTGGGGTGATAAGTTCTTCTCCTCTATTTGATTCATACATCTCAACGCCTCTGAGGAGTTCCAAAACCGCAGGGGCCGGGCCCGGATAAACACCGTGTTCCATCTTTATTCGACTTCTTGAAAAAGGGATCGCCGAAGAGTAAATCTCATCAATCCCCAGAATGTCAATCCCAATTACGGTTCCAACTATATCCACTATCGAATCTAATGCGCCGATCTCGTGAAAGTGTACCTCTTCAGGCGCTACGCCGTGGATTTTAGCCTCAACCTCTGCCAGCTTTTCAAATATTGAAATCGCGGTTTTTTTTGTTATATCTTTGAAATTACTCCTCTGTATTATGCTCTTTATATCTTTGAGTCTCCTTTCAGCTTGCCCTTTAGTTAAGATGACATTGAATTTGCATCCCCGAATTCCCGCTCTATTTACGGTCTTGACGTCTAGTTTGTATCCCTTTATATGGAGCTTGTTTAATTCATTCTCCAGGGCCTCTAATTCCAGTCCGAGCTGCAGAAGTGAGCCGACAATCATATCTCCACTTACACCTGAGAAGCAGTCAAAGTAGAGCTTTTTCAATTTTGATTAACTAGAATCAGTATGTTCCGAGAAAATCATGCCGCCCCGGGGCAAAGTACCCGATTACAAAGAATGTAAAGAGGATTACTCCAAAACCAAGTATCGATCCCACAGCGGCTTTTCTCCCTTTCCAGCCCGTGGCAAGCCTTCCGTGAATTAGAACAGCATAGAGAAACCAGGAGACCAGAGACCAGGTTTCTTTTGATTCCCATGTCCAAAACGTTCCCCACATCTCTTTTGCAAAGAGCATTCCTAATGCCAACCCTACGGTAAGCAAAGGGAAGCCCGCAAGAAGACAGACATGGTTAAGGTTATCGAGCGCCGTAAGAGACGGCAGTTTCTTTAAGAATCTTCCCATACGCTTTGATTTTATCCTTTTTTCCTCAAAAAGGTAGAGAATCCCGTCAATAAATGCGATTGTAAAAAGGGCCTCTCCTAAGAACACAAGCGCAATGTGGATTAGAATCCAGGGATTCCTAAGAGACGGGTCATGCTCAATAATCCCTCTGGGGAGAATGACGGATGGGAGTGTCATAAGAAAAGCAAGCGGCGTTACAAAGGCTCCCAATACAGAGGCTTTAAACCGCGCATGCGAAATAATATAAACCAGGACAATAAACCATGAAAAGAAATAAATAGACCTGTCAAGCCCTCCGACTATCTGTTCGCCCCTCCAGTAGAAGGCAACCAGGCTAAGCGTATGAAGCGTGGCTGCGATTACAATTGTACGAAATCCCCAGACCGAGCTCTTTGGATTCTGGGTCCACAGATAAACACAATAGAGAATAGAGGAGACTAAATAAAAAAGGGCAATGACTCCGTGCCAGTTCATGCGTATATTTTAACCGAAATGGCGTGTTAAGAGGATAGTTTTAAAATTGAAGGGGCTATGACCCAACGGCTTGTTTAAGGCTTTCGGTTTGGTAATACGTGGTCAGTGCCTGGATTAGCTCATCTAAGTCTCCATCTAAGATCTCTTCGAGTTTATAAAGGGTAAGCCCGATTCTATGGTCTGTAACCCTGTTTTGGGGAAAATTATAGGTCCTAATCTTCTCGCTTCTCTCAGCGCTACCCACCATGGTCCGTCTCATGCTTGATATTTCGCTCTGACGCTTCTTCTCTTCAACCTCGTAGAGCTTGGTTTTGAGCATCCTCATTGCCTTTGCACGATTTTTGTGCTGAGACCTTTCATCCTGGCACTGGACGACGATCCCAGTAGGGATATGTGTGATTCTTATAGCTGAGTCGGTCTTATTTACATGCTGGCCTCCGGGGCCCGAAGCCCTGTATGTGTCAATCCTTAAGTCCTTTTCATCTATTGTAATCTCAACGTCGTCGGGCTCTGCAAGTGCCACTACGGTTGCTGTGGATGTGTGGATTCTTCCTCCGGCTTCGGTGGTGGGTACCCTTTGAACCCGGTGTACACCGCTTTCGTGTTTGAGCCTGCTGTAGGCATTCTTTCCCTCTATCGCTATTATTACCTCTTTGAGGCCGCCGATTCCGGTTTCGTTCATACTTATTATCTCGACCTTCCATCCGTTTCTCTCGGCATAGCGGATGTACATTCGAAATAGGTCTGAGGCAAAAAGAGCGGCTTTTT
>PSLL01000017.1:0-6882 GCA_040289575.1 Candidatus Dadabacteria bacterium | reverse complement strand
CGCCACCCGTTCCTGCCCGGATCTCAAGAAAAACGTTTTTATTGTCATTCGGGTCCTTTGGGAGAAGGAGTAACCGAAGCTTTTCTTCGAGCCTTGCCCGTTCTTCCTCAAGCACGGAGAGCTCATCGCGTGCAAGCTCACCTAGCTCTTTATCCTCAAGCAACGCCCTGTTTTCGTTGATATCATCCAGTTTTTTTTTGTATTCCCTGTATGTCTCAACGATCTCGCTTATCTCAGAGCGCTCCTTTGAGTATCGGTGAATATCAGAAGGGCTTATGTTCGGGTCACTGAGTATCTTCTCAATATTCTCGAATCTTTTTTCTACTTCTTCGAGGTGTCTGAGTATTCCAATTTCTGACATTTTCGTATATTATTTTTACACATATTGCAAAAATTTCAAGATAATATTAAACTTCTTGAAGTAAGGATATGGAAACAATAGATATTCTTGAGAATAAGATAAAAGAGGCGTTATCAAAAAAGGCGAGTTTAGAAGCCGAGCGTAAGGTCCTTATGGAGGAAGTGACGGCGCTTCGTGAAAGCATAAGGAGGCTTGAGGCTGAAAGGCAAGAGGTTAAATCAAAATTGGATCAGATTATAGAGAAAATAGAACTCTATCTGAGTAGATCGGAGGCATAAGAACGGATGAGACGCGTCAAGATTAATGTCCTGAGTAACGAGTATTTTGTAAAAACCGATGCGGATGAAGAGTATGTGCGCGAGATAGCAAACTATTTAGAAGAAAAGGTGAAGGAGGCTTCTCCGCATGTGGGTGCCGTGGCAGTGCCGCGTCCCTTTCTTCTTGCCACACTGAAGGTCGTTGATGATTATTTCAGATTAAAAAGAGAGTTCGAGGAGTTTAAAAGTCGTGCTGAAGAAGGATCAAGAAGACTGGTTGAGATCTTGGATAGTTCTCTCAGAGAAGGAACTTTTATTAGAGGAGAAGACCCAAAGAAGGAGGTTTAGTATTCTCTCAAATAGTGGGTTTAAAGAGCCTGCTTTAAGTCTCTCTGGTTTTGGAGAAAAGAATTTTGATGTTTTTAGAAAGAAAAGAAGTATCCGTTGTGATTTACTTTCAAAGAGATTAAGTCTCTCCATTGAGGAAGTAGATAAAGCCAGTAAAGAAATCACAGAGAATCTTCTTAGGCTCTGGTGTTTCAGAAACGCCCGGAGTGTGGCGCTCTACTTTGCAATAAGAAATGAAGTAAAGACCGACGACATATTCAGAAGGGCAAAGGAACTCCATAAGGAGATCTATTTCCCCTGTGTATATGATTGCCTTCTTGAATTCCGAAAAGTAGACGATTTGAATGAGCTTGAGCCGGGGAGTTTTGGGATTCCCGAACCGAGCCGGAATTCGGCTAGGGCCAGTATTATGGGTATTGACCTTATTATTATCCCCGGTCTTGCTTTCGACCGTTTTGGCGGGAGATTGGGATACGGAGGGGGATACTATGATCGTGCTCTGTTTAAAACCGACAAAAAAAGGAGGATAGGACTCGCTTACAATTTTCAGGTTTTAGATTCAATCCCTATGGAGACAGGTGATGAAAAAGTGGGACTGGTGATTACAGAGTCGAGTGTAATTTTCCCTAAAAGGAGGGTGAAATAGTGATGTTGTCTATAGTGTTGTCCGTTTCAGCTTTTATTCTAGGAGCTTTGGGATATCACCTTTTCAGGACTGTAATGGAGAGGAGGAATCTTGAGCTTAAAAAAACCGAGGCTCAAATCCTCATTGAAATGACAAATAAGGAGGCTGAAAAGATTGTTGAATTAGCTAAGAAAGAGGCCGAGAAAATCAGGGTTGAAGGGGAGCTTCAGGCAAAGGAGATTTTAGAGAGAACCAAAGCCGAGATTGAGCGTGAGGCACGTGAGAGGCAAAAGGAGTTTGCCAAGTTAGAAAAGAGACTTCAGAATCGCGAGGAGAATCTTGATAGAAAGTATGAGTCTATAGAAAAGAGGGAGGCCGAGGTTTCAAGGAAAGAGAGGGAGATCTCTGCAAAAGAAAGGAGCATCGCTGAGAAGGATAGAGAGCTGGATTCAATTATTGCCGATGCAAAGAAAAAGATTGAGGAGATAGCTGGAATGACTCAGGAGGCAGCTAAGAGGGAGCTCATTAACATTATTGAGAACGAGGCTAAACACGAGGCGGCAAAGAAGCTCAAGCTTATAGAGGATGAACTTCACGAAAAGGCTGAGAGAAAGGCAAAGGACATAATTGCCCTTGCTATACAGAAATATGCTGGGCAGTACACGAGCGAAAAAACGATCTCCATAGTGAATCTACCAAACGACGAGATGAAAGGAAGGATTATAGGGCGCGAAGGGAGGAATATTCGTTCAATCGAGGCGAGAACCGGAGTAGACATTATAATTGATGATACCCCTGAGACGGTAGTTGTGTCCTCTCTAAATCCCATAAGAAGGGAGGTGGCAAGAATCACTTTAGAGAGGTTGATTGCGGACGGCAGAATCCATCCGGCACGGATTGAGGAAGTTGTGACAGAGGTTGAGAATGAAATTGAAAAGGAGATTCAGAAAGCGGGAGAAGAAGCGGTTTTTGATATTGGTGCTCATGACATGCATCCCGAGCTCGTAAAGCTTGTAGGAAAATTAAAATACAGAACGAGCTTCTCTCAGAATATACTCAGCCACTCGCTTGAGGTGGCTTTCTTGTGTGGTGTGATGGCGGGGGAGTTGGGTCTTAACGTAAAGCTTGCAAGGAGGGCTGGGCTTCTTCACGACATTGGAAAAGCCCTAGACCATGAGGTCGAAGGCTCACACGTGGAAATTGGCGAGGAGCTTGTAAGGAAATACGGCGAACCGGCGGAGGTTGTAGAGGCCGTAGCCAGGTATCATGACCCCCAGCCTCAGTCAATCTGGGCAATCCTCGTCCAGGCGGCAGATGCCATATCAGCCGCAAGACCCGGAGCGAGGAGGGAGATGTACGAGACTTATGTAAAGAGGATTGAGGATATTGAGAGAATTGCAAGCTCTTTTCGCGGCGTGGAGAAGTGCTATGCGATTCAGGCGGGAAGAGAGGTGAGGGTTGTGGTTGAAAGTACCAAAGTAAACGACGAGGAAGCCGTTTTGCTGTCAAACGAAATTGCGAAGAAGATAGAGCGAGAGGTTGCATATCCGGGTCAGATAAAGGTGACTGTAATAAGGGAAGTCAGGGCATCGGCTTATGCGACGTAAAATTAGTGTCGGTCAACTAGGTGGGGGCACATTGCAACGTACCTCTACACTCGCTGTCCATCGAGCTGTTTTTTATCTTAATTAAAGACCGCGGATTCCCCATTATGGAGAAATAGCGCTCTTTAATGTTAGAATCTATTTATTGAGACCGTATTTTATCAAAATCTCTATGTCCTCTGTGAGTTCTATGGCTGGGGTAAAATGAAATTGGGTTTTCATCCAAAGATTGAAACATTGAATGCTTCTAGTGTGGAGTATTTTATTTCACCGGAAGATTGGAGGGGTGAGGTTATCATATCTTTAAAAAACATTAAATTTGTTGATCCTTATGGGGTGATTATGCTCATCTTGTTGATAAAGCATCTCAGAAGTCGGTCTATAAATGTAAAAATTACCCCTCCTATTAGCCTGGATGTTCTCAATTGGCTTGAAAGAATGAACTTCTTTGCGGAGATTGAAAACGACTGCGAATTTACCTCTGATGTGTTGCATCTTAGATCGAACGTGAGAAACCCATCCCGGTCTTTAAAAGAGATAACCCACATCACATCCGAAAATAGGGTCACATCCGTAGTCGAGGTTCTGGCCCATATATTAATTGAGGATTACGGCTTTGAGCCAAACATCGTTTATAGACTCTGCGGCGTCATGATAGAGACATTTCAGAATATTCCGCAGCACAGCAACCCCGGAGATAAGGTTGATCCTTATGGTATAGCCGCTATACAGAGCTACAAGGACCATTTCTATTTGGTCGTGGGCGATATAGGGGTGGGTATTAAGGAAAGCCTAAACCTGAATCCCAAATACAGAAAGAAGAATTTTACTAATCTGGAGGCTATTCGTGCTGTCTTAGAGAAAGGAGCATCGAGATTTAAAGAGAGAGGAAGAGGGGGGCAGATTAAAAGGGTATGCGAGATTGTGAGCAGTCTGGGTGGAACGACCCTAATTCGCTCCGGCAGTAACCTTGTAGCCGTAAAAGGTGCTTCAATTAAATTCTGGAGTGTGAATTCCTTTCCTGGAACGCAAATAGGTATTAAAATTCCCCACGCTACACTTAAGTGGACAAAGGCTGTATTTGGTGAACTGCCCGTATATTATGCGTATTTTGAGCATCCCGATGGGAGCTGGTACATGCTCTGGATGATAAAGGATAAAAGAGACTGGAGTGTGTATGCTAATTATGATAAAAGTGGGGTTAATAAACCCAAACTGGAGAGGGAATGGTACAGACAATCACACGGGGATAAAAACTGGAGATTTAACACAATGGAGGAGGCTTTAGACCATTTCTACAGAAAGAGATACATTCCCAGGATAAAGCACGGCTATAGGCTCATTGTGGGGAATATACCGGATGGGTGGTTTAGAGGGTCTCCTATTCCTGCGAGTGAGTTTAAGGTAACATCTGAAACTCCTATCTTGAAGAAACCCCTTTGAAAGTCTTTCTATGTATCGGGCAGGAACCGAATCTCCTTAGCGCGTCGAAGTGCTCTTGAGTTGGGTATCCTTTGTGTTTTTTAAAATTGTATTGAGGGTATATATTGTGGTAATCGTCCATGATTGAATCTCTTATAACCTTGGCAATGATTGAAGCCGCCGCAATTGAGCAACACCTCGAATCCCCCTTTACAACCGTTTCTTGCGGAATCAAAAGGGGGATTCGAGTATTTCCATCTATAAGAAGATAGTCGGGCTGCGGACTTAGATTTTTTACCGCAATCTCCATCGCAAGGAGTGTCGCTCTAAGGATGTTTATCCTATCAATCTCCTCTGGTTCAACTATCCCTATTCCAGTTACAATCGCCAGGCTTTTAATCTGATGAAATAGGCTCTCCCTTTTTCCAGCAGAGAGTTTCTTTGAATCATTTAGTCCATCAATCTCGCATCCTTCGGGAAGTATTACGGCTGCCGCAACGACAGGTCCAGCAAGCGGGCCCCTTCCGGCTTCATCAACTCCGGCCGAGGTCTTTCTCAATTTCCAGATTCTCTTTTCGTATGAGTAATCCGGCAGACTCATATGGGGTTAAAAGATTCAAGCGTTATTCTTTACGCCTGGCTGTCTTGGGTATTTTCTCATAGACACTTAGCCAGTCATTCGCTATCAGCCTTTGAGCCTCTTCAAGACTGATATTTCCATTGCATACTTGCCTGTGAAGATAATCCTCAAGGCGGTCCTTTTCGTGATAACCAGGGCGCGGCTCTGCGCTCTCCGGCCAGAGGTTCGCAATACCGTTTGAGCCGCCTAATTCTAGACTCACTAAATGGTCAACTTCATACTGACCTGGCCTATGGTGTTTAATACCATACTCTCTAAAGACCTCTTCTTTCTCTTTATCGGAAACGTCTCTGACTTCTTTACTATATCCCGGGGTGCAAATCTGTTCTCTAGTAACTCCTTTAATAATAGCCCCGGGAGTACAAGCCCGGTCTTGCAGTGCTCCGAACACTCGGCATTCGAAGGTTCTTGTTCTTGGGCCGAGGGTAATTTCTGATAGACCCAGATAGAGTTTAATGATAAGTAACAGGACGAATATTATTACAGCTACTATAATCTTTATGTCGGTTAATATAGTCTTTATATCTTTTGTCTTCATAGCCTCTTAGTATTCTACTTCCTTAATCACATCAGGTACAGAACTTGATTAAAGGATTTATATAGGCCTTCAATCTTGACAGTTTAACATATATAGATGTAGATAAATAGAGATAAAAAATAGTCTGTTTTTATAGGATGGATGTCCACAATGACTCTTTATATTGCATTCCAACCGGAACTCTGGAGAAGTATATTGAATTTGAAAAGAGTATGCCAATTAGCTTTTCTTAGGTACCAAAGAGGTATCTATTAACGAACCATATCATAATAGTCCTTTCTTACAGATCGGTGACCATAATCGGTGATAGCAATTCTCGTAGATTGAGGGTCGTTCCCAAAATATTCAACTAGCCGCTTATCGGCAAGATACATTACAAGCTCATCGGTGTATGAATCATCAAACGGGAATGATCTACCTATATCGCATTTATCCTGGTACATGAGATTCGATTTTTCTGATCTTTTCCATAGGGCGGCAAGAAATGTATAAGCATGATCGGCCATGTTAAGCATTAGTTATTCCTCCACATTTTATGATGTGAACTCGACTCATTTCCATCTTATTATATCCCCTTCAACTTTGATGTTCCAGCACCTAAGTTGTCCAAAAGAGAAGAAGGCTAATGCCTCGTCCTTTCCTGATTCCTTTATTTTCCAATTTAAGTGTATAACGGCGTCCCCGCCATTTTCTTGTAGGGCTCTCCTTATAGAGGGTGAAATATCATAAGCGACTGTATTAGCAGAAACTTCAGAACATAAATTCTCGGTTTCAGCAAAATGCTTAAGAATCCTATACCCGGCTCTAGGTTCATTAAAATACACTGGTTCATCTCCAGAACCGTAAATCTTGGCAGTGCCGCACCCCGCCAAAAGGGTTGCGCAGGTTATTGAGAAACAGATTTTTAATTTCATTTCTATTTCCATTGTCACACAAAGAACGATTTCTTGTCAAGTAAACTAACCATTATATCCCTTATTTCTCTCCGTGTGTTCCTTTGAGTTCTATATTCAAAACGTGGGCTTCAGTACGCCCGATATTATCCACAGCGTGAGACTCCGCATCACTCCAAGCAGCCTCACCAGCT
>PSLL01000095.1:471-3373 GCA_040289575.1 Candidatus Dadabacteria bacterium | reverse complement strand
GTGCCGGGCGTCGGCCCGGTGGGGTTCGTCACCCGAAAGGATGTCACCGCCCTTTTCCTATTTCCACACCTTTTGTTTATACCTCCTCTAAACGTCTATTCAACTCCTCACGCAGATGATCAAAGTCGACTTCACTGCCACAGAACGGACACAGATTGTTCTTTGCCCATCCAGCATCAAGAATTTTCCTGCCGCTGCTCAAAAATCTCTCTATGTTGAGCTGTATGATTTTTTCCTTGGTCTTCAACACCCCTTGGTACTGGAGCGAGAACTGCTCAACCTGATCCCACGCTGCCATAAGCGATTTCTTGATTGTCTCGCACCGCTTGGCCGCTTTGGCCAGAATGACTTGCTTGGCGCCTTTATCCCGGCCTATTAGACGAGCTTCGAGCTTCTTTAAACATTCTTCGTAACTGGCCTGATCTTGGATGGTGATACGCAAATCAATCGGCCTGAGAATCTCGTTGGCCGTGGAATAAAGTTCATTCTCAGTTGCTACAAAGCTTATTGAATAATGTCATCAAAATGCCCCGGTTTTTCTCCAGAGTCTTCTTCGCTAGTGCAAGTTCCGGGTCCTTCTCCAGCTTATTTAGAGAAGTGCCGAGGGCATTTCTGAAATCTATGACAGCATCGAATCCGATGATATCCGCAATGACCTTTTTCTTTTCTCCCTTCGACTTCACAATGAACGCTTGCAAATCGCTGTGTCGCAATATTAGGCGTTCCCCTTCTGAGTCCTTTAAGTAATCATTAACGCGGTGCTTTTATTTGATCGAGTGACGTTTAGCTTGCCATCTAATATCTGCGTTCCATCCAAACGATTATCGCTAAATTTCATCGTTACGGTCGCATTTTTTGAATCGCTAAGCTCCGTATGCCGAAGGGATTCTTTAAAACAATCTTCTTTCCATAAATGCTCAACTCGTTTCCTGAAAAACCACTCTACTGCATCTGCAAACGTGCTCTTCCCTGAGCCGTTTACGCCATGGATAAGGACGCTTTTATTAGAACTCGTGAAATCGAGGTCTATGGGTAAACGTGCTCCCCGAAACCCGGTGATCTCTAGCTTCCTCACCCTGATCATGACTATTACTCCCTACGTAACCGTTCCAACTCGCGTAATAATTTTGCTGCTGACACCTTGCCGTCGCTGATTACTAGCTCCTCAAGGATTTTTATTACGCCGGGATCAAGATCCTGATCCTTCCCCATTTCCGTGATAAAATCCTTCACGATCTGTGGTCCTGATTTAATGCTCTTATTCTCCATGCGTTCTTAAATGCGCATTACCTTTCCAGAGCGCTATCCGCTTGATGATTTATCGGTACGCTATGTCCAAGGCACTATAGGAATTTATATGATTTTCCTTAGGTCACTGTCCATACGTATCCCTTCAAACACTCGAGACTGATCTATATAGGAATGAGTGAATCGAGGCAGAACAGCATCGGCAACAGGTTGCGTGACCACAAATCAGGTCAGTCAGGGAACCGCGGCATCAAGAACTATGCATCTCGCTTCGAGACGTTGTTCACATACTTGAGCACAGAGATGCTTAAAGCTTTAGGCACCGATAGGGCGCTGGAATTAGAGAGTTTTTTCTCGAGAGCTTTGCTGAGAGCCATGGCACCTACCCCATCTGTAACAACCAATCCGGCATCGCATTACCGCAGGCATCTATCCCCAAGGACGCAACATCAATCGACTGGTCATTTTTTACCCGTAAGTACATCTTGAGCATAGAAAAACACTGGCGTTTTTAGTTGGCGGTTAGCGGCACACCCCCGAGGTTTCATTTCAGCGAGGATCTTAAGAGCAAGCCCGACTCCTGATCGACGCCAGCTTGCAACTGGTTGCACCAGCCTTTCATCATCTCGGCTTCGACGGTTCACAGCCAGATGCCTTACCGAAATATGTCAACCGGGGGCGGAGCTACAAGGGTTGGATTTAGACTGCCATTCAGCCTTAAGCATTAAGGGCATAAACCCTTTTGTGGGAGAACTTTGACTGAAGGATTGGTCAGAACGGCGTCAACCGCCGCAATAGCAGCTTGTCGTATGGAAGAAATAAAGTGGCAGGCAGATTATCCCTAGGCAATAAGGATTGCCCTTCGGGAAAGAATGTGCTTTAATTCGCGCGCCATGGACTTACGGATGCCTATGTTGCTGGTACCGATCATGTTCACACCGAAGGCCGTGCCCCAGGGTAAGGCAATACCCTTCCACGCCGTCACTTCCTAACATTCCATCGTACCGCCGACGATGTCTCTCTCGTCGTGAGATTCTTGTGTCACTCAAATGCTAGCAGCCGGCTCAGGCGGCGGATCAGTCTCGTGCCCCTGTCGTGCATGCTTGCGCTGCTTCCATCAGCCGCATCCATCGCCGATCAGCCCGCTCGGCCCAGCGACCTCTTTATCCGGCAACTCGATGAATTGAGCGCCCTCTGGAGCTTTTACAAGCGGCACTCTATTTCCAACGGCCGCGTCATTTCGCATGACGAGAACGGGATTACGACATCGGAAGGACAGGGCTATGCGATGCTGCGCGCCGTCTGGTCGAACGACCGGACGACGTTTACTTCGGTCTGGAGTTGGACGAAGCAGCACCTGCAGGTACGCGAAGACAAGCTGTTCGCGTGGAAATGGAAGGGTAAGGTCTTATTGATCAATTCAGCGACCGATGCCGATACGGATATTGCGCTCGCGCTGATTCTGGCCTCGCGTCGCTTTTCCGAGCCGTCCTTTGCAACCGAAGCCCGGCAGATTCTCAACGCGATCTGGAACGCCGAGATCCTGGCAGTCGGCGATCGCTATTTCGTGACGGCCGGGAACTGGGCCGTTCAGGAGGAGTATCCCACCATCCATGTCGCTTACCTGGCCCCCTATGCCTATGAGATCTTTGCA
>PSLL01000095.1:0-399 GCA_040289575.1 Candidatus Dadabacteria bacterium | reverse complement strand
CTCCCGCTCCCGCCAGAGATCATCTGGCTCGACAGGCACAGCGGAGATCTCTTCCTCTCTCCCCCTCGCTCCGGTGCAACCGCTGGCTTCGGCTACGATGCCATGCCGCTCTTCTGGCGCGTCGCTCTCGATACGACCTGGTTCGGCCGGCGCGAGGCCGATCTCCGCAGCCGCATGCTTGCCTTTTTCGACCAGGAGTGGCAGAAGCGGAGAGCATTCTTCGATCATTACGCCCTGACCGGCGAGCCGCGTTCCAGCCTGGACGGTCACAGTGAGGTCGGCCGGCGTGTGCTCGACGACCTGGGCGAGGTGCTCGGTCGAGAGGACCAGGTGGGCCGCCCGTGGGGGGGCGCCCAGGTGCAGCTTGGTGCCGCTCCCGCGCGGGATGACGGCCAGCCA
>PSLL01000016.1:54372-64832 GCA_040289575.1 Candidatus Dadabacteria bacterium | reverse complement strand
CGTATCCCTTGTTGAGAAGCGAATTACCCTTCTTAGACATGATATTCCCTCCTGAAACTGATTTTTAAATGACTTTTCCCGAATGTTAGGCTGTTGACTATAGAATTTAAAATAAGAGATTAAAAAAATCAAATGGAGTATATCCCGTTTTTATTGAGATGGAACCCTAATTAGGCTAAAATGGTATGCGATATTGGGTAGATAGGCGACAACGGACACGATGTTTGAGAAGAGGTTTTGTGCATAATTAGATTGTCGATTCGGTGGAGGTCTTAAAGATTTAGGCCAGAAGTTCTTATCTTTCGTATTATATATTAGGACTGGAAGATCAGACGGTAGCCGAAATGTTGAGGTATATTAAGGAATAGGGAATGGCAAGCCAAGACAGGTTCGACGAATTATCTTCAATTTATGCCCTCGGCGCTCTTGACGGAGAAGAACTCCGGGAATTTGAAGAGCATCTCAAGACTGGCTGTGCCGTATGCGAGCAGTCAATTAAAGAAATGGAGACAGTTTTATCCATTATTCCCTATTCCCTACCTGACGCTCAGCCATCTCCGGAGGTTAAAGAAAGGCTCTTTAAAAGTATTAGAGCTTCTAGGGGGGTAAGAGAGGGTTTATATAAACCTTCTTTCTGGGAAAGATTTCAGCCTGTTTGGCTTAAATTGGTGGGGATAGGCGCCTTGGCCTTATTAGTTCTTCTCTTTATATCCAACCTATTTCTTATAGATGGGCTTAGAGAGCAAAAGGCGGAGATAAGCAGATTAAAGGAGCAGTCTACGAGTCAGAGTGAGTTAATGGAATTGATTCAAAATCCGAATACAGTAGTTGTAGACCTTATAAATCTCCATCCAGGTTCAAAAGCTCATGGAAGGGTGCTCTGGGATAAAAGGACAAATAAGGCGATATTCTACGGCCTGAATCTTCCGCAGACCCCGCCTAAAAAAACATATCAGCTCTGGGTGATTGCGGATAACACATCTATGAGTGCAGGTGTTTTCAAAGTGGATGAGAAAGGAAACGGTTCCATGAAGTTAGAGACCATTCCCAAGCCTGACAAGGTTCAAAAATTTGCCGTTACGCTTGAACCCGAAGGCGGCATGCCAAAGCCTACGGGGGATATATACCTGATTGGAACATCATAATCCGTAATTAAATTTCTAACATAGGTATAAGTAGGGCGAATATATGAATCTGGATTGGGCGTATGCGTAGAATGAGGGTGAGAGTTAACGAAAATATTTCCATTTTATGTTAAGATAAGTGCCTAATGATAAAAATCCATAAAAAAGGGGGTGAAATAGAATGACTAAGCTTTTAACTCTAGCTGTAGCGGTTTGTTTGCTCTCGCTTTCTCTGGCATTCGGCGCGGAAGAGATACAGAAGGGTAAGGAGATGATGAAGCATGAACCTAAGACCCTTACGATTCTCAGCGAGCCTGTTGACCCGGCTTGCTATATATCTCAGGGGCTGAAGGGAGAGGGTCATAAGGCCTGCGCTACGGCCTGTCATAAGGCCGGACAGAGCTTGGCTCTTCTGTCTGATGACGGTTCGCTCTTCTTCACAATAGAGGGGAAACCCGGAACCAGTCCTGATGAACAGTTGGTTCCATTTATCGGAACTAAGGTAAAGGTAACCGGTAAAGTGTTTGAGGGCGGGGGCGCTAAGGGTATGGTTGTTGAAAAGGTAGAGCCTGTAAAGTAGAATAGGTTAGGGGGCACCTCCCAAGAGGTGCTTCCATATTTCTCTTCCAGACGTGAAATTTCACCTTCCTAAGATATTCATTTTAACTTGTATTCTCTTTCTTTCATGCTCCGGTGAAAAGCCTATAGAGAGACTGCAGTTTCTCATGGGAACGTATGCCCGTGTGAATGTCTTCGGAGGAACGGATGCGGATATAGACGCGGCGTTTTCCAAGATGAGGGATTTGGATAATCTGTTATCGGATTACAAGACTGACAGCCAAATATCCATGATTAACCGCTCATCGGGAAAAAAGCCTGTAGAGGTAAGCGATGAGGTTAAAGAGGCCCTGCAAATGTCACTTAAGGTTGCCGAGGAGACAAATGGGGCGTTTGATCCCACAATCGGTGCCCTAACGATTGGTCTTTATCATTTCGGAAGGGAAAACGCGAGGGTTCCGACCGATGAGGAGATAAATAGAGCAAAGGCCCTTGTCAATTATAGGTGGGTGAAAATAGATGGGAGCCGGGTCTTATTGGAGAAGGAGGGCATGATGCTTGATCTAGGCGGAATTGGAAAGGGTTTTGCCGTTGATAAGGCCGTAGAGGTTTTAAAGAAAAGAGGAATCAAAAAGGGCATTGTTTCTATCTCAGGTGATATGAGGGCATTTGGAGGAGACTGGGTTGTAGGAATAAAGAATCCGAGAAAAGAGGATGCAATAGCTGCCTTCAATACTAGAGGACGGGATTTAGCAATATCGACAAGCGGGGATTATGAGAGGTATATCGAAAAGAACGGTAGAGCTTATAATCATATACTTAACCCAAAATCGGGAAAATCAGCCGGAGATTTTCAGAGCATAACCATGATTATGGAGGGAAATAACACGCTCGCCGATGCCTATGCCACTTCGCTTTTTGCCATGGGCAAACAGAGATCGCTCGAATTTTTAGGCAACCACCCTGAGATCGGAGTATTTATGGTTTTTTCTGATGGGAAGATATATTATAACGATAAATTCAAGAGGCTTGTGGAGTTTAGGAACTGACTTTAGCTGTTTATCCATTCGAGATACCGAAATAGATAAAAAATCGCATCTTGCTTTGTGTTCATATGAAGATATATTAACGTGAGTTTGATATAAATTCGTGTAGACAACCGCAGAGATTCATTCCTAACGATAAGAGGTCAATAGTGATGAAAAGATGTTTAAAATGTGTATTGCTCATTCTGTTCTCTCTATTCTTAGGATCGGCGGCTTATGCTTATGAAGTAATTCAAGTAACAGACGGCGGAACGATTAAGGGCAAGGTGAAATTCGTAGGGACGCCTCCAAAGGATGAGATAATTAGGACTAATAAAAATCAGGACTACTGTGGGAACACACTTCCTGCAAATAAATATGTTATCTCTCCAAACGGTGGGATTCAGGACGTTGTGGTTATGATTGAAAACATAGACAAGGGTAAGCCATTCCCAAAAGAGATGGCGGTGATCAATAACCACAAGTGCGCGTTTGACCCAAATGTCGTGATAGGCTTTGAGGGTAATGAAATAGAGATTAAAAACAGCGACCTAATCCTTCACAATACACATCTCTATCAGGATGGAAAAACGCTCTATAATATTGCCCTTCCGGATAAGGGTGAGTCTATAGAGAGACCCATAAAGAAGGCCGGGCTGATATATATAAAATGCAATACGCACAAGTGGATGAATGGATACGTTTATGTGTCCGAGCACCCTTATATCACGGTTACGGGTGCAGACGGTTCATTTACTCTAACCGATGTCCCACCTGGTAGATACAAACTAAGGGCGTGGCACGCGGCTCTGGGGGAAGCTACAAAAGAGGTTGAGGTTGCGGCGGGCAGGTCTACTGAAGTCAACTTTGAATTCAAAAAATAGTCGGTGTAGTAACAAATTTATTTGCTATCCACTTTATTTGCTATCCACAGATCACACAGATAAAAGAATTTTAAGTAAAAGCCCTCTGTGAACTCTGTGTCCTCTGTGGCAAAATGTAATTTGTCATGTCTAAACTAAAATTCGGTATCGTTGCACCGGCTGGTGAAGAACCAAGGAGGGTTCTCGACTTTATAAAGCGTGCCGAGGATTCCGGGTTTGATAGCTTCTGGGCCGGGGACCATATGGTTTTTATGAGACCCGTTGCATTTGATGTTCTATCAACGATTGCGGCGGCAAGTGTTATTACAAATAGAATCTCCATGGGCTCTTTTTCGGATGCTCATAAATTTCATCCCGCAGTGCTGGCACAGCGCCTTTCTACACTCGACCATCTAACAAACAGAAGATTCATACTGGGTCTAGGTATCGGCGAGGCAATGAACCTTGACCCTTATGGCATAAAGTGGAATCGTCCTCTTTCACGAATGGTTGAATCAATAAAACTCATAAGAAGGCTCTGGGAAAGCCCAGAGCCTTTTGATTTTGAGGGCGAGTTCTTCCAATTCAAAAAGGCGGTTTTGGGCGCAAAGCCGATTAGGGGAAGGGTTCCAATATACATTGCCGCACACCGTCCGAAGAGCCTTCGCGTTGCCGCCGAGATGGGCGATGGATGGATAACCCTTCCTCAACCTCCCTTCCTCTTTGCCAGGAAGAGAAAGCAGGTAGAGGAGTGGAGGAAAAATGTGGGAGGCAATTTGGATAAGTTTGATAAATGTCAGTATCTCTTTACATCAATTGCGAATGACAAAGAGGAGGCTTTTAAGGCTGTGGAGCACATGAGACACACAATAATCTGGTCTGAGATTTATGAGGAGGCATACGGTATTAAACTCCCCGAAGAGTATAAGGGGTTTGGTTATATGAAAGTGATTACAACTGATGAAAGAGAGAAACAAAAAATAATAGAGCAGGGCAAGCTGTTCTCAAAAGAAGCCGTGTTTGATTTCACACTATCAGGCTCAGCTAGGGATTGCATAAAGAGAATAGAGGAATATATTGATGCCGGAGTAAATCATTTCCTCATACACAACTTCAGCGCCGACCGTGATTGGAGCTATAAAGTCTTAACAGAGGAAGTGATTCCGTATTTTAGATAATGCGATTTATACTGGAAAGTTGAGTTGGAACTGGGGAATATCAAAAATGGGCATTAGAAAGAGAGAAGAGGTTTAAAAAAGAGGAGATAGAAAAATATTTCTCCTTATTGAGGCATGTGTGAAACAGGGATGGCCGCATCGTTGAGTGGTAGGAGAGGGCCAATACCAACTAAAGTTAGGAGAGAGGTATGGCGCGCGATGGTGGGAAATGCTTTAGGTGTGGAAGCCGGGAGAAAGGGGTGGGAACACAGCACGTAATATTGAACGAAAAATGCAATCCCTCTAAGGGAGGTTCTATAGCCTGAGTGGCATTTGACAAAACCACCGAAAAGTTCATCTAAAGTAATCTCCTGACCTGCTATAAAAAACTAAACTTGTCCAAGGCAACAGCTATTGATGAAGATTCAGAAAGAAGTAGAGCAACCCACTCAGTATCTTTCTTAAAAACTCGCTCAACCTGTGCAGTATGTGTCCCCAGAATCCAGAGATAGGCAATAACATTTGTGTCAACAACTATTATGACCCATCCTGCTTAAGACGCTTGTAGGGAAGTTCAAGTATGTTTTTTAAAGTAATCGTAGCCATAGTAAAGCTATACCTCTACTTACTCTTTAGCTCAAACACTCCTTGCCAGTCTGGAGGAGGCGGTGAGTTCTCATATTCCTTACAGCGTCTCAGGTACTCTTGGGACGGTTTATCGTTTGGGTCTAAGTCCAATATTTTTTGGAAATATTCTGTTGATTCTTTCCATTTCCGTTCTCTGTAGAGATTAATCCCTAATTGGAATTTCTCTAAAATTCCGATTCCTCTATCGTCTGATTTCCCCTTTTCTGAAACGAGTTCATAGATTCTTACAGGCTGAGATTTTCCCACAACGCGGATAATATCTAATTCTCTCCCAACAATTTTTTCATTTGCAAGCTCGTAGGTTTTCTCTAAGATAAGTATCTGTGTTCCGTAAATCTTGTTTGCTCCTTCCAATCTGCTTGCCAGGTTCACCTCGTCTCCTATCACTGTATATTCAAATCGAGACGAAGAGCCGATATTTCCTACTACCATCTCCCCGGTGCTGATGCCGAATCGGAATGTCCTCTCCGGAATCCCATGCGCCATCCATTTCTCTTGAAGACTTTTGAGAAACTCCCGACATCTGAGTGCGGAAAGGCAGGCAAGCGCGGCATGGTTTTCCTGTGGGATTGGTGCTCCCCAGAATGCCACGACTGCATCTCCCTGAAATTGATTTAACGTTCCGTCAAATTCAAGGATTGCGGAGCTTATCCCCTCGAAATATTCGTTAAGGTGTCTTACTGCCTCCTCAGGCGTCAGTGTTTCCGATAAAGCGGTAAATCCGCCAATGTCTGAGAACATAACCGTAAGCTCCTTCTTTGTTCCTCCAAGACGTACCATCTCTGGATTCTTAATGATTTCTGAGGCGACTGTCTTTGAGACATAACGCTCAAATGTGTTTTTTATAAACTCCCTTTCTTTTAAACCTTTTACCATCTCGTTGAATGCGCCGCCGAGTTGCTCAAGCTCATCCCCTGTGCGTATCTCAACACTTGTCTCAAGCTCTCCCTGCCCGATTCTCCCTGATGCAATGGCAAGGGTTCTAACAGGTTTTGTAACTCCACCTGCCAAAAGAAAGCTGAGGGCTAGAGATATAGCCAGAATAAATCCTCCTATAGAGAGGATTGTGATCTGTAGTTTTCTAAGAAAGCCGAGTTCTTCGGTAAGGGATTTCAGAACTATGAATCCACCTTCCTCAATCGGTGTGCCCGGAAGTATAGAAGACCTCATTGCCATAAACTGCTCTCTACCCAATGATAATTCACCTACAGTGCCTGTGGTTGTTTGTTTATATATTACGCTAATGAGTTTTGAGAGTTCTTCTTCTTTTTCAAGAGAGAGTTTAGAGGTATTAATGCCTTCTTTTGAGTATAGGGCTATGTCTACGGACGAGATCTCTTTTATGCTTTGGAGAGTTCTTCTGTCAATACGCCTGCCCCAAAAAACCACTCCATGGATCTCATCTCCAAACATTACGGGCTTTGCTACCATCTGGTATACGGATGTCTTATCTTCTTGGGGAAGGATTTTTATGTCTTTTTGAATGTGAAAACGCGAGTTCCATATATCTAAGGCCTCCCCTTTTTCAAATACCTTTTGAAAGAGCGGGAGGAAGCCAATATTCTTGCCGAATTCATTTGGGTCTGATTTTGTAAATAGAAGCTCTCCCTTGGCATTTGTAACGACAAAAACATCGCCTTTCTGATAAATGGAGAGGAATGGAAGAATAGAATTGAGCCTTAGGTTTGCGTCTTTTAAAATCTCGCTGTGTTCTGTAGGTGAGCCAAAACCCAGGTCTTCGGCTCCAACAGACGCCGTCGAGAGTATTGTGCGAAATTGGGGATTGCCTACTGTAAGTGAATCGATCTCATCGGAGGCAAACTGGATTTGGAGTTCTTGGAGTTGTCTGAAGGCGTAAATAGTATTTTCAAATCTCTCTCTTATGTTTTTCTTTATGCGGTCTTTGGTAGTTTCTTGGATGACAATGAGTACAGTTGTAATTGAGAGGAAAACGACAGCCCCAAGGACGATGAAGATTTTGGTTCGGAAACTGAATGGTAATTTAAAAAGCATGTAATTTAGCTCATAGCTGATGGCCGGTAGTTATGAGTTTTGACTATCAACTATGAGCTATAAGCCAAATTCTCATTCCTCTTCATCTGCAAATAGCCTCACAAAATCATCTATTGGAGCAGGTGGAGTTTTTGCAACCTTCATGTTTTCTTCTACGTGCTTTATACTGCTCATCCCTACAAGAGCCGATGTGATTCCGGGGGTTGAGCGGACAAACTGAAGTGCGCGCTGTGCATCTGTATCTAATCCCCTCAGGCACTTGGCTATAAAATCGGGCAGATTCTTTGAAAGCTGACTATGAAGAAGCGATGAGCTTGCAATAACCGTAACTCCGAGCCTCCATTGCGGCTTCAATTACAGATGTCATTTGCCCATCAACATTTTGATTCTTTGAAATGAGGGCCTCTGGCATTGTGAGGTTAAAGGGAAGCTGAATTACCTTAAAGTGGTGATTTTCTCCTCCGACCTTCTTTGCGATGTTTACAATTTCCTCAATTGATAAGTAGTCAGGGGCATCCGGGGCTTGGCGATAACCGTTCCACGTAGCAGTGCCATACATTGCTATCTTCCCTTGAGAAACCTTCTTTTCTAAGAGCTCAAATGCGGCCTCTATGCGCCTGTAGAACCCCTGTCTTGACATCTCCTGAAGCTGTTCTTCGGGATTGTGTATATAGTAGATGTCAATACACTCGAGCCCAAGGTTTTTAAGACTGCACTCAATCTGGTTTTCAATATAACGCGGGGTCATACAGTGGCTTCTCGAAGCTATATCTTCAAATGTTGCAATCCCTGGCTTTACAAATGTCTCCACAAAGTACGTATTTATATCCCTTGGGGGAGCGCCGTCAAAGGGGATGTATCCGCCCTTTGTGGCAATGATTATCTCATCGCGTGAGGCTTTTCCATCTTTAAACAGGATTTCGAGAGCCGCTCCGATAGAGCGTTCACTGCGCTGAAACCTGTAATTAATAGCCGTATCAATGTTATTACAGCCAAGCTCTACGGCGCGTACCACGGCGTCTCTATATCTAATATCGGTTGATTCGTTATGACTTCCCAGGTAGGAGCCGAATCCAATTGATGACATCCATAATTTTTGAGAATCTCTAAAATGGTCTCGCGCGAGCGTGTTTTTAAATTTATCCCGATAACGTGCCGTACCTTCTTCTGTTGCACAATAGCTCATGAGATTGCCTCCGCTCTGTTTCCACTATTCTACCTGAATATTGACTTGGCTACTTGAATGGGTAAAGACACCGGAACTCATCCCAAAAACTTGGGACTTTCCGACAAGCCTGGTGTTTGCCCGCTCTAGAATTACCAATTTGGATAAACCAATCCCATTTGCAGATTGCAAATCAATCTACATATAAGGCTGTATTCAGGGGAGTAAAGCAACCTTTCGATTTACTCTGCTTCCCCTCTAGAATTTATTCCAAGGACTACTTTTCTGAGAATTACACTTAGGAATTTCTCAGGAAGGAACTTCTTATTGCTTAACCTTGGTAACCTTACTTGCCTGAAGCCCCTTTGGGCCCTCAATAATATCGAACTCTACAACATCGCCCTCTGTGAGGGTTTTAAAACCCGAACCCTGGATGGCACTGTAATGAACAAATATGTCTTTACCACCCTCCTGCTCGATAAATCCAAAACCTTTGGATTCGTTAAACCACTTTACTTTACCTCTATGCAACTGAATGCCTCCTTAAATTACCATCTGACGTAAGCTGTACACCAGACAATACTTTGATTTTAATTTGATAATTATCATGTACTTTTCCCTGTTTGTCAAATTCACGTCTTGTTTTTAGCTAATTATTGTGGTAATTATCATCGCAGATGTAATGAAGAGATACCATTCCTATTGACACTAGGGGGTCTTATATATAGTCTAGTTCTATAACAAACATTATCAGGAGGTATATCACAATGGCACAGGAAAGGCACGGCGCGATAACGATGAGGGGGAATCCGGTAACCTTAGTGGGACCTGAGATTAAAGTCGGGGATAAGGCTCCAAATTTTCATGTTCTTGAAGCCCTGGGATCGCCTATTACATTGGATAATTTGAAGGGTAAGGTTAAGGTTTTTAATGTGGTTTTATCAGTAGATACCCCTGTTTGTGATGCCCAGACGAGGCGTTTTAATGAGGAGGCTTCTAAGCTACCTGGAGATGTGGAAATCCTTACTATAAGCATGGACCTTCCATTTGCACAGAAGCGCTACTGTGGGGCTGCGGGGATTGACAAGGTAAAGACTGTATCCGATTATAAAGACGCCTCATTTGGCGAGGCATACGGTGTTTTGATTAAAGAACATCGCCTCCTTGCCAGAGCCATATTTGTGGTAGACAAAAACAATACCGTGCAACATGCCGAGTACGTCAAGGAAGTTACCCAACATCCCAACTACGACGCTGCGCTCGCTGCCATTAAGAAATCGGCATAGGCACTGACTGAGCCATTAATCGGATTGGCTCTAACCATCCGATGCCCAATCGGGTATTATATTTGTTATCAAGGAGGTGTAGAGATGGGGCTTGGAGATATGCTCTCAAAGGTGTTTAAGAAAGAAAATGAAAAAGACAAAAAACCTCTAGCGGAAGCCCAAAGGATGGAAGAGTCTCTAAACCGGAGCGGAAGCACGCTTACCGGAGAGGGAGATAATGGCCCTAATCAGATAATGGAAACTCAGCAGGCAGATGGGGTACGAGTTGATAATGTTGAGTCCGGTCATGAGGTAAAAAGTGAAGAATCTTCTCCTGTCGAGACGGTCACAAAAGAGAAGATTCTTGAGGTTCTAAGTGATGTCTACGACCCTGAGATTCCCATAGACATTGTAAACCTGGGTCTAATATATGATGTTGATATTAAAGAGGATGGCAATGTTTATGTGAAGATGACCATGACAGCGCCTGGATGTCCTTCATCAGCACAGATTGCCGCCGAGTCTCAGATGCTTATAGAGGGTATCCGCGGAGTAAAAGAGGCGACAATTGAGATTGTATGGGACCCGCCATGGGATCCAAGCAAAATGAGTGAGGACGCAAAGAGGGGTTTAGGGTTTATG
>PSLL01000016.1:49241-54343 GCA_040289575.1 Candidatus Dadabacteria bacterium | reverse complement strand
ATACATAACGTGTTTAGGTTATATCGAGTTTCGACTCCTTATTATCGTTCCTGTTTTGTATTTATGGGCTATTTTATTGATTTATCAACGTGTGATTGTAGGGGCAATTCGCAAATTGCCCCTACATTGGTCTACCATTATTACCCAATGGAGCTTTCAAAATATTTAAGGAGGTTTTTCTCGGATGGCGCAGATGCCGAAAGTAGGAGACAAAGCCCCCGATTTTGATGCTGAAACATATGGAGGGAAAAGGATAAGATTGAATGATTTCTTGGGCAAAAAGATAGTGGCTCTTTATTTTTATCCAAAGGATAATACGCCGGGTTGTACGAAGGAGGCGTGTTCAATGAGGGATGGAATGAAGGGATTTGAAGAACTGGGGATTCAGGTTTTAGGGGTGAGCACAGATAGCGTTAAATCACACGAGGGTTTTAGGGATAAGTTTAACCTGAATTTTCCGCTCTTGAGCGATAAAGGTAGGAGTATTGTGAAAGCCTACGGGGTTGAAAGCGACCACGGCTCGGCAAGAAGAGTAACATTCCTCATAGATAGATCGGGCATTATCAGGCATATATGGGAAAAGGTTGACACAGCCCGACATTCCGATGAGGTAATTGAGAAGGTAAGAGAGCTTGGATTATAAATAACTCAGCCACAAATTTACACATAATGAAGTAAGCAGAATTCAGGATAAAGAACATAGAATACAGAATGGAGGGGCTTGAGGTTTTTCCCCTATATACTGTCTATTGTATTCTTCTGTTCGTGTTCATTCGTAGCTAATTACATAATTCTAAAATGTCCTTCTTTCCCAAAGGAATCTTCGTTACGGGCACCGATACAGGGGTCGGAAAGACCGTTGTATCTGCCGTGCTTGCCTGGATTCTAAAGAGGTCTGGTAGAAGAGTTGCCATAATAAAGCCCGTACAGACCGGAACGAACTCAGGCGGGCTTATGGATATTGAGTTTATTCAGAGGGTAATCGGAGAGAATTACACAATAGATGAAGTCTGTCCTTACCGTTTCCCTCTCCCGCTTGCCCCTTCGGTTGCCTCATATCTTTCAGGGGAGGAGATAGATTTAAAAAGGATAAATTCCGCATTCCATAATCTCAGTTCAAATCACGACGTTGTGATTGTAGAAGGGGCTGGGGGACTGCTTGTTCCAATCACTGACAATTATCTAATGTCCGATCTGGCTTGTGATTTGGGTCTCCACCTGATTATAGTCACACGCCCTAGTCTTGGGACCTTAAACCACACGCTTCTTACTGTGGAATCAGCAAAACACAGGGGACTGAGGATCTTAGGAATAGTTATAAACAAATTTCCACTCAACCCCGAGATTGCCGAGCGCACAAACCCTGAGCTAATTCTCAAAATGACAGGAGGGCCTATTGTCGGCGTCCTACCCTTTGATCCTGGGATTTGCGTGGAAGAGGGTAGGATTGGAAGGCTTAGAGAGATTGCCGATTCTTGTTTTTCACCAGACCTTGGCGGGAGTTTTATACTCGGTGACTTTTTATCTAAACTCAGGCTCTAGGAAAAGGGAAGGGAGTCCTATCAACTAATGAGCTAAACAAATAATCAAAATATATCCAGATTCCCTGGGGAGACCAGATGGAGTGCGACGCATGGGCTTTTACCCCGGTTTTCTATGTAGTGGGGACGATCAGGGATTATAAAATAGCTCTCGCCTTTTTTGACATTGAATTCCCTGCTGCCAAGCACTATGGTTAAACTTCCCGAGATTACGTGCCCAGTTTCCTCTCCTCTATGGGATTGCTCTTTTTTTGTCTTGGTTTTTGGCTCTAAGGTTACGAGAAAAAGGTCAAAATCCTTATCTGAATATGAAGGAATGAGGAGTTCAACCTTTATACCATCATTTGTAGAGGGTAATGTGACTTTATCCTTTTTGCTGTAGACGACCTTAATCGGATTCTTTTCGCTGAAGAACTCAGAAAGGGTAATCCCTAAGACATCCAGTATCTCTTTAAGGTTTGGAAGAGAGGGGAGTGTTAAGCCTTTCTCCAATTGGGATATATAGCCCTTTGATAGAGAGGCCCTTGTGGCAAGCTCCCTTTGTGTGATTCCTTTTTCCAATCGGAACTTTTTTATTCTCTGTCCAATTTCTTCTTGAAGCATCATCTCTAATAAAAAAATACCTGAGTTTGAAGTCTCAAATCAACACTAGACGGAATCACAACCTTGACAGATTTCTTGATTATGATATAAATAACTAGCCTTTTTCATTACCTTGGAGCTTCTATGTAGCCCATCTCAAAGTTAAGGTAAAGAGAGAAACATGAAAAACTTGACTAAAATCCTCTTCACTTTCCTTCTAATTGCTGTCTTTACTATAGCCTATTTTTATATTGGTAAAGTTACTGTTGGCAGGATGTTTGAGGGAGGTCCGGAGCAGCCGATCTTTTTCAGCCATAAAATCCATGCCCGAGATAACCAAATTCCATGTCAATACTGTCATAGCTATGTTACAAAATCCACTACGGCGGGCATTCCTTCGCTTCAAAAGTGTATGGGCTGTCACAGTCAAGTCGCCGGGCGGGATGTGGAATACAAGGCAATAAATATTCAGAAAGAAATACAGAAACTAAAAGCCTACTGGGAAAAGAGTCAAGCTGAAGGGTTTTCGCAAATTCAGTGGATAAGGGTCTATAATCTGCCTGAGTATGTCCACTTCACACATAAGCGCCATATTCTCCATGGATTCGATTGCAGTGTCTGTCATGGGGATGTAAAGAGTATGGATGTAGTTTATCGGGTGGGTAAACTCAATATGGGCTGGTGTGTAGGCTGTCATGAAGCAAATGCAAAGGATAAGGAACAACTAGCTCTCCTTAAAGATTGTGCAACCTGCCATTACTAATTTGGAGGAAATGATGTCTGAGAGCACTAAGAGGGGTGGTATAAAGAGAAGGGACTTTCTAAAGATTATCGCGGTAGCTGGGGGGACGGCGGCAATCACCGGGGGGTGCTCTTCTCAACCCGTAGAAAAGATAATCCCCTATGTTATTCCGCCGGATAATATCATTCCCGGGGTTCCTACATGGTATGCAAGCACGTGCAATGAGTGTCCTGCCGGATGCGGAATCCTTGTTAAGAACCGCGAGGGAAGGGCAATAAAGATTGAAGGAAATCCGGCAAGCCCCATTAACTTGGGTAGCGTATGCGCGCGCGGGCAGGCCATGCTTCATAGTCTCTATAATCCCGACCGTATTGGAGGACCACTTAGAAGGGGTCCATCGGGGGGATTTGTGGAAATAAGCTGGGATGAGGCTGAAGGTATACTACTTGAAAGGATTGAGGGAATAAGGGCAAAAGGGGTTGGAAGCAAGGTTGTATTCCTAACGAATAATGTCTCAGGGACACTCGGAAGGCTTATATCGGATTGGCTGAGTGCAATTGGCGGTGGAAGGCACATAGTTTATGAAACATTTGCGCATGAGCCTTTAAAAGAGGCGAATAGAATTACCTTTGGGGTGGATAAGATTCCGATATATAATATAGAGAAGGCAAGATTTCTTCTCTCATTTGGGGCGGATTTTCTTGAAACCTGGCTTTCTCCCGTGGAGTATGCAAGGAGGTTTAGCCAGGTGCACAGCTACAAAAAGGATAGGGGTATAGGCAAATTCGTCCATGTAGAGCCTAGGCGCTCTCTTACAGGGGCTAATGCCGATGAGTGGGTGGCGATAAAGCCGGGGACAGAGGCTTTTCTCGCCCTTGGTATTGCTAATGTAATTCTCACAGAAGGCTCAGGTTTCGCTCCGGGAGATGCGGCTAAACTAAAAAGCCTTCTTGGCAATTATGTACCCGAAAATGTCTCTTCGATCACCGGAGTACCTCAAGAAACAATAAGACGTATCGCAAAGGACTTTGTGGAGATGAGGCCGAGTCTGGCAATTGGCGGGGGTGCGGCAAATAGCTCAACCAATGCCACCCAAACCTTTGCCGCGATAAATATTCTCAACTACATATCTGGAAACATAGGAGAAACCGTTAATTTCGGGGAGAGCCTAACAATATCTCAATCAAATTCATTTAGGGATATGACGGCATTGGTTGATTCTATGTCCAGGGGAGAGGTTGAACTCCTGGTTGTATACAACGTGAATCCCGCTTTTACTTTGCCTAAGGCTCTTAATTTTGAAGAGGCGATTAAAAAGGTTCCCTACGTAGTGAGCTTCTCAAGCTTTATGGATGAGACAACCGAGGCGGCAGACCTCGTCCTTCCCGACCATACGCCGCTTGAGAAATGGGGGGATTATATCCCTAGGGATGGCGTGTATGGATTAATTCAGCCCGTTATGAATCCCATCTTTAATACAAGGTCAACGGGCGATGTTATTCTCTCTCTGGGTAAAAAGATTGAGGAATTGAAAGACAAATTTGTACAGCCAACATTCTACGATTATTTAAGGGATTCATGGAAGGCAATTCACTCACAACTTGGCTCTGATAAGGATTTTGAAACCTTCTGGCTTGAGGCGGTGCAGAATGGCGGGGTCTTTAAAGAGATTTCCCCCACACAGGTTAGGCTTTCGGATGAATCACTGAATATCGTTTTTGCCGAACCAAAGTTTGAAGGGCAGGGCGATATGTATTTTATCGCTTACCCTTCGTACAGATACTATGACGGAAGAGGGGCAAACAAACCCTGGCTCCATGAACTCCCCGATGCGATTACAACAGCTGTCTGGGATTCTTGGGTGGAGATCCATCCCGATACCGCAAAAAGGATGGGTGTCAGTGATGGGGACTTTTTATCCGTGGAATCCCCATACGGCAAGATTGAGACTCAGGCTTATATATACAGAGGCATAAGGCCCGACACGGTTGCGATTCAGATTGGGCTTGGGCATAGGGGCTACGGAAGATATGCCAAGGATCGTGGCGTAAACCCGATAGATATTCTCCCTAATGCTATGGACGAAACCTCGGGCGGTTTTGCGTGGCTCTCAACTAAGGTTAAGGTTTCAAAGACGGGCAGATCGGCGCAACTGGTCAAAACTCAATATACTGAGACTCAGCATGATAGGGAAATTGCCCAGGCTGTAACACTAAAAGAGATTGAGAGCGGAATAC
>PSLL01000016.1:33336-49079 GCA_040289575.1 Candidatus Dadabacteria bacterium | reverse complement strand
TGCTGAAAATAACATTTCTGTGGTTGGTAAGGAGCAGATTGGTAAGAGGCGTGAGATGTCATGGATTAGAATTGAGAGGTACTTTGAGGAAGAGAATCAAAATGATTCCAATATGAGATTTATTCCGATGCTCTGTCAGCACTGCGATAACGCTCCGTGCGAGCCTGTTTGTCCGGTTTATGCGACGTACCATAATCCCGAGGGTCTTAACGTAATGGTTTATAACCGATGCGTCGGGACAAGGTACTGCTCAAATAACTGTGTATACAAGGTCAGGCGGTTTAACTGGTTTACATACAGATGGCCTGTGCCTCTTAACTGGCAATTGAATCCCGATGTTACTGTAAGAAGCAAAGGAGTTATGGAGAAATGCACGTTCTGTGTGCAGAGAATTCGTTTTGGAGAGGATAGGGCAAAGGACGAAGGACGAGATGTGAGGGACGGTGAGATAATACCTGCCTGCGCTCAGACCTGCCCTACAAAGGCAATTGTCTTTGGAGACCTAAAAGACCCAGAAAGCGAGGTCTCCCGTCTTTCAAAGGATGAAAGGGGTTACGGCGTTCTTTCAGATCTAAATACGCACCCCTCAATTACATATCTAAAAAAGGTAAAATGGGATAAAGTATAATGGACCACGAAACAACTATACGTGAAACAACCATAATCGAACCAACTGTAACATACTCAAAGGTAAATGAATCTGTAATCCGGATGCTCGATAAGCCCACAATCAAGTGGCTCTCTCTTTTTGTATTTGACCTTGCCGTCCTTGCCTTTGGAATCTTCTGCTGGATGTATCAGATCTATATGGGTCTGGGGGTTACCGGATACAGGCATCCCGTTTTTTGGGCGGTATACATCACAAACTTTGTTTTCTGGGTTGGAATTGCGCACTCGGGGACGCTCATCTCTGCCATTCTCTTTCTATTTAGGGCGAGATTTAGGATGTCTATATACCGGATTTCTGAGGCAATGACTGTATTTGCAGTGCTCACGGCGGGCCTCTTTCCCCTTATACACCTTGGAAGGCCATGGAATTTTTACTGGCTTATCCCATATCCGAATCAGCGCGGACTCTGGATAAACTTCCGTTCTCCTCTTATTTGGGACGTATTTGCCGTAAGTACTTATTTAACCGTAAGTAGTATCTTCTTTTATGTAGGTATGATTCCCGATATTGCAGCGATAAGGGACAGAGTAAAAGAGGTTCCACGAAAGATAATATACACCATCTTGTCTCTCGGATGGAAGGGCTCAAGCTGGGAGTGGAGTCATTATACGAGGGCTTACTTCTACCTTGCCGCATTTGCGACTCCCCTTGTTCTTTCAGTCCATAGCGTTGTGTCATGGGACTTTGCTATGGCAGATGTTCCAGGGTGGCATACAACGATATTTGCTCCGTATTTTGTCGCCGGGGCTATCTTCTCTGGGCTTGCATTGGTGATTACGCTTGCCGTGCCGATTCGAAAGATCTTTCACCTCGAGGAATATATAACCGTCGCGAACTTCGAGGGTATGGCAAAGCTCATCATTCTTACCGGACTTATCGTTACGTATGCGTATATAGTAGAACCCTTTATATCTTGGTACAGCGGAAGCCCTCCCGAGTGGGGACAGACCGTATTTAGAGCTAAGGGCCCTTACGCTCCATTTTTCTGGATTATGGTTTTCTGTAATTCTGTCATTCCCATACTTCTCTGGTTTAAAAAGATTCGGACGAATATAAAAGCGCTATTTATAATATCCCTTTTTATAAACATTGGAATGTGGTTTGAGAGGTTTAACATTATAGTGATTTCCCTCTCCCATGAATTTGAGCCAGGCGCCTGGGGTATCTATAGGGTATCTTGGGTTGAGCTTGGGATTACGGCAGGAGCCTTTGCTTGGTTCTTTATGTTCTTTCTCCTTTTTATCAAGACACTTCCTGCGCTTTCAATTGCCGAGATAAAGGAGATTTTGCCTGCCCCTAATAAGGAGGCAAAGGTGCGATGAAGATAGATCAGACTATAGTCGGGGTTTTTTCATATGTTGATTCGACCGTTGATGCAATAAAGAGGCTAAGAGAAGAGGGCTACGGGAATTTACGGGTGTTCTCTCCATTTCCCAATCACGAGATTGAGGATGCACTAAAGGGCTCTGAGAGTATAGTGCGCTTTTTTACCCTGACCGGAGGGACTCTGGGGGCGCTCTGTGGTCTTACATTTACAGTCCTCACCTCTTTGGACTGGCCTATAAGGACAAGCGCAAAACCCATAGTGTCCCTTCCCCCCTATATGGTCATTGTCTTTGAGCTTACGGTTCTTTTGGGATCTCTTTCAACCGTCTTTGGTCTTCTCATTAACTCACGCTTAAGGCGTAATGCTCCCAGAGCCATGTATGATCCAAGATTTTCTGTAGATAAGTTTGGAGTAGCAACCGTGTGTTCAAAAGAGGATATAAAAAAGGTAGAGGAGATACTAAGGTTCTCTGGAGCCGAAGAGGTGCGTTTTGAGGGAGTTTAATATGATGCACGATGGGAGATGTATTTTATCCCCTATCTTGATTTCGAGGAGGTAAGTTGAATTTGGTCAAAGGGTTAAAAATCTATTTTCTACCTTTCATCATCTTGATCTTAACTATATTTGGAACAGGCAATGTCTTTGGCTGGCCCTGGTCTCATGATATGTGGAAACAGCCTTCAATCTGGCCATATGAAGAACCCATTCCGTATCCGAAGAAGTCGGTTTCTGAGAACCAGAGTATAAAGCAAACCGAAATGACGAGAGGAAACTTTGAATCAATAACCGAAAACCCAATTCCGCCGACCGAAGCTTCTTTGCAAAAGGGCGAAAAACTGTTTGAAAATAACTGTTCTCCCTGTCATGGAATAGGAGGGAAGGGGGACGGACCGGTTATAAAGAAGGGATTCTATCCTGTTAATCTTACTGCTTCTCAGACTCAAGCCAGAACGGATGGATATATATACGCTTATATCAGGTACGGAGGAAAAGTGATGATGCCGAGCTACAGCGAAAATGTGTCGTCGGATGAGGCTTGGAACATTGTGAATTATGTAAGAAAGCTTCAGGGGAAAATCAATATTATTAAGGATAAATAAAAATGGATGAAAAAGTAAGAGAAGAAATCCTCTCAAGACCTATACGGATCCCAAATCTGCTCATCCTTATCCTTCTGGCGCTCCTTGTTTTAGGAGCTGCTACGTTCGTATCTCAGACTATGAGTTCTAATGCCAAGGAAGCCTGGCAGATTTATCTCGTGAATTTTCTCTTCTGGGCTGGTGTTGCTCAGGGTGGAATCATCGTATCTTGCGCCTTTCGTATAACATCAGGAAAATGGGGGAGGCCTGTTTTAAGAATCGCCGAGGCCCTTGGTTCATTTATACCTATATCCTTTGTTCTACTTCTTATCCTCTTTATTGGGAAAGACCATATCCTCCCTTATGCCACGCATCCTTATCCTCATCCTAAGGACCTGTGGCTCAATATCTATTTTGTCTTTGGCAGAGATGTGATTGGACTATTTATTCTCTCCATTCTTAGCCTTACTTATCTCTATTATTCTCTTAGGCAGGACCTGGGGGGTAGTGGCGAGAGTTCGGGGATAAGAGGCTGGATAGCTTCAGGCTGGCGTGGGGAAGAAGAAAAGGTAAGGTGCTGGAATAGGATACTCAGGCTTGCACCCGCAATTGTCCTCATCTATGCGGCTGTTTTTAGCCTTTTTGCTTTTGACTTCATGATGTCGCTTAATCCTCACTGGTATAGCACACTATTCGGGATTTATTACTTTGTTGCCTGTTTTATAAGTGGGCTTTGTGCGACGATTATCCTTTCTGTAATGGTTCGGAAGTATCTCAACCTCCAGGACTACATAACGAAATCCCAATTCCACGACCTAGGAAGGCTCCTTTTCGGGTTCTCACTCTTTTGGGTCTACATGTTCTTTTCTCAGTTTTTAGTTATTTGGTATGCGAGTCTGCCCGAAGAGGTAGGGTTTGTGATTAAGCGTGTGCAGGAGCCACCGTTTAAGACCCTTGCTTGGCTTGTAATCTCCTGCTGTTTCTTTTTCCCTCTTGTTACACTCCTTCCAAAGACGAATAAGATTATCACTCCTATACTTGCATTCATAGCTACTGTCTATTTCTGCGGTCTCTGGTTAGAGAAGTTCGTTCTAGTTACGCCTTCTCTCTTTTCCCAAATTCATTTCGGCTGGGTGCAGATCCTTATAACAATCGGTTTCCTTTCTGCATTCATATTGACATTTTTGCTTTTTATAAGAACCTTTCCAGTTCTGCCTATAGGAGATCCGCTCTTTAGTGGTAAAATCGGTTCACATCACTCTGGAGGACACTGATTATGGAAGAGAATTTAAATAAAATTACCCAAGTCTTTGTTGCCGTCTACGCTATTGGGGTTTTAGGGTTTATACTCACAGTGGCATCTGTGGCCCTATTTGGTCCCCATATGATACCGTTTTTCCGAGCTCTTCCCTATCCCCTTATCAAATTCTAAATTGACGGTTTTTATTCATCTTAGTACTTGAAGTCCTTCCTTTCTCTGCTTTGATAATAATAGCATTTTAGCGGTACAGAATTCCTTAAATTTGCAACATCTTTTTTATTAATATAAAATCTCATTATGCCTGGAAATTCCTTTGGTCGTCTCTTTCGTATAACTACATGGGGAGAGTCCCATGGCCCCGCAATCGGAGTTGTAATAGACGGTTGTCCTGCGGGGCTTGAGGTTTCTGAGGAGGACATTCAGTATGAACTCGATAGACGCCGCCCCGGCCAGAGCAGGCTGACCACACAGAGAAAAGAGCCAGACAAGGTGGAAATACTCTCAGGCGTATTTGAAGGAAAGACACTGGGGACCCCGATTTCACTCTTAATCAAGAACTTGGATGTGATTTCTAAATCATACGAAGACATAAAGGACACATATCGCCCCGGCCATGCCGATTATACATACGATATTAAATATGGAATAAGGGACTACAGGGGCGGCGGGAGGTCTTCGGCAAGGGAAACGGCTGGACGGGTTGCCGCGGCTGCTATAGGAAAGAAGATCCTGAGTATGAATGGTATAAGAACTATAGGTTATGTGCGCCAAATCGGCGACATTGTGGCTGAGCGTATAGATTTCAATGAAATTGAAAATAACCCTGTGAGATGCCCTGACCCTCAGAAAGCCCAGGAGATGATAAATCTGATTGAAGAGGTAAGGCGTGATGGGGATTCAATCGGGGGGATAGTTGAGGTTGTCTCAGCCGGTGTTCCCCCGGGTCTCGGCGATCCTGTTTTCAATAAGATTGACGCAGACCTTGCTCAGGCTCTAATGAGTATAGGCGGTATAAGGGGAGTTGAGATAGGAATGGGGTTTGGTGTTTCAAGGCGGAGGGGCTCCGAGGTCAATGATGTAATGTACGTGGATGATTCTGGGAGGCTCAGATTTAAGACAAATAATGCAGGTGGAATCCTAGGCGGAATTACAAACGGCGAGGACTTGGTTATCAGGATTGCGATAAAACCCACTTCTTCAATTCCAAAAACTCAAGAGACGGTAGACAGATTCGGCAGACTCAAAGAGCTTGTGGTGAAGGGCAGACATGACCCTTGCCTTTGTCCAAGAGCGGTTCCAATTGCCGAAGCGATGGTAAATCTAGTTTTGGTAGATCATCTACTTATGACAAGGGTAGTAAGGATTTAGCTATTTCTAATGGCATAAGATTCTAATTTGATAGGTGTCCCTTGGATCATATACGCTTCGTCTTGCAACAGAGGGTAGGAAGATCGGTTTGTTAAAATACACTGCCTAAAAAAAGGGTATTGCAGGGGCAAAAAGTATGATATAGAATCGTAAGTAAGTCAATAGCCCTGGGCGATAAGGGCGAACCGTTCGAAAGGATGGGACGCAAAGCCTCGGACCTAAGTTCATTGTTGAGGATACAATGTGCCTTTTATATTTGATAGAGCCAGAGATCAACGGTGAATATGGTGGCCGGGTTGCCGAAGTAGGGTTTTTACCATCTATTCTTATCTCTCAATTCTGTCCCTACTAGAGGATTTTCTTTCCTCCTAAGACCCTTAAATCCACGTCTAGGGCAGAAGGAGAAAGCCATGGAAAGCTTAGTAGAAAATGTACCAGATTTTTCCCCGGTTGAGGAATACTCGGAAGAATGCTCTAGAGTAGGGATAAACTCTGATAATTATAGTCTGGCTGATTTTGTGGAATTTCCGGATAAGGATTTATTCGCAAAGGCTAAGGTCTTTTGGAAGTTTATGGAGGATATAAACCGGAAGGGTTTTGGTACATATAGAAGGCCTTTGGCTTCGGCTTGTAAAAATCGGGTGTTAGTTAGGGATGGAACAACAGGAAGGGTGAAAGAGATGATTATGATGGGAAGTAATAATTATCTCGGTCTCACTTCCCACCCAAAGGTGATCGAGGCGGCTAGAGTGGCAATAGAGAAGTATGGTGTTGGTGCCGGTTCGGTGCCCCTCCTTGCCGGTACATATGATATACACAGGGAGCTTGAGCTTAAGTTAGCCAAATTAAAGGGATGCGAGGATGCCATTGTGTTTAGTAGTGGCTATGTAACCAATCTCGGCTGCATCCAGGCTTTGGTAAAAAGGGGGGACGTTGCAATAATTGATAGGCTTGCCCACGCAAGCATCATAGATGGCTGTATGCTCAGTGGAGGCGTTCTTAGAACATTTAAGCATTCCGATGTCATGAGCCTAAATGGGGTATTGGAAAGGGCTAAGAATCAGTATAATGGGAAACTCATAGTGGTTGACGGCGTATACAGTATGGATGGCGACATTGCGCCTCTCCCTGAGATTTTAGAGGTTGCCCATGAATACGATGCGAAGGTCATGATAGACGAAGCCCATGCGACCGGAGTTATTGGAGAGAATGGCAGGGGAACACCCAGCCATTTTAAAATGGAGGGCAAAATAGACATAGTGGCGGGTACGTTAAGTAAAGCCCTGGGTGGGATAGGTGGATTCATTGCCTCTTCTCGTGAGGTTGTCAATTACCTGAGATATTACACAAGGTCATTCTTCTTTTCCTCAAATCTGCCGCCTGTGGTTGCGGCTTCGGTTCTGGCTGCTATTGAAGTTATGGAAAATGAACCAAAGCTACATCAAAATCTATGGAAGAATATAAGATATATGAAGGAGAACCTGAGATACATGGGTTTCGATACTAGGAACTCCGAGTCGGCCGTAATTCCGGTTATTATTGGCGATGATTTGACCCTTAGAAAAATGAGTAAGAGGATACACGAAGAGGGCATTTACTTAAATGCCATTCCATATCCGGCTGTGCCGAAAGGGGAGAGCCGATTCAGATTAACCATTATGGCAACCCATACACAGGAGGATTTGGATAGAACCCTCGAGGTCATGGAGAAGGTAGGAAGGGAATTTGGTGTTCTAAAACCTTATCCACAGGCCTTAGTGGCATGATAGATTCCAAACTTAAATTTGCCTTGGGTGTTTAAAGAGGGGGAAAGGATATAATATAAAGCCAGGTAGAATTAGAATCATAAATAAGGAGGAAGGAGAGATGAAAAAAGCCGGGTGGCTTTTTCTATTCTTTTTAGGGATTCTTATACCTGATTATTCTTGGGCAGTTGAATTGACTTTGGGGGGATACCCCAGCTATTTCCGTATTCGTCCACAGTTTTACCAAGATTCAACCTTTATTGGAGCACTTGATAAGAATACCGCAAAGCAACTCGGTCTTAACAGTGCGAATGACAGGATATTTTTCGTGGATTCAAGACTTCGCTTAACGCCTGAGCTAAGGCTAAGTGAGAATGTTTTAATTAGGGCTCAGGTAGATGTGATGGATAATGTTATTTGGGGTGGGGCAAACTCTGCATTAGAGCGTGATGTTGTATTTGAGTCCTTAACCCCTGGGGATAGGTTTAGAGGCGCGATTCTTGCCGGTCCTGTTTCAGTAACTGTTCTTTCAACCGGGATCTTTGGAAACACCTTGTCTCCATTTAGGGGTCGTCCGCCTTTTGACCCCGCTGGTGGTATAGGTTCTAACGGTTTTGTTGGGGATGATAGGAATCAGTATTTCAATGCTCGTATGTTTCATGTTGATCTCCTTATTCCAAATATAGGTTATATAAGGGTTGGAAGGCAGTCTTATGATTTCGGATTGGGAATTTTATATAATAGTGGTACCGATCCCTATTCGGACTTGGGTTTTATAGTGGATAGGCTAGGGTATCTTGCTGTTTTTCCTCTTGCAGGTGGAAATTTCTCTTTTGGAATTGCCCTAGATAGGCTAGTGCAAGGAACAACCCTAATTGCAGGACAAGGAGATGGTTGGGAGGTTGGTTCCCTTCTTGAATGGGCGCGAGGGCATTTTAAGGTCGCGGGCTATATATTCCCATATGCTGTGCAAAAGCACTTTGCTGGAACGGCGGCAGATACAAGAAGCTTTACTTCGGCTCTGTTCACTGAATATAAAACCGATTTATTTAGATTTGCCTTCGAGATTGACGATATTTTCGGAAAGGTAACACATGCCAGGGAAGCCTTTAGCACACCCACTTTTACGTTTCCAACGGATGAGATTAAAGTTAAGCCGTCTAACCTAGTTTTTGCAGGTAGGGCTGAGGTATATCCGGGATTTCCGATAAATATTGCCGCTGTTGAATTTGGCTTTGCAAAAGGAGATAAAATCAATGGGCCTTCTAATCCAAATATAGAAGGAAACGCGATCACGTTTAGTCCTGCATATAACATTGACAATCTGCTTTTTAAACACATTATTCCGACTATATACGGACTAGAGGGCAGTGTTATCAATGCCTCTTATGTAAGGGGTTGGACAACCGCTAGGCTTGCGGATAGGGTTTTGTTTACCCCACAAGTTCTCTTTGCATGGAATGATGAGCGCCAGGCTCTACTTACTCCTGACCCCATCACCGGTGCAAGTAATAAAGTGGGTAAATTCTTAGGGGCTGAGATTGAGGGGACTCTCACAATTAAGGTTTTGCCCAATGTAAATTTTGATTTCATAGGTAGTGTTGTAATCTCAGGAAGTGGTCTCAGAGACCTACAAGAGCAGAGGGCTTCACTTGAGGTAAATAATGCGGCGATATCCAGGGGTGAACCTCCGTTAACAACCCCAAGTGACTTTAGTGCTCCGAGAGTACCTTTTTCTTTTCAGGGAAGGCTACTTGTATTTATTGATCAGTTCTTTAAAAAGTGATAATAAGGTATATATAGCCAGGGAATACCATAAGTCCATAGAGATCGGGCAAGGATGTCCGACCCATTTTAATAAACTCTGTTTCTAATAGTTATTGTTTTGATTGTTTATTTGCCGTGTAAAAAATCTCAGATCAAAATAGAAAGTATAATAATTTAATTAAGTTGCATACCTTTTATACTAACTTACATTAAAATAAATATATAACCTACCGATATTTAAGAATTTTTCTTTTACTTGAACTTAACTTTCAGTAGACAACTAGCATACAAAAATCTCATTGAGTTGGTATATCTTAAAGAGAAGGTTGCAATATTATTCATCTTATAATAAAATTCCTGTGTTTAGTCCTGCTGAAAGAGTAATTTATCCTGAATGGCGGAAGGATGTGTTAAAGAGATTTCTTCCAAGAGGGAAATAGAAGAGTCTATAAGGCTCTCATGGAAGGTTTATAAGAACTTCCCTCAATGGGTTCCATACTTTCTTATTAAAGACCAGGTAAAGCTCATCTCTGGCGATTACCTCTATTTTAGAAAAGTGAGAAATAAAAGGTTCGTGGTAGAGGAAAATAAGGAGATAGTTGGTACTGTAAGTGCGCTTGTGGATGACTATTTTAATCAGTATCACAATAAGAGTGTGGGTTTCCTTGGTTTCTTCGAAGCACTTTCTGATAAAGAGGAATCAATTAAACTCCTCTTCGATAAGGCGCTTGAGTTTTTGGAACAAGAGGGATGTAAAGAGGTTTGGGCTCCTATAAATGGAATCTTCGGACTTTTTGGGGGAGGGCTCTTATCAGCCGGTTTTGAAAAGACCCCTTCTTTTCTGCAGGTCTATACCCCGCCATACTATCATGGCTATTTTTTGAGGGCTGGCTTTAATCCGATAAAGCAACTTCTGCATTATTCTATTGATCTTACTCTGCCGGAAAATATTGAACAGATCTATTCCTTTTCTGGGAAAACGCTCGTTCGAGGAGTTCAAATAAGACGGATAAATAAATCCAAATGGGATGATGAGGTTCGCTCTATTCTTAGAATCTTTAATGAGGCTTTTATACATCTGTGGGGTAATGTTCCTTTTAATTACGATGAATTTATGGAGATAGTCAATGAATTTAAAAGCCTTGTAATTCCTGATTTTTGGTTAATCGCAGAGGTAGATGGAAAGCCAGTGGGTTTTGTTGGTGGATTTCCACAGTACGCCCCGATCTTTAGAGAATTCAATGGAAGGGTGAATCTAATAAGGGTGCTTAAGTTTCCTATTAAGTTGCGCCGTATAAAAGGTGGAACCATTATCATGGCAGGCGTAATGGATAAATACAGGAGTAGAGGGATAGGTCCAACTTTAGTCGCTTGTGTGTATAAAGCTATGATTGAAAAGGGCTATAGGGAGGCTACGGCTACGTGGATACTAGAGGATAATAAGGATTCCAGACGTGTTGCCGAATGTATGGGTGGGAAAATTGATCTACACTGGACGGTATACGGAAGGAATTTCGATGCGAACAATTTAAAATAGCCTAAATTTGAACAAAGATGACAGAGAATCGATTGTTAGATATTTTTGATAATAAGATATATAAGCTTCTGACTATTGCGACAGTCTCATTATCACTTGCGGTGTGTGTAATTAGCTTTGTTTCAGCACTGCAATGGATAGATAAGCCATTCCCCGGTTTTTTATTCTACAGGAATTTAGTAGTTACGGATATCCCCTATAAGGTGAATAAAAGAGTAGGCTTAAAAAGATTCTCTGATAAGATAATTGAAATTAATAGAAAAAAGGTATCTTCTCCTAGCGATATTTTTAGGGCTGTTAATAGTTTGCCCGTAGGAACTATAATTGATTACCGTGTATTTAGAAATGGGGAGTTTATTAATCTATCTATTCCCACTATGAGATTTACTGTGGGCGACTTTATATGGATATTCGGAGTTATCTATTTTATTGGTTTTATTCTCCTGATTGTAGGAACTTTCGTATACTATTTAAAGCCCCAATTACACTCTAGCAGAATCTTCTTCTTTTTTTGCTCCTCGATTGGAATTTGGTTTGTAACTTCATTCAGTGCTCAGACTACATATCTGCTTGGGAACCTAGCCTTTTTGGGTGGGCTCTTTTCCCCAGCTTTTGCTATATATTTGGCTTTTATTTTTCCCTCTGAGAGCCTCTTAAAATGGAGAGATTACTATATTGCTTTTTTGTTTGCACTTTCATCATTTTTGTTTACCTTAAACACAGTCTATTTTGATTCTTACGTCATCTGGAAGAATATTAATACCTCAATTTGGTTGTATATAATATTAGGCTCTCTGTCACTGCCAGCCTCATCATTGATAACTTATTTGAAAGGGACTTCTGCTTTAGAGAGACAGAAGGCTCAAGTGATATTACTAGGCTCTTCTTTTGGCTTGTTCTTGCCTGCTCTAGGAGCAATTGGCGTTACTGTTTTTAAGATAGATATTCCTTACAATCTTCTGGCTCTTCCGGTTATTATTTTCATTATTTCAGTGGCCTATGCCATTGTAAAGCATAGTCTCTTTGATATAGATGCCATTGTTAAAAAGACCCTGCTTTATAGTATATTGACGGGAGTACTAGGTGGGATTTTTATATTAATGGTAATTGCTTTTAATGTAGTTTTTGCCAGCTATGGAGGCTGGAGGAATCCGGTATTCTTCATAATACTAACTATTTTCGTGGTCATTGCTTTAAATCCACTTAAAAATCAAATCCAGAATTTTATAGATTTAACGTTCTTTAGAAAAAGATATGACTACCGCAGGACTATTGAGGAGATAAGCTCCGCTATGACATCTCTTCTTGACCTTGATGAGATCGCCACTAAGATTATTACCTCTATTGAGAGAACTATGTTTTTAAATTCGGTGTCTATTATCCTCTGGAATGAGAATTCCGGGAACTATGAGGTTTATGCTACAAGTGGAACCGCAAGTGCCATAAATAGCCATGTGATTAAAGAAAATAGTTGTTTAGTTGCCTTGCTCAAAAGGTATAAGAAGGAGGTTCTTAAGGAAGATTTGATTGTCGATGAAAAGTATATAGAATATAGGGACAAACTTATGGGAGCCTTCAGCGACTTTAACGCCGCTTTATTTATACCTCTATTCTTTAAAGGGCGGCTAATAGGTGTTTTATCTTTGGGTGAGAAGAAATCCGGACTTCTCTATACATCAGAGGATATAAGGCTGCTTAAAACCCTTGCGAATCAGAGTGCAATTGCCATTGAGAACGCCATTGCTTATAGAATGGTTGAGGATTATGCCAAAAGATTGGAAAGGGCAAATAAAGAGCTTAGAGAGACTCAATCGCAGCTTATACAAGCGGAAAAGATGTCGGCGATAGGACAACTTGCGGCTGGAATCGCGCATGAGATTCGCAATCCTCTAAATATAATAGAGGGTGCAAGGTACTATTTATCTCAGGTGATAAACGGAGAAGGCTCTACCGCGGGGGAGTATTTAAATTATATCAAACACGAGGTTGAACGAACCAACCGCTTAATTGACAACCTGCTTAGGTTTTCAAGGGCTGAACCACCGCATTTTGAGTTATTAGACATAAACAGCGTGCTTGAGAACGCCTTGATTCTTGTAAGGAAGCAACTCTCAGATAATCACATTAAGCTCATAACGAACTTTGATGTTAGCATTCCGAGTATTGTAGGCGATCTAAATCAACTCTGGCAGGTGTTCATCAATATTATAATAAACGCCATTCAGGCAATGTCCCCTGGTGGAGAACTCCGAATTGATACGGGCCTCGCCTCTGGAAACTCAGACTGTGTATTGATAAAATTTACGGATACAGGTATCGGAATAGATGAGGAGGATATTCCAAAGATTTTTAATCCCTTCTTTACAAAGAAGGATACAGGTACTGGACTCGGACTCTCTATAAGTTATAAGATAGTTGAAGAGCATAGAGGGAGGATTTTAGTCAGCAGTGAAAAGGGTAAAGGCACTACCTTTATGGTAGAGCTTCCTATTAGTTACAGTGGTAATATAGGAGTAGAGGATGATGGAGAACAAAAGAGCCTTAGTAGTTGATGATGAGCGTTTGATCCTAAAGATCATATCGGACATCCTTACAAAAGAAGGCTATCAGGTAACTACCGCTTTTAACTGTAACAGGGCACTTGATCTTCTAAAAGAGAACCTTTTCCATGTTGTCCTCACTGACATCCGAATGCCTGAAAAAAATGGAATAGACCTTCTCGAAGGAATAAGGGCACTTAATCCCGATCTGCCAGTTATTATGATGACCGGGTTTGCTTCACTGGGGACCGCTATGAAGGCGATGCAACTCGGGGCGTTTGATTATCTCACAAAACCCCTCGACTATAATAAGCTAAAGAGCATAATAAAGCGTGCTACCGAAGGATATGAGCTTATGCAGGAAAACAGGCGTCTCCTCAAAGAGCTTCGAGAGCTAAACAAGAGTCTTGAGCTCAAGGTAAGGGAGAGAAACAGGGAGCTTGAGAATATACTCGCTAGCACTCACGAAAGCATTGTGACACTGGATAGAGATTTGGTTATAAAAAGTGCGAATCCGAAAACCATAAGCATATTTGGTGAGGATTGTATTGGGCAGAAGATTACTGAATTAATAGATGTCGTAGATTTTAGCTCAATTCTTCCTGATTTATTGACCGTCCCTTCTTATGTTGCAAAGCGCGAGGTTAAGTATGGAGATAGATTCCTAGAAATCACCCTTTCTCCTCTCCTCGATTTTGAAACCGGTGAGATATTTGGTGTGATAGGTGTTACTGATGATATTACGGAGAAAAAAAAGCTAGAGGTACAACTGGTTCAGTCTGCCAAAATGTCTGCCGTAGGCCAGCTTGCCGCGGGGATTGCCCATGAATTTAACAATATTCTCTCTGGAATTATGGGCTACACGAGTTTTGCTATGACAAGAGAGAGCCTTGAACAGATCAAAGGAGACTTGAGGATAGTAGAGAAGGCCTCTGCTAGGGCAATAGAGATTGTAAAGAAGTTACTCTCTTTCTCAAGACAAAGGGGGGAGAAGTTTGAGTGCGCCTCAATAAATGAAACAATAGAGGATGCGCTCACTCTCATAGAGCATAGTTTTGAACTTAGGGGGATAAAAATCGTACGCCAATATGGGGATGTCCCTCCATTTAGGATGAATGTGGGCGAAATTCAGCAGGTTATACTCAATATGGCTATAAATTCAAAGCAGGCGATGCCGCAGGGTGGTGTGATTACAATAACCACTGAATTGGAAGGTGAATACGTAAAGATAGACTTCTCAGATACGGGGATCGGAATTGCGAAAGAGGACCTGTCGCGGATCTTTGATCCATTTTTTACGACTAAAGAAGGCGGTTCGGCATCTGGCACCGGGCTTGGACTCTCTGTGATTTATGCAATAATTAAAAGGCATGATGGGCAGATAGAGGTGGGAAGTGAGGTTGGACAGGGAACGACCTTTACAGTACGCCTTCCAAACGTTCAACCTCCCTCAAATTCCGTCAAGGGCAGTGCGTCGGATAAGGAAGTCAACAGAAGTGTTCTGCAAACTAAAAGGAACGCAAAAATCCTGATAGTAGACGACGAAGAGTTTATATGTGCAATACTTAAAGAGTGTCTCTCAAGCATTGTCCACAGCGTCTTTACTGCAAGCACCGGCAATGAAGCTATAGAGCTTATAAAAGGAAATCACTTTGACATCATATTTCTTGACCTGACAATGCCGGGGAAGAGCGGTTTTGATGTGCTTAGAGAGATAAAGACTATAGACCCCAGCTCAATTGTTGTAGTTCTAAGCGGAAGAGCGGAGGAAGATGTATCGGATAAGGTAATGGCTGAAGGTGCATTCTCTTTCATGCCCAAACCCTTTACGGTGTCTCAGGTCTACACTACGGTCGAACAAATCTTGAGGAGTGATTAAAAAACCCGAACCTGCCATTGAATACGGAGTAGTAATCATATAACGTAGTTTGAAACAACCGTCCCGATTGGGTAACTACTAGGAGATTGCCTTGTCCCTTTCATTTGTCCCCGATAGTAAATCCCTCGATAGAATTTAAGGAGAAATTCCATGTCTCAAGAAAGAAGAAACCGTTTAGCCAATGAGACCAGTGCATATCTGAGGAGTGCAGGCTACCAGCCTGTAGACTGGTATCCCTGGGGCGAAGAGGCGTTCCAAAAGGCAAAGGATTTGGATCGCCCCATCCTTCTTGATATAGGTGCCGTATGGTGTCACTGGTGCCATGTTATTGATAGGGAAAGCTACGACGATGAAGAGATTGCGAGAATCATAAACGAGAATTTTATACCTGTGAAGGTAGACCGGGATGAGCGTCCGGATGTTGACAGGAGATACCAGCAAGATGAAGCACAATACCGCTAAAAATATCCTTTTTATTGATTTAGAGCCTGAAGAGATTAAGATTCTGGGATATAGGGAATCTAAGGATTTAGCATTAAAGACGCTTGATCTACTAATTAATAATTGCTT
>PSLL01000016.1:30885-33326 GCA_040289575.1 Candidatus Dadabacteria bacterium | reverse complement strand
GGAGTGGGATTCTATCACACATATTTTAAAAGAAATGCCGGGATAACGGGATTTCTTGACGATCAGGTTAAGATGGCAATTGCGTGCCTCGATGCTTTTGAGGTCACGGGAAGTAGTTTTTATTTTAAGATGGCGGTTGATTCAGGTGATTTGATTGTCGAGAGATTTTATGATGAGAGAAAAGGGGTGTTCTTTGATACTGAAGAGAGCCGCGAGAATGTAGTGACACTCAAGAGCCGATTTAAACCGATTCAGGACGATCCGATTCCGTCTCCAGCCGAGCGGACGCTCAGATACTTTGGCGGAGTTGCCGAGAAATATAGACTCTATGCAGCCACATACTTTCTTGCCGTGCATAACCATATTAAATATCCGCTCCGGGTTGTCGTTGTTGGAGAGAAGGAAAGCTCCACAGTTCAAGTGCTCCTAGAGACTGCATGGAGGGTTTATAGGCCGCATAAAATTGTAATTCAAATAGACCCGTCAGACGCCGGGGTTGTGCCCCTATTATCTCAGACCATTGGGGAAATGGCGAAAATAAAATCACCCGCTGCTTTTGTTTGCTCTGGAACCTCATGCGCGGAACCTACCGATAATCCGAAAATCCTTAGAGAGACGATAAAGGCGTTTAGGGTTAAATAGTTATGACACCTAATACGCTGGGATTTGAGAGGGTAACAAAATGGGTTTTTTCTGCAGGATTTATGTAGACAAAGAAGAGATATATTCGGGCGATTTAACCGAAGTCCCTGAGAAATTCCGAGATGGGATAAAAGAGGCACTCAGCTATTGGGCGGATTCTCTGGGGAAAAGAGGATTAAACGAGCTCGTTTATTCTCTGTTTAGTTGGTACAACGAAAAGGGTATGTACTGTGAGAGGTGTGATAGTTGGAGTGATGAGGAGAAATGTGTTGAGTGTAGCGGGGAACTAAAAGAGCGGTTTATATACAGTCGGAATAAAAAATTGGATTTGATTCTCACATGCGTCGGTATGATTTCACGAATTGAGTTTTCCGAGTGATTTTTTGGTGTTTAAATCTGTAGGGACAATTCATGAATTGTCTCTACTATTGGTCAATTTTGATTGGAGAATTCCAACATGAAACTCGAAGTCAGGGGTCAGATATTTCCAAAGGTCTGGGAGATAGCCGCCAGGGTGAAAAAACTCAGAGAGGAAAGGAGAATTGTAAATATAGGCAGCGGTACAATGGGAACTACGGTTTATGAGGTTGAACTTCCCGAAGGCACTAAGAGGGAAGGGATATATTTAGTTACTCCTTACGGAATAAGGCTATATTGGCATCCGGAGAACCAATACGAATCCGGTTATCTCATCTCAGAACTAGACAATGATGAACTTGCAAAGAGGCATTTTAAAAAGTAGAATCCAACGCGGTGAAATCGCTCATCATACCCCTGATTCTGGCTCTATCCGGTGTCGGTCCAAATTCTTATCGGATAGCGTTGCCTAACGGTTTAAAGATAAACGCCGAGATTGCAAAGGATAAAGAGAAAGGGCTTCAGGGCAGGAGAAGCCTGTGTCTGGCCTGTGGAATGATTTTTATATTTGATGCCGAGGGATACTATGAATTTTGGATGAAGGACACACTTATTAATCTGGCAATACTGTGGGTTAACGGTGACGGAAGAATCGTGCACATTGTAAAGAACGCCAAACCATGTTTGCCAAGGCAGAACCCCTATACCGAATGTGAGGTCTATTCGTCCTCTAGTCCCGCAAAATACGTTCTTGAGATAAATCCTAGTGCTGCAAAAGGTATTGAGGTGGATATGAAAATAAGGAGTAGGCCGCCTCTCTAAGATTTGTTTTCTTTATACTATAAATAGAACCCAACGGAGCCAGTATCCGGCTCAAGGGCTTGGTCGTAGTCCAGGATTTTTCCCCTCCCTGCTTTTATTGTAGATAGAAGCGCATAAATCGGAGAAAGGCCGCAGATTTTTCTTTTGTCTTTTTCTTCCTCTATGGATTTAAAGAATCCTTCGGCGTTAATCTGTTCTGTAAATGAAAGACTCATTAAGTCTCTTTGCTTTATCCATCTGAGCGTGGACTCCGTTACAGGTTCCGGATCGCCGAATTTTAGTCCGACATGAGCCATATCTGCTCCGGCTATGATTAGGGCTTTATTTCCAAAGCCGGCAATGATCCCTCTAGTTGCACTAAGAAAAGTCGAAACCCTGTTGTCCTCTTTTGGTGAATTGCCATTTTGTACCATTCTAAAGAATGAGTTACAGAGGATTGGCACTATCTTGAAGTTTTTTTTCTCTCTAAAGAGGTACTGAAGAAAAACCACCTGAAATTCGATTGAATGTTCCTGTCGGTGAAAGATTTCTCCTTCAAATATATCCCAGTTGCAACTGCTTGCGAGTTTTTCTATGATTTCGGTATCGGTTTGGGCTTCGCCTAGAGGGGTCTTGAAATT
>PSLL01000016.1:23181-30729 GCA_040289575.1 Candidatus Dadabacteria bacterium | reverse complement strand
CTCCAAAGCCGGATTCAGCCGGGTGCAATTCCTCGGCCTCTCTAAAATAGCCGTCAAGCCAGCTTTTAAGCTCACCTGCCTCAAGTGGATATGAAAGCCCGGCGTGGCTTGGCTCTCTTACCGTAGAATTTTTGAACTCTAATTCGAGACTCTTTTTGAAGCTTCTATATTTTTCGCTGTCGAGCATCAAAGCCTCATCCAACTGACTGATTAACCCTTCAATCTCATCCCGAAAAATGAGATTCCCAAACTGCCTCATAAACTTTTCCTGAATATCGAGTATAGAGTGCTTCCCATCAAAAAGGCTTATTATAAAAAGGGCCTCGGATGAGACAAAAACCATTTTGCCGCTTAAATTCTGTGGGTCTCTCAGGCAAATGAGCTTTTGTTTCTGAACCTCTACAGGAAAAGCCTCAACGTATCTCAGTTTTGGGTAGTCCATGGGATTTAATTTTACCTATTTAGAGAAATTCTAGAAAGGGGATTGCGGATTAGAACACATACAGATCAAATCTTTCTTCTATAATTGATGCCGCCTGTAGTATGCTGCCACTTTAATTCGGTTGCCGCATATATTCATACTGCACCAACGACGAGCGTGATTCTTACTTACATCATAAAAATAGAGCACGCAGTTAGGGTTTTCACATTTTTTGATTAATGAGAAATCGCTGTAACAAAGAAGATCTCCTGCCGACTCCGCAATTGGAGTAATTAGCTGAATCGGTTCATTTAATTCTAAGTTAAATTGCCTTTCGACCCCCCTCTTTACTCGAACCAATTGAGTGTATCCAACTCGATTTCTAAGCAGATTGTTGATTTCATCTATGGCGGATTGCCCAACTGATTTCCCATTGGCGATCCTTTCAACTGTATCTCGTAAGACTACTCGAAGTTCCCGTGCCCTCTCAAGCGTGCGCTCTCCTTGGGAATTGTCGTTCCATCTTCTGAGGGCCGTCCTTGCCTGGACTGAATCGAGGACTCCAGCCTCTGCCAGCCAATTTACTAAATCTGAGAAATCTCCAATCAGATCCACAAGGCGGCCCCTTCGAATTACCTGAGTGTTAATGAAATCCAGACATATATCATTGCCGACAAAAATGAATTTTGATCCAGATAATCCCTTCGGCATAAACCCTCCTTTTTTCAATCGCCGATTAAATCTATTATAACTATCAAAATTATTGTTGACAAGTTAGAAATAGTTTGATATATATTAACTATCAAAGATAACTTTTGATAGTTATGACAAAAAACGAAGCCAAGATGTTGATTATTGAATCCTTTGAACATAGATACGCATCTAACTATCAAAAATATATTTTGATAGTTAATCAAAAGGGAGGTTCTGAAATTATGATTAGAAATACACAAACGGTGCAGATCGGTCATATTGGCCTGAATGTGAGCGATCTCAATCGATCAAAGGGGTTTTATCAGGAGGTTTTTGGTTTTCAGGTGATGAGCGAATCACAACAGAAAAATCGTAGATTTGCCTTCTTGGGAGACGGGCAAAATTTGATCTTGACGCTTTGGGAACAGAGTGAGGGACGTTTTGAAAAGCACCGACCGGGATTACATCATCTGGCATTTCGGGTTGCCGCAATTGACCAGGTAAAAGAGGCCGAGGAATTGCACCCGGCTGAATCCGGCTTTGGATCCTGAACTCGATGTTTTTTTTGGTCGCCGAGGCCATTCGCCCGGTTCAAGCCTAGGCTGGATTTACTGTTTTGCCTAATACTCATTCAATAATCGGCCCCATATGGATGCATTTTTAATTCTAGGCGGGTTTGGTACCCGACAGGAGATGCATAATAAGTGGTTGCATGATTTTATCCATACCCTTCCCGAGTCATGTCTGCTTACGAACGTATGCACGGGATCATGGGTCTATGGAAAGATGGGGCTGCTCGACCGCTTGTCAGCGACCTGCCGAAAAGAACCGGATCGTACGGAATCATCCGCATTCGGCAAAAATCCCATCGACCGATTGGCCGATATTGCGCCCGAATGCCGTATCAGCAGAGCAAGGGTTGTTGATGCGGGGCGTATTATTACAGCAGGTGGCATAGCTTCTGGTATGGAGATGGGCTTTCATCTGCTAGGACGAGCAGGCTACGACGAACAATTTATCTCCGAGGTTGTGCGCGTGATGGAATATCAGCGAGCGTACGACATCTATAGGTCAGATATTGAAGCCGCTCATTTATAGGTCGAGGCGAATTAGGGGAAAGAATAGGATCACCTCTGTTTTTTTTGTATTGAGGAGTAATGATGAAATCAAAGTTTTATTCTGGGGAGATTGCAATTCAGATGCGCGCCGGCGTGCGGAACACAGCCGACCGTGTTGCTGGTATAATCCATCCGACAATACCGCTGGTTGCTCAGGATTTCTTGGGTAGCCAGCGGATGGTGGTTTTGGCCACACTCGATAAGTATAGTTGTGTGTGGGCATCCATTTTGACGGGTAAACCTGGATTTATACAGGCGTTAGATGAGCATGTGGTGAAGATCAGCGCTGAACCGATTCCTGGCGATCCGCTCAGGGGGAATTTAGAGATGAGGGATGAAATCGGCATCCTTGCGATTGAGTTCGCAAGCCGGCGGCGTATGAAGGTCAAAGGCAAGTCTCAAATGAAGGGAGACGGAATCTACATCTATGCCGAGCGTGTATATGCCCTCTGCCCCAAATACATTCAGGCTCGTGAAGTAGTTGCCAGTGTTGATGAACCAAAAGTATCGTATGATGTCCGGTGTAACAATAGTCTTACTCAGGCGCAACAGAATTGGATTGCACGGGCAGATACATTCTTTATTGCAAGCTTCCATCCCGAAACCAGAGCCGATGCGTCTCATCGCGGCGGATTTCCGGGTTTTGTCCGCGTTTTGAGTGAAAATAGGCTTGTGTTTCCTGATTATTCGGGCAATAAAATGTTCAACACCCTGGGCAATATCTTTGCAAATCCAAATGCTGGACTGATTTTTATTGACTTCGATGGCGGCAACACCCTTCAGATTACGGGACAAGCACAGGTGATATGGAACGAGGATTGTGTGTCCGAGTTTGCCGGCGCCGAACGCATCGTAGAGTTCCAAATCGAGCAGCTAATTGAAATTCCCGGTGCTATCCCGCTAGGCTGGCGATTCATTGAATATTCTCCATTTAATCCGGGTTAATAGAGGATTTTACTTTCTTCCCCATCCACCGCCGCCTGGAGTCTCTATTTTGAGAATATCCCCTTTTCCAACATCAAAAGTCGCCTTAGGCGGAATCACTTTTTGCTTTTTATTTTTAATTAAAATATTTCTTCCTCTCTTGCCGGATTTTCCTCCGAGAATTCCATAGGGGGCAAAAATCCTTCGCTCCGTAATGAGAGAAACCGTTGCCTTAGAGAGAAACTTGTATCCTCTTACGATACCGTCTCCGCCTCTGTATTTGCCATCTCCGCCGCTTCCTCTTCTTATTGAGTAGGTATCTATCATTATAGGTAGTTCTCTCTCAATTGCTTCAATTGGTGTGTTGAGTGTATTTGTCATGTGGGTATGGACTGCGCTTACACCATTTTTCCCGAATCTTCCTCCCATTCCTCCTGCGATTGTCTCATAGTAGGCGAATTTCTTTCCGGTTCTCGGATTCCTTCCGCCGAACGTAACATTGCTCATAGAACCTGAGCTTGCTGCCTGAATCTTCTCTGGAATTGCCTGTGCGAGCGCTCCAAAAACTACATCTACAACGCGTTGGGAGGTTTCTACATTTCCTCCTGCGACCGCGGAGGGAAAAACGGCATTGAGTATAGAGCCTTTTTCGGCGTGGATCTCTATTGCCCTAAGAAGTCCGGAGTTGAGCGGCATCTCAGGAGGGGCTAGGCATTGAAACACATAAGAGACTGCGGCTGTTGTGACGCTAAGAGGCGCATTGAGACAACCCCTTACTTGAGGCGAACTTCCACTAAAGTCTACCTTTGATTCTCCTCCGCTTATAGTGACGGCAACTCTGATTGGTATCTTTCTTGTGCCGGCTCCATCATCGTCCAAATAGTCCCTAAATTCATAGACTCCATCCGGTATGTGCCTTATTACCTCCCTCATCATCCTTTCGCCATAGTCTAGGAGTTCAAAGCCCGCCCTTTTTATTGTATTTAGAGAATATTTCTTTATTACGTCTTTTAGTCTTCTCTTTCCCAGTTCGAGCGCCCCGATTTGGGCTTTAAAATCTCCTTCTCTTTCTTCAGGATCGCGTGTAGAGAGGAGGATTTTTTCAAAAAGGGATTTATTCAATCTTCCTTTTTTGTACAATTTCGAGGGCGGAATGATAATCCCCTCTTCGAGAATAGATGTAGACAGTGGCATAGAGCCGGGCGTGATTCCGCCCATATCCGCATGGTGCGCTCTCGATGCAACGAAAAATTCAATCTTATCATCTATGAAAACCGGTGCAATACATGTTACATCGGGAAGGTGTGTTCCGCCCTTAAACGGGTCATTGAGAATTAGTAGGTCGCCTTCTTCAATATCATTTTCAAGAACCGCTTTTACAGCGAAGCTCATCGAGCCTAGATGAACCGGAATGTGTGCCGCCTGAGCTATCATCTCGCCATTTGCCCCAAATACGGCACACGATATATCCCTTCGCTCTTTGATATTTGGAGAGAACCCGGCGCGCACAAGAACCATTCCCATCTCTTGTGCAATGGAACTAAGAATACTTTGGAAGATTTCTAGCTCAAATGGGCTAAGAGATATTTTGAGGACTCCTCAACTGAATGGGTTTATCGCACACTTTGGGCTAGATTTTAATCCTCTTTAACGCCGATGTAAATAACCACCGCTCCCATAGTAAGCTCAATTGTTTTTTTCACCTTAAATCCCGCTTTCCCCATCAATTGTGTAAAGCGCTCTCTTTGGGGAAATGCTGGTATGGATTGCACTAGATACTCATACTCGTTCCTCCTTCCAAAGAATGACCCGATAAATGGAAGCGCGTTTCTTAGATAGAACATATAGAAAGGGCTAAAAAATCTATTTTTAGGAATAGCGAATTCAAGGATTCCAACTTTGCCTCCGGGTCTTAGCACCCTTCGCATCTCTTGAAGGGATTTTAGGGTATCCACCGTATTTCTAATTCCAAAGGCGATTGTCGCCGCATCAAATGTGCCTCTTTTAAACGGCAGATTTTCGGCAAATCCCTGAACTAGAATTATTCTCTCTCGAACCCCAAGTGATTTGAGCTTGGCATGCCCAAGCTCAAGCATTTCTCTACTTGGGTCAATCCCTATTACACAGCACCTGTCTAATCTATTTGTAATTTCAACCGCTACTTCGGCTGTTCCAGTAGCAATGTCGAGCACAAGGGTTGATCCGCTTATCTCTCGAGCGAGCCGTTTCCTCCATGATTTATCCATTCCAAAGCTAAACAATGTATTTAGTAGGTCATAATGCTCGGCGACTCTATTAAACAGGGATTTTGTCTCAGGCATGTTTTCACAGTCGGTTGTAAGTACTTTGCTAATTATTTAGTTGCAAATAAAGCGAATAAATGATACGAGATACATTATAGGGGATACACAATGTATGATATATGATTGATCTTGCACCATTGCTATCTCATTCGTATCAGTCCTTAGCCGATTGGTTGCCGGTTCTACCAGACTGCTAGCGCCGCAGTGCCTCTATAATCCGCCGAATGCATGTGGATTTGTTGAGCACATAAAAGTGAATGCCCGGTACTCCACATCTGATAAGGTCTTGCGCCTGGCGGATACATTGGCGTACACCGATTTCATTGGCTTTTTCATCATCGTCAGCAGCGGCATCGAGTTCACATTGTAGACTCGGGGGAATACTAGAGCCGCACATTGATGTAATTCTTTGAATCTGCTTCACCGATAGGATTGGCATGAGTCCGGGAATAATCGGTACTGTGATGCCGATTGCTCTGACCATTTTCACAAATTTAAAGAAGAGGGCATTGTCGAAAAAGAGTTGGGTAATAATAATATCGCCTCCTGACTCAACCTTTCGCTTGAGGTTGGCGATGTCTACCTCAATGCTCGGCGCCTCGGGGTGCTTTTCCGGATAACCGGCAACCGCAATACCGAGGTGCTCCTGGCCCGTCTGCCTTTCGAATCGCCTTATATGTTCTACCAACTCATTGGCGTGTGAATAACCATCCGGAGGCGGGATAAAGGTCTTCTCACCCTTGGGGGGATCGCCGCGGAGAGCTACAATGTTTCGGATACCCGCAGAAAGAATTTTTTTAAGAATTTCATCTAGTTCAATTCGCGATGCCCCTACGCAGGTAAGGTGGCACGCAGTTTCCATGCCATAAAGGTTTTTTATAAGTGAGGCGATCTCTAGTGTTCTTTTTTGTGTAGACCCCATTGCTCCGTATGTCACTGTTATATAATCAGGATGGAGTGCAACAAGCTGTGGAAGCTCATCGAGCAGTAATTCCATTGCCTTATCTGTCTTTGGCGGAAAAATCTCAAATGATATAATCGGCTTCCTGCCATCTTTGAAATACTCTGGAAAGCGCATAAGCATTACCCGGCATTATGGATAATATTAATGTTTTCAAGGGAGAATATTGATTATAAATTTTTTCACCTTTCAAGAGGTTTGTCAACATTCAGCGGCGCAGGCGTGGAGAAAATTTTGCTTGAAAGGGGTTATTCTTTATATAAAATTTCAAAGAAAGGTTTGCGTATTGCTCTGTTGCAAAGATAATATATAACACGATAGAGGAAGTTTTCTAACCTCGTTAGATCTTATACCAAAATGTAGGGCTCTTTCACCAAATGATAAATAGGGCTTATGAAGGCATCAGCCCCTACAATACAACGATGCCTATCCATAGAATTAATATTGAGCAAGCAACCCCCTAAGAGACGATGTTTGCAACAAAGCATTTGCGTATAAAAATGTTAAGTCTATGATTGACAGAGCAATACCTTTATAAGAATCTCTAGATTATTTCTCCATCAATAGGAAAAATGTGTGTATCCTCCTCGCATAGATTTACGTCATAAATAGACAAATAGCCCTAAAGAATAGGAGAATCAGAACGGTACAACTACAGGGTAGAATGATCGTTCAAAGAAAAGAGTATTGAAAATGTCTGGATGTAAGACGAACACAGCCGGTTCCAATCAACCTGCTCACTCACCTCACCATTGGCTTCCTGTGGAAGAGGATATTGGTGGGTGAAGTGTGGAGGAGGACTAAAGAATTTTTTGGAAAGGCTGAAAACTATCGGGATTCATCCCGAAATCTTTTTCTCAGACTAGGAGAGCCAGATATATGCCGGACACGCCAAGTTCCGATAAATCCTCACACTCATTTACAGATCGCCATTTCAGCGGAGGACGTTTGTGGGTATGGCTTCTTGTTATTATCCTTTTCGGGGCTGGTGGATTCTTCCTTCTTCAACATCAATCGGCGGGGCGATCAACAAAGGCCAAGTCCACTTCATCCCCAGGTGCAGTACCAGTTGTTACGGCTACTGTACGGAGGGGTAATATCGGGGTTTATATCAATGTCATCGGTACT
>PSLL01000016.1:22501-23169 GCA_040289575.1 Candidatus Dadabacteria bacterium | reverse complement strand
CAGTCTACACGGTGACGGTGACAAACCGTGTGTAGGGACAGATCATGAGTGTGAATTATCGTGAAGGACAAATGGTTCACAAAGGTGATCTCCTGCTGGTGATTGACCCGAGGCCATATCAAGCGCAGTTGACTCAAGTAGAGGGACAGTTAGCACACGATCAAGCTGTGCTGAAGAAAGACCAAATCGATCTGGATCGCTATACGGGAATCCTCTTAACCTTGGACAATCAGATTGATACAACCATGGGTACAGTCAAGCTAAAGGCTATCTTTCCAAATGAGGACGACTCTCTTTTCCCCAATCAGTTTGTGAACGCGAGACTCTTGGTCGAGACAAAACAAGGAGCCACTCTGGTTCCGACAGCGGCTATTCAGCGCAATACCCAAGGGGCATTTGTGTACTTGGTGAAGCCCGACCAGACCGTCACGATGCGTACTGTCTCTGTAGGCACAACCGATGGCAAGGTATCAGCGGTGGAGGGATTGGAGCTCAACGATGTCATTGTTGTTGATGGATTTGATAAGCTACAAGATGGGGTAAGGGTAGTAGCATGCAAGAAACTTAGCTAGGAAACCAGGAGATAGTCTATGAGTCCTTCCCGTCCCTTTATTCTTCGGCCGGTTGCTACATCGCTTCTTATGGCAGCCATTTTGCTTGTCGGCTTT
>PSLL01000016.1:10674-22491 GCA_040289575.1 Candidatus Dadabacteria bacterium | reverse complement strand
ATAGGCAACTGCCAGTTTCGGCACTGCCGGAGGTTGATTATCCCACTATTCAAGTGGTAACTTTCTATCCCGGAGTCAGTCCGGATGTAATGGCTTCCTCTGTTACCGCGCCTCTCGAGAGACAATTCGGGCAGGTGCCGGGTTTAAACCGGATGACATCAATAAGCTCGCGCGGCAGTTCAGTCATCACATTGCAGTTCTCTCTCGACCTCAATATTGATGTGGCTGAACAAGAGGTACAGGCGGCGATCAATGCAGCGCAGGCCTATCTGCCGACGGACCTTCCGACTCCGCCTATATATAGCAAGATAAACCCGGCCGATGCGCCGATTTTGACGTTGGCGCTGACATCAAACACCATTCCGCGAAGATATACGGACAGCACTGCAACAGACAAGCGTCAACTAGACCAAGGGTAATTTTGACGGATCGCAGCAGTCATATCAAATCGAAGCCAACGACCAGCTTTTGATGAGCAAGGATTACCGATCAATTTTGGTGGAGCACCGGTGATGCTCTCTGATGTGGCAAATGTTATTGACGATGTCGAAAATGTGAAGCAGGCGGCATGGATAAATAATGTTCCGGCGGTCATAGTCAATATCCAGAGGCAGCCGGGGGCAAATACCATACAGGTTGTAGACCGTATCAAGACGCTCCTGCCGCGACTCAAGAGTAATTTACCCTCTTCCATTCGGGTCTCGATTCTGACAGACCGCACCGCAACGATTCGCGCATCTGTTAAGGATGTCGAGTTCGAGCTCATGTTGACTGTGGCGCTTGTGGTGGTGGAGAAGTGCCGCTGAGTGCATTTACTCATCTTGAGTCGGGAACCATGCCCCTGTCCATAAATCATCATCGGTGGGTTGATTGTAAGCCAGATGCTTACGCTCTATACCACGCCGGTGGTCTATCTCTATCTCGACCGCTTCCGCCTCTGGTGGGAGCGATTGCATAGAAGATCAATGGGCACAGCCGCGGGAGAGGTGCCAAGATGATGACGCGTAGAGCAATTAAGGCTGAATTCTTGAAAGGTAAAAAAGAGAAGAAATGCATGGTCAGCAAATTACATGAGCTTAGTACATCATTGATACTAGCTGGTTCGATTAGTGTTTCCATAATTCTGGGCGCATGTAGCCTTGCCCCAAAGTATGTTCGACCTTCCGTGCAGGTTCCAGCGGCTTATAAGGAACTCTCATCTGACAATTCCAAAAAACAGATGGTTGGAAGGTAGCGCAACCGAAGGACGATACGATTCGGGGTAAGTGGTGGGAGATGCTCAACGACCCTGAATTGAATGCGCTCGAAGAGCAGGTCAATATTTCAAACCAGGGCATTTTTGACCAGGTCGATTACAGACTATTCGCTGCCGTTCGATGCTTCTTGGGAACTGAACCTGGGGGGACGTATTCAAAACACAGTCAAGGCCAATGCCTTTGAAGCCCAGGCGACCGCTGCCGACCTTGAAAACACACGCCTAACTGTACAGGCGGAAGTCGCTGTTGATTACTTTGAGATCCGCGCGCAGGATGAGCTAAAGCAGTTATTGGATTCAACTGGTAGCTGCCTATAAGGAATACCTTGATCTGACGCAGGTTCGCTATCAGACCGGTATCGCATCGGAAGAGGATGTCGCACAGGCCAAGACCCAGCTTGAAACCGCGCAGGCTCAGGACACCAATCTGGACATCCAGCGCGCTCAGTTTGAGCATGCAATTGCCCTTCTTGTCGGCAAACCGGCATCGACATTCTCGATTCCGGTTAAACCCCTGGAGCGAATCCCCCGGCGATTCCATCGGCTGTTCCGTCCCAGCTTCTCGGGAGACGCCCGGATATTGCCGCGGCGGAGCGCCGTGTGGCTGAGGCAAACGCGCAGATCGGCATAGCAAGGACGGCGTATTTCCCGACGATTACGTTGAGCGCTTCGGCAGGATTCCAAGGTACTTCAATTGCGAAATTGTTTACATGGCCAAGCCTCTTTTGGTCATTGGGTTCAACACTGGCGCAAACACTTTTTGATGCAGGATTGCGAAAGGCCACTGTCGAACAATTTCAGGCATCCTATTATCAAACAGTGGCTAATTATCGGCAGACAGTACTGATGGCCTTTCAGCAGGTTGAGGATAATCTCGCGGCGCTGCGAGTATTATCAGAGCAACTGCAACAACAGAATGCTGCGGTTAAATCGTCTGAGAGATTTTTAACACTCGCCACCGACCGGTATAAATTGGGGATCGATTCTTACCTCAATGTGCTCACGGCTCAAGCTACAGTACTGAGCAATAGTCAGATCGTGGTAAATATTCGAATACAGCAGGTGACGGCAAGTGTTCAATTAATCGAGGCGCTTGGTGGTGGCTGGAACGCCTCGCAGTTACTGTCGCCGAAGGAACTGATCACAAAAACGCCACAGAATCCAAATTTAATCCCATAGCAAAAGGGTGCAGTGCATAAGTGCTGGCTTTACTATAGCCTTGATACCCATATGTCATGTCAAAGGAATAGTCTTGTGAAAGATCGGACTGCTGATTAATATTATGAAGATGTATGCGCTGATTATGGCAGGCGGAGAGGGGAAAAGGTTTTGGCCGCTTAGTAAAAGGGATAAACCCAAACAATTTCTCTTCCTTGTCGGTGGAAGGTCTATGATAAGAGGCACTGTGGATAGGGTTCTTCCTCTAATTCCCATTGAAAATGTCTTTATAGTGACGCTTGAAAGGTATGCGGATGAAACCCTAAGACACATACCAGAGATTCCTCAGTCTAATTTGATTCTTGAGCCTGATGGGAAGAATACAGCCCCCGCAATTGCCCTTGGAATGCTCAAGATAAAAAAATTGGATTCTGATGCGGTAACCGTAGTTCTTCCCGCAGACCATGCCATAGGAGAAGAGGGTGCCTTTAGAGATGTCCTCATATTTGGGGAGAGGGTGGCAAATACAAGGCTTCCAAACGGGGATTTTCCCCTTGTAACGCTTGGTATAAGGCCTGTAAGACCCGAGACGGGATATGGCTACATAAAAGAGGGTGAGGTAATAGAAGTCTCGGAGAAATATAGGGCTAAGAGGGTTCAAAGGTTTACTGAAAAGCCGGATTTAAAAACCGCATCACGATTCTTAGAAGAGGGGCGATACTACTGGAATAGCGGGATATTTATATGGAGGATATCAACAATCCTGGATGCATTCTATAGGCTTTTGCCCGACTGGTATAAATCATTTGGTAGAATCATGAATGATATAAATACACCTAGCGAGAGGATGACTCTCATTGAATTCTATAGGCAAATAGAGCCGGGGCCAATTGATAAACTCATACTTGAGAGATCTCAAAACACGGTTGTAATACCTGTGGATTTTCCCTGGAGCGATTTGGGTAGTTGGCAGACTCTTGATGAATTTCTAAGAAACAATGCAGAGGAGAATATCCTCTGTGGAGAGGGGGTTTCGATTGATTCCTCAGGGTGTCTTGTATTCGGAGGCAATAGACCCATTGCTATTGTTGGAGTGAGGGACTTGGTTGTGGTTGATTCAGGCGATGCGATACTGGTCATAGACAAGCGAAAGGCGCAGGACGTTAAGAAGGTGGTAGAGGCACTGGAGAAAAAGGGAAAGTAGTGGTTCAAAGAGGTTTTTGGCTTTCTACTCCCGAATTCTCATTTTTGTCTCCCCGTGGCATGCTGATTTTTGTATTAAATTCAATTACAATACCTGTAGAATATAGAAACTGGTATTAATTAAAGATACAGAACCATCCTTTGAAGTCATGCGAGAAGGAATAATATTCATAGTATCGGGTCCATCGGGAAGCGGAAAGACAACACTTACAAAGCGTGTAACTCGAGTAATTGATAATCTTCGATTTTCGGTTTCATATACGACCAGGCGACCGAGGCCAGGGGAGATAGACGGGGTGGATTACAGATTCATCTCAAAGGAGCAGTTCGAGAATATGGTTCAAAATGGCAGGTTTGTCGAATGGGCTACTGTTCACGGTAATCTTTATGGAACGCCGACTGAGGAACTCGAAAGGGCTAAGTCCTCGGGAGTTGATCTTATTTTAGATATAGATGTCCAGGGGGCAAGGAGTATAAAAGATAGATATGGTTCGGGGGTCTATATCTTTATCACGCCGTCATCGGTCGGCGCTTTAAAAGACAGGCTCGTTGAAAGGAAAGAGGGAATGGCTGATATTACAAAAAGGCTTGAAAATGCCCGAAAGGAGATAGAAGAGATACGCTTATATGATTATATTATTATTAACAACTCTATAGATGAAGCTGTAGAGAATCTGGCTTCTGTGATACGTGCAGAGAGGTGTAAAAGGGAAAGGATTATAGAATCGCTTAAGGATGGCTTTTGGAATGATAGGTAGGTCTAAACCGCTCTTAATGAGATCATGTTAAGACTAAACGATATAATTGAAAAAGTAAACTCATACCTTCCTGAGGCTGATGTTGAGGTTATAAAGAAGGCTTATGTCTATTCGGCAAAGGTTCATACGGGGCAAAAACGGGTTTCAGGGGAGCCTTATCTCAGCCATCCACTTGAGGTGGCTGGGATCCTTGCGGATATAAAGTTGGACGTGGCATCTGTAGCGACCGGACTTCTTCACGACACAATCGAGGATACGCTTGCAAAGCTTGAGGAGATAGAGGCCCTTTTCGGTAAAGAGGTTGCGTTTCTCGTTGACGGCGTTACAAAGATAAGTCAGCTTCCTTTTACATCAAAAATTGAGGAACAGGCTGAGAACTTCAGAAAACTCATACTCGCGACGGCAAAAGATATCAGGGTCGTTCTCGTTAAACTCGCAGATAGACTCCATAACATGCGAACCCTTGAACACCTTCCCGAGGAGCGTCGCAAGAGAATAGCCAAGGAGACATTTGAGATATACGCGCCTCTTGCCCATAGACTTGGTATTTACTGGATGAGGACTGAACTTGAGGATTTATCTTTTCGGTTCCTAAATCCAGAGGAGTATGAGAACCTCTCAAAACTCATATCAAAAAAGAAAAGGGAGTGGGAGAAATACGTCGAGGAGGTAAAGACCATACTCGGTGAGAAACTCATGGAGTTTGGCATAAATGCCGAGATCACGGGCAGGTTCAAGCATATATATGGAATATACAACAAGATGCGGACTCAGAATCTTGAATTCGATCAGGTTCACGACGTTATCGCCTTTAGAATTATCACAGGCTCTCTTAGGGAATGCTATGAAGCCCTAGGCGCAGTACATTCGGCATGGAAGCCCGTTCATGGGAGGTTCAAGGACTATATTGCTCTTCCAAAGGGTAATGGCTACCAGTCTCTTCATACTACGGTTATAGGCCCGTTTGGAGAGAGAATGGAGATACAGATTAGAACCCAGAGAATGCACGAGATTGCTGAATACGGTATCGCGGCGCATTGGAAATATAAAGAGGGTAGGATTGAAAGCGCAGAGAGTGACAAAATCTATGCGGGCCTAAGACAGCTTCTTGAATGGAAGGATATAAAAGACCCGACAGAGTTTCTTGAGGCTGTAAAGGGGGAGCTAATCCCAAGTATGGTTTATGTGTTTACCCCAAAAGGTGACCTTAAAGAGCTTCCCAATGGAGCGACACCGGTGGATTTTGCATATTCCATTCATACAGAGATTGGAAACCGGTGTACAAGAGCAAGGGTAAATGGAAAACTGGTTCCGCTTGACTATGTGCTGAGGAGCGGAGACACGGTAGAGATTGTCACATCAACCGACAGACAGCCCAGTCGGGATTGGCTTAAATTCGTGGTTACATCCCGTGCTAAGACAAAGATTCGCTCATGGCTGAGAACCGAGGAAAGGGAGCAGTCGAGAGCTGTCGGAAGGTCTATATGTGAGAGAAAGTTCAAACAGCATAGGCTGGACTTTCAAAAGATGTTAAAGGCCGATGAGCTTAAAGGCGCGCTTGGAGAACTCGGATTCAAGGATATAGATGAGTTTTACCTTGCCGTCGGATTTGGAAAGGTCTCTGTGATGGAGCTTTTAAGGCGCGTTCTTCCAAAGGAGAGGATAGAAAGCCTGCCGGGAAAGGAGTCGAGGCTTGAGAGAATCATACGGACGCTTACGCGCTCGACTAAAAGCGGGGTTCTCGTTAAGGGCTACGACGACGTTATGATAAGGTTTGCAAACTGCTGTACTCCTCTTCCGGGGGAGGGTATTGTAGGGTATATAACGAGGGGTCGGGGAATAACAATACATAATCAGGACTGCTCCCAGCTTCTCGATGTTGATCCGGCAAGAAAAATTGATGTTGAGTGGGACAAGGACTTTAAGGGTCCAAGACCGGCAAGAATCGAGGTTATATGCGCCGACCGTCCGGGTATGCTCTCTAGCATTACGCGCTCCATTGCGTCGTCCGATGTAAATATTTCCAAGGCCGAGATCCATTCAACCGATGATGACAGAGCTGTAGGAACATTCGAGGTAGCCGTCTCGGACCTTGGCCAACTCGAGGGCGTAATGAAATCAATAAAGAAGGTAAAAGGGGTTATCTCTGTAGAGAGGATTCTAGGAGCCGAGGAGGCATAATCGGTTATTTTAGATAATCCATCAATTTAGTACATAGCTCATTACGTAATCCGTGTGATTAATAACCCCTTGTTCGCATAGAGCATATTGAAACAAAGCCTCTACCCATATATAATCAAAGCCTCAAGATGCCAACCATTTTATCAAATGAATCTCAAACCAGAAATAAAGCGAAAAAATTAATCTCTACAACGCGCTCTCTCCTTGAGAATAATGCTTCGAAAATCAAGACTAATGTAGCGGAGATTATAAGGGAGAGGCTTAACCAAACTCAGGATGCGTTAAGGGACGGCGATTTGAGAAATCTGACTGCGAGAACAGAGGAGCTTCAAAGATTGTTTGATGATCATCTATCTAAATTTAAAAAATCCGGACTCAGACAGAATATCGAATCTCTTATTATTGCCATAGCCCTTGCGCTCTTTATAAGAACGTTTATAGTACAGCCTTTTAAAATCCCGTCCGGCTCTATGATTCCTACGCTCCTTATTGGAGACCACTTGCTTGTAAGTAAATTCATATATGGCACTAAGATTCCATTTACGGATAAGAGGATTCTGCCATTGAACAACATAAAACGCGGCGACATTATAGTCTTTACTTATCCTGACTATGAGAACGATCCCTCGAAGAAAGGGGTGGATTACATAAAGCGGGTAATAGGAATTCCCGGCGACAGCATAGATGTAAGGGGTAGGAATCTGTACATAAACGGACAAGAGATACCGCTTAAATACTTAGGTGATTTCTTGGATAAGAGAAGCGGATTGGAATACGATGAATACGAGGAGAACCTGTTTGGTAGGAAGCATCTGGTTATGTACCTGCATGGAAAGGAGTCAACAGAAAAAGGAAGCTACCTTCCTGTTGCAAGGGTTCCGCAGGGGCGGGTCTTTGTTATGGGGGACAACCGCGACAATAGCCAGGATAGCCGATTCTGGGGATATGTGCCGGTTGAAAATATAGCGGGACGGGCTTTCATAATTCATTGGTCTTGGGACTGGGATAGCAATGGAATATTAGATAAAGTCAGATGGAACAGGATATTTACAATAATCCACTGATAAGAGGATGGTCGGATGAGTCTAAAGGCTATATTTTGGATCCTGGTTTTGGCGCTAATTTTCTATGTAGGATTTAAGGTGGTTCCTATATACTACAAGGGCATTATAGGTATAAGGGGGGCGTGTACCGAAGCCGCTGATCTCTACCACAAGTACGGACAGGATTATACCTTTAAAAGCCTTGACGAAGCCCTAAACGATATGGGAATACCTAAAGATAGAAGGGCACAAAGCGTAGAGGTGACAGATAAAGCCGTTGTGATTAAAATAGACTATACCGATACGGCTGATTTCTTCGGAAGATATACAAAGACCTTTGACTTTCATTGTGAGTGTACCGGAGAGCTAAAGAGCGTATATTAGATTTGTTATGTATGGTAGAGACGGTTCGCGAACCCTAAGTTATTAAATCATCATGTCAAATAAGGTTATTATGGATTCGGAAACAATAGCCCGCGCGATCTCTCGAATTGCGCACGAGATACTTGAAAGAAATAAGGGTGCAAAGGAGCTGAGAATTGTAGGAATAAGGACGCGTGGGATACATATTGCCCGAAGAATCGCGGATAAGATTGAGGAACTTGAAGGAATAAAACCGCCTATTGGAACGCTGGATATAACCCTCTATAGGGATGATTTTAGAAGAAGGAGCGATATGCCCAAGGTTCAGAAAACCGAGATTCCATTCTCGGTAGAGGATAAGAACGTGATTCTTGTAGACGATGTTCTCTATACCGGAAGAACGACTAGGGCTGCTATAGACGCCATAATGGATTATGGGAGACCCGCTTCAATTCAGCTAGTCGTGCTTGTTGATAGAGGCCATAGGGAGCTTCCCATTCAAGCGGATTATGTAGGAATTAAGGTTCTGACACTGAGAAATGAGAATGTGAATGTTCATCTTAAAGAGACGGACGGAGTGGATGAGGTTGTTGTGGTCTGATGGGACTGTTGCATGCCATTAGAGGTCAGATATGGGTTTTAGACAAAAACATATTCTTGGACTTGAAGAGCTATCATCAGAAGAGATAAGATTCGTCCTTGATACCGCCGAGTCAATGAAGGAGGTATCCGAGAGGGATGTAAAAAAGGTACCTGCTCTAAAGGGTGTTACGGTTATAAATCTCTTTTTTGAGCCGAGCACGAGAACCAGGGCGTCATTTGAGATAGCTGAAAAGAGACTCAGTGCCGATGTCTTAAATTTTACACCCTCTGAGAGTAGTGTGGTAAAGGGTGAAACGCTTCTCGATACTGCAAGAAACCTAGAGGCTATGGGGGCGAGTGTAATCGTGATAAGACACTCTATGTCCGGGGCTCCATGGCTTCTCGCAAGAGAGCTCCGCTCTTCAATCATAAACGCCGGCGACGGCTCTCATGAACATCCGAGTCAGGCGCTTCTTGATTTGTTTACAATAAGGGAGATCAAAAAAGAGATTGCCGGACTCAAGGTTGTTATAGTAGGGGACATTTCACACAGCCGTGTCGCGAGGTCTAATATATGGGGATTGATAAAACTAGGAGCCGAGGTCAGGATTGTGGGGCCTCCCACAATGATACCCAGAGATATTGAGAAGACAGGTGTAAAAGTCTACTACAAATTGGACAGTGCCATTGAAGGGGTAGATGTCGTAATCATGCTCCGAATTCAGAAGGAAAGGCAGGAGTCTGGTCTTTTCCCTTCACTAAGGGAATATTCTCGGTTCTATGGACTGACGCGGGAGAGGCTAAGACTAGCAAAAGAGGATGTTGTTGTCATGCATCCCGGGCCTATAAATAGGGGTGTTGAACTATCATCAGAGGTAGCAGACGATGTTCATTCGGTGATTCTTAATCAGGTATCAAACGGAATCGCGGTCAGGATGGCGATGCTCTACCTTGTTGCTTCAGGTGGAGGAAATGTATGAAGATACTGATAAAAGATGGACGGGTCATAGACCCTTCTCAGGGAATGGATGAGGTGCGGAACCTCTTTATAGAGGACGGAAAGATTAAGGGTTATCCATTAAATATAGAGGAATTAGAAAGAGACCCAAACGTCCAAACAATCTCTGCTTCTGGAAAGATCGTCTCTCCGGGATTTATAGATATGCATGTCCATCTAAGGGAGCCCGGTTTTGAGCATAAAGAGACGATACACACGGGATGCGCCGCGGCGGCGGGGGGGGGATTTACATCTGTTGTGTGCATGCCCAATACTAACCCGGTAAACGACAACGCATCTGTTACGGAGTACATACTCCTTAAGGCTAGAACAGAGGGAGTAGTGAATGTGTTTCCGGTAGGAGCCATAACAAAGGGGCAAAAAGGAGAGATGCTTGCCGAGATTGGAGAGATGTGGGAAGCGGGCTGTGTAGCGATCTCGGATGATGGAAGACCCGTGATGAATTCAAGAGTCATGCGGTACGCAATGGAATACGCAAAGGCCTTTGGCATTCCCGTTATATCCCACGCCGAGGATATAAATCTCTCATCGGGCGGCGTGATGAATGAGGGACTTACTTCATCCATGCTTGGGCTTCGCGGAATCCCTAATGCCTCTGAGGAGGTAATTGTTGCGCGCGACATAACCCTTGCAGAACTTACAGGGGTGCATCTCCACATAGCGCATGTCTCGACCTCGGGCGCAGTTCGACTTATAAGGGATGCAAAAGGGCGCGGTGTGAACGTAACTGCAGAGGTAACGCCCCACCACTTTACGCTCACTGATAAATCTGTTCTCGGATATGATACAAATGTTAAGGTAAACCCGCCTATAAGAGCCAAGGAGGACATGGAAGCAATAAGGGAAGGACTGCGGGACGGCACGATAGATGTAATTGCGACAGACCATGCTCCTCATACTGAGGATGAGAAGAAGGTTGAGTTTGACCTAGCACCCTTTGGGATCTCTGGGCTTGAAACTGCTCTTGCTCTGGCACTCAAGTTGGTCGAGGACGGTGTCTTAACCCTTCCTGAAATGATAAAGAAACTTACATCTACTCCCGCTCAAATAATCAAAAGCACCAGAGGAACATTAAAAGTAGGAGCCGTTGCCGATGTCGTTGTATTTGATCCAAATAAAATCATTACGGTTGACAGAGAAAGATTCCGCTCAAAGGGAAAAAACACCCCGTTTCATGGATGGAAACTCTCGGGGTGTGTTCTCTACACCATAGTTGGCGGGAAATTAGTATTCTCTAATTAAAATCCGTTGTCATTTCTTACTTATTCCTTTCTGCTTTTCGTTCTCTAAAACCGATTCCTGCTATATGATTTTTCCTATTCGTCGAAATCGGATGCCCCATACCGTAAAGCTAGTGGTGTCCAAATCCTGCCTATTCGTCGGATTTGTTATACTTAGGATATGTCTGAAAACCTGAGGCTTTTGGGTCATCTCTTGATTGCCCTTGCTCTGGGTGTACTCATAGGAGCTGAAAGAGGAATCACTAGAGGTCAACCGGAGGAAAGGGAGAGAAAGAGATTTGCTGGTATAAGGACGTTTGGTCTTATATCTCTTCTTGGCGCGGTTTCCATTCATTTTGCAAACCATTTTGGGGCGGTGTTCTTTGCGGCTTCATTCTTTGGCTTTGTCTTGCTAGTTATAACGGCGTACATTAAGACAAGAACCGGGGAGGATGTGGGGGCAACCACGGAGGTTACAGCCATACTTACTTTTCTTTATGGGGCGTTTTGTATGACTGAATATCGTCTGGTCGCAATTGTGCTTGCAGTCTTTACAGCCCTCATCCTCCATACTAAGGAGGTTGTCCACTCATTTGTGAGTCGCATTACCGAAGGAGAGTTCTATGCTACGCTTAAATTTGCGATAATCGCCCTTGTGATTCTTCCATTCCTTCCCAAAAATGTTTATTTTGGATTTTTCAATCCCTATGAAGTATGGCTCATTGTAGTGATTGTATCGGGTATTGAATTTGCAGGTTATCTAATTATGAAGCTTCTGCCGCCAAGAAAAGGATTGGCATTAATTGGGCTTCTGGGTGGGATTATATCGAGTACGGCTCTGGTCTTAAATGCCTCAAGGGAGAGTAAAGAGGAAGAGACAATCACAAACTCTTTAGCCTTTTCCTCCGCAATTGCCTCATCAACGGCGTTCTTGAAAGTGGTGATACTGGTTTACATCGTAAACAGGGATATAGTAGATGAGGTAGTACTTCCTATGGCCATTATGTTTATAATGGGAATGGTGGGTGCTCTTTTA
>PSLL01000016.1:0-10664 GCA_040289575.1 Candidatus Dadabacteria bacterium | reverse complement strand
TGGGGAAAGACCGGGGTAGAAAAAGAGGTAAAGATGATCAATCTAAGAAGTCCTTTTACACTTAGCCCTGCGCTAAAGTTTGGAGTTCTCTTTGCCTTTATAATATTTCTTACCTCATTTGGGAACAAATACTTCGGTGCAATCGGTGTCTATGCCACATCTTTATTGGGTGGAATTGCAAACATAAATGCCCCAACGGTTTCACTTGCCCAGCTTGCTCATGGAGAAATAACAGTAAGGGTTGCAACTTTTGGCATAGTAATTGCAACATGTGTTAATACAATCTCAAAAGTGGGGATCGCGTTTCTTTTGGGCTCAAAGGAGTTCTCAAAACTCGTAGCTATATCCTCCGCCTTTCCAATAGTAGGGGCGATGGTGTACTCGGTAGTTTTTATGCTCTTGGCCACCACATGATAATTACAACGCCCATTAGGCAAACTAATCTGCCTATCAAATCGAATGTATCCGGGTTCTTTTTATCTATCAGCCATCCCCAGAGTATGGATAGAACTACGAAAATGCCCCCGTAGGCGGCGTAAGCCCTTCCAAAATCGGCGGTTTGATATGTCGGAATAACTCCGTACAGAAATAGAATTAGACCGCCCAAAACACCCAGTGAAAATGCCCTCGACTCCCTTAGCCAGAGCCACACCAGATATCCGCCTCCAATCTCACAGAGCCCTGCAATAATAAAAAGAGCGACAGATTTAAGAATCGGCATGATAGTTCTCCTTTCGGATACCAAAATCAATAGATACACGAAAACCCAGTAGAGACGCCATTAATGGCGTCTCTACCTTGACCGTAGTTCCATTCTAGTTTATATCAATAGACCCTAATGGCTAAATATACAAACGGATTAGACGGGGTTATCAAAAAAGAGAAGGGATCAATTCTCAACCGAGAGTTTATTCTTGTCACCCTCTCCGGTTTTATTTTTTTCTTCAATTTCCATTCGTTTCTTCTCCTGCCTCTTCGTATAAAAGAACTCGGTGGGAGCGAATCCGATATAGGATTCATCATGGGCGCCGCCGGATTCAGCACCATTTTTACAACTCCTGCCGTGGGGATATTAATAGATAGATTAGGAAGAAAATGGTTTCTTGCCCTTGGCGGACTTATTATGTCCCTTAGCACATTTCCGTTTGCGTATCTCAACACACTTAATTTTCTTTTCCCCTTACTGAGGATTTTACACGGTGCGGCCTTTTCCCTCTGCTTTATATCTGCAGGAACACTTACTGCGGATGTTACACCTATGCAAAAAAGGAGTCAGGCCCTTGGACTTTTTGGCGTATTTACGATTGTCAACTATGCTCTTGCTCCTTTTGTGGGAAAGCGTATTGTAGAGAATTATGGCTTTCATACCTTTTTTCTAACAGTTTTTATATTCGGTTTTATTTCTTTTTTCGTTGCCCTCTTTATAAGAGAGCCTGTTAAGGCGGGGAGCAGTAATATAGAAGGGAAGGGGATTTTAACCACCCTTTTTCGGGAGGGTGTGTTGGTCTCTGCATTTACGCTTATGATCTCAGGCTCTGGTTTTATTCCGACGCTCACGTTTATTCCAGTATTTGCGAAAGAGATAAAAATCGAGGCTTTTGACATATTCTTTATAGCCTATACAGCTTCTGCCCTTGCCATAAGAATTCTCGGGGGCTGGATTCCCGATAGGTTTGGAAAAAAGAGGACCGCTACACCAGCCCTCCTTTTTTTCTCTCTTAGCATAATAGGGATAAACTTTGTATCAAGAGTAGCCCATTTTATAGAGACTGGTATTCTATTTGGATTGAGTCACGGGCTTGTTTATCCATCAATCTATGCACTTGTAATTGACCTTTCTCCGGTTATGGAAAGGGGCAGGGCTTTTGCAATATGCAGTGTGGCTTTTACCCTAGGTGGAATGCTGGGTTCCTTCATATATGGTTTAGTTGCCCAGTTCTGGGGGTTTCATATCATGTATCTTACAGCAGGCGGGGTTTGTTTAATTGGCTTTATTACGTTTAGTGTGTTTGGGAGGGATAGTAAATGAAAAACATTTTATCACAGAGAGCACAGAAAAAATGCAGGACGGTTACGCTGTCGGCTAGAGTGATTTGTTAGGTAAGCTCTTTTTCCATCTGTAGAAACGATATTCTGATTTGCATGCTCAAATAGTCGTGATTATTAAGGTTGCGATTTTCATCTAAGTCAACGAAAAGGTTTTCCGTTATTTCTTTTGTTTCAACTGCTGGCGCATCGGAGAATTCAATTAGCGCTGTATCTGAAAAATATCGAATTTTCATTTCACATTTGTATTGTATCATTTTTTCTGCCTAACGCCAGCGTCCAGCGCTTTGTTTAAACTTATGGGCTCGGAGAGGTGAGGTTATCGGGTGTTTATCTGGTATAATGAGTTTTAAATTCTACAACGGAGATAACTCATGGCTGACTTGTATCGTAGAAAAGAAATTAAAATGCCATTTCCACCGCCGCCTTTTTGGAAACTGCTGGGGATAGAAGTCACCGAAATGGGTGAGGGGTATGCGAAGCTTGTGATGCCTTTTGATGAGAGGCTCACTCAACCTTACGGTCTGATTCACGGTGGAGCGCTCTTCTCCATTGCCGATTCTGCTGCTGCCGTTGCGATCGGATCGGTGGTTGAGCCTGAGAGGAAATTCGTCACAATAGAGATGAAAATAAATTTTCTACTTCCTGTCAAAGACGGCATAATGGAAGCTGAGGCGAGAATTATAAGGAAAGGAAAAAGGATAATCCCGGTCGATATAGATATTTCAAATAAAGAAAGGCTTATTGCAAAAGCGACCGCAACGTATATAATTCTTGATGATGATAAGAGATTATAGCCTGCCTGCACAATCCTCCGTGGTAAGGGGCCTTTCCAATCCATGACAATTTCTCCTTTTTAGGTAGAGCAAATACAAACTATGGAAAACGAACTCATAGAACAGAGAAAGGAGAAGATAGACGAACTAAGGAGTGTAGGTATAGACCCGTTTCCAAATGATTTTAAGCCTCTTCACGAATCCGAGACGGTTTTATCTTCTTATGGAAACCTGTCTGAGGAAGAACTGAAAAATCTATCACAGGAGTTCTCATTTGCTGGGCGGGTTATAGCCCTTAGGGATTTTGGGAAAAGCGTGTTTTTCCATATCATGGATAGAACAGGAAAGATTCAGGGGTATATACGTAGGGACGTTGTGGGTGATGAGAGTTTGAGGCTTTTTAAGAGATTTATTGATATTGGGGATTTCATAGGGATTAGAGGCGAGCTATTTAAGACAAAAACCGGCGAGCTTACAGTGAATGTAAGGGACTTTAAACTCCTTACCAAGGCCATGCGCCCACTACCTGAGAAATGGCACGGACTAAAGGACGTAGAGACCAGATTCAGGCAGCGTTATCTGGACTTAATCTCAAACCCTGAGGTAAGAGGGGTTTTTCTTAAAAGAACAAAGGTCATAAAGCTCATAAGGCAGTTCCTTGATGAGAGGGGCTTTATTGAGGTAGAAACACCGGTTCTACATCCGATCGCGGGTGGGGCTGCGGCAAAGCCTTTTAAGACCTATCACAATGCACTCGATATGGAGCTCTTCTTAAGGATTGCTCCTGAGCTCTATCTAAAAAGGCTTGTAGTCGGCGGGATTGAGAGGGTTTATGAAATCGGAAGGAATTTTAGAAATGAGGGAATATCCACTCAGCATAATCCGGAGTTTACAATGCTTGAACTTTATCAAGCCTATGCTACTTATGAGGACTTGATGGACTTAATCGAAGAGCTTATATGCTTTGTTACTCAAGGCGTTCTCGGCACACTTGAATTTACATATCAAAATACGACTATAAACATGATGCGTCCTTGGAAGAGAATTAGCATTATCGAGTCCCTAAAAAGTGTAATCGGCGATGAGGTCTTAAATAACGATGAGGCGCTCTTTAAAAGGGCCGCATCTTTGGGCATTGATCATAAGGGAATCAGAGGAAAGGCAATAATCGAGATATTTGAGCGATTGATTGGTCTGGAGATTGTCAGTCCGACATTTGTTTTTGGATTTCCGCTTGACGTATCCCCCCTTGCGAGGAGAAACAACTCGAACCCTGAGGTTGCAGATAGATTTGAACTCTATATAGCCGGGCGGGAGGTTGCAAATGCATTTTCCGAGCTTAACGACCCGATTGACCAGAAAGAGAGATTTCTCAGACAGATTGACCTTAAATCCAGGGGCGAGGATGAGGTCCACGAGATGTATGAGGATTTTATATCTGCGCTTGAATACGGAATGCCCCCTACCGCAGGGGCTGGAGTTGGGATTGACCGCCTTGTTATGCTCCTTACAAATTCTCCTTCTATAAGGGAAGTAATATTCTTTCCACACCTTAGACCCGAATGAAATACGAATTTTTTATAGGACTCAGGTATCTGAGATCGAAAAGAAGACAGACGTTTATATCAATCATAGGGCTTATATCTATTCTGGGCGTATTTATGGGTGTTATGGCATTAAACGTCGTTCTTGCCGTAATGAGGGGGTTTGAAGAGGAACTCAAGGACAAGATCCTGGGTGTAAACTCCCATCTTGTGGTGCTGAGTTACGACGGTCCTATAAAAGACTATGATAAAATAAGGGCAGAGGTCGCGAGTTTCCCAGGTGTGGTTGGAACTAGCCCATTTATATATGGTCAGGGTATGCTCGTTGGCGAAACCAACGTCATAGGTGCGGTCATAAGGGGAATTGACCCCCAGAATGCGGGGGGTGTCACAAACATAGAGGAGGCTCTGGGAAGGGGTACCATTGGAAGAGGGAAAAAGGAAGAGATTAAAGACGAGGAACTGAGAAAAATCGGGCATGAACTGATAGCAAAGCTCGGTGAAAGCACCAAGCCGGGAAAGCCCCCTTTAATAATAGGGCGTGAGCTTGCCGCAAATCTCGGGGTTTCCGTCGGAGATCAAGTGAATCTCGTATCTCCATTTGGCAAGGTTGGTCCGTTTGGTCCACAGGCAAAGATAAAGAGGTTTGAGGTTGTAGGGCTTTTTGATTACGGAATGGTTGAATATGACTCCTCAACTGCCTATGTATCCCTGAAAGATGCGATGGATTTCTTTGATATGGATGGGAAGGTTACTGGGATTGAAGCCAAAGTCAGAGACGTATATAAGGCAAAGCAGATTGGCAACGAGATTACGGATAAGCTCGGGTTTCCGTTTTACGTAAGAAACTGGGAGGATGTAAATAAGAGCCTATTTCGGGCGCTTCGCCTTGAAAGGATTGCAATTGCGATCTTTCTTGCCCTTATAATACTCGTTGCTGCACTTGACATTGTAAGTACCCTTACAATGGTTGTGATGGAAAAGGGAAGAGATATTGCAATACTCCGTGCAATGGGAGCAACAAAAAGAGGGATTATGAGGATATTTATAACCGATGGGATGGTTATAGGACTCGTTGGAACCCTACTTGGAACATTTGCCGGATATGGAATTTGCTACTTAGTGAAGACATCTGATACAGTAAGGCATCTTATTCCATTTGACCCGGAGGTCTATTTTGTTTCCGAGTTTCCAGTTAAAATTGAACCGCTCTATTTTATAGGAGTGGCTGCATTTAGCCTGATTGTGTGTTTTTTGGCAACATTGTATCCGTCTTATCAGGCGTCGCGCAAAGACCCGGTAGAGGCACTGAGGTATGAGTGAAGGGGTTATTGAGGTAAGGAGTCTCTCGAAGGTATTTGAGACAGATGGCAGCGGGATAGCTGCACTAAAGGGGATTGATCTTGTGATTAAAAAAGGCGAGACCGTAGGTATAGTGGGTATGTCGGGGTCGGGCAAAAGCACACTTCTCCATATAATTGGAACCCTCGAGCGCCCGACAAGCGGCGAGGTACTCTACTCCGGAGAGAATGTATTTCACCGAAGCGATGATGAGCTTGCGACATTTAGAAATCGGGAGATAGGGTTTGTTTTTCAGTTTCATTACCTGCTTTCGGAGTTTAGCGCCCTTGAGAATGTGATGATGCCTCTTTTAATCCAGAGGATGGGGATAAAGGAGGCAAGAGATCTGGCTATGGATATTCTTGAAAGGGTGGGGCTTAAGGATAGACTTCATCACAGGCCCGGAGAGCTTTCGGGGGGAGAGCAGCAGAGGGTTGCAATTGCAAGGGCAGTAATACTCAAGCCCAGCGTGATCTTAGCGGATGAACCTACAGGAAATCTGGATTTGGAAACCGGGAAATCGGTCATGGATTTATTTCTCAATCTCAACTGGGAAGAGCAGATTACATTGGTTTTAGTTACACATAATCCGGCGGTGGCTGAGCGGCTTGGTAGGAGAATCAGACTCTCGGATGGAAAAATAGTAGATGAAAATTAATATCTCGCGTATATTGCTCCAGACCGTTGTTGCTTTGTTTTTAACATCCTTCTTTTCAAGCCTCGTATTTGGAGAAGACAACGTTATAAAAATTGAGATCAAGGGAAATAGAAGAGTCGAAACCGAGCTTGTTAGAATTAATATATCCTCAAAGGTAGGCGAGCCGCTTTCAGCTGAGACTGTGAGGAGAGACATAAAGAGTATATATAAACTCGGGTTTTTTGAGGATGTATCTGCCGAGGTAGAAAGAACACCTGAAGGGTTGGTGCTTATCTATAATGTCAAGGAAAAACCGGTTGTTGTTGACGTAAGGGTAAAGGGAAACAAAAAGATAAAGAGCAAGGACATTACAAAGGTTATAGAGGTAAAGGAAGGGAAGATAATAGAGCTTGAGAAGGTAAAGATGAGCGCGGCGGCTATAAAAAAACTATACCTGGATAAGGGCTTTGTCGCGGCTGAAGTAAACTATGAGATTGAACCGAAAGGAGAAGATACAGTCGGCGTTACTTTTGAAATAAAAGAAGGAAAGAAGGCTTATGTAAAAGAGTTGGTATTTATAGGGAATAAGGCCCTGAGCACGAAGAAGATAAAGAGTGTTTTAGCGGTAAAACCCAAGTGGTTTCTCACCTTTATTACGAGTAGGGGTCTCTATAAGCAGGAGGAGCTGGAAAGGGACTCGGAGAGAATCAGAGACCTTTATCTCGATAATGGGTACATAGACGCAAAGGTGAGCAAACCCGAAATCGAATACAGTGAGAAAAAAGGGGGATTTGTTGTTACATACAGGATTGAAGAGGGTAGTCAGTACAAGGTTGGTGATATTAAGCTCAAAGGCGATTTAATTAGCCCCGAAGGGGAGTTGATAAAACTATTTGCACTTAAAACTGGCAAGCCGTTTAGCCGAAGTCTTCTTGCAGGGGACATTTCAAAACTCACCACATTCTACGGTGACAAAGGATACGCCTTTGCAAATGTCTCTCCTGATTTCAAAATAGATAGGGAGAATCTTATTGTCAATATAACCTACGATATTGAGAAGGCAAAAGAGGTACACATAAGAAACATAGATATAGTGGGAAACATAAGGACCCGTGATAAGGTGATAAGAAGAGAGATCCCTATACAGGAGCAACAGCTCTATAATGCAACGAGGATTCAACAGATAAGACCCCGCATCTTTAGGCTCGGGTACTTTGAAGATAACATAGAGGTTACCACAAACCGCGTTCCCGGCACAGATGATCAGCTTGATGTAGATGTTAAATTAAAGGAAAAACCCACGGGGTTCTTCAGTATAGCGGGAGGATTTAGCTCTGTTGAGACCTTTATTTTTGCTGGTCAAATCCAGGAGTCAAACCTCTTTGGACTCGGGAAAACGCTGTCCCTTTCTGCACAAATAGGTGGTGTTACAAGGCTTGGTATAATAGATTATCAGGACCCTCATCTTCTAGATAGCCAATTTACGCTTGAGGCTCTTGGATTCTACACACAGAGGAAGTTCCTAGATTTCACTACGAACACATTTGGGGGCAGTTTAGCCCTTGGTCGACACCTTATAAGCGATTTAAGCGGCAGGGTTTTTTATAGGTTTGAGCACGAAAATGTAAGTAATGTATCCGGGAAGGCCTTGCTCCTAGTCACGGAATCCGCTAGAAATATAAGCAGTGTTGGGTTTGGTCTTATATGGGATTCTAGAAATAATATATTGGACCCGTCAAGTGGCAACATAAGCAGAGCCAATATCGAGTTTGCCGGTCCTTTTGGCGGCAATACAGATTTTACAAGATACACGGCATCAACGAGGTTTTTCTTTCCGCTTCCCTTTAAAACTGTGTTCTCAGTTGCGGGGCAGTACGGATTGATTAATCTCAGAAATACTGGAAATGACCTTGTTGTTTCTGAGAGGTTTTTCCTGGGGGGGCCTGACGATTTACGGGGGTTTCCATTTAGGCAAGTGGGTCCCCGCGTCCCAGCTGATAACGGGGATTTTGTAGTCATAGGTGGGACACAGAAGGTCGTTGGTACGGCTGAATATATATTTCCACTTATACCTCAGGTGGGTTTTAAAGGGGTTGTATTCTTCGATATTGGAAATGTTTTTAATGATAATCAGAAACTCAGCTTGAATCCTCGCGACCTCAGAAAGGACTTTGGAGTCGGAATAAGATGGCTCTCTCCCCTGGGACCGCTTAGACTTGAGGTAGGGTTCCCAATAGGAACTAGGCTTCCAGGGGAAGGTCGGTATCAATTACAATTTACCATAGGAACTTTATATTAATTATTTTTAAGGAGGCAAGAAATGAAGATCGTTTTGTTAACGCTAATGGGCTTGATAATCGGAGCCTCAGGGCTTTCGTATGCCCAATCAGTGACGGCGAAGATCGGCTATGTAGACCTTCAGCGCGTTATAAGAGACTCTCAGGCTGGCAAGTCTGCTAAAGCCGCTTTTGAAAAGGAGTTTCAGGACAAAAGAAGGATAATTGAGCAGAGAACCGCTGAGCTCAACCGTATGAAACAGGACTTTATATCTAAGGCTCCCGTTATGGACGAGGGTGCGAGGAAGCAGAAGGTCGAGGAGCTTGATAAGATGGAAAAGGACCTCAATAGAACGCGCGATGACTTCCGTGACGAGCTTCAGAAGCGTGACTTTGAGCTTACACAGAGAATACTGACTGAGCTTGAGAGCGTAGTTCAGCAGATAGGGGATTCCGGGGGATATACATTAATAGTTGAGAAAACCGAGGGCGGGGTTATATATGCCTCAAAGGACGCGGACTTAACGGACAAGATTATACAGGCCTATGATGCCAAGAAAGGAGGCTCCGGAAGCTCAAAGAAATAGCCGTGTCTGAACGGATTGGAGATGTATTTAGCCGAGTTACCGATAGCCCAAATGGGTTTTCTGTGTTCTCTTTGATTATTTTAACAATACGCATCAGAACTGGGTATCAATCATGATAATGAATGAAGAGGAGATCAAAAGGTTTCTTCCACATCGGGAGCCTTTTCTTTTTATTGACGGGGTCCTTGAAATGGAGCCCGGGGAGAGAATCGTTGCCATAAAGAGATTTAGGCCGCAAGAGGAGTTTTTTAGAGGCCATTTCCCTGGAAATCCCGTTGTTCCGGGAGTCATAATAGTTGAGGCCCTCGCTCAGGCGGGGGGTATTTTGGTATATGCCACGGACCCAGAATTCAAGAGGATACCCGCTCTGGTAGGGCTTGAGAATGTAAAATTTAGAAAGCCCGTTCTTCCTGGTATGGAGGTCAAGCTTAATGTCTGGATCCTAAAGAGGCGTGCCCAGATGTGGAAGATGAGGGGTGAAGCCTTCATTGAAGACACAAAGGTTAGCGAAGCGGATATACTTGCCTCGTTTTTTTAAGGTTCATGATGCGCGATACGGGACAAAAAACATCTTGTATCATAAATCCTGCATAAGACATCATTTCCTAGGATGGACGAAAAGAGATTAAGGGAACTTCTCAATAGCGTAAAATCCGGTAACGTTACGGTGGATGAAGCCGCTCGAGTTCTAAAAACGCTTCCCTACGAGGACCTAGGGTACTCAAAGATAGATCACCATAGGGAACTCAGATTGGGATTTCCGGAGGTAGTCTTTGGGCGAGGGAAGGATGTAGAGAAAATTACCCGGATTATCCGCGCTATGAGAGAAAAAGAGAGCAATGTACTTGTAACAAGGCTCTCCCATTATAAGGCGGTTCTGCTCAGAAAAGAGTTTCCCGAAGGTGTTTATAACGAGGTCGCCAGGGCTTTTTATATTTTGCCTAAAGACCATAGGCGAATCGGCAATGTTTTGGTTGTTTCAGCGGGGACATCGGATATCCCTGTTGCCGAAGAAGCAGCAGTTACGGCAGAGGTGATGGGTAGTTTTACACAGAGGATTTATGATATTGGTGTGGCGGGGATCCACAGGGTGTTTAGCAACTCGGAGAGCTTTAAAAAGGCGTCCGTAATAGTAGTCGTTGCAGGTATGGAGGGGGCTCTGCCTAGCGTTGTCGGGGGGCTTTTCTCTAAGCCGATAATCGCAGTGCCGACAAGCATAGGGTATGGTGCGAATTTCAAAGGACTTTCTGCACTTCTGGGAATGCTAAACTCATGCGCCCCAGGTGTGTCGGTTGTAAATATAGATAATGGGTTTGGAGCGGGTTACATAGCGAATTTAATAAATCGGATTGCAGAAGAAAGAGAGACGGTGCATATAACTGATTCCTAAAAATACGTCTTTGTCCGATCCGTTGTTTTGTGAAGAGCAAGAATTGGGTATAAGACGAGTATTATCA